>NZ_JBTJJV010000005.1:0-321206 GCF_054456855.1 Terrabacter sp. AAH1 | reverse complement strand
TCCCCGGCTGCCCCACCGCCACCACCGGCCACCTCGAGATCCACCACCTCACCCACTGGCGCGACGGCGGACCCACCGACCTGGC
Source organism: Terrabacter sp. AAH1 (assembly GCF_054456855.1). Classification (NCBI taxonomy): domain Bacteria; kingdom Bacillati; phylum Actinomycetota; class Actinomycetes; order Micrococcales; family Intrasporangiaceae; genus Terrabacter; species Terrabacter sp. AAH1. Next base: position 321,121 of record NZ_JBTJJV010000005.1, on the reverse strand, counting down.
CAACCTGCTCGCCCTGTGCCCCTTCCACCACGACGGACACCACCGCGGCGAGCTCACCATCACCGGCGACCCCACCCGACCCGACGGCCTGACCTTCACCACCCAGCACGGCCTGCACATCGGGCCACCCCAACCACCACCGAGACCCAGACCCCGACCGAGACGAGAACCACGCCCACGCCCACGCCTCGGACGGCGCTACCCCGCCCCCACCGGCGGCACCCTCCACCTGCACCTCGTCGACCTCACCCCCACCTGATCGGAGCCACGGTGCGGCGGGCGCGACGGATAGGGCGGCGAACAGGACTCGCGGCGACGCCGGCCGGCGCCTACCGCCGCAGGCCGGCCCACGTTCCCGAAGACGACGGAGCGGTTCACGGCGCGATGTCCTCGCCGTTGCACGTCGGGGCGGCGCTACCGGCGCTCGGGCCAGACGGGGCCCTGGTCGGTCCAGGTGACGCCCTTGTTGCGGCAGAGGCAGAACGGGTGGCCGACGGGGTCGGTGTAGACGCGCCAGCCGTAGCCGTCGGCCCCGATGGAGTCCTGCCGCCGGGTCGCGCCCAAGGCGAGGATGCGGCGCTCTTCGCCGTCGACGTCGTCGACCTCGAAGTCGAGATGGAACTGCTTGGGGTGCGCACCGTCGGGCCACTGCGGAGCGCGGTAGTCCTCCACCCGGGTGAAGGCCAGCTCGATGTCGCCGAACTGGATGCCGGCCCAGTGTTCGTCGCTGCCCTCCTTGACCGGTCTCCCGGTCACCTGGGCGTAGAACGCGGCCAGCGTCATCGTGTCGGGGCAGTCGATGATGAAGTCGGTGAGTCGCAGCACCGGCCGATCTTCCCAGCACCGAGGCCGCTTCGCTCATCGACCCCGACGGGCGACCGACGCCGAGACCGACGACGGCGCGCTGCCCAGCGGGCTGCTTCGTTCGCGGCGGCAGCCACACCGGCGGCCGCCGTCAGGGCGGTGAGGAGCAGGTCCCCCTTGTGGTGGTCGCGTAGTCGCACGCTTGTACGTGCCCGTCGCGGCGAGTCGTAAACATCTCGGGTGCGGCATGACGCCGTCACGTCACGGGTCCCGTTCAGGAGGGGTCGACGATTTTCACCATGACGCAGTTCTTGAGGCCCTTGGGCCGGTCGTAGGTGAAACCGAGCCGCTCGTAGAGCCGACGGGTGCCGTTGTAGAGGAACGACGACGACATCTTCTTGGTCTGGTCGGTCAGGTCGTGGGGATAGCTCTCGACCCGGCCGCCGCCGGCCTCGGCGATCAGGTCGAGCGCGCCGTTGATGGCCAGCTCCGTCACCCCCTGGCGCCGGTGACGTCGGTCGACGAAGACGCAGGTGATCCGGTAGTCAGGGTCTGCCGTCTTCGTCGCGTCGTACTGCTTGAGGTGGTGGAGGGTGGGCAGCTCCGCCGGAGTGCCGTACTCGGCCCACGCGATGGCCTCGTCGCCGTCCATCACCAGGGCAGCGTGGGCCCCACCCTTCTCGACGTAGGCCTTCTTCAGTGCCCGGTTGGCCTCAGCGCCCTGTCCGCGTTCGGGTCCGTCGGGGTGGAACCAGATGCACCAGCAACCCCCGAAGATGCCGTGGTGGCGCTGCACGAGCGCGTCGAACGCCGGCCAGGTCTCGGGGCTGAGTGGAACGACGGTGTAGGACGACTCGGCTGCCATGCGGCACCCTAACCCGCGCCAGGCGTGTGCAGACGGTCGACGGTGGTGGGGTGTGAATTCCTGTCAGCGCAGTCGGGGCTCGAGGTCGGCGACGACCTGGTCGGCGGTGAGGCCGAGCTCCTCGAGGATCTGGCCGCGGGACGCGTGGTCGAGGAACTGCTTCGGTATGCCGTAGGTGTGGACCGGCGCGTCGACGCCGGCTGCGCCCAGGGCGAGGGTGATGGCGGAGCCGACGCCCCCGCTGACGAGATTGTCCTCGATGACCGCGACCGCGCCTGCGTGGCGGGCGAGCTCGACGAGGTCGTCGCTGACGGGCAGCACCCAGCGCGGGTCCACGACGCGCACGTCGCGACCGTGCGCGGCCACCTTCTCGCCGGCCTCGATCGCGAGGGAGGCGAAGGCGCCGACACCGACGACGAGCAGGTCGACGTCCTTACCGGAGTTCTCGAAGAGCACGTCGACGTCGCCACTGGTGCGCACGGCCGTGAGCGGGTCGGCGACGTCACCCTTCGGGAAGCGGATCACGGTCGGGGCGTCGGAGACGTCGAGGGCCTCGCGCAGCTGGCGCTTGACCTGCTCGCCGTCGCGCGGGGCCGCGAGGCGCAGGCCCGGCACGATCGAGGTGAGGGTCATGTCCCACATGCCGTTGTGCGAGGCTCCGTCGCTCCCGGTCACGCCGGCCCGGTCGAGGATGAAGGTGACGCCGGCCTTGTGCAGCGCGCAGTCCATGAGCAGCTGGTCGAAGGCGCGGTTGAGGAACGTCGCGTAGACGGCCACGACCGGGTGCAGACCGGAGTACGCGAGCCCGCTGGCCATGGTGACCGCGTGCTGCTCGGCGATGCCGACGTCGAAGACGCGGTCGGGGTAGGCGGCGGCGAAGCCGTCGAGCCCGACGGGGATGAGCATCGCGGCGGTGAGCGCGACGACGTCGGGGCGCTCGGCCCCGATCGCCACCATCTCTTCGTTGAACTCGTCGGTCCAGATGCGGCCCGACACCTCGAAGGGCAGTCCCGTCTCGGGGTTGAACTTGCCGACGCCGTGGAACTGGTCGGCCTCGTCGTCGATGGCGGGCTGGTAGCCGCGCCCCTTCTGGGTGATGACGTGGACGATGACCGGGCCGCCGAAGTCCTTGGCCTTGCGCAGCGCCCGCTCGACGGCCTGCTCGTCGTGCCCATCGACCGGGCCGATGTACTTCAGGCCGAGGTCCTCGAACATGCCCTGCGGCGCGACGATGTCCTTGATGCCCTTCTTGACGCCGTGCAGCGTCTCGAACATGGCCCCACCGACCACGGGGGTCTTCGCGAGCGACCGCTTGCCCCAGTCGAGGAAGCGCTCGTAGCCACGAGTGGTGCGCAGGGTGGCGAGGTGGTCGGCGAGACCGCCGATGGTGGGCGCGTACGAACGCTCGTTGTCGTTGACGACGATCGTGAGGGGCAGCGTCTTGTCGACCGCGATGTTGTTGATCGCCTCCCATGCCATGCCGCCGGTGAGGGCACCGTCGCCGATGACGGCGACGGTGTGCCTTCCGGTCTCACCGCGCAGCCGGCGGCCCTTCGCGATGCCGTCGGCCCACGACAGGGCCGTGGACGCGTGCGAGTTCTCGACGACGTCGTGCTCGGACTCCGCGCGGCTGGGGTAGCCGGACAGTCCGCCCTGCTTCTTCAGCTTGCTGAAGTCGTGCCTGCCGGTCAGCAGCTTGTGCACGTAGGACTGGTGACCCGTGTCGAAGACGATCGTGTCGCGCGGCGAGTCGAAGACGCGGTGCAGGGCGATGGTCAGCTCGACGACGCCGAGGTTGGGGCCGAGGTGGCCGCCCGTCTTGGACACTTCGGTGACGAGGAAGGTGCGGATCTCCTCAGCCAGTGCGGGCAGCTGGGTCGCCGGCAGCGCCTTGAGCGCTGCAGGGCTCGTGATCGTCTCCAGCAGGGCCACGCTGCGTCGTCCTCTCGGGTGTTCGGTGAAGTCGATCGAGTCTACGGGTCGACGGGACGGGCCTCCCACACGCGCACGCACACCACTGTCACGACCGTCACACGACCATCACTTCCGCGCCTCCCTGGCGGCGTCGACGATGTAGGGCTCCGTGACGAGCTGCACGCCGGCGTCTGCCGCCAGTCGTGCGCGCTCTCCGGCCTCCTGGTCGTCGAGGTGGACCCCACGGGGGTCCTTGCCACCGTGCTCGTCGACACCCGACTGGTGCCACAGCACGCGGGCCCCGAGCGCCTGCGCCTCCTCGAGCAGACGCGGCATCTCCTCGATGGGTCGGTGGCTGTAGATGACGTCGGCGCTCTGCGGCAGCGTCCCGGCCTTCTGGGTGTCGGGCCGGCCGTCGACGAGCCTCGTCACGTAGAGGTCGTCGGGGTCGGGGCCTCCCTGGTAGGTGACGTCGAGGCCGGCAGCGACCAGCTCGTCGGGCACCTCCTGCGAGGGCAGGTGTGGAGCACCACGGTCTGGGCGGCGCGCAGGATCTCGGCAGGTGTGGTCATGACGGATCAGCTCCTCTGGTGGGGGATCCCGCCCTCGTGGGCGGAGCTTCTGGGTCGGCAACCGTCGCGCACCACGGCACGAGCCAGCCGATGACGTTGGGCCAGAAGAGGAAGGCGCGTTCGCCTCCCTCGCGCAGGTACTGGTGCACGGCGACCGTGGTCCCGGCGAGGCCGTCCTCATCGATCGCCTCGAACGTCACGACGGTGCGGGAGTCGTCGACGACGCCGTTCCCAGCAGACCCGCCGACCGGGCTCCCAGTCGGTGACCCGCGCGATGACGAGCTCACCGTCCGCGTACCGCTCGAGCACTCGACCACCGACCCCGGGCTCGACGTGCATCGTCGGGCTGCGGCCCGCGTCGAAGTAGTTGATCGGCCCGGGCACCCACCACGACGAGATCTCGGCCGTGAACGCCTCGAACGCGCGGACGGGCGGCACCGACACCTGCACCGTCGCTCGCGCCTCCGGCCGCGCGGTCATGAGTGCAGGTCGCCCGCCCCGAGGTGCGCCTTGAACGCAGCCAGCTGCTCACCCCATAGCGCCTGCACCTGGTCCATCCAGGCCCGCGCGGCGACGAGACCGTCGCCGTGGAGCGAGAAGATGCGGCGCCGCGCGTCCTCGGGGTCTCGCTGGTCGACGACGAGCCCTGCCTCCTGCAGGGTGCGAAGGTGGCGGCTCATCACGGACGGGGAGACCTCGGCCAGCCGGGCGAGGTCGCCAGCAGCCCGGGGGCCGTGGGCCAGCGCCTCCACCGTGGACAGTCGGACCGGGTCGGCCAGGGCGGCGAACCGCCCCGCTGCTTCATTGCGCATCCCGGCAATATTTCACCGTTTTGGCAATTGTTCAACGGTTGCGGCTAGAGGCGCGGGGCGAAGACCTTGCCCTGCAGCGCCTCGTGGAGCAGCTTGACCGACCGGGACGCCGCCATGAGGCGGATGCCCTCCGCCTCGATCTGCCCGAGGATCTCGGTGAGCGCCTCGGCGGGCACGTGCGGTCCGATGGCCACCCGCGCCTCGCGCCAGGCGTCGCGCATCGCCACCACCTGGCCGTCGACGTGCCGGCCGGTCAGCCAGGCGAGCGCGATGGGGTGGCGCCGCCAGCCGGCATACGAGCGGTAGTCGGGTGGGCACTGGTCGAGCATCCAGAGGACGGCCCGGTCCTCCCACCCCGGCGTGTGCGCCGGGGGGACGCCGTGCGGCCACCCGGGCGGGGTGTGTCCGGTCGGCGTGGGCATGGTTCCAGTGTGCCTGTCCTACTCTTCGGCCATGACGACGGTCAGCTGGGTGACTGCCTTCCTCGACCTGCCGCCCCAGGTCCACGAGGCGGGCTCGCGCTTCTGGGCGGGGGTCACGGGGTATGCCGTCTCGCCGCCGCGTGGCGACGAAGGCGAGTTCGCGACGCTCGTCCCCCCGGACGGCGATCCCTTCCTCAAGCTCCAGCGCACCGGTGCCGGTGGTGGCACCCCGACGGGCCCGTCGGTGCACCTCGACCTGCATGTCGCATCGGCCACGGACGCAGCCGCTCGTTCCGAGTCCCTCGGCGCCACGGTCGTGCACCGCGAGCCCGACGCATACGTCGTCCTGCGCTCCCCCGGCGGGTTCACGTTCTGCTTCGTCCACGAGCAGCTCGCCACGCGCCCCGGGCCCACCCGCTGGCCGCACGCGCACGCGCACGAGCACGAGCACGAGCACGCGAGCATCGTCGACCAGGTGTGCCTCGACATCCCACCCGACGCGTACGAGGGTGAGTGCGCCTTCTGGTCGATGCTGACCGGATGGCCTCAGCGGACGTCACCGAGCCGCAAGGAGTTCCGTCATCTTGCTCGCCCCGACCACGTCCCGCTGCGCCTGCTGTTGCAGCGCCTCGACGCCGAGTCGGTGACCGTGACCGGTCACCTCGACCTCGCCTGCGACGACCGCCCCACCGAGGTGTCGCGACACGAGCTCCTGGGCGCGGTGGTCATCGCCGACCACGGCGGCGGCTGGACGACGCTGCGCGACCCGGCCGGCGCCCTGTACTGCGTCACCGACCGGGTCCCGTGACGGCTACCAGTTCGCCTCCGCAGGGGCCTGCGGGAGCGCCCGGCCGGCCGGGCGGATGACGTAGACGATGCCGCCGCTGTGCGGCACCCACACGTTCTCGAACTGCTCACGGTCGTAGGTCACCCGCACCTGGTCGTTGCTCGCGACGAGGTGCGACGCCGGGTCGTTGCAGACGACGTCACCGTCGGGGGTGAAGCCGACGATGACCATGAGGTGGCCGTTCGTGCCGTAGCCGGCGCCCGAGAGCTCGCCCTTCTTGAACGACACCGAAGCGACGAGCGGGATGCCTGCGGCGATGAACAGCTCCGCCTCGGCGAGGCTGCGCAGGCGCGTGACGAAACCGGTGAGGTCGCCTCGCGTGGCCGCGTACGCCGTGTTGAAGGGCCAGTTGCCCGCGCCGTCGTACGTGTAGTCGAAGACGTTGCGTGCGGTGAAGTCCACCTGTGCGTCGACGGGCGGGTCGACCCAGCCGGTCTCGGCCACGGACGGCCCCGCACCCCAGTAGTCGACGACCATCGACGTCGAGGTGGGCGAGCACCACGCCTCACCGCCGTTGTCCCACTGCGGGTAGTGCCCGACGTGCACCTCCTGGGAGTACGCGGGCACGTCGAGCACGGTGCCGCACGCAGGACCGTTCGCGCTGCGCGCGACCTTCTTCTCGTCGGGCAGCGCCGAGGCGAAGGCGCCGACGCTGGAGACCGACGGCGTGTCGATGGTGCCGTGCGGCCGCAGCAGCCGCACCTCGAGCTGCCAGTCGCTGAGGGCGTATCCGCTCCGTGTGGCAAGGGTGTCGGTGTAGACGGTGGCGACGGTGTCGCCCTGTCCCGAGACAGAGGTGCGGTGGATGCCGCCGCCGTCGGCGGGGTCCTTGGCGGCCCACTGGCCGAGCACGTAGTCCTTCGTCACGATCCCGCCGCTCGTGCCGCGCACCCTGATCTCGACCCAGGAGCCGCCCGGCGTCGACGCGTTCCACGACGCGACCAGCTCGGTGAGCGCGAAACCCGGAACCACCACCGGCGAGGTCCACGTCGCGACGTCGTAGAGCACCGGGGTCGTCGAGGTGGCGTGCGGGTCGACGTGCTCGACCGTGCGGTCGAACGGCCCGAAGACGAGCTCGGCGCCCGACCACGAGCGGTAGGCGACGTGCCGTGCGGACCCGGCATTCTTGGCCGCCGCCCGGGCCCGGGGAGCGCCCACCACTCCCCCGACGGAGGCGAGGGCGGCACCGGCCGCGGCTGTCGTGAGCAGCGCACGGCGGCTGGGCTGGAACGGGGTGACGGACACGGACGACCGACTGGGCATGGCACACCTTCCGGGAGAGGGGGGATCGCGTGGGCCAGTCAACACTCGCGGCGTCCGCCGTGGGGGCTTCGCGGAGGAAGATCTCGCATTCAGGACATTCCGCGCAGGAAAATGACGTGTCAGGCCCAGTTCGCCTCGGACGGAGCGGGCGGCAGGACAACCTCGGGTGGGTGCACGACGTAGGCGAGCCCGCCGTTGTCGCCGAGCCAGACGCGCTCGAACTGGTCGCGGCGGTAGACCCGGCGCACCTCGTCGTTGCTGGCGATCCGGCCGGAGTTCGGGTCGTTGGAGACGACGTCGCCGTCCGCGGTGAAGCCGACGATGGTGAGCAGGTGGCCGTTCGTGTCGTAGCCCGCACCGTCGAGCTCGTCCTCCCGGAAGGTCACCGAGACGACGAGCGGCACTCCGGCCGCGACGAAGGCCTCGGCCTCGGTGAGGTCGCGCAGCCGGGTGACGTACGCCCGGAGCCCACGGGCCCCGGCGTATGCCGCGTTGAACGCCCAGTTGCCCGCACCGCCGTACGCCCGGTCGAAGACCCGGCGCACGCCGTGGACGACCTCGGGGTCGGTGTCGTGCCCGACCCACGAAACCTCCTCGGCGGTGGGCGCCGCCCCCCAGTGCTCGAGCAGCATGGTCGTGGAAGTCGGCGAGCACCAGGACTGGCCGCCCCGGTCCCAGTCGGGGAAGGTGTCGACGTGCAACCGCTGCGAGCGCGGCGGCACGGGGACCTCGTGCCCGCGGCCGACCCCGGGTTCGCTCGTCGGCTCGTCGGCGGCGATGCACATGCGCTGCGCCGCCCCGGCCACCAGCCGGACCTCTGCCGCCTCCGCCGCTCGACCGGCCAGCGCGGTCAGGCGCAGCTGCCAGCGGTCGAAACCTCGACCCGGCGCCGAGAGCCACGTGTCGGTGGAGACCTGGCCCGCCTCGAGGTGCTGTCCGCGCACCGTCGTGCGCGTGATCGGCGACTCCCCCGCCGGGTCGTCGTCGGCCCAGCGCGCGAAGGTGAACCACGGCGTCCACCCGGAGTCGTCGGCCACCCGTCCCTCGACGTGGAGCCAGGTGCCGCGCGGCGTGCGCGCGTTCCAGGAAGGAATGAGCTCCGTTGCGGCGAAAGGCAGCTCGACGACCGGCGACTCCCAGGTGCGCGCAGAGTACGTGACCTCAGGGGCACCGTCGACGTGGGTATCCGCGTAGGTGAGGTCGGCTGCAGGGCTCCAGTCGAAGCCCGACTCCCACACGGTCAGGACTGCGTGTCGCTCGCTCACCGGACGAGCATGCCATCCGGCCGGACGCGGCGGCGCGTCGGGGCCGACGGCGACGGGCCCGGCCCCGCGCGTGCGGAGACCGGGCCCGTCGGACGGCAGGGTACGTCAGCTCGCGACGAGCGAACGCAGCACGTACTGCAGGATGCCGCCGTTGCGGTAGTAGTCGGCCTCACCGGGGGTGTCGATGCGCACGACCGCATCGAAGGTGACGGCACTCGACTCCTGTCCGTCCTTCGTCGCGACGACCTTGACCGTCTTCGGCGTCGAGCCCTCGTTGAGGGCCGTGATGCCGGTGATCGTGAAGGTCTCGGTGCCGTCGAGGCCGAGCGAGTCGGCGTTCTGCCCAGCCGGGTACTGCAGCGGGATGACGCCCATTCCGATGAGGTTGGAGCGGTGGATGCGCTCGTAGCTCTCGGCGATGACGGCCTTCACGCCGAGCAGGCTCGTGCCCTTGGCTGCCCAGTCGCGTGAGCTGCCCGAGCCGTACTCCTTGCCCGACAGGATGACGAGCGGCGTGCCGGCCGCGGCGTAGCTCTGGGCGGCGTCGTAGATCGTCGTCTGCTCACCGCCCTTGGTGAAGTCGCGCGTGAAGCCGCCCTCGACGCCGTCGAGGAGCAGGTTCTTCAGGCGGATGTTCGCGAACGTGCCACGGATCATGACCTCGTGGTTGCCGCGGCGCGAGCCGTAGGAGTTGAAGTCCTTGCGCTCGATGCCGTGCTCGGCGAGGTACTTGCCGGCGGGGCTGTCGTTCTTGATGGCGCCGGCGGGGCTGATGTGGTCGGTCGTGACCGAGTCGCCGAGCTTGGCGAGCACGCGGGCGCCCTCGATGTCGGCGACGGGCGTCGTCTCCATCGACATGCCGTCGAAGTACGGGGGCTTGCGCACGTAGGTCGACTCGGCGTCCCAGGCGAAGGTGTCACCCTCGGGGGTGGGCAGTGACTTCCAGCGCTCGTCGCCCGCGAAGACGTCGGCGTAGTCGTCGGTGAACATCTGCTGGTTGATGCTCGCCGCGATCGTCTCCTCGACGTCGGCCGGGGCCGGCCAGATGTCCTCCAGGAAGACGTCGTTGCCGTCGGTGTCCTGGCCGAGCGGCTCGGAGTCGAAGTCGAAGTCCATGGTGCCGGCGAGGGCGTACGCGATGACGAGCGGCGGGCTCGCGAGGTAGTTCATCTTGACGTCGGGGTTGATGCGACCCTCGAAGTTGCGGTTGCCCGACAGGACCGAGGTGACGGCGAGGTCGTGCTCGTTGATCGCCGCCGAGATCTCGTCGTTGAGCGGGCCCGAGTTGCCGATGCACGTCGTGCAGCCGTAGCCGACGAGGTGGAAGCCGAGCTTCTCGAGGTAGGGCCACATGCCGGCCTTGTCGTAGTAGCCCGTGACGACCTTGGAGCCGGGCGCCATCGACGTCTTGACCCACGGGGCGACCGTGAGGCCCTTCTCGACGGCGTTCTTGGCGAGCATCGCCGCCGCCATCATGACCGACGGGTTCGAGGTGTTGGTGCAGCTCGTGATCGAGGCGATCGACACGATGCCGTGGTCGATCTCGAACTCTCGCCCGTCGGCGTCCTTGACGGCCACCTTCTTCGACGGGCGCCCGTTGGTCGCTCCGTCGGCCGGCTTCTCCCCGCCGTCGTCGATGCCCGGGTCGCTGGCCGGGAAGGACTCGGCCTCGCCGGCGTCGCCCTCGTCGTGCGCGACGTAGGTGGGCAGCACCTTGCGGAAGGACTCCTTGGCGTCGGTCAGGGCGATGCGGTCCTGCGGACGCTTCGGGCCGGCGATCGACGGGACGACCGTGGACAGGTCGAGCTCGAGGTACTCGCTGTAGCGGGCCTCCGGCTGGTCCGGGCCCGCCTTGAGCCACATGCCCTGCTCCTTGGCGTACGCCTCGACGAGGGCGACGCTCTCGTCGGAGCGGCCGGTGAGGCGCAGGTAGTCGAGGGTGACCTCGTCGATCGGGAAGATCGCGCACGTCGAGCCGAACTCGGGGCTCATGTTGCCGATGGTGGCGCGGTTGGCGAGCGGCACCTGCGAGACACCCTCGCCGTAGAACTCGACGAACTTGCCCACCACGCCGTGCTTGCGCAGCATCTCGGTGATGGTGAGGACCACGTCGGTGGCGGTGGCTGCGACGGGGATCGAGCCGCTCAGCTTGAAGCCGACGACGCGCGGGATGAGCATCGAGACGGGCTGGCCGAGCATGGCCGCCTCGGCCTCGATGCCGCCGACGCCCCAGCCGAGCACGCCGAGGCCGTTGACCATCGTCGTGTGCGAGTCGGTGCCGACGCAGGTGTCGGGGTAGGCGACGCCGTCACGCACCATGACGGTGCGGGCGAGGTGCTCGATGTTGACCTGGTGGACGATGCCGGTGCCCGGCGGGACGACCTTGAAGTCGTCGAAGGCGGTCTGGCCCCAGCGCAGGAACTGGTAGCGCTCGCGGTTGCGCTGGTACTCGATCTCGACGTTGCGCTCGAAGGCGTCGGCTCGACCGAAGACGTCGATGATGACCGAGTGGTCGATGACGAGCTCGGCGGGGGCGAGCGGGTTGATCTTGGCCGGGTCGCCCCCGAGGTCGGCGACGGCCTCGCGCATCGTGGCGAGGTCGACGACGCAGGGGACGCCGGTGAAGTCCTGCATGATCACGCGCGCGGGCGTGAACTGGATCTCCGTGTCGGGCTCGGCGTTCTCGTCCCACGAGCCGAGCGCGCGGATGTGGTCGGCGGTGATGTTCGCACCGTCCTCGGTGCGCAGCAGGTTCTCGAGGAGGACCTTGAGGCTGTAGGGCAGCGTCTCGTGCCCCTCCACGCCTGCGAGGCGGTAGATCTCGTAGGACTGGCCACCGACCTCGAGGGTCCCCTTGGCCTTGAAGCTGTCAACACTGCCCACGACGGGCTCCTTCCAGCAACTGAAGATGTCACGGTGCTCGATTTATCTTGACGTCAAGATATATCTAACCACACGCGGTGGTCCTTGTCAGTCCACCCCTACCCGCCCATCCTGTCCCTGGCGCGCGGCGTTGTCTGCCCGCGAGGCGCCCCCGTCCGGTGTGCCGGGTCGCCGGAGCGCGCGCGGCGTCTCAGTCGGCTGCGGGCTCGAGCACCGCGATGCACTCGACGTGGTGGGTCATCGGGAAGGCGTCCCACGCCTCGAGCGAGACGAGTGCGTAGCCGTGCTCGGCCGCCGCCTTGACGTCTCGAGCCAGCGCCGACGGGTCGCACGCGACGTAGACGACCCTGCGCGGCGCCAGCCGCGCGAGCTGGGCCATGACGTCCTTGCCGGCGCCCGTGCGCGGCGGGTCGAGGACGGCGAGGTCGGCCGAGATGCCCTGCGAGACGAGCGATCTCAGCTCGCGGTCGACGCGGTTGGCGCGCCACTCGACGTTGTCGAGGTGCTCGGTGTTGGCGATGCCGTTGTCGACGGCTCGCGCGTCGCCCTCGACCCCCAGCACGAAGCCGTCAGGCGCGACCAGCTCGCCGAGTCGCATCGTGAACAGGCCCGAGCCGGCATAGAGGTCGAGCACCTTGTCGCCGGGCTCGGCGCCCAGCAGGGCGACGACCCGGGAGAGGAACGTGGAGGCCGCGCCGGGGTGCACCTGCCAGAAGCCGCGCGCGGCCACGACGTACTCACCCTCCCAGTCCCCGTCGACGGCCCGTTCCCCCACGAGACCACCGGTCGGCTCAGGGCCCGGCGCTGCGTCCGACGTCGACGCCGGCACCGGCACGAGCACCGGCTCGTCGGGGTGGGCGGCGTCGACGACGTCGACGGACTCGACGTCGGGCCACTCGGTGTCGAGCACCCCCGAGTCGATGACCCCGCGCGTGGCGATGAGGCAGTCCTCCACGGGCACGACATGGCGGGACCGGTGACCCCGGAGGCCCGCGCGACCGGTCGCGTCGACGGCGAACTCGACGCGGGTGCGCCAGCGCAGCCCCTCCTCGTCGCCCGGGACCGGGCGCACCTCGACGGACACGTCGGTCTTCGCGATGCGCGCGAACTGCTCGCGGACGACGTCCGCCTTGAGCGCGCGCTGGGTGTCGAGGGTGGCGTGCTGGAAGTCGCAGCCTCCGCACTGGCCGGGGACGGCATACGGGCAGGGCCGCTCGACCCGTCCCGGCGCCGCGTCGAGCACCTCGACCGCGTCGGCGCGCACGAAGCTGTCACCGACCCGCCCCTCCGTCACGCGCGCGACGACCCGCTCGCCGGGCAGCGTGTGGCGCACGAAGACGACCTGTCCCTCGTGGCGTGCGACGCAGTGCCCGCCGTGCGCGACCGGGCCGACGTCGACCGTCCACTCCTGACCGGCGAGCGACTCGCCACCAGCGGCGCGCTCGCGGGTGCGGCGTGCGCTCACAGCGCCCCGCCGCGCACCGAGCCGCTGATCGGCGGCTCGTCGATCCAGTCGCGCTCGGCGCCCTCGGACGACTGCAGCTGCCACGGCACGCTGACGACCATGACGCCCGGCGTGAAGAGCAGTCGAGCCTTGAGCCGAAGGGCGCTCTGGTTGTGCAGCACCTGCTCCCACCACTTGCCGAGGACGTACTCGGGCAGGTAGACGGTCACGATGTCGCGCGGGTTGCCGCTGCGGATCGAGCGGACGTAGTCGAGGATCGGCTTGGTGATCTGGCGGTACGGCGAGGCCAGCACCTTGAGCGGCACCGGGATGTCGCGCCTGTCCCACTCGGTCAGCAGCGCCTGCGTCTCGTCGGGGTCGACGTCGACCGTGACCGCCTCGAGGACCGATGGCCGGCTCGCGCGGGCGTAGGCGAGGGCACGCATCGTGGGCTTGTGGATCTTGGAGATGCAGACGATGGCGTGCACGTGGCTCGGCAGCATCGGCCGGTCGACGTCCCAGTCGATGGCGAGCTCGTCGCGCACCCGGTTGTAGTGCTTGCGGATGCCGAGCATCAGGGCGAACAGCAGCACCATGGCGAGGATGGCGTACTTCGCGCCCGCCTGGAACTTCGTCGCGAGCACGACCACCAGGACGGTCGCCGACATCGCCGCGCCGACCGCGTTGATGACGCGGGAGCGCTGCATCCGGCTGCGCTCCTTGGCGTTGCGCTCCAGACGCAGGTGACGGGTCCAGTGCCGCACCATGCCGATCTGGCTGGTCGTGAACGACACGAAGACGCCGACGATGTAGAGCTGGATGAGGGCCGTCACCTCGGCCTTGAAGACGATGACGAGCAGGATCGCCGCACCGGCCAGCATGAGGATGCCGTTGGAGAAGGCCAGCCGATCGCCGCGGGTGTGCATCTGCCGCGGCAGGTAGCCGTCGCGGGCGAGGATCGAGCCGAGCACCGGGAACCCGTTGAACGCCGTGTTGGCAGCGAGGACGAGGATCAGGCCCGTGACGATCGACACGAAGACGACGCCGACGTGGAAGTTCGCGAAGACGGCCTCGGCGAGCTGGCCGATCACGGTGTGCTGGACGTAGCCGTCGCCCACTGCCTCGCCGTTGCGGAGCAGCTGGGTCGCGGGGTCCTCGGCCATCTTGACCCCGGTCCACTGGGACAGGGCGATGATCGAGCTGAGCATCATGATCGACAGGCCGCCCATGAGCAGCAGGGTCGTCGCGGCGTTGTCGCTCTTCGGCTTGCGGAAGGCCGGCACCCCGTTGCTGATCGCCTCGACGCCCGTGAGGGCGGCGCAGCCCGAGGAGAAGGCCCGCAGCAGCAGGAACGCCGCCGCGATGCCCGTCAGCTCGTCGCCGTGCTGCGACACGAGCGTCAGCGAGGAGCTCTCGGCCGGCGTGAGGGAACCGGTGAAGTGCTGGATGAAGCCGTAGAGGCCCATCCCGATGATGGCGACCATGAACGCGTAGACGGGCACCGCGAAGGCCTTGCCCGACTCACGGACGCCGCGCAGGTTCATCGCCGTGAGGAACAGGATCAGCGCGACGGCGACGAGGACCTCGCGGCCACGCACGAAGCCGAGAACCGTGGCGGCGTTCTGGACGCCGGACGAGATGGAGACGGCGACGGTCAGCACGTAGTCGACGAGCAGTGCGCTCGCGACGGTGAGCCCGGCCTTGGGCCCGAGGTTGACGGTCGCCACCTCGTAGTCGCCGCCACCAGACGGGTAGGCGTGCACGTTCTGGCGGTAGGACGCGACGACGACGACCATGACGAGGACGACCGCGACGGTGATCTGCCAGCTGTGCGTGACCGCGAACGCGCCGCCCGCGAGACCGAGCATGAGCAGGATCTCGTCGGGCGCGTACGCCACCGACGACAGCGCGTCGCTCGCGAAGATCGGCAGGGCAAGGCGCTTGGGCAGCAGCGTCTCGCCCAGCTTGTCGCTGCGCATCGCGCGGCCGAGGAGAAGTCGCTTGAACAGCGAACCGGTACCGGGCACGACGCAACTGTATGACGGATCGCCGGGTCGCACTCACCCCGCGTGAGCCACCTGTTCGAGGGCTGGGCGACCCGTCACGCCTGCACGGTGGGCGGCCTCGTCACGGTGTAGCGTCGCGTCCGTGCACTTCGTCATCATGGGATGCGGCCGCGTCGGGTCGACCCTCGCCCGCACTCTCGGTCGTGGTGGCCATGACGTCGCGATCATCGACGTCGACGCCTCGGCCTTCCGCCGCCTCGGCACCTCGTTCGAGGGCCAGACCGTCACCGGGGTCGGCTTCGACCGCGACACGCTGGTGGCCGCCGGCATCCGTGACGCGTACGCCTTCGCGGCCGTGAGCAGCGGCGACAACTCCAACATCCTCGCCGCGCGCGTGGCTCGTGAGACCTTCGGCGTCGAGCACGTCGCGGCACGCATCTACGACCCGCAGCGCGCCATGGTCTACCAGCGCCTCGGCATCCCCACGGTGGCCACGGTGCGCTGGACCGCCGACCAGATGATCCAGCGTCTCCTCCCCCAGGGCTCCGTCCCCGAGCTGACCGACCCCAGCGGCAAGATCGTCATCGCCGAGGTGCCCCTCGCCGAGGCCTGGGTCGGGCGCCCCCTCACCGAGGTCGAGCACCAGACCGGCGCCCGCGTCGCCTACGTCACGCGGCTCGGCGAGGGCACCCTCCCCCGACCCGACATGGTCGTCCAGCAGGGCGACCTCGTGCACCTCGCGGTGCAGAGCGAGGAGCTCGCCCGCGTCGAGCGGCTCTGCGACTCGGCCCCCGCCGCCCACTGACCGGCACAGGAGAAGAACAAGCATGCGCGTCGTCATCGCCGGGGCCGGGAGTGTCGGCCGGTCCATCGCCCGCGAGCTGCTCGGCAACGGGCACCAGGTGCTGCTCATCGACAAGGACGCCGACGACGTCCAGGCCTCCCGCGTGCCCGAGGCGTCGTGGCTGCTCGCCGACGCGTGCGAGCTCGCCGCCCTCGAGGAGGCCCGCCTCGAGGAGTCCGACGTGTGCGTGGCCGCCACCGGTGACGACAAGGCCAACCTCGTGCTCTCGCTGCTGGCCAAGACCGAGTTCGGGGTGCCGCGCACCGTGGCCCGCGTCAACAACCCGAAGAACGAGTGGATGTTCGACGAGTCGTGGGGCGTCGACGTCGCCGTGTCGACGCCGCGGCTCATGACGGCCCTCATCGAGGAGGCCGTCAGCATCGGTGACCTCGTGCGCATCTTCGAGTTCCAGCAGGGACGCGCCTCGATGGTCGAGATCACGCTCCCCGAGGGCAGCCGGTTCGCCGGTCGCCGCGTCGGCGACGTCGACTGGCCCACCGACACGGTGCTCGTCGCGATCATCCGCGACGAGCGGCCGCTGGCCCCAACGCCCGACGACGCGATCGAGGCCGGCGACGAGCTGCTCTTCATCACCACCCCCGAGCAGGAGGCTCGGCTCCAGGACCTCGTCGCACCCGACGACCGGCACCGCATCAACGACGCCGGCTGACCCGGCCCCGCGGGGCCGAACCGGTCACGCCCTCCGCGCCGGCGCGGCTCAGGCCGGCGCGCGGTTCGGGTCGATCGGCGTGTGCCCCCGCAGCAGGATCGCGCCCATCGCCGTCACGGCGAGCAGGTAGGCCGGGAAGCCGAGCACGACCTTCGCGACGCCGAGCGCCGAGACCTGCTCGGCGACGTAGAGCGGCACCATGATGGCCAGCCGCAGGACGTTGAGGGCGATGAGCACCCAGGTGAGACGAGCCGCGACGGTGACGATGCCGGCATGGCGGCGCCACCACGTGGGGTCCTTCGCGAAGGCCTCGGGCTCGGCGACGCCGACCACGAAGCCGAAGAGCGGCCACCTCGCCAGGTTCGTCACGAGGAACAGCACGAGCAGCCCGGCGTTCTGGAGCATCCCGGGCAGGAACGCGTCCTCGGCGCGACCGGACCGCAGGGCGAAGAAGGCCGAGATGGCCACTCCCACAGCGGCATACGCGATGAAGCGAGGATCCTGGCGCTGGACCAGGCGGACCAGGAGGAGAAGCACAGCACCGGCTCCGGCGACGATGAGCGCGGTGCGGAGGTCCTGCGTGCGCGCCCAGGCGATGGTGAAGGCCACCACGGGCAGCGCCGACTCGATGGCGCCGCGCCAGCCACCGATGGCCTCCGACAGCTTGTCGCGGAGCAGCTCCTCGACGGTCTCGTAGCGGCGCAGGTCGGCCTCGGACCGGGCGATCCCGTCGCCGTCCGACTCGGATCCGGGGACCGGGGTGCCGCGGTCGGCCTCAGCCATGCTGCTGCCCGGGCCGGCCGATGATCTCGTAGGCCGGGTTGAACATCGTCGTGACCTTCCGGCGGGTGGTGATGCGGCCAGTTGCCTGGATCTTGATGCCGG
Organism: Terrabacter sp. AAH1; assembly: GCF_054456855.1. NCBI lineage: Bacteria > Bacillati > Actinomycetota > Actinomycetes > Micrococcales > Intrasporangiaceae > Terrabacter > Terrabacter sp. AAH1. Next base: position 303,625 of record NZ_JBTJJV010000005.1, on the reverse strand, counting down.
GCACGATGCCGGCGATGCGCCGCCGCCCCAGCCAGACCAGGTGCAGCGACTCGGTGCCGTCCCAGACCTCGACGTCGAGGGCAGGGGTCTCGTCGCGGGGACGCAGCGTCACCGAGCGCACCTCACCGAGGATGGTCACCTTCGTGCGCTGCCGCGCGTCGCTGATGTGGACGACACCTTGGTCGATCGACTCGCGGCGCAGCTCGTCGGCCTCGAGCTCGTGGGACGAGCGGGTCAGGCGGTGGGTGAGGCGCCGCAGGGCGCCGGGCTGGCCCGTGCTCACGAGAGGGTCCGGTCGGGACACGGCGCGGGAGGGCACGGGCCGGCCATCAACGCACCTCGGTGATCTCGGGACCGCGCTCGAACGGGTTGAGGTCGGTGCCGCCCGAGTCGGTGCCCGGCTGCTCGGCCTGGGCGGTGCCGTCGGCGTCGGGCAGGCGCAGCGGCAGCAGCTCGCGGGGCGGCATGGCCTCTTCGCCACGGTCGATCACGGCCGTGCGGATGACCTCGTGCACCGAGTCCGCGGCGGCCGGCTCGATGGCGGCGCGGCCGGACACGACGGCGCGAAGGAACCAGCGCGGGCCGTCGATGCCGACGAAGCGAGCCGGCATGAAGACGGTGCGGCCGTCGGGTCCCGCCTGCGGCATCCGCGTGAGCAGCTCCTCGCCGAACTCGCCGGTGAGCACCTCGGCCGTGCCGCCGGCGTCGACGATGCTGGCCGCGATCTCGTTGCGGATGTCGACCCAGACGCCCTCGGTGCGAGGCGCCGCGAAGGCCTGCAGCTGCACGGCGGACTCGCCGATGACCGCGGTCACGCCGGTGATCTGCTGCTCCTGCTCGTTGATCTCGAGACGCAGCTCCATGCCCTGCTGCCCGCGCAACCAGATGGCGCCGAGGTTGAGGTAGTCGCTGTCGTCGTCGACCTCAGCACGGTCGAACGGGCCCGCCTTGCCCTCACGGCCGCCGTCGCCGTGGTCGGCGGTGTCAGAGAGCTCGTCCCGGTCGTCGGAGAGGTCGTCGACCTCGGCATCCAGGGCCTCGGCGTCCACGGCGGTGTCCGGGCGGTCCTTCGACTTGCCCCGGCTGAAGAGTCCCACGTCATTCCGTCCTTTGAAGTCCTGCGGCTCGGCGGGCGCCCTGCCCAGCCATGTCGTCGCCGGCGCTGACGCAGCGCCCGGCGAACCGTATCCGATGATCACGCCCCGGTGGGCGTCTCCCCCGCCGTCGGCGAGCTGGCAGCCCCCGGACCGAACCCTCCGGTGGATCCGTGTCCAGTGTCCCCCCGACTGGTCCGGTCGAGCGAATCGACTTCGACGAAGCGCACGCGCTCGACCCGCTGCACGACGAGCTGAGCGATCCGGTCACCTCGTCGCACGGTGAACGGCTCGCGCAGGTCGAGGTTGACGAGGTTGACGAGGATCTCGCCGCGGTAGCCCTCGTCCACGGTGCCGGGCGCGTTGACGATGGATATCCCGTGGCGCGCCGCGAGACCCGACCGGGGGTGCACGAAACCGGCGTGGCCGGGGGGCAGGGCCAGCGCGACCCCGGTCGGCACGAGCACCCGCTCCCCCGGCTCGATCGTCACGTCGACGCGGGCACAGAGGTCGGCGCCGGCGTCGCCCGGGTGCGCGTAGCCGGGCAGCGGGAGGTCGGCGTCGAGGAGACGGACCGGAACCTCCGGCAGAGCGTCGGTGAGAACGTCGGCGAGCTCGCCGGGGACAGCACAAGGGTCGGTCACGAGGACCGACCCTACTTGCCCGACGTGCTGCCGGGGCTGCTGCCTGACTGGCTCGAAGGCGCTCAGGCCGCGCACTCCGTGCAGATCATCATGCCGTTGCTCTCCTTGGCGAGCTGGCTGCGGTGGTGCACCAGGAAGCAACGCCCACAGGTGAACTCGTCGGCCTGCTTGGGCAGGACCCGCACCGACAGCTCCTCGCCGGAGAGGTCGGCACCCGGGAGCTCGAAACCCTCGGCCTGCTCGGTCTCGTCGACGTCCACGCTCGACGACGTCTTGTCGACCCGACGCGACTTGAGCTCCTCGATGGAGTCCTCGTTCAGGTCGTCGTCGGTCTTGCGTGGCGCATCGTAATCGGTTGCCATGTGTCGTCTCGCTTCTACTCGTGCTGCGCCTTGCGGTCTGTGACGCGGAGAACGCTTGCAGGCCCGTGCTTGTTCCCGAGGGAAAACACGGTGTCGACGTCGTTGTCACACCCACGAAACATGTCCGCGTGCGCGTATGGTGCCCGATCGCCGCCGGGATGTCACGTCGCACCCGCCAACGGCTGAGACGAGGCGGTCACCGGGACCCACCAACTCTGGGCACACCTACCCTTTTCGGACCAACAGTTCACCTACCCTTTGCCATCCACCGACCTGGGCAGGTGCACATTGGAGGTCCTACAGCGCGGTAGGGTCTCCGGACCCGACCCGATCGACTACCAGGCCCGGAGGTGGCACATGACCGAGTTCGTCGACCAGATCAGGCAACGTGTCAACGACGCGCTGGGCGACCTCGCGGACGCCCGACGGGTGGGCGACGACTACCGCATCCAGGTGCACACGGGAGAGCTCGAGTCGTTCGCGCGGCTCGCTGCCGAGAACGGCATCCGTGTTCCCGAGCTCGAGCCGTTCCGCGCTGCCTGAGCCTGCCTGAGCCGCGTCGCCCCCGCGGACGTATGCCGTCCGCCGCGTCAGACGACGAACGCCCCTCCCGGTCCTGCCGGAGGGGCGTTCGTCGTGTGGTTGGTGGCGCGTCGGCTCAGTCCCCGTGGTCGGCGCCGGCGAGGAAGAGCTCCCTCACCTGCTCCACGAGGGCAGGTCCTGCGGCGACGGTCAGCGCCTTGCCGGGATGGTCGCCCTCGCCGACGACTACGGCGCCCGCCTCCTCGGCGATGAGCCACCCGGCGGCGAGGTCCCACGCGTTGAGCCCGGTCTCGGCGTACGCGTCGACCGACCCGTCGGCAACGCGCACGAGGTCGAGGGCGGCGCTGCCGATGCGACGGATGTCGCGCACCAGGGGCAGCACCCGGCGCAGCACGTCGGCCTGGCGCGCCCGCACCTCGGGGGCGTAGCCGAAGCCGGTGGCGAGCAGGGTGCGACCCAGCCGGTCCTCTGCCGAGGCAGCGAGCCGCCTCACCGCGAGGCCCGCCGAGTCGTCCGTGTCGTCCGTGTCGATCGAGTCGTCCGCGTCGCCCGCGTCGCCCGAGTCGCCCGAGTCGTCGGGCCCGTCGGGGAGGTGGCCCTCGGGACGGGTCCACGCCCCCGTGCCCACGCCGGCGTGGTGGACCAGCCGGAGGCAGGGATCGGCCACCGCACCGGCGACCGGGGTCCAGCCGCCCTGCGCCCGGGCGTCCCCCACGACGACGGCCACCGACACGGCATACGCGGGCACCTCGTAGAGGTAGTTGACGGTGCCGTCGATGGGGTCGATGACCCACGTGAGGCCCGAGGTCCCGTCGACGTCGGCGCCCTCCTCGCCGAGGATGCCGTCCTCGGGACGCGCTTGCTGGATCAGCCGGTGCAGCAGCTCCTCGGAGCGGCGGTCCATCACGGTGACGACGTCGGTCTCGGTCGACTTCGTGGCGGCGACCCCCATGCGAGGCGGCCGCTCGTCACGGATGAAACGGGCTGCCTCCGTCGCGAGCTCGATGCAGAGCCGCTCGAGCTCCTCGACGGTGACCCCGGTGGGCAGGGAGGGGGCGGTGCGCGCGGTGCTCATGCGGACCTCTCAGTCGCTGCCGCAGAGGGCAGGTCGGGCGTGCCGCAGGTTCGGGCAGCAGCCGGGCTCGCAGACCGACGGGCGGCGCCCCTCGAACTGCGGCACCGCCTCGCCGCGCGCCTCGGCGGCTCGCTCGAGCAGGGCGTCGACGAGGTCGCCGACGAAGGTCGGCGAGGTGCCGACGGTGGGCACGCGCACGAGGCGCACGCCCAGCTCGTCGGCCGTCTCCTGCGCCTCGGTGTCGAGGTCGTAGACGACCTCCATGTGGTCGCTGACGAACCCGATCGGGGCGACGACGGCCGTGCGCACGCCCTCGGCCGCCAGCTCGCGCAGCCGGTCGTTGACGTCGGGCTCGAGCCACGGGTGCGAAGGCGGCCCGGACCGTGAGCAGAACACGAGCTCGCCGGTGAGGTCCCGGCCGAGGAGCCGGCCCGCCTCCTGCGCGAGCCGCGAGGCGAGCGCGAGGTGCTGACGGCGGTAGAGGTTGCCCTCGCCGTCGCCCGGGCCGGACCTGTCGTCCATCGCGTCGGGGATCGAGTGGGTGACGAAGAGCAGCGCGATCTCCCGGTCCGGCGCCCCGTCGAGCGCTCGGAGGGAGCGCACCAGCTCGTCGAGGTTGGCCGCGGCGAAGCCGGGGCGGGGCGCGTACTGGGCGACCTTGTCGATCGTCAGCTCGATGCCCTCCTCGGCGACGGTCGCGGCGGCGTCGGCGAGGTTCTCGCGGTACTGGCGGCACGACGAGTAGCAGGAGTAGGCGCTCGTGGTCAGCACCACGACCCGCCGGTGGCCGTCCGCGTGGATCTCGCGGAAGGCGTCGTCGATGAAGGGCGCGCTGTTGCGGTTGCCCCACACGATCGGCGTGTCGATGCCCCGGCTGTCGAGCTCGCCGCGCAGGGCCGCGATGAGGGCCCGGTTCTGGTCGTTGATCGGGCTGCGCCCACCGAAGTGGTGGTAGTGCTCCCCCACCACCGCGAGGCGCTCGTCGGGGATGCCCCGACCCGCCGTCACCCGGCGCAGGAACGGCATGACCTCATCGGGTGCCTCGGGGCCGCCGAAACCGAGCAGCAGCACGGCGTCGTAGGGCGCGAGGGCGTTCTCGTCGGACTGGTGCGGTGTCTGCGGTGTGTCTGTCATCTCTCCGCCATCGGATCGTGGGCCACGGGGGTTGTCGGCAGTCGTTCGGAGCCGTGCTGCTCTCAGGTGGGTGTGGAGCGCAGCGGCGTCGGCGCGTTGAGGTCGAGGCGCACGGCCACCATGCGCACGGCGAAGACGAGGCCGGCCGAGGTCCACAGCACCCAGTCCTGCAGCGAGCCCATCTGGGCCGCGACGACGACGATGAGCGCTCCCAGCATGGCCGGCACGGCGTACAGCTCGCGGCGCAGCACCTCCGGCACCTGCCCGGCCAGCAGGTCGCGCACGATGCCGCCGCCGATGGCCGTGATGACGCCGATGAGCACCGACGCGACGGGTGAGACCCCGGGCGCGGTGATCGCCTTGAGGCTGCCGGCGACCGCGAAGGCTGCCAGGCCGGCGGCGTCCAGCACGCGTACGAAACGCGTCACGCGCTCGACGCCCGGATGGAAGAGGAAGGTGACCAGCCCGCCGAGAGCGGCCGCCGTCAGCAGCCGCCAGTCGCTGATGCCGACCGGTGGCACGCTGCCGATGAGCAGGTCGCGCATGATGCCGCCGCCGAGAGCTGCCGCGCACGCGAGCACCAGCACACCGAAGAGGTCGAACCGCTTCTTGACGGCGACGAGCCCGCCGGACAGCGCGAAGACGAAGACGCCCACGAGGTCGAGGGCGAGCTGGGCGGACGTGAAGGTGGTTGGCATGCCAGAGCAAACGGTACCCGTGCGGCGTGGTCGCTTTGGTGGGCACCCACGCCGGTGGCATGCTCGACTGCACAGCAGGATCCGCACCACCCCGCAGACTCGCTACCGGGAGACCCACCCATGCAGCACCTCAGGCTCGTCGGCGTCCACGAGGACGGATTGCACCTGCTGCTGGCCGACGACGACGGCAACCGCTTCTCCCTCCCCCTCGACGAGGGGCTCCGGGCCGCTGCCCGTCGCGACCGCCCCCGACTCGGCCAGCTGCAGATCGAGGTGTCAGGAGGCCTGCGCCCCAAGGACGTCCAGTCCATGATCCGCGCCGGCCTGACGGCCGAGGAGGTCGCCGAACGCGCCGGCTGGTCCGTCGAGAAGGTCCACCGCTACGAGGGCCCGATCCTCGCCGAGCGTGAGCACGTCGCGGGCCTGGCCCGCCAGACCAGGCTCCGTGCCCGCGGTGGGTCCCACGGCGCCGCCCCCACCCTGGACGCACGCGTCACCGAGCGGCTGCGCAGCCGCGAGATCGACGAGGGCTCCGCGAGCTGGGACTCCCGCCGCACCGACAAGAGCGCGTGGACCGTGCTGCTCGTCTTCAACGCTGGAGGGCGCCAGCGCGAGGCGGCATGGCAGTTCGACCCGCTGGCACGCACCCTCTCAGCGGTGGACGACGAGGCGCGGTGGCTCAGCGAGGACGAGGACGTCCAGGCGCCCGGCCCCATCCCGGCGCCGCACCTGACCGCCCCCACCAGGCCGAGCCACGTCTACGACCTCGAGGCCGAGGGCGGCATCACGGCGCCGACGCCGCGCCGTCGCGAGGGCGAGACCGTCGACCTCATGGCCGCGATGCGCGAGCGCAGCGCCCAGCGAGGTCGACGGCGCAGGCCCAAGTCCGCCGAAGTGCCGGGCCTCGACTCGGTGCCCGAGGAGGCCCTCCCACTCGAGGAGCTGGCCGGCGACCACCGCGAGCAGCTGCCGCCGCCGGCCCACACCCACCCCGAGGACGACCCCGATGTCGTCAAGACCGGGTCGGCCGAGCAGCGGGTCGGCGAGGCCGCCGCCGCACGTCGCACCCGTTCGGCCGAACGCACCCGCCCCCTGCAGCAGGTCCAGGCACCCGAGACCCCGGCGCGGCCCGACCACCGCGACGACGGTCCTGTCGACGAGGCCCCGGCTGGGCCGCAGGACGACGTCACCGACGCCACCGACGACGCCGCCCAGCAGGACACCCGTCCCGACCCCGCCACCACCACTGCCGGCGCGGACGAGCGTGAACGGCACGAAGGGCACCAAGGGCACGACGGGGACGACGAGCCCGACCCGCCCGACCGTGCCGACGAGGACGACTACGCCGACGTGGTCGCGCAGCGAGCCGCCGCTCCCGCGCCCCGACCGTCGACGCGACCGTCGCCCCGACCGGCGCCCAAGCCCGCCCCACCGGCGCGCAAGTCGGGTCGGCCGAGCGTGCCCAGCTGGGACGACATCATGTTCGGCCGCAAGACCGACTGACCGGCCGCGAGCCCTCAGTCGGCCTGGGTGATCGGCAGCGGCGGCAGAGGGCACACGTCGAGGTCGAACGGCAGCACCTCGGGCGAGATGGCGGCGGCCCTCGCGGCGTGCGACGTCATGCGCCGCATGTAGTGGCGCCGGCACAGCACCTCGTACTCGACGAGACCCGTCGTGCCCGGCTTCGTGTCGCCCACGACGACCTGCTCGCCCTCGACGACCATGACGCCGTCCAGCACGCGGGCGTTGGTCGTCGCGCGCCGCCCGCACCAGCACAGGGCCTCGACCTGAAGCACCTGCACCCGGTCGGCCAGCTCGATGAGGCGCTTGCTCCCGGGGAACAGCTCGGTGCGGAAGTCGGCGGTGATGCCGAACGCGAAGACGTCGACCTCCATCTCGTCGACGATGCGGGCCAGCTGCTCGACCTGGTCGCAGGTGTAGAACTGCGCCTCGTCGCAGATGAGGTAGTCGATCCGCGTGCCGGCGGTCGCCCGGCCGACGATCTCCTCCCAGAAGTCGAGGTCGTCACCGACCTCGAGCGCCCCCGTCGAGAGGCCCAGGCGGGAGCTGAGGACGTTGGTGCCGGCGCGGTCCATCTTGGTGAAGATGAGGCCGACGCGGCCCCGGGCACCGTGGTTGTGGTCCATCTGCAGGGCGAGCGTCGACTTGCCGCAGTCCATGGTTCCGGAGAAGAAGACGAGCTCAGCCACGAGGCACCACCCTAGGTGCCACGGCGGGGTGGCACCACGACCACCGGCACGGCGAGTTCCGCGTCGCTGGTCGAGCCGTGCAGGCCGAGCAGCGCGACGAGCTCCTTGCGCATGAGCCCCGAGTGGACCACGGCGAACGACCCGCGCGTCACGACGACGAGGTCACCGATGCGACCCGCCACGCCGGCGCGCACCGGACCGAACCAGCCCTCGTCGACGGCCTGCTCGCGGGTCAGCACCTGCACCCGGTCGCCGAGGCGGTCGGTCCACGCACGCCGGACGTCCTCGGCGGCGCCCTGCTCGGCGTAGAGCTGCAGGTTGCGCGGCTCGCCCCCGAGGTGACGCACGCCGGCCATCAGGCCCGGCTCGTCCACCAGGTCGACGCGGTCGTGGAACGGGATGTCGACCATGCCGTGGTCGGCCGTCACCACGACCGAGGTGTCGTCGGGGACCCGCGCGGCCAGTCGTCGCAGCGCAGCGTCGACGGCCTCCACCTCGTCGCCCCACTGCCACGACTGGCAGCCGTGCACGTGGCCGATCTTGTCGACCTCGCCCCAGTAGAGGTAGACGAGCGAGCGGGGTGCCGCTCGCACCGCCGCCACCGCCGCGTCGACGCGCTCGTCGAGCGTGCGCGCCCCGCGGAACTGCCCGCCGCGCAGGGTGGCGAGCGTGAGGCCGGAGCCGTCGAAGTAGTGCGGCCCCACCATCGTCACCGACACGCCGGCGTTCTCGGCGGCCTCGAAGACCGTCTCGTTCGGCTGCCACGTGCGCGGGTCGGGGCCGTCCTCCCACGACAGCTCGTTGAGCAGCGTGTCGGTGGCGGGGTCGAGCACCTGCATGCCGACGAGGCCGTGCGCCCCTGGTGGCAGCCCGGTCCCGAAGGTGCCCATCGACGTCGCCGTCGTGGTCGGGAAGCCGCAGGGCACCCGGTGCGCCGTGCCGAGGTGGCTGCGCAGGAACGGTGCGTGGCCGCCGCGCTGGCGCAGCAGGTCGTAGCCGAGCCCGTCGACGAGCACGACGACGGTGCGCGGTGCCGGGGGCAGGTCGAAGACGTCTCGGCCGGCATACTTCGGCACGCCCAGCCGGTCGGCCACCGACGGCAGGACGGAGGCGAGCGTGCCGCGGGACCAGTCGGTGGGGCCCGGGGACGGGGTCGTCATCGGCAGCGTCAGTGCGCGGTGCCGCCGCCGATGCTGGCGGAGAGCACGCGCGCGAAGCGCATCGCGTTGCCGACGGCGTCCTCGCCGTCGGCGGCCGAGCTGATGCGCAGCGAGATGTCGTCGGAGGCGATGGTGCCCTCGAAGCCGTGGTCGGCGGTGCAGTCGGGGTCGCCGCACTGGGCGGGGATCATGTCGAGGCGGCTGACGGCGCCCCAGCCGAGCGTCAGTGTGAGGTCGCGACCGTGGGTGCCCGGCGTGAAGGTGTCGGGCTGGGTCACGACGTGCGTCAGCATGACGCCCCGCACCGCGGCGAGCGGCACGGTCTCGGTGGTGGCCGTGGCCATCAGCTTGTCCTCGGACTCGGCGTGGTCGTCGGCGTGGGCGATGACGAGGCGCAGCGGCGTGACGACGAGGACGGTGACGTGACGACGCACCGTCTCGTGGTCGAAGGTCGTCTCCTGGTGCACGAGGTGCGACACGACCTCGTCGTCGGCGATGGCCGACTCGACGACGTCGCAGACCAGCGACGGGTAGTAGCCGGCTCGGGTGATCGCCTCGGTGAGGTCCTGGGGAAGGGCTCGGCCGGTGCCCTGGGTCGCGTGTCGCATGACCCCATCCTTGCACTGACGTGCCGAGTGGGTGTCTCAGGTCATGCGGCGACGCCCGGGGTCCTTGCGCACGAGAGCGGGCCGGACCACGACCTCGGCCCCGAGCACGTCGACCCCGCCGGTCCACGCGTTGACCGGGTTGAGCTCGACCGACGCGAGCTCCGGGTGGTCGTCGGCGAGCACCGAGAGCCGTGCGACGAGGTCGGCGAGCGCCGCCCGGTGGACGGGGGCCGCGCCACGGTGGCCGTTCAGCAGGGGCGCCGCCTTGACGCCGTCGATGAGGTCGGTGACGTCGACGTCGGTCAGCGGCGGGATGCGGTGAGCCACGTCGTCGAGCAGCTCGGTGGGCGGCCCCGCCACCGAGAAGCTGACGACGGGACCGAAGAGCGGGTCCTCGCTCGCGCGGATCACGGTCGAGACACCGGGCACGGCCATGCGCTGCACGACGAACCGGTCGGCGACGAGCGGCCCGAGCCGCTCGCTGAGGGACGCATACGCGTTGCGGACCGCCTCTGCGTCGACGAGGTCGCCGCGCACGCCGACGAGTCCGGGCTGGTGGCGCACCACCGGCGAGGTCGACTTGAGGATGACGGGGTAGGTGAGCTCGTCGGCAGCGGCGACGGCAGCCTCGACGCCGGTGACCTCCACGGCGGGCCACACCCGGATGCCGTACGCGCCGAGCAGCTCGCGAGCCTCCTCGCGCGTCAGCGCGCGACCCTCGCTGCTCCCGGCGAGGTAGCCGTCGATGAGCGCTTCGGCGCGCAGCCGGTCGATGCCGACGGGAGAGACCGCCGTGCCACGGTCACGCTGGCGCCACAACGCGTACCTCGTGACCGCGTTGAGCGCGCGGATGCCGTCCTCGGGCATCGCGTACGCGGGCACCGACCTGCGTATGCCGTCCTGGTCGTACGAGAGTCCGTCACCGACCCCGCGCATGCCGAGGAACGTTGCGACACAGGGCTTCTCATAGTCGGCGACGATGTTGCGGACGGCCGTGTGGACCTCCTCGTCCTGCGTGACGAGGGGCGGGATGAACGCGGCAACGACGCTGTCGACCTCCGGGTCGGCGAAGGCGGCGTCGAGCGCGGCCGCGAACTCCTCGGCCGACGCCTGCGGCGGCAGGGAGACGGGCCCGTGGGTCACCCGCAGCCCCCAGCTGACGCAGGCGCTCGCGCTCAGGGCGCCGAGGGCGTCGGAGTTGCCGACGATGGCGACCCGGTCACCCTTGGGGAGCGGCTGGTGCAGCGTGAGCTGGGCGACGTCGAAGAGCTGGTGCACGTTCTCGACCCGGATGACGCCGGCCTGCCGGAGCAGGGCGTCGAACGCCTGCGGCGGCACGTTGGTGATCCGGGTGCGGTGCCCGGGCGGCGCCGCGAAGCTCGAGACGCCCGAGCTGACCACGACGACCGGCTTGACCGCCGCCAGCGCCCGGGCGATGCGCGAGAACTTGCGGGGGTTGCCCATCGACTCGAGGTAGAGGCCGACGGTGTCGGTGCCCTGGTCGTCGATCCAGTACTGCATGAGGTCGTTGCCGGAGACGTCGACGCGGTTGCCGGCCGAGGCGAAGACCGAGATCCCGAGCCCTCGCCTGGCCGCCGACGCGAGCACCGCGACACCCAGGGCGCCGCTCTGCGCGAAGAGGCCGAGCCGTCCGGAGTCGGGGATGACGGAGGCGAGGGTGGCGTTGAGCCGCACGGCCGGGTCGTTGTTGATGAGCCCGAAGCTGTTGGGCCCGACGATGCGCATGCCGGCCCGACGCACCCGGCGACGGAGCTTCTCCTGCAGCAGGACTCCCTCCGCACCGGCCTCGGCGAACCCGGCCGAGAGCACGAGCAGCGCCTTGACCCCAGCCCTGCCGCAGTCCTTGACGACGTCGATGGCCTGCGCGGCCGGCACGACGACGATCGCGAGGTCGACGGGCTCGGGCGTCTCGAGGATGCTCGGGTAGGCCTTGAGGCCCTGGACCTGCTCGGCCACCCGGTGGATCGGGTAGAGCTCGCCCTGGTAGCCGGCGGCGAGGATGTTGCGCATCACCAGCGCGCCGATGGACTCCTCGCGGCGGCTGGCGCCGATGATGGCGACCCGCTCGGGGAAGAGGATGGTGCGCATGCTGCGCGACTCGGCGCGGTGCTCGCGCGAGAGTTGCACCGCCTTGCTCTGCTCGGTCGGCTCGATGTCGAAGGCGACCTCGACGACACCGTCCTCGATGTGGTGCGTGACCTCGTAGCCGGCGTCCTTGAAGACCGTCAGCATCTTCCGGTTCTGGGGCAGCACCTCGGCGACGAACCTCGTGATCCCCATCTCCTGGGCGATCGCGGCGAGGTGCTCGAGCATCACCGAGCCGATGCCCTTGCCCTGGAAGTGGTCCGAGATGTTGAACGCCACCTCCGCCGAGGTCGGGTTGATGCGGTCGTAGCGCCCGATCCCGGTGATCTCGCCGTCGAGGGTCGCGACGAGGGCGACCCGGTCGTGGTGGTCGACGTGCGTGAACCGGTGGACGTCCCGCTCGCTCAGCTCGCGCAGCGGCGCGAAGAAGCGCAGGTAGATCGACTCCTCGGACTGCTTGCTGTGGAAGGCGCGGATGCCGTCGGCGTCGTCGGGCGTGATCGGCCTGATGTGCGCGACGGAGCCGTCGCGGAGCACGACGTCGGCCTCCCACTCGACGGGCGCACCCGCCGCCCGGGCCGAGACCCGCTCCATCGCCGCGGTGTCATCGAGCTCGCCACCCTCCATGGGGCACATCCTGTCACCTCGGCGCGACGGCGCACCGGACATGCCGGGACGCGCGGGACCACGACGGGCCGGATGGCACTCTGTGCGGATGGAGTTCAGCGAGGTCGTCCGCGCCCGACGCATGGTCCGCCGCTACGACCCCGACCGACCCGTCCCGAGGGAGGTCGTCGAGCGGTGCCTCGCCAACGCCGTCCGCTCCCCCAGCGCCGGCTTCAGCCAGGGCTGGGACTTCCTCGTGCTCACGACCCCGCAGGAGCGTGACACGTTCTGGGCTGCCACGACGGACGAGGGGACCCCGAGCGACCGCTGGCTCGACGGCATACGCAAGGCACCCGTGCTCGTGCTGTGCCTCTCGCACAAGGACGCCTACCTCGACCGCTACGCGGCGCCCGACAAGGGCTGGACCGACCGTGACGAAGCACGGTGGCCGGTGCCCTACTGGGACGTCGACACCGGCATGGCCTCGCTGCTCATCCTGCTCACGGCCACCGACGAGGGCCTCGGCAGCCTCTTCTTCGGCGTGCCGCCGGAGCGCCACGCGGCCGTGCACAAGGCGTTCGCGATCCCCATGTCACGCACGATCATCGGCGTCGTCTCGATCGGGTACGCCGTCCCGGGGCCCAGGAGCCCGAGCCTGCGCCGCCACCGACGGAGCGGCCCCGAGGTGGCCCACTGGGGCCGTTTCGGCGTGGCAGGTGAGGACGCGTGAGCGGCCTGCGCGAAGATGGGGTGTTCACCCGCTAGCGGCAAGGAGCACCACCCGGCATGGCCCGTCGCACGACCACCCCGCCTCCGCCCGAGGACTTCGAGGAGAAGATCGTCGGGATCGACGTCGAGGAGGAGATGCAGAACGCCTTCCTCGAGTACTCCTACAGCGTCATCTACAGCCGGGCCCTGCCCGACGCGCGCGATGGCCTCAAGCCGGTCCAGCGACGCATCCTCTACGGCGCCAACGAGCTCGGTCTGCGCCCCGACCGCGGTCACGTCAAGAGCCAGCGCGTCGTCGGCGAGGTGATGGGCAAGTACCACCCCCACGGGGACCAGGCCATCTACGACGCCCTCGTACGCATGGCCCAGCCCTTCACGCTGCGCCTGCCCCTCATCGACGGCCACGGCAACTTCGGCTCGCTCGACGACGGTCCGGCCGCGGCCCGCTACACCGAGGCGCGGATGGCGAACGCCGCCCTCCTCATGGTCGGCTCCCTCGACGAGGACACCGTCGACTTCGTCCCGAACTACGACGACACGCAGTACCAGCCGGGCGTGCTGCCCGCCGCGTACCCGAACCTCCTCGTCAACGGCGCGGCCGGCATCGCCGTCGGCATGGCCACCAACATGCCGCCGCACAACCTCGTCGAGGTCATCGGCGCCGCGCGCCACCTCATCGCGAATCCCTCGTGCTCGCTCGAGGACCTCATGAAGTTCGTGCCGGGGCCGGACCTGCCCTGCGGCGGCAAGATCGTCGGCCTCGAGGGCATCCGCGACGCGTACCTCACGGGGCGCGGCAGCTTCCGCACCCGCGCGACCGCCCGCATCGAGTCGATCACCCCGCGCCGCAAGGGCATCGTCGTCACCGAGCTGCCCTACCTCGTCGGCCCCGAGAAGGTCATCGACAAGGTCAAGGACCTCGTTCAGGGCAAGAAGCTGCAGGGCATCGCCGACCTCAAGGACCTCTCCGACCGCCAGCACGGGCTGCGCCTCGTCATCGAGGTCAAGAACGGCTTCAACCCCGACGCCGTCCTCGAGCAGCTCTACAAGCTGACGCCGATGGAGGAGAACTTCGGCATCAACAACGTAGCGCTCGTCGACGGGCAGCCCCGCACGATGGGGCTCAAGGATCTGCTCAAGGTCTACGTCGACTTCCGCACCACGGTCGTGCGGCGCCGCACCGAGCACCGGCTGGCCAAGCGCGAGGAGCGGCTGCACCTCGTCGAGGGCCTGCTCATCGCCATCGTCGACATCGACGAGGTCATCCAGGTCATCCGCAGCTCCGACGACGCCGGCACGGCGCGCGCCCGCCTCATGGAGGTCTTCGACCTCTCCGAGGCGCAGGCGACCTACATCCTCGACCTGCAACTGCGCCGCCTCACGAAGTTCTCGCGCATCGAGCTCGAGACCGAGAAGGCGGAGCTCGAGCGGGCGATCGAGGAGCTGCGCGCCCTGCTCGACAACGAGAAACTGCTGCTCAAGCTCGTCTCGACCGAGCTCGCCGACGTCGCCAAGGCGCACGGCACGCCGCGCCGCACCGTGCTGCTCGAGAGCTCGGGTGCGAGCGCGGCCGCCACCGCCAGCTCGCCGCTCGAGATCGCCGACGACCCGTGCTGGGTGTTGCTGTCGTCCACCGGTCTGCTCGCCCGCACGGGCTCCGCCGAGCCGGTCCTCGCCGAGGGGTCCCGCTCCAAGCACGACGTCGTCATCGGCGCCGTGCCCACCACGGCCCGCGGCGAGTTCGGGCTCGTGACCTCGGCCGGGCGCATGGTCCGACTCTCGGCTCTCGACCTGCCCACCCTGCCTCCCACGAACGGCGCCCCGAGCCTCTCCGGCGGGGCTCCCCTCGCCGCCTACGTCGACCTCGCGAAGGGCGAGGAGCCGGTGACGATCGTGCCGATCGGGGCCGACGCTCCCGTGGTCGCGCTCGGCACCGCCGCCGGTGTGGTCAAGCGCGTGACCCCCGACGCCCCCAAGAGCAACGACTGGGACGTCATCTCCCTCAAGGACGGCGACCGGGTCGTGGGAGCGGGTGTCGCGGACCGTGACGACCTCGACCTCGTGTTCGTGACGACCGACGCGCAGCTGCTGCGCTTCCCGGCCCGGTCGGTGCGCCCACAGGGCCGGTCGGCCGGTGGCATGGCCGGCATCAAGCTCGCCGCCGGCGCCCGCGCCGCGTTCTTCGGCATCGTCGACCCGCGGCGCGAGGGCGTCGTCGTCACCTCGGCGGGCTCGTCGGGGGCGCTCCCGGGCACCGAGGGCGGCTCGATCAAGGTCACGCCGTACGCCGAGTACCCCGCCAAGGGACGCGCGACCGGCGGGGTCCGGTGCCACCGGTTCCTCAAGGGCGAGGACACCCTCGTCCTCGCCTTCGCCGGCAACACCCCGGCGCGGGCCGCCGCCGCCAACGGCGTCGCCATCGAGCTGCCCGCCGCAGACGGGCGCCGCGACGGGTCCGGGGTGCCCACCACGGCGCTCATCGCGCACGTCTCCGCTCCCCCGGCCACCGAACGGAGAAGTGGCTCCGGAGCGGCCTCAGCCGAGGCCGTCGACGTCTCCCCTGACGACGCACCCGATCCCGAGGAGGGCCAGACGTGAGCGACGCGACCGAGGTCACGGACTTCGACGAGCACCCGGCCACCAGCGGTCACGGCCGTCCGGCCGCGGACGCCTGCTCGGTGCAGTGGGACCGCGACGGCACGAGCGCCTACGGCACCGCCGCGACCGCCCGGTTCTTCGTCGTGGTGGAGCAGCCGGGACCCTGGGGCCGCGACGCCGCACGCGAGTCGCACCTCGACCGCGACCTCGGCGCTGAGCTCGACGCACGCACGACGCACGCCGGCGGACGGTTCATGCTCATCCGCCGGCCCGGCGGGCACCCCGCGCACGACGGCCCGCGGCGGGTGCTGCTCGCCCACGCCGGCACGCGCCCACAGGATGCGTGGCTGCTGTCCGCGGAGGTCGACGACATCGGCAGCCTGCTCGGCCTCGACTGGGGTGCCCTGGCGCGCGGCAGCCGCTCGCTCGTGCAGGCGTCGCTGCCGGGGTCCGGGTCGGCCGAGCCGACGCTGCTCGTCTGCACGAACGGGCGCCGCGACGTCTGCTGCGCAGTGCGGGGCCGTCCGCTCGCGGCGCACGCCGCCCGGCTCGCGCCAGGTCGCGTGTGGGAGGTGTCGCACACCGGCGGCCACCGGTTCGCTCCGACGGCGGTGCTGCTGCCCTGGGGCCAGACCCTGGCCCGGCTCGACGACCACGGCGCCGAGCGGGTACTCGCCGCCAGCGACACCGGCCACCTCCCGACCGAGCTCGTCGGACCGCTGCACGACCGTGGCCGTTCCGGCGTGCCGGGTCCGTCGCAGTGCGCCGAGTCCCACGTCCGCGCCGAGACGGGCGAGACGCGCCTCGCGGCCCTCTGGGCCGACGACCCTGTTGCCCTCCCGGACGCCGAGCCCTCCGGCTCTCAGGGGACCGGGTGGGAGGTCATCGTGAACCACACCGACGGGCGGCGCTGGCGCGTCGCCGTGACCCGGGTGCCGGCCGACCGCTCGCGCCCCGAGTCCTGCGGCAAGAAGGCCGTCGACGTGCTCGAGCACCGCGCGACGACCCTCGAGGCCTGGTTCTAGCCGAGCTCGGCCGCAGAGACCAGCCTCGGGGTCACCAGGGCTTGGGGTACGACTGCGAGCCGTCCCCGGGCACCGTCTCGTCGCCCTGCTGCTGCTGGTTGCGCTCGATGGTGTTCTGCCGCTGCTGCTCCTTGAGGTAGTCCTGCTCCTCCTGGCTCGGCGTGTTGCCCGGATCGGGCGTCGGCTGCGGGGGCTGGCTCGGTCCCGGCTGCTGCTGGTCGTCGTTCTGCTGCTGGTCCTGGGGCGGCGCGTCGGCGCTCTTCTGCTCCATGCGCTGCTGGGCCTGCTGGAGCTGGTCGCCGGTCTGGCCGCCCTCGGGCGCCTCGCACAGGGGCGGGCGCTCCTTGGTGATCTTGATGCCCTTGTCGTAGAACTGCTTCCACTCGTCCGTGCGCTCACGCGCCTTGGCCGCGTCGCCGAGCGCCTCGTAGGTGAGGCCGAGGTTGACGCGCACCTTGCAGTCGTCGATGCCGCCCTTGGGCACCTGCTCGAAGGCCTGCTCGAACCACGGCCTGGCCAGCTCGAAGTGACCGGACAGCACGTGGGCGTCACCGATCGCGAACGGTGACCGGAACTGCTCGACCACGTTGACCCAGCCCTGCCGCTCCCCCCAGGTCAGCGTGCGCGGTTTGTCGCCGGCCTCGTAGGCGGCCAGCGTCTGGGCGTGGACGAGGTTGAGGGAGAGCAGGCGCGCCGCCACGAGCAACAGCAGCACGACCACCGGTGCCGACGCGAGCAGGAGCCGACGCCGGCGCCGTCGCAGGTGGGGCGGCAGCGGCCGGTGCGGCCGACGGAGACGACCGAAGCGGCCTCGCGACGGGCCCTGCTGCGCCGTCGTCGCGGGCTCGCCCGCGGTGCCGTCGGCGGCGGGTTCGCGTCCGGGGGGTCGCTCGTCGAGGATCGTCATGGGCGCGACTCCCTGCGTCGGCGGGTCTGGAGCAGCGCGGTTGACGCTGCGCCGACCTCCCACGCGGCGATCCCGGCGACGCCGATGAGCAGCGGCCAGTAGAGGTCGCGCCGGGCCAGCACCTTCTGCCTCTCGATCTCCTCGCTCGTGCCGAAGCGTTCGAGGTCGATCCCGGCAACGGCCGGGTCGATCGAGTCGCCCGAATCGCGGTGCAGGTAGGCCAGCCCGAGCTGCCCGGCGATGGCGCGCAGGGTGTCCTCGGCGATGACCGACCTGGCGTCCTCCCCCGTGGCGGGGTCCTTGATGTAGGAACGGGTGGAGTCGAACCGCGATCGGGTCGCCTTCATGCGACCGCCCTCGGTGGTGCCGTAGCCGAGCACCGCGCCCCCGTTGACCAGACCCTTGGGCACGTCGAACGGAGCGGGCGGCTCGGCAGCGGTCTGCTCGCCGTCGCCGAGGTAGAAGACGACTCGCCCCCGCTCCGGTGCGCGGGAGGCCGCCTGCTCCAGCAGCGACTTCAGGCGGTCCTTCGCCTGGGTGACCGACGAGCCACGCGACACCTCGTAGGACTCGGGCAGCAACGTCTCCACGGCCGCATCGAGGGCCGTCGTGTCGGTGGTGAGCGGCAGGCGTACGCGGGCGTCCTGGTCGAAGGTCACGACGGAGTAGCGTGCGCCGGGCAACGCCTCCGCGATGTCGGCGATGTCGGCGGCGACGCCCTCGATGCGCGGGCGCTCGTCGCCGTAGTCCTCGGCGATGATGCTGCTCGTCGTGTCGACGACGAAGTAGACGTTGAGGTTGGCGGCAGTCGTGTCGACCTGCTCGCCCGGCACGGCCGGCCGCACCGCCGCGAGGCCCAGCAGCAGCGCCGCGGCGGTCAGCCGCCAGTGCGTCGCGCGCGACTCCCCCGGGACGGTGCGGGACGACGGGTTCCACCAGATCGCCGCGAGGGCGGCGACGAGCAGCACGAGCAGGACCGGCCACGGCGCGACGGGCAGGAAGGTCATGAGGCCCACCTCCGGCTCGCCCCGACCACTCCCAGCAGGCCGACACCGGCCAGCGCGATGGGCAGCGTCGGGTTGTCGGAGTAGAGGGAGCGCGAGGCGGCGTCGATGAGGGTGGCCTCCTGGGCCTGCACCGCGTCGACGATGCCCTTGATGGCGGACTGGTCGCCCATCGCGTAGTACTGGCCGGCGGTGCCGGTCACGACCTCGCGCATCTCCAGCGCCTCGTCGTCGGGGCCGTCCTCCTCGGGGTTGAGCCCGTAGACGCGGACGCCCTTGGCCTTGGCCAGCTCGCCCGCCTCGTCGACGTCGATGATCGGCCGGCCGGCGACGTGGTTGTCGGTGGCGAACACGACCGACCGGGCGCGCTGCAGGTCGACCTTGTCGAAGCTGGACACGCAGGTGGCGAGGCCGTCGCCGATGAGGGAGGTTCCGCGGCCGTTGAACGTGCCGGCGAAGAACGAGTCGAGCTCGGGGTCGCCGCTCAGCGCCTTGGTGGCGGTGTCGAGCTCGTCGTTGATGAAGTCGTAGTCGTCGGTGAGCGGGAAGACCGTGGCCGCCGACGAGTTGAAGATGACGAGGCCGATGCGCTCGCCCTCGAAGCTCTTGACGAGCGTCTTGAACGTGGCGACGAGCGTCGCGTCGTAGGCAGCCATCGAGCCGGAGATGTCGAGGCACAGCATGATGTCGCGGCTGCGGGTCTGCGGCTTGTCGATGGTCGTGTCGAGCGGCCGCGCCGCACCGACGAGGGCGGCCCCTCCGAGCAGGACCGCGCTCAGGGCGAGCACCGCCATGCGGATGCGGTGCAGCCGCAGCGCCCGGCGGTACTCGGGGAGCTCGGTCAGGGCCGTCGAGTTGGCGACGGCGGCCGCGGACCGGGCAGAGCGCCGCGACATCATCCGGTGCACCCCGAACGCCAGCGCGAGCGCCAGCAGGACCCCCAGCGACAGGACCGCGGGGTACTTGAGGTCGATTCCGTTCAGCTCCACCGCGCGACCACCTGCTTCGCGACGTCGCCGGCGCCCACGAGCGTGGCCGTCTCGCGAGGAGCGAACTCCCCCGGGTAGAGGGTGCCGACGACCTCGGAGACCGGGGTGAGCCGCGCACCCCGGGCGTTGAGCTCGGTGAGCGTCATCGTCGGCGCGTGGATGCCCGAGACCTCCTGGACGAAGTGGCGCACGAGCACGCTGAGCTGCTGGTGGGCGCGCCGCTGCGTGATCTCGGCCGCCGCAGCCCGCTGGAGCACGAGGTCGATCTGCCGGGTGTAGTCGGCGCGCAGCCGGCTGAGGCGGTCGGTGGTGACCCGCGGCGGCACGACGACCTTCTTCTCGCGGGTCGACCACCACACCCACGCGTACCAGGCGGCAACGAGAGCGAGGACGCCGACGCCGATCCACAGCCACCGGGCGGCATACGGGTCGGGCGCGTAGAAACCCGGCGGGGGCGCGTCAGCGGCGCGCACGGCGCTGCCTCTCGAGGAGCGCGAACATCGTCTGGACGACCTCGTCCGACGACCCGAGGCGCGCGTGGTTGATGCCGCGGCGGTCGAGCAGCTCCGTCGTGCGGCGCACGCGCTCGGCCACCGAGGCGGCGTACGCCGCACGGACCTTCGGGTCGAGACGCACCAGGGTGGGCAGCGTGTAGGTGTCGGCGACGTCGTATGCCGTGCGGTCGCCGCCGATGGCGGTCGGGTCGGCGTCCTCGACGGTGATCCAGAGGATCTCGTGCTGCACGTGCAGCCGACGCAGCAGGTCGTCGAGCGCAGGGTCGAGCTCCTTGTCGTCGGCCACGACGAGCAGGACGAGCCGGCGGCGCACGTTGCGGACGATCCAGCGCAGCTGGGTCGCGAGGTTGCTCTGGTCGCCGTCGACGACCGTGGCCGAGTCGACGGCGCGGAGCAGCATCTCGAGGTGCGCCTCGCTGCCCCGCAGGTCGTGCGCGACGGTCGAGCCGGCCGTGCCGCGGACGAGGCCGACGAGGTCGCCGTGGCGCTGGGCGAGGTAGCCGACGAGCCCGGCGGCGGCCACCGCGACCGCCTTCTTCTGCTCGCCGCTGCGGGTCGTGGCCGCCATGCCGCGGCCGGTGTCGATGACGAGCATGAGGTTCTGCTTGCGGGTCGCGACGTAGCGCTTGACGAGTGGCGCCTGGTGGCGGGCCGTGGCACGCCAGTCGATGTCGCGCACCTCGTCGCCCGGCACGTAGTCGCGCAGGTCGTCGTAGTCGAGGCTGCGTCCGTGGAAGACCGAGGCGTACTCGCCCTCGAGCAGGCTGCGCGACTTGCGGCGCGCGTGGACGAAGAGCTTGCTCTTCACCCTCGTCAGCAGCGTCGTCGTCATGTCACGTCCCTCGTGAGTCCGGCCCGGCTCGCCTTCCGCCCCTCACGGGGTGCGGATGCCGCCGACCATCGCGTCGATGATGCTCTCGACGGCCACCTCGTCGGCGGCCGCCTCGAACCCGAGCGTCACCCGGTGCCGCAGCACGCGGTGCGTCAGGGCCTTGACGTCGTCGGGCACGACGTGGTTGCGCCCGTCGACGAGGGCACGGGCGCGGGCCGCGCTCGTGAAGGCGATGCTCGCGCGGGGGCTCGCGCCGAAGTCGACGTAGCCGGCGAGACGCGGCTCGATGTAGTCGCGCGGGTGCCGCGTGACGTAGCCGATGCCGACGATGTAGTTGACGATGGCCGGGTCGACGTAGACGCGGGAGACGAGTGCCTGGAGGCGCTTGACGTCGGCGACGGACACGACCGGGTCTGCCGGCGTGGCGAAGATGCCGGAGTCGATGCGCCGGAGCACCTCGGCCTCCTCGGCGGGGGACGGGTAGTCGAGGACGTCCTTGAGCATGAACCGGTCCATCTGTGCCTCGGGCAGCGGGTACGTGCCCTCCTGCTCGATGGGGTTCTGCGTGGCGAGCACGAGGAACGGGTCGGGCAGCGCGTAGCTCTTGTCGCCGATCGAGGTCTGGCGCTCCTGCATCGCCTCGAGCATCGCGGACTGCGTCTTGGCGCTGCTGCGGTTGATCTCGTCGAGCAGCACGAAGTTGGCGTGCACCGGGCCGAGCTGCGTCTCGAAGGTGCCCGAGTGCTGGTTGTAGACCTGCGTGCCCACGATGTCGCTGGGCAGCAGGTCGGGCGTGCACTGGATGCGGTGGAACCGTCCCCCGACGGCCTGGGCGATGGTCTGCGCGGCCGTGGTCTTGGCGAGGCCGGGCACGCTCTCGAGCAGGACGTGCCCGCCGGTCAGCAGCGCGACCAGGAGGGTCTCCTGCAGACGGGTCTGCCCGACGACCCTCGAGGCGAAGGCGGTCGAGATGGCCTCGACGGTCTCGGCCGCCCAGTGGAGCTCATCGGGGGTGAGGTAGCGAGCGGGCGCCGGCGCGGTGCGTTCGTGAGCGGTGCCGATGCCCGCCACGGCGACGTCCTCGTCGGGGGCGTCCGGCGAGCCGGCCAGCTGCTCGGGCTCCTGCGGGGCGACCGGTTCGTCCCGGCGCTCCCCCGTGGTGGGCAGCTCGACGGTGAACGTCTCGCCGTGCCCGTCGAGCGGGCTCTCGGGCAGGTCCGACCGCTCGTCGGCGACCGACTCCTCAGCGTTGACGTTGCCCACCATCGATCCCCTTCTCGACGTGTACCGGCGGAGGGAGTCGCGCCGGCAGGGACACATCGTAAGCACGCGACGCTGTGCGGCGCCGTGACTCCCCCCAACCCGGCCCGGGTCAGCGGTCGACGGAGGCGTCGCGTCGGTTGTCGGGCGAGGACTCCCGGGCGTGGTTGAGCCGCGCGTTGCGCCGCCCGTAGGCGAAGTAGACGGTGAAGCCGAGCAGCATCCAGACGAGGAACCGCAGCCAGGTCTCGATCGAGAGGTTCGTCATGAGGTAGAGACAGGCCAGGGCGGACAGGGCAGGCACGACGGGCGAGAGCGGCACGCGGAACGGTCGGCGCAGACCGGGCTTGGTCCGCCGGAGGATCGGCACGGCGATCGAGACGACGACGAAGGCGAACAGCGTCCCGATGCTGACGAGGTCGGCCAGCACCTTGAGCGGTAGGAAGCCGGCGAGCAGGGCGATGAGCACGACGGTGCCGATGGTGATCTTCCACGGCGTGGCCCACCGCGGGTGGACGGCGGCGACCGAGTGCGGGATGAGCCCGTCGCGGCCCATCGAGAAGCCGATGCGGCCCATGGCGACGATGTCGACGAGGATGACGGAGGTGAGTCCGGCGACGGCGGCGACGGAGATGAGCGCGGCCGCCCAGCCGGCGCCGACCGCCTCGAAGGCGCTCGCGATCGGGGCACCTTCGTTGAGCTGCCCGTAGGGCACCATCCCCGTGATGACGAACGAGACGCCGACGTAGAGCAGCGTGCACACGCCCAGCGTGCCGAGCAGGCCGAGTGGGAGGTCACGGGCCGGGCGTCGGGTCTCCTCGCCGAGGTTGGCGACGGCCTCGAAGCCGGTGTAGGCGAAGAAGACCACCGCGGCGGCCGTGAGCACCCCGGCCAGGCCGAAGGCGGTCGGTTCGATGCCGAAGAGGGCCTGGCTCAGCGGCTGTTGGAGGCCCGAGGTGTCGGCGGGCACCGGCTTCGCTGCCGGGATGAAGGGGGTGAGGTTGGCGGCCTTGACGAAGAAGGCACCCACCACGACGACGAAGACGCACACGAGCACCTTGACCGCGACGAGGATGTTCGTCAGGCGCGCGCTCTCGCGGATGCCCACCACCGCCACGACGCCGAGCAGCACGACGATCGCCATGGCGCCGACGTTGACGGGCGCCGTTTCGCCGAAGAGTGAGGTGGGCAGGTCGAAGAGTTCCTGGAGGTAGCCGGACCAGCCGCGGGCCACGACGGCCGCTCCGAGGGCGAACTCGAGGATGAGGTCCCAGCCGATGATCCAGGCGAACAGCTCGCCGATGGTGGCGTACGCGTACGTGTAGGCGGAGCCCGCCGTGGGCACGGCCGACGCGAGCTCGGCGTAGCAGAGCGCGGCGAGGAGGCTGACCAGCCCGGCGATGGCGAAGGAGATGACGACGCCGGGGCCGGCGTGGTTCTTCGCCTCGATGCCCGTCAGCGTGAAGATGCCGGTGCCGATGACGATCCCGATGCCGAAGCCCATGAGGTCCCGCGCCCCGAGCCGCCGCTTGAGGCGCCCGTGACCACCGCCGTCGCCCGGGCTGCCCTCACCGTCGGGCCCACCCGCCTGGGCCAGAACGTCCTCGATGGGCTTGGTGCGCAGGACTGAGTGGTCTGGAGACGTCGACATGTCCTGGGACATACCCGGCAGGCCGTCGCCGGCGATGGTGTCAGGCGTCGATGCGCTCGCGGTCGATCTCGGCCGCGGACTCGATGATGAAGTCCTTGCGCGGGGCCACCTCGTTGCCCATGAGCAGCTCGAAGACACGCTCGGCGGCCTCGAGGTCACGCATCGTGACCTTGCGCAGGGTGCGGTGGCGCGGGTCCATCGTCGTGTCGGCGAGCTGGTCGGCGTCCATCTCGCCGAGGCCCTTGTAGCGCTGCATCGGCTGCTTGATCTTCT
This sequence comes from Terrabacter sp. AAH1, assembly GCF_054456855.1. Classification (NCBI taxonomy): domain Bacteria; kingdom Bacillati; phylum Actinomycetota; class Actinomycetes; order Micrococcales; family Intrasporangiaceae; genus Terrabacter; species Terrabacter sp. AAH1. The sequence goes on along the minus strand of NZ_JBTJJV010000005.1, from coordinate 279,602 downwards.
TGCCGGACTTCTCGAGCCGCGCCACGGTGCGGCGCATCTCGTTCTCGTTGTAGGTGTAGATCAGGTCGTTCTTCTTGGCGCCCGCGTTGATCACCTCGAGGCGGTGCAGCGGCGGCATCGCCGCGTAGACGCGTCCGGCGTCGACGAGCGGACGCATGTAGCGGAAGAAGAGAGTCAGCAGCAGCGTGCGGATGTGGGCGCCGTCGACGTCGGCGTCGGTCATGATGATGACCTTGCCGTAGCGGGCCGCCGCGAGGTCGAAGCTGCGCCCCGACCCGGCACCGATCACCTGGATGATCGACGCGCACTCGGCGTTCTTGAGCATGTCGGAGACGGACGCCTTCTGGACGTTGAGGATCTTGCCGCGGATCGGCAGCAGCGCCTGGAACTCCGAGCTGCGGGCCTCCTTCGCGGTGCCCATCGCCGAGTCCCCCTCGACGATGAACAGCTCGGAGCGCTCGACATCGGTGGTGCGGCAGTCGCGCAGCTTCGAGGGCAGCGTGGAGCTCTCGAGGGCGTTCTTGCGACGCTGGGTCTCCTTGTGCAGCCGCGCGCTGATGCGCGACTTCATCTCGGAGACGATCTTCTCGAGCAGCAGCGCGGACTGCTGCTTGTCGCCGCGCTTGGTCGACGTGAGCTGCGCGGTCAGCTCCTTCTCGACGACCTTGGCCACGATGGCGCGCACGGCGTTGGTGCCGAGGACCTCCTTCGTCTGGCCCTCGAACTGCGGCTCGGCGAGGCGCACCGTGACGACGGCGGTCATGCCGGCGAGGATGTCGTCCTTCTCCGGCTTGTCGTTGCCGACCTTGAGCCGGCGGGCGTTGACCTCGAGCTGCTTGCGGAACACCTTGAGCAGCGACTGCTCGAACCCCGCGACGTGGGTGCCGCCCTTGGGGGTGGTGATGATGTTGACGAACGACTGGAGCTTGGTGTCGTAGCCCTGGCCCCAGCGCAGCGCCACCTCGACGGCGCACTCGCGCTCGAGCTCGGTCGGGGTCATGTGGCCGTTGACGTCGAGCACCGGCACCGTCTCGGTGAAGGTGCCGGACCCCTCGAGCCGCCACACGTCGGTGATCGGGGTGTCGGGCGCGAGGAACTCGACGAAGTCGGTGATGCCGCCGTCGTGCTGGAAGACCTCCTCGACCGGGCCCTCCTCGCCGGCCGTGCCCTTGAGGCGGCGCTCGTCGCGGATGACGAGCCGCAGCCCCGGCACGAGGAACGACGTCTGGCGGGCGCGCCCGAGGATGGCGGCGTAGTCGAGCTCGGCGTCCTTGAGGAAGATCTGTCGGTCGGGCCAGAAGCGGACGCGCGAGCCGGTGACCCCGCGCTTGGCCTTGCCGACGACGGGAAGGGCGCTCTTGCGCTCGTAGGGCGTGAACGCGGCCTCCGGCGAGTGCGGCGCACCCTTGACGTCGGTGAAGGTGCCGGGCTCGCCGCGCCGGAAGCTCATGCCGTACGTCTTGCCGGCCCGGTCGACCTCGACGTCGAGGCGGGCCGAGAGGGCGTTGACGACAGAGGCGCCGACACCGTGCAGACCACCCGTGGCCGCGTAGGACGCGCCACCGAACTTGCCGCCCGCGTGGAGCTTGGTGAAGACGACCTCGACACCGGAGAGGCCCGTGCGGGGCTCGATGTCGACGGGGATGCCGCGGCCGTTGTCGCGCACCTCGATCGACCCGTCGGCGGCGAGGATGACCTCGATGCCGGTGCAGACGCCCGCCAGGGCCTCGTCGACGGCGTTGTCGATGATCTCCCACAGGCAGTGCATGAGGCCGCGCTGGTCGGTCGAGCCGATGTACATGCCGGGACGCTTGCGCACGGCCTCGAGGCCCTCGAGGACCTGGAGGTGGCGGGCGGTGTAGTCGCCGTTGCCGGAGGGAGCAGGACGGGAGGCGGAGGCCACGTGTGTCGATCTCTTTCGTTCGGGTCAGCAGCCAGCGGGTCAGGCTGTGGAGGGCTGGCAGGGGCAGCCTAGTCACCCGCGCCGACGGCCCCGTGGAGGCTCGCTGGCCACGGCCACCCGCCCGGCAGGCAGGCCGAGCGGGTATGGGACTGGGTGACGACCAATCCGTATCGCGGGGGCCCGGCGAATCTCTGACACGTAACGATGTTGGTCCGAAGGCGTCTCACTTACCGAGCCTCACCATCGGGAAGCATTCCGCGTGATTCACTGTTGGAACGTCCGCGAGGCGAGAGTGGTGCACCGAGAGGACCCCTCGAGCGTCGTAGGTACATGGCAGGGTTTCCCTCCGGGGGACCCCCGAGGGAGGAAAGAGGCGAAATACGAATGACGACAGCACTGGCACCCGAACTGACCGCTGCTGACCGCTGCGACCGATGTGGGGCTCAGGCCTACATCCGCGCCCGCCTCGTTTCCGGCGGAGAGCTGCTCTTCTGCGCGCACCACGGACGGGAGCACCTCCCGGCCCTGAAGGACAAGGCGCTCGACATCCGCGACGAGACGGACCGGCTCAACGAGATCCCGGCCTCCGCCCCGGTCGACGAACGCTGAGACCAGCAGAGACACCAGACCCGGCCCTTCCTGACCCCATCTCGACCCGAACGCCGCCGACGGCACCCTCGTGATCACCGCGACGAACGTCATCGTCCTGCTCGCGATGCTCGTGGGGACCGTCGGCATCGTCGTCCCGGTGCTTCCGGGACTGTTCGTGGTCTGGGGGGCGACGCTCGTGTGGGCGTTCGAACGTCAGGACGGGCCGGGTTGGCTCGTTCTCGGCCTCGCCACCGTCGCGTATGCCGTGGGCCTCGTCGCGCAGTACCTGCTCCCGGGGCGCCGGATGAGGTCGGCGGGCGTGGAGGGCTGGATCGTGGCCGTGGCCCTGGCGGTCGCCGTGGTCGGATTCTTTGTCGTCCCGGTCGTGGGGGCGCCGCTCGGCTTCGTCGTCGCCGTCTACCTGCTCGAACGGGTCAAGCACCGTGAGCACGGTGCGGCCTGGCGCGCCACGACCCAGGCGATGCGCGCGGTGGCGCTCAACGTCGGCATCGAGCTGGCGACGGCGTTCGCCATCATCGCGACGTGGGCCGTCGCGGTCTACCTCACACGGCCCTAGCGGTCACAGGGTGCCGGCGCTCGCCCGTCGGCCGGTCACCACTGGTCGCGGCGACGCTTCTCCCAGCGCTCCTCGAGGCGCTCCATGAAGCTCGCCTGCTTCGCGGGGGCAGCCTTGCCCTTGCCCGCACGCGGCTTGGGGGTGCCGTCGGAACCGACCGCTGCCAGCTTGGTCTTCGAAGGCGTGATCGCGTAGACGATGCCGGCGACCATGATCGCGAAGCCCACCGCGCCGAGCCAGATGGCGCTGCTCATCGCAGAGAACACGACGAGGGCCAGTCCGGCCACGCCGGCGATGACACCGGCGACCACGCGCCCTCGACCGAGACCTCGAGACTTCGTCTTCTCGATGCGCGACGCAAAGCGCGGGTCTTCGGCGTAGAGGGCTTCCTCCATCTGCTGGAGGAGTGCTTCCTCGTGTTCCGAGAGTGCCACTCGGCACCTCCCTGGTGCGAAATCGACTGTGCCCGAATCGTATGTCGGAAACGGCCGACGCGGACTTCTTTACCTCAGGATAGGTCTCGCCGCTCACGAAAGGAACCCGAGGGTCGGTCAGGCATCAGGCTCGCCGGCCGCACGGATCCGGCCCCGAAGCGCGCGCTCGCCCGGTCGACCGCACGGTCGGCCTCGCGCCACCCGTGCTCGGGCTCGTCGAGGGTGGCCTGGATGGGTGCCACGGCCGACGGGACGAGGCCTTCCAGGCGCACCCCGACGAGCCGGATGCGGGCCCGCTGGAGGCCGAGCCGGTCGTAGAGCTCGCGGGCGGTCGCGAAGATGTCGCGTGAGACGTCGGTGTGGTGACGCAGCGTCTTGGCGCGGGTGATCGTCGTGAAGTCGGCGAACCTGACCTTGATGCTGACGGTGCGCCCCGTCATCCCGGCCGACCTGGCCCGGGCCGCGGTGCGGTCGGAGAGGCGCAGCAGCTCGCGGTGGATGCGGACCGGGTCGTCGATGTCGTGAGCGAACGTCTCGTCGGCACCGATCGACTTCTCGCGGCGCTCGGGGACGACGGGGCGCGGGTCACGCCCCCAGGCGAGGTCGTGCAGGCTGCGGCCGGCGACGTCGCCGAGAGCCCGCTGCAGGGTCTCGACGGGCGTGTGCGCGAGGTCGGCGACCGACCGCAGGCCGAGCCGGTGCAGGTGCTCCTCGGTCTTGTCGCCGACGCCCCAGATGGCACCGACGGGCAGCTGGTGCAGGAACGAGACCACCTCGTCGCGGGGCACGACGATGAGCCCGTCGGGCTTGGCGAGGTTGGAGGCGAGCTTGGCGACGAACTTCGTGGCGGCCACGCCGACCGAGCACGTGATGCCCTGCTCGTCGGCGATGGTGTCACGCAGCTGCTCGGCGATCCGCGTGGGACGTCCGAGCCGGCGTACGGCGCCGGAGACGTCGAGGAAGGCCTCGTCGAGCGAGAGCGGCTCGACGCTGTCGGTGATCGTCGCGAAGGTCGCCATGACGGCCTCGGAGATCGCGGCGTAGCGGCGGTGGTCGGGCTCGATGATGACAGCCTGGGGGCACAGCCGCTGGGCCCGGGCCATCGGCATCGCTGAGGTGACCCCGAAGGCGCGTGCCTCGTAGGTGGCCGAGAGCACGACGGAGCGGCCGCTCGCGCCGCCGATGATGACCGGCTTGCCGCGCAGGTCGGGTCGCGAGATGAGCGACGCGGACGCGTAGAAGGCGTCCATGTCGACGTGCAGCACGGTGCAGCCGGTGTCGTCGGGCGGCTCGGAGCTGCCCCGGGTCGGGGCGGTGAACTGGCGACGGCTCATGCGGCACCCCCCGGCCCGGAGGACCGGGTGGGCCGGCCGGCCCCGATCACCGGGTCAGTCGCGGCGCGCGACGACGTGCAGGGCATTGCCGAGGGTGCGGAGGAACTCGCGCCCCGGGCCGGAGACGAGCAGGTCGTCGAGCTCGGCCAGGGCGGCGCGGTCGGCCTCGGAGTCGATGAGCGAGGCCGGCACGAGGTGTCCGAGGATGTTGGTGCCGCGCACCACCACGTCGGTGAAGCCGGCGTCGGCAAGCAGGGTCTCGAGCTGCTCGACGTCGAAGCGGCGCGGGAGCGGGTCGGTGCTCCCCCACCGGCCGGTGGGGTCGACGAGGGCTGCGCGCGCCTGGGCGAACTCACCCGCGATGGCCTTGGCGAAGACGACGGCCAGGCGTCCGGAGACGAGGAGCGAGAGCACCCCGCCCCGGCCGAGGGCCTGGGCGATGGCGCGCAGCGTGGCCGCTGGGTCGTCGACGAACTCGAGGGTGCCGTGGCAGCAGGCGAGGTCGACGTGCCGGCCGGCGAGGATGCCGTCGAGGGAGTCGCCGTCGCCCTGGACGCCGGTGACGCGGTCCACGATGCCGGCCTCACGGGCCCGGCGGGCCAGCGAGGCGAGCGCGTCGGGACTGGGGTCGACGACGGTGACCCGGTGACCGGCCTCGGCGAGCGGGACGGCGACACCGCCCGTGCCGCCGCCCAGGTCGAGCACCTCGAGCGGGCGACCGAGCCGGGTGCCGCACTCGTCGGCGATGCGGCCCACGGCGGAGACGACGGCCGACGGTCGGGCCGCTCCGCGTCGCTGGCGGGGCTGGTCGTCGGGCACGGGATCCTCCGTCGGGGAGCGTGGTTCGCGCCGTCTCGCAGGTGGTGGCGCATGTGGTTCGTGTGCATGCTCACCCTAGTGCCCCGAACTTCCCGGACTGGCGTGCCACAGCTTGCGCGGCGGGCCACCGACGGTGTCGGCTGGCACGAGGGCGCTGGTGCCGCGCGCTCCCCTGACGTCGTCGCCTGCGGGCTTGATGTCGGCGTACGGCGACTGCTTGAACCCCGAGGCGTGGACGAGCACCCGGCGGCCGTCGGGGCCCTCGCCCACGCCGGCCGGCGCGCCGTCTCGACCGGCCAGGGCTCCGGCCCGCTCCCAGGCGGCCCGGTCGGCGGCGTCGAGTGCGTCGCGCACCGCGGTGATGCCGCCGGCGGTCCAGGCCTCCTGCAGACCCGAGAGCTCCCACGCCCCCGTGGCCCGGATCGAGACCCCCTTGGGGCCGGTGCGTCGCACCGTGCCACGACAGAGGAGCAGCCACGAGTGGAAGACGGTGGCTGCATACGGACCCTGGACGTCCTCGAAGAAGGTGAGGTCGGCAGGTCCGGTCGCGTCGTCGAGGGTGAGGAAGACGACGCGGCGGCCGGTGCGGATGGGCGGGGTCTGCGTGGCGACCTTGACTCCCGCGACCCACACCTCGCGGCCGCTGCGCCCCGAGAGCAGGTCGCGCGCCCGGGTGACGCCGAGGGCGTCGAGCATCGGGGCGTAGAAGTCGACGACGTGCCCGCTCGCGTCGAGGCCGAGCACCTCGAGCTCGGCACGGACCCGCTCGGGGCCGGTCATCTCGGGCAGCCCGCTCGTCGCGGTGAGGCGGGGTGTGTCGCCGAGGTCGAGCGTCAGCTGGGTCGCGACGTGCTCGGGCGCGCCGGCGGAGGCCTGCGACTGGGCGGCGGCCAGCGCCCGGATGTCACCGGTGGCCGAGACCGACGTGACGCGGCCCCGCGACGAACGGGAGCGGCTCGCGGCCGAGACCCGCGCCCGGGACGAGTGCTGCGAGGCCGACCAGCGGTCGAGCTCGGCGACGTGGAGCAGCAGGTCTCGCCGGGTGACCCGGCCCCGCCGGCCGAGACCGCTGCGGGAGCGCCCCACCACCTCGGGACCGCTCTCGCCGCGACGGGGCGGGCTGCCGAGGTCGATGTCGTGCAGGGCGTCGAAGCCACCGGCGAGCACGAGCTTCTCGGCGACGGGCCGCGACACGTGGGCCCGCTGCCAGAAGTCGGAGAGGCTGGAGTACGGCTGACCGGCGACGATCCGGGCCACCTCGGCCTCGCTGATGCCGTGGACGTCGGCGAGGGAGAGCCGGATCGCCTCGCCGCCGTCGTCGGTGCGCTCGAAGCGGTAGGCGCCGGTCGACACGTTGACGTCGAGCCCGAGGACCGCGATGCCGAAGGAACGCGCGTCGTCGAGGATCAGCCGCTTGGGGTACATGCCGGGGTCGTGGGTCAGCACCCCGGCGAGAAAGGCGGCCGGGTGGTGCGCCTTGAGCCAGGCCGACTGGTAGGTCGGCAGCGCGAAGGCGGCCGCATGCGCCTTGCAGAACCCGAACGACGCGAAGGCCTTGAGGACCTCCCAGATCTTGTCGGCGACGTCGGGTGCGTAGCCGCGGGCCAGGGCGGCCGGGCGCCACCACCGCTCGATCTGGCGCTGGCCGTCGGGGGTGCCGAGCGCGCGGCGCACCTCGTCGGCCTGCGCGAGGGTCACGCCCGTCGTCTCGGCGACGATCATGAGGACCTGCTCGTGGAAGACGACGACGCCCTCGGTCTCCTCGAGCGCGGGGATGAGCGTCGGGTGGAGGAAGGAGGGGTCCTTCCAGCCCTGCCTCGCGTTGAGGAACGGGATGATCATGTCGCTCTTGACGGGCCCGGGACGGAAGAGCGAGATGTCGATGATGAGGTCGTCGAAGGTCTGCGGCCCGAACTTGCCGATGAGCTCGCGCTGGCCGGGACTCTCGATCTGGAAGCAGCCGAGGGTCCGGGTCGAGCGGACGAGCTCGAAGGTCTGCTCGTCGTCGAAGGGCACCTGGCTCTCGTCGTCGAGGTCGAGGGCCGTGCCGTCGACGCGCTCGACCTCGTCGACCGCGTGGGCCATCGCCGACTGCATGCGGATGCCGAGGACGTCGAGCTTGAGCAGTCCCATCTCCTCGACGTCGTCCTTGTCGAACTGGCTCATCGGGAAGCCGAGCCAGCTGGCCTCGACGGGGGTGCGGTCGAGCAGGACCGAGTCGGAGAGCACGACGCCGCACGGGTGCAGGGCGATGTGGCGGGGCAGGCCGTCGAGCCGCTCGACGATGTCGAACATCAGCTGCAGACGGGGCACGTCGAGGCCGGACGCGCGCAGCTCGGGCAGCTCGGCCAGGGCGTTGCGCACGTTTCGGGCGGCGATGTGCGGGAACGCCTTGGCCATCGCGTCGACCTCGGGCGGGGGCAGGCCGAGCGCGGCGCCGGCGTCGCGGATCGCGTGGCGCACCCGGTAGGTGTCCATCATCGAGACGCAGGTGACCCGCTCGCCGCCGAAGTGGTCGAGGATGCGTTCGTAGATCTCGGTGCGCCGGGCCGACTCGACGTCGATGTCGATGTCGGGCAGCTCGGCTCGCAGCGGTGAGCAGAAGCGCTCCATGAGCAGGTTGTGACGCATCGGGTCGACCCCGGAGATGCCGAGGAGGTAGTTGACGAGGGACCCGGCCCCGGAGCCGCGGGCCGCGACCCGCACCCCCATCTCACGGATGAGGTCGCAGACCTGGGCGACGGTGAGGAAGTAGGTCGCGTAGCCGAGCGTCTCGATGACGCCGAGCTCGTCCTCGAGCCGGTCGCTGACGGCCCCGAGCTCGCTCTCGGACCGACCGGGGTAGCGGGTCGCGATGGACTCGCGGCACCGGCGGGCGAGGACGTGGTGCGGGTTGGTGCCCGGGCGGATGCCCAGCACGCCGGGCTCGGGCAGGTGGACCGAGCCGATGCCGAGGTCGGAACGGGGGTCCTGGAGGCACTCGGTGGCGAGCGCCGTGGTGCGGGCGAGCAGCTCGCGCGACTGCTCGCGTGCCAGCGACCCGCCACCGACGAGCCCGGGGCCCGAGACCTGCACGACGTCGAGGGCGAGGGCCTGCATGAGCGGTGTCGGGGACAGGTGACCCGCCGTGGTGACGCGGTCGAGGTGGCGCGCATCGAGGGCGACGAGCCGGCGCGCGGCGTCGAGGACGTCGACGATGGCGGCGTCCTGCGGGTCGGCGTGGCGCACCGCCGCCGTGATCACGCTGGGCACACCGACCTCGCGCGCGAGGGCGAGCATCCGCCCCGCCTGGCCGAGGCTGCCCGGCTGGTGCTCGGGGCCGCCGTGGCAGACGACCTCGACGACGGCCGCCCCGCGCGGCAGCAGCGCGACCCAGCGCTCCAGCGCGGCCCTGGCCCGGTCGCGTCGCTTGGCGAGCACCTCGCGCCCGACGTCGGAGTCGGGGCCGAGCAGCACGACGAGCCGGGAGGGCCCGCCGTCGTCCGCCGAGCGCGCGTGCTCGGCGACGAGGCTCGCGGTGGTGACCGGGTTGCCGCGCTCGCCACGCAGGTGGGTGGCGGTGACGAGCCGACAGAGGGCGCCCCAGCCCTCCCCGGGTGCGAGACCGGTGGCGCTCCCCCGGGCCAGCACCGTGACGCGAGGCAGTCGGGGGTCCACGAGCGCCCCACCTCGGACGGGGGTGCGCACGGGACGCTGCCGCTCGGGGCGCTCCGGCCCGAGGGCGAGGTCGACGCCGAGGATCGGGGCGATGTCGTGCTCCATGCAGGAGCGCACGAACTTCACCGCGCCGTAGAGCCCGTCGCGGTCGGTCAGCGCGAGGGCCGGCTGCCCGAAGGCCGCGGCTCGCTCGACGAGCTGGTGCGGCTTGGCCGTGCCGTAGCGCATGGAGTAGCCCGACGCGACGTGCAGGTGGACGAAGCCGTGAGTGGTGGTGGAAGAGGTGGTGGTCATGCTGCTCACGCGGTGTTCGCCCGGCTCCTCGGGACGGGGGCGGGCGAGACGGGGGTGATCGACTGCGGCAGCGGGATCGTCGCCGGGACCCCGAGGAGGTCCTGGACGATCTCGAGGAACATCTCGGCCTGGCGCAGCAGGTCGTCGGCCTCGCGGGCGCTGATGTGACCGCCACGGTCGATGACCGACCGGTGGGCCGAGCAGGCGGCGAAGAAGGCGGCCCACTCCCCCAGCTCGGGAGCCACCCCGGGCAGGACCTGCCAGACGCTGCGCGGCCGGGATCGGGGTGACGGGACGGTGCGGGCGGCGACGAGGGCAGCCGCAGCCCGCAGGGCACCGAGGTGGGAGTCGCGGTAGCGCTCGGACGCATCGCTCGTGCGGCACGCGGACTCGAGGGTCGCGCGGCCCCGCTCGAGCAGGTCGAGCACGGCGGCCGAGATGGGTGGACGTCGCAGGTCGTGGGTGGTGGTCATGGTGGTGGCTCTCCTCTCTCGTCTCATGTCGGCTCAGTCGGAGACCCGGACGAGCGACCACTGGTCGCCCCTCGGGGACTCGTCGTGGGCGAGGTCGTAGACCCCGGGGGCGAAGGACCACCCCGGGCTCGCCTCGACCCGCCAGACGTGCTGCTCGGACGCCGCAGCGACCAGCGTCTCGCCGGGCCGCACCTGCGCCTCGTCGGCCTCGAGCGCATCGCGCCACCAGGCGCGCCGCTCACGCCACTGGGCGAGGACGCTGCGCACGACGTAGAGGCGACCGCGCCAGATGAACGCCTCCGGCGCCGTCCCCGCCGGGGACCCGAGCGCCTTCGCGTCCTTCTCGCCACCCTTCTCCGGACCGACCTCGCGGGCGGTCTCCCACTCCTGCCCTCTTCTCCGGACCCTCACCTGGACGGAGTCACTGAACCTGCGCACCACGACACGTCTCCCTCGGACACGTCGGGCCGGACATCACGACCCGAGCCACCCGCGCCCCACACGAGCAGCCCGACAACCAACCGACGACTTGACTGACGAAACCAACAAAGTTCGAACACTTGTTCGATGGGAAGAGCGTAACCCCCGGCGCCGACAGCGTGTCAAGAACGACCGGAACCGCGTCACGACCACAACCGTCGCCTGCCGTTCACCCTCGCGTCGGCCGACGACCGGAACGGGCGAACAGGGTGGGTCCATGAGACTCGGACGTTTCCTCATCACCCTCACCCCGACCCTGCTCGTCACCGCCGTCCTCGCCACGACGAGCAGCCCCTCCACGGCGACCGCCCTCGAGGCCACCGGCAACCCGCACCGTGCCACCGCCCAACCCCTCGAGCGGGCCCACGCCCACAACGACTACGAGCACGCGCGCCCGCTCGCCGATGCGCTGGACCACGGCTTCACCTCGGTCGAGGCCGACGTCTGGCTCGTCGACGGTGAGCTCTACCTCGGCCACGACGGCCCGGACCTGACCCGCACCCTCCGCAGCCACTACCTCGACCCGCTCGCGAAGCGGTTCCGCGCCAACGGCGGGTCGATCTACCCCGGCTGGAACGGCAAGCTGCGCCTGCTCATCGACGTCAAGTCGGACGGCAGCGCCACCTGGCCGGTGATCGAGCGCCAGCTGTCGGCGTACCCCGAGCTGGTGACCGCCTTCCGCCAGGGCCGGGTGCAGCACCGGGCCGTCACCGCCGTCGTCTCCGGCAACCGCGACCTGCCCGCCATGCAGGCCGCGACGACGCGCCGGTCCTTCTACGACGGGCGTCTCAGCGACCTCGGCAAGGGCATCTCACCGACGCTCATGCCCCTCGTCAGCAACAACTGGTCGGCCGTCGGCTACACGGGCGGGCCGTTCACCGAGGCCCATCGCGCCCTCCTCCGCGCCTACGTGACCCGAGCCCACGCGCAGGGCTACGAGATCCGCTTCTGGGCGACGCCTGACACCCCGGGCGCGACGCGTGACACGGTCTGGGCCGAGGAGCTCGCAGCCGACGTCGACGCCTACAACACCGACGACCTCGCAGGCCTCCGGTCCTGGCTGCTCACCCACGACCCGCAGGAGGGCTGACCTGAGGCGCACGCCCGGCATACGGGGACGAAACGGGCGAACCTGAGTAATCGTGCTCAGGTTCGCCCGTGCGGCCCTCGGCAGAGTTGGGGACTGCGGGTCCGGTCCGCGAACGGAGGGGTGCAGGGGTCCTGTCCGCTCACGGATCGGGCCCGTTCCGCTGCCCACGCACCCACCGAAGGCCCCCACGGCGCCAGCGCGTCCCGTTGCGTGCCCTGCGGGAATACGGGAGCGTCAGTGACGTTGGACCTGAGCTCGGCCGTCCGGCCCGGGCATGGACGCACCGGCGCACCCGCGACCGGCGCACGACAGAAGGAGCGTCGTGGGCGCCGAGCTCATCCCCATGGCCTTCACCACCGGGTGGGGCAGCGGGGTCAACGCGTATGCCGTCGTGCTCGTCCTCGGACTGGCCGACAAGATCTTCAACCTCAGCCAGGTCCCGAACGCCCTGTCCCGCACCGACGTGCTCATCGGCGCCGGCATCCTCTTCGCCGTCGAGATGCTCGCCGACAAGATCCCCTACGTCGACTCGGTCTGGGACTCGGTGCACACGGTCGTCAGACCCGCCGTGGGCGCCACCATCGGCTATCTCATCGGCCACGAGACGGCCGGGCTCGACGCGGCCATCGGGGCGGCCACCGGTGGCGTCACGGCGCTGATCTCGCACGGCATCAAGGCCGGCCTGCGCGCCGCGGTCAACACCTCCCCCGAGCCGGCGAGCAACATCGTCGTCAGCACGACCGAGGACGTCACGGTCACGGGCGTCACCGCCCTCGCCATCGCGCACCCCTGGTGGGCCGCCACCATCGCGTTCGTGCTCCTCGCCCTCGGAGCCTTCCTCGTCTACAAGCTCGCGGGCCGCATCCGCCGCTACAAGCGCCGCTACGACGCCTGGGGCGAACGCTTGGGCGTCGCCCAACCGTCGGGCAGAGCCGTCGGAGCCGCCACCGACCCAGCCACCGACCCACCCACCGACCCAGCCACCGACCCAGGTCCCGACCACGGTCGCCGTCGGGGATGGGGCCTCGGCCGCGCGACCGACCCACGCCCCGAGCGCCCCGTCGACCGCCCGTTCGACCAGGAGACCTGACCCGCGCTCGTCCCACAGCAGCGCACAGCGACTCACAGCACGCGCCCACGCCGGCGAGGGCGCCGGCACAGGCCCGGCTCCGACGGTGGACCCAGCTGGCACGAGGCCAGCCCATCGAAGGAGTGGAACGCATGAAGAACAAGACCATCGCTCTGGCCGGCGCCGGCATCGTGGCCGTGTCGGCGCTCGCGCTCGGCGGGGCCGCCCTCGCGAGCGCCGACGAGACCACCGGGTCGAGCAGCAGTGTCGCCGCGAACGGCGCCGGCTACGGCCTGCTCGGCGAGGGAACGGCAGGCGCGCCGGGCGACCGCGCCAACGGCAACGGCAACACCGACCCGAGCAAGCCGATGCGCTCGGACGAGCAGCTGCTCACGGGCGACACCGCCGCGAAGGTGACAGCTGCCGCCAAGGCGAAGGAGCCGACCGCGACGATCGAGCGCGTCGAGACCGACTCCGACGGCGTCTACGAGGCGCACATGGTGCGGACCGACGGCACGCACGTCATCGTGCAGGTCGACGCCTCGTTCACCGTGACCGACGTCCAGGAGGGCGGCCAGGGGCCCGGCGGGCCGGGGGGCCGGGGCGACCACGACGGCGACGGCCCGCAGGCCCAGCCGGGCGAGGGCGGGACGCCGACCTCGCCGAACGGCGCGACGACCCCGTCGGCCACCACCTGACCGACCTCCACCGCCCCAACCGCCTCCACCGAGGGCGGTCGACCTCACCGGGGTCGGCCGTCCCGCGGTGAGCGCCTCAGAGGTTGCCGAAGACCTCGAGCGTGGCCGACGAGCGGTTCATGGTGATGAAGTGGATGCCGGGGGCTCCCTCGTCGAGGAGCCGCTGGGACGACTCTGTAGCGATGGCCAGCCCCTCGGCGCGCACCGCGTCCGCGTCGTCACCGTGCCGGTCGAGGCGGTCGGTGACGGCGGCCGGCATGGGCTGGCCGGCGAGCTGTGCCATGCGCACCACCTGGCGCGCGTTCGTGATCGGCATGATCGCCGGCACCACGGGCAGGTGCGAGCCGCGCCGCGCGAGCTCGTCGCGCAGCCGGAGGTAGTTGTCGACGTCGAAGACCATCTGGGTGATGGCGAACTGCGCCCCGGCCTGCTCCTTGCGCACGAGCGTCCGGGCGTCCTCCTCGACGCTGCGCGACTCGGGGTGGCCGTCGGGGAACGCCGCGACCCCCACGGTGAAGTCGCCCAGGCCCTTGACGAGCGAGACGAGCTCGTCGGCGTGGTCGAGGCCCTCGGGATGGGCGACCCACGGCTGGCCCAGGCCGCCCTGCGGGTCGCCGCGGAGGGCCAGGATGTTGCGGACCCCCGCGGCGGCATACGCCCCGACGATGCTGCGCAGCTCGGTGACAGAGTGACCCACGCAGGTCAGGTGCGCCATCGGCGTCAGCGAGGTCTCCTCGAGCACCCGCTGGGTGAGGCGCACCGTGCGCCCACGGGTGCTGCCGCCCGCGCCGTAGGTGATCGACACGAAGCTCGGCGAGAGCTTCTCGAGCCGGCGGATCGCGTCCCAGAGCTGCGCCTCGGCGGCGTCGTCCTTGGGCGGGAAGAACTCGAAGCTGAAGGTGGGCGTGTCGGCCTCGATCATCGCCGGGATGGACCGGGTGAACCGTTCTGCCCGTGCCATGGAGGATGCCGTGCCGTGTGCCATGCCGCACACCTTAGGCGGAGCGTGCCCGCGCTGCGTGGGCTGTTCACGCCGCGGCCGGCGCGCCGCGTAGGCTGACGACGATTCCCGCGACTCGATGGAGGACCTCGTGCAGACCCCCACCGACCTCGACGCGCTGCGCCGTCGGGTCCAGCAGGCGATCGACGGGCAGATCGCCGGGGCCACCCAGTCGCTCGCCGCGATCGGTGAGGAGACGGCGCCGCTCGTGTCCGCCGTGTCGAACCTGCTCTCCGGGGGCAAGGGCCTGCGCGCCGGCTTCCTCTACTGGGGCTACCGCGCCGCTGGTGGCGACGACTCGGACGCCCTCGTGCGCCTCGCCGCGAGCATGGAGTTCTTCCAGGGTGCGGCGCTCCTCCACGACGACGTCATGGACCGCAGCGACACCCGACGAGGTATGCCGTCGGCGCACCGGGCCGTGGCCGGCCTGCACCAGGAGCGTGGTTGGGCGGGTGACGCGGACCGTTTCGGCGAGGGCACCGCCATCCTGGCCGGTGACCTGTGCCTCACGTGGTGCGACGAGCTGTACGCGACGTGCGGCCTCCCGGGCGACGAGCTCGTGCGCGGGCGTGGTCTCTTCGACCTGATGCGCACGCAGCTGATGGGTGGCCAGTTCCTCGACCTGCTCGAGTCGGCCCGCGGCTGGGACGGCCTCGACCTCGAGGAGAGGGTGGCCTCGGCCCGCAAGGTCATCCGTTTCAAGAGCGCGAAGTACACGATCGAGCACCCGCTGCTCATCGGGGCCCTCGTCGGGGGCGCCCCGCAGGAGTCCCTCGTCCCGCTGTCCGACTACGGCCTCGCCCTCGGCGAGGCGTTCCAGCTGCGCGACGACCTGCTCGGCGTGTTCGGCGACCCCGAGGCTACCGGCAAGCCCGCCGGGGACGACCTGCGCGAGGGCAAGCGGACGGTGCTCGTCGCGTACGCCCTCGACGCGGCGTCAGCCAGCGACCGGGCGACGGTGGAGTCGCTGCTCGGCCGCGACGACCTGGAGCTCGCCGGGGTGGAGGCGATCCGGGGCGTGCTTGTCGACACGGGGGCCGTCGACCGGGTCGAGGGCCTGATCACCGCGCTCGCCGACGACGCCCGCAAGGCGGTCGAGCGGGCTCGTGAGACCGGCCACTACGACTCGCCCGCGCTCGATGTGCTCGAGGCGCTCGTCGCGGTCTCGACGGCGCGGCACTCCTGACGCACCGCGTCCAAGTCCTGCTAGAAGGCGAGCTCCTGGGCCCGCCGACGGATCTCGGTCTTGTGCCCTGCTCGGAGGGCGTCGATCGGGGCGCCCTCGACGGGCAGGGTCGCGTCGGGGGTGAAGAGCCACTCGATGATCTCGGTGTCGTCCATGCCGCCGTCGGCCAGCACGGTGAACGTCCCGCGCAGCTCGGGCCGGGGCCCGCTCTCGTCGACGAACTTGGCGGGGATCGCCGTCACCTTGCGCTCGCCGATGCGGGCGGCGAGCACCTCTCGGTCGGCCATCATCTGGCGCACGCGCGACAGCGGCACGCCGAGCCGCTCGGCGGCGTCGGGCACGGTCAGCCACTCCCCGACCAACGTCTCGAGGTCGGTGTCGCCGGTGGTGGTCTCGTCGGGCTGCACGGGAGTGTCGCTCACGGGCACGAGTCTGCCACCCGTCAGGGTGAGGCGTGCACCCGCCGCCACCACGCGCCTCGGAGCGTCCCGAAGGGCGTCCCTCGTCGTCCTGGTGGAGCTTCGGACGGGCGTGGGGCCATGAATTACACCGATGTATTTTTAGTTTAGTGCTCAAATGTGCGCTATCGTCACAGACGCCACAGCAACCACAGATGCCACACCAGCCCCCTCTGGCCTGACGCGCCCACCCTTCCGACGCCCCTCCACGTCTTCTGCACCGTCTCCTGCACCAGAACCGGGCTCCAGGAAAGGACTCCACCTCATGCCCTTCGCCGACGTCGCCGCACTCGCCGTGCCCGCCCACGCGGTCGTGGCTCCCGTGGCCGCCACGCCCTGGAAGACCATCACGGTCCGGCCGGGCGACACGCTCTGGCACCTCGCCATCGCCAACCACACCAGCGTGCGTGCCATCGCCCAGAAGAACCGGCTCGCGCTCGGCGGCGCGCTGATCCACCCCGGGCAGAAGCTGCTCGTCCCGGGGAAGGCCTCCCCCGCAACCGCGCAGCCGCGGTCGACCGCCGGGTCCGGCACCCGTACGGCGACGGCGGTGCGCCCCTCGTCGCGCGACGCGGTCCACGTGGTCCGCGCCGGCGACACGGTGAGCGACATCGCCGTGAAGTACCGCGTGTCGCTGACCAAGCTGCTCGCGGCGAACAGGCTCCGCAGCAGCGCCCTCATCTTCGTCGGCCAGAGGATCGTCGTGCCCGGGGCCGTGTCGGCGTCGGCGCCGGCCACCCCGGCCCCCAAGGCCGCCGCACCGAAGGGCTACTCCGTGTCGGCCAAGACGGCCAAGGCCGTCGCCGCCAGCAAGGCCAGGCTCGCCGCGGCCAAGGTGCCCACCCGCACCGAGACGTCGGCGATCATCCGGGCGACGGCGGCACGCCACGGGGTCGACCCCAAGCTCGCCCTCGCGATCGGGTGGCTGGAGTCCGGCTGGCACCAGCGGGCCGTCTCCTACACGAACGCCGTCGGGGTCATGCAGATCATGCCGACGTCGCAGACCTGGGCCTCCGAGCTGGCCGGCCGGTCGCTGGACCGTTTCGACACCCGCGACAACATCACGTCCGGCGTGCTGATCATCCGGTCCCTGCAGGCCAGCGCGGACTCGCGCGAGCAGGCCATCGCCGGGTACTACCAGGGTCTCTACTCAGTGCGCCAGAAGGGCCTCTACGAGGACACCAAGCAGTACGTCGCCAGCGTCATGGCCATCTACGACCGCCTCTGAGCGGGCCGCCGTGCGGCTGGCCTGCACGGGATGCGCCTGATCTGCCCGTAAACTTCGGTGCGTGACGTCCAGCGTGGCGGACGCCCTCGTCGGTCGGGTGATCGACGGCCGGTACCGCATCCTCTCCCACCTCGCAGACGGAGGCATGGCCTCTGTCTACGTGGCGCTGGACGCACGGCTCGACCGGGAGGTCGCACTCAAGATCATGCGCCCGGGGCTCGCGGCCGACGACGTCTTCGTCGAGCGCTTCCGCGCCGAGGCCCGCTCCGCCGCGCGGCTGAGCCACCCCAACGTGGTGGCCGTCTTCGACCAGGGTCAGGACGACGACGAGGTCTTCCTCGCGATGGAGCTCGTCGAGGGCAAGACCCTGCGTGACGTCATCCACGAAGAGGCCCCGCTCACCGCGCGCGAGGCCCTGGCCATCCTCGAGCCGATTTTGCTCGCGCTGCGCGCCGCGCACGCGGCGGGCATGATCCACCGCGACGTCAAGCCCGAGAACGTCATCGTCCGTCGCGACGGCGAGGTCAAGGTCGCCGACTTCGGGCTCGCCCGCGCGATCAGCAACCAGACCGCCACGAGCCAGACCGGCGTGCTGCTCGGCACCGTCTCGTACCTCTCGCCCGAGCAGGTCGAGAGCGGCGTGGCCGATCCCCGCAGCGACGTGTACGCCGCCGGCCTGCTGCTCTTCGAGATGCTCACCGGGCGCAAGGCGGTCACGGGCACCACGCCCATCCAGATCGCCTACAACCACGTGCACGGGTCCATCCCCGCCCCCTCGTCGGTCGTGCCGACCGTCCCGGCCGACCTCGACGCCCTCGTGGCCCGGGCCACGGCCGTCGAGCCCGACGACCGCTTCGAGTCCTCAGCAGCGTTCGTGGCCGCCGTCCGCTCGGTGCGACGTGTCCTCTCCACCGGCGAGCTCGACCGCCGCGGCGCCGCGGCCGGCGAGGGCGCCGGGCCCGCGACCTCCGTGCTACCCGCCCTGTCGACGACCAGCCGGCTGCCCGCCGGCACCGGCCGGGCCCCCGCGCAGGGCGCTCCCGAGCGCAGCCGCACCCGTCCCACCGACGTACGCCGCTCCGGCGCGGTCGGCCTCGGCGGCCTGCCCGTGCACGACGACCCCCCGGGCCTCGAGCACACGGCCGCGATGCCCATCGACCGACGCCCGCGTCGTCGCCGGCGGTGGCCGGTCTGGGCTGCCGTCGTCCTCCTCGTGGCCGGCGTCGGCTTCGGCGGGTGGTGGTTCACCGCCGGACCGGGCGGTTCGACGACGGTCCCGGCGGTCGTGGGCCAGCAGGTCGTCCGCGCCGAGGACGCGATGACCCAGGCATCCCTGCGCATGGACCCCGTCGAACAGTTCTCCGAGACGAAGGCCAAGGGCGTCGTGCTCCGGGTCGAGCCGGCGCCCGGCAGCGAGCTCGGCAAGCAGTCCGTGGTTCGCGTCACGGTCTCCAAGGGCAAGGAGCGCTACGCGGTCCCCCAGCTCGTCGGCACGAAGGTCACCGACTCCGGGCCCGCCCTCACCCCCGTCAACCTGCGCCTCGGGGCCACCCGCGAGGACTGGAGCGAGACCGTCCCCGAGGGCGTCGTCATCTCGCAGGAGCCTGCTGCGGGAGCGTCGGTGCGACGCAACGCGGAGGTGTCGGTCGTGGTCTCCAAGGGACGCGAGCCCATCAAGGTGCCGACGGTGACCGGCGCCGGCTTCGACGCCGCATCGGCGGCGATCACGAAGGCGGGGCTCAAGGTCGCGCGCGCCGAGGACGTCAACAGCGACACCGTCCCGGCGGGCCAGGTCGTCTCGCAGAAGCCCGCCAAGGGCACGCTGCACCGCGGCGACACGGTCACCGTCGTCGTGTCCAAAGGCCCGGTCATGGTGCCGGTGCCCAACGTCGTCGACCAGCAGGACACCGTCGCGGAGAAGGCCCTGACCGACCTCGGCTTCACGGTGCAGAAGCAGTACCCGTTCGGCGACCTCTTCGAGAAGAAGGTCCGCGCGCAGGACGTCCCAGCCGGCACCCCCGTGCCCAAGGGCAGCACCATCACCCTCACGATCGTCTGACACCGCCCGTGAAACCTGCGGCGCACACGCGTCTGGCCACGCTGCTGCTCGTCGCGCTGACGGCGGTCTGGGGTTCGACGTTCTTCCTCATCCGCGACCTCGTCGAGACCGTGCCGCCGGTCGACTTCCTCGCCGTCCGCTTCAGCCTCTCGGCGGTCATCATGGTCGTCGTCTTCTGGCGCCCCCTGCGTGCTCTGACGCGGCGACAGGTCCTCGTCGGGGTGGGGCTCGGCGCGCTCTACGGGCTGGCCCAGATCTTCCAGACGCAGGGCCTGTCGACCACGCCGGCCTCCGTGTCCGGCTTCATCACCGGCACCTACGTCGTGCTGACACCAGTCTTCACCGCGCTGCTCCTGCACGAGCGCGTGGCCGGGTCCACCTGGGCCGCAGTCGGTCTCGCGACGGTGGGCCTTGCGCTGCTCTCGCTCAACGGCTTCTCGGTCGGCGTCGGCGAGGCCATCACGCTGCTGGCCGCCGCCCTCTACGCCCTGCACATCGTGGGCCTGGGCCGCTACAGCGCCTCCGAGATCGCGACGGGCCTCTCGGTGGTGCAGATGGTCGTCATCGCGCTGCTCTGCGTCGTCGGCGCCGCGCCGGGCGGCATCGTGCTGCCCGACTCACCGGGCCGGTGGGCGTCGGTGCTCTACATGGTCGTCTTCGCCAGCATCCTCGCGCTGTGGGTGCAGACCTGGGCGCAGGCGCACATGCCGGCCACCCGGGCGGCCATCGTGATGACGCTCGAGCCGGTCTTCGCCGCCTTCTTCGCCGTCACGCTCGGCGACGAGACCGCGACGCTGCGCATGCTCGCCGGCGGCGCGCTCGTGCTCGCGGCCATGTATGCCGTCGAGCTCCTCGCCCGTCGACGCCCCGGGGAGCTGCCCGCCGAGGCCCTCCACCACGAGGTCTGACCTGCCAGAGGAGCGTCAGGAGGCGGGCGCGGACCGCAGGAGGGCCGTGAGCACGTCGATGGCGACGTCGGTGCCGGCGTCGTCGACGTCGAGGTGCCAGACGAGGCGCACGGCGCCCGGCCCGACGGCATACGTGCGCACACCTGCGGCGAGAGCCGCGTCGACGAAGGATGCGGACGTCCAGCCGGCGGCCGCGACGTCGACGATGACGATGTTCGTCTCGACGGTCGCGAGGTCGACCGACCCGGGTGCGGCCTCGGCCATGGCCTCGGCGGCCCGACGGGCGCGCGCGTGGTCGTCGGCGAGGCGCTCGACGTTGTGGTCGAGCGCGTAGAGGCCGGCCGCGGCGAGGATGCCGGCCTGCCGCATGCCGCCCCCGAAGCGCTTGCGCCAGATGCGCGACTCGGCCATGGCCGCGGCAGAGCCGGCGAGCACGCTGCCCACCGGCGCACCGAGGCCCTTGCTGAGGCACACCGAGACGGTGTCGAACTCGCGGCCGTAGTCGCCCACGGCGACGCCGGAGGCCACGTGGGCGTTGAAGAGCCTCGCGCCGTCGAGGTGCATGGCCACACCGCGCTCACGGGTGACGGTGCGCGCCCGGCGGATCTCGTCGAGCGACTGCACCGTTCCACCGCCGAAGTTGTGGGTGTTCTCGACGATCACCAGCGCCGTGCACACCTGGTAGGGACCGGCGCCCGTGATCATCAGCGCGCTCGCGTCGTCGGCCCGGAACCGGCCGCGCTCGGAGACCCAGGTGCGTGACGAGATGCCCGAGAGCACCGCCGCAGCACCCAGCTCGGCTCGCACCACGTGGGCCAGCGAGTCGCCGATGAGCTCCTCGCCCTGCCTGACGTGCAGGCGCACGCCGAGCTGGTTGGCCATCGAGCCCGACGGCGTGAAGAGGGCGTCCTCGTGGCCGAGCAGGTCGGCGACGCGCTCCTCGAGGGCCCGCAGGGTGGGGTCCTCACCGAAGACGTCGTCGCCGACCTCGGCGCTCGCCATGACAGCGCGCATCGCCTCGGAGGGCTTGGTCAGGGTGTCGCTGAGCAGGTCCGCCTTGTAGGCGCTGGAGCTCGCCGGCGCCACGCTCAGGCCTGGCCGAGCATCTCGGCGACGACGAAGGCGAGCTCGAGGGACTGCTGGTGGTTCAGGCGCGGGTCGCACACGGACTCGTAGCGCTTCTCGAGGTCGGAGTCGATGATCTTCTCGGCACCGCCGAGGCACTCGGTCACGTCGTTGCCGGTGAGCTCGACGTGGATGCCGCCGGGGATCGTGCCGAGAGACTGGTGCACCTCGAAGAAGCCGCGGACCTCCTCGACGATGTCCTCGAAGTCGCGCGTCTTGTAGCCGGACGGGCTCTCGAACGTGTTGCCGTGCATGGGGTCGCAGATCCACGTCACGGTCGCACCGGACGCCGTCACCTTGTCGACGAGGGCCGGCAGGGCGTCGCGGATCGTGCCGGCGCCCATCCGCGTGATGAAGGTCAGGCGGCCCGGGGTGCGGTTCGGGTCGACCTTGTCGATGAGGCGCAGCACCTCGTCGATGTCGGCCTTGGGCCCGAGCTTGACGCCGATCGGGTTGCTGATGCGCGAGACGAAGTCGACGTGCGCCCCGTCGAGCTGGCGGGTGCGCTCGCCGACCCAGACGAAGTGGCCCGAGGTGTCGTAGAGGCGGCCCGAGCGGGAGTCGATGCGGGTCAGCGGGCGCTCGTAGTCGAGCAGCAGCGCCTCGTGGGCGGCGAAGAACTCGACGGTGCGCATGGCGTCGAAGTCGGCGCCGCACGCCGCCATGAACCGCATCGCCTTGTCGATGTCCTTGGCGAGCTTCTCGTAGCGGGCGTTGGCGGAGTTGGCGACGAAGCCGCGGTTCCAGTCGTGCACGTGCCGCAGGTCGGCGAATCCGCCTGTGGTGAAAGCGCGCACGAGGTTCAGGGTGGCCGAGCTCGCGTGGTAGGCGCGGACGAGGCGCTGCGGGTCGGGGATGCGCGCGGCCTCGTGGAAGGCGAAGTCGTTGACCATGTCGCCACGGAACGCGGGCAGCGTGACGCCCTCGCGGGTCTCGACCGTCGAGCTGCGCGGCTTGGCGTACTGCCCGGCCATGCGGCCGATCTTGACGACCGGCACCGACGCGCCGTAGGTCAGCACGGCCGCCATCTGCAGGATCGTCTTGATGCGGTCGCGGATGTTGTCGGCCGTCGCGGACGCGAACGTCTCGGCGCAGTCGCCGCCCTGGAGCACGAACGCCTCGCCGACGGCGGCCTTCGCCATGCGGTCGGTGAGGATGTCGCACTCGCCGGCGAAGACGAGCGGAGGATACGAGGCGAGCGTCTCGATCACCTCGGCGAGCGCGGCGGTGTCGGGCCAGGCCGGCTGCTGCTGGGCCTCGAGCTCGGTGGCCGCAGCCGTGAGGGCGGCGAGGGCCTCGGACCCGTCAGCGGGTTCGAGACCGACATCGGCGGTGACGGTCCTCATGTTCACCCCGCAAGCGTAGACGCCGCCACGCACGCTCCCTGCACGGGTCCGCATCCCGAAACCTCCGGGCGCCCGAGAGCTCCCGTTGGCGTATGCCGTCAGGCGGGCGATGTGGGGTCGGCGAGGTCGAGGCCGCGCTCCATGGCGAAGCGGGCGAGCTCGACGCGGTTGTGCATCTGCAGCTTGCCGAAGATGTTCTGCACGTGGTTCTGGACGGTGCGGTGCGACAGGAACAGGGTGGCCGCGATCTCCTTGTAGCCCATGCCGGTCGCGACGTACTTGAGGATCTCGGTCTCGCGGTCGGTGAGCTCGGGGACAGGACGTTCTGGTGTGCCGCCGCCGGCGGCCTTGACCCGCCGGAACTCCCCGAGCACGAGGCCGGCCAGCCCGGCGGTGAACACCGGTTCGCCGGCAGCGGTCGCCCGCACGGCGGCGAGGAACTCCTCCCGACCCGCCGACTTGACGAGGTAGCCGAGCGCTCCGGCCTTGACGGCGTCGAGGACGTCCTGGTGGTCGCCGCTCGCCGACAGGATGAGGATGCGGGTCGGCACCCCGGCCTGCGCGAGGGCCGCGCACACCTCCGCGCCGCTCAGCCCGGGCAGGTTGAGGTCGAGCACGAGCACGTCAGGCGTCGTGGCGCGGGTGCGAGCGAGGGCGGAGCGGCCGTCGTCGGCGGTGGCCAGCACCTCGAAGCCCGCGTCCACGAGGTCGCGGGCGACGGCGTCGCGCCACATCGGGTGGTCGTCGGCGACGACGACACTGATGTGTTCGGGCGGCGTGCTGCCGTCCTGGTGCATGGCGTCCTCCTGGTGCGTCACGGTGTTCCTCGTCGAGAGGGCCTGGTGTCCGGTTCGTCACCATGGTGACGGGTGGGACGTCGGTTCGTCCGGCGGTTCGGGATGCGCAGCTCGACCGTGGTGCCGCCCGCCGGCCCGGACGTGATGCTCGCGGAGCCGCCGAGGTCCGCGAGACGACCCCGGATGCTCGACGAGACACCGAGCCGGCCTTGCCCCAGGGCCTCGTCGAGACGGCCCGCCGGGACACCCCGACCGGAGTCGCGGATCGTCACGGCGACGTCCTTGCCGTCATCGTCGAGCAGCACCCACGCGCGGGCGCTCTCGCCTGCGTGCTGGCGCACGTTGTCGAGCGCGGCCTCGACGGCCGCGACGACCTCGTCGGCCACGCGGCGAGGCAGCAGCACCGCGTCGGCGGGCGCGACGAGCTGCACGCCGGCACGCTCGACGTGCCTGAGCAGGACGCGCAGGTCGGCGTCGCCGCTGACCGCCCGCCCCACCTCGGCGAGATCGGTCTGGCTGACCAGCGTGCGCAGGATGGTCTCCTGCTCCCCCGCCATCGCCCCGAGGCGGGCAGCCTCGCCACCGAGCTCGGCGGCGCGGCGGTTGATGAACGCCAGCGTCTGCAGGACCCCGTCGTGCACCGTGCGCGCAAGACGGTCACGCTCGTTGCGCGCCGCGTCCAGTCGCATGGCCTCGGCCAGCGCCTCGTGGCTGGCGCGGGCCAGGTCGACGCAGTAGCCGATGCAGCCGCCGAGCAGCAGCCCGAAGATCGAGTTAGAGATGGTGTTGGCCGTCGGCTGCACGACCTCGACGAACGAGGTGGCCGCCACCAGCGACGCAGCAGCCAGACCCCCACGCCAGCCGCGCAGCACGGCGAACCCGACGACCGCAGCGGTGGGCCAGATCGACGGGATGGTCTTGGCACCTCCGGTGATGACCTCGGGATCGTCGACGAGGCGGGTCGCGAGGATCGCGCTGCAGCCGATGACGAGCTCGACGGTGTAGGCGCGCACGGTGCGCATGGGCCGCAGGGTCTGCACCGCCGTCCACGCGGCCAGGACCGCCAGCACGGCGACGGCTCCCCCGAGGCGCGCGATCTCGCCGTGGCGCCCCCACACCGCCCACGTCGCGTACGCGAGGGCGAGCCAGCGGAAGACGTCGACCGCTCGCCACAGGCCTCGGACGAGCACGTGCTCGTCATCGGCGAGGCGGGCGGGTCTCCCCCGCTCGCCCGCGGGTGAGGGGTCAAGCGACGCCGGGACGACGGCCGAGCCCGGGTCGACGGGTTCGGCACCGGCGTCGCGAGGCACGGTCATCGGCTCAGGAGGCGGCCACGACCGGCCCGTCGCCGTCGTCGTCGACGGGCTCCGAGCTCGTCGGGGTCGGGTCGGCGTCGGCAGACGGACGCGCCTTGCCCTCGGCAGCGTCGAGCGCCTCCTCCAGCTCCGGCGCGGCGCTCCCGGGCTTCGCAGCCTCCTGCAGCTCCCGCGCCTTGGCGCGGGCCGCCGAGACGAGACGGTCCTTCATCGACGTGGCGTACATGTCGACGTACTCCTGGCCGGAGAGCAGCATCAGCTCGTACATGATCTCGTCGGTGATCGAGCGCAGGACGAAACGGTCGTCCTCCATGCCCTCGTAGCGCGAGAAGTCGAGGGGCTTGCCCACGCGGACGCCGACCCGCATGATGCGCGGGATCACCTTGCCGGTGGGCTGCGCCTTGTCGGTGCCGATCATGGCGACGGGGATGACCGTGACCTTGCCCTCGAGCGCCATCCGGGCCACGCCGGTGCGGCCGCGGTAGAGCCGGCCGTCGGGCGAACGGGTGCCCTCGGGGTAGATGCCGAGCAGGTCGCCGCGGCGCAGGACCTTCAGGCCCGAGCTCAGCGCGGCGTTGCTCGCCTTGCCGCCCGACCGGTCGACGGGCAGCTGCCCGACACCCTTGAAGAAGGCGGCGGTCAGCCGGCCCTTGATGCCGCGTCCGGTGAAGTAGTCGCTCTTCGCGAGGAACGTCACGCGCCGCGAGACGACGAGCGGCAGGAAGATCGAGTCGGAGAAGGAGAGGTGGTTGCTCGCGAAGATCGCGGCGCCCTCTTCGGGGATGTTCTCCTCCCCTTCCACCCACGGGCGGAAGAGGAGCTTGATGATCGGTCCGATGACGATCGTCTTGAGGAACCAGTAGAACAACCGCGTCCGCCTTCCATCAGTGACCGCTCGAACTCTACGACACTCGCGCACCCACATCCGCGCATGCGAGGATCGACAGGTACAGCCGATTCGTCCGAGGAGCCCCTCCGTGACCCCTGCGACGGTCCTCCCGACGCCCCGTCGGGCGCCCGCGTGCTCGCCGACGACCCCCGCCGGGAGCCGTCGTGGCTGACCGCGACCTCGACGCCGAGTTCGAGCGCATCATCGCGGGGTGGGACGACGAGGCCCCCGACCCGCAGCGCCGTGAGGCGTCGGCGCCGTCACCCACGGATGCGACCGCGGCCGAGGCCCCGGCCGACGAGCCGTCCGACACCGCCTCCGACGGCGCCGATCCCACCGGCTCGGCCGTCGCGCTCGACCCCTCGCCGGCAGAGGCCCCGCCGTCCGCGTCACCCGACACCACCACGCCCGCAGGCGGCCGGCTCGAGCTGCCGATCGCTCCGACGACCTCGCACGCCTGGCGCGGGAGCACGCCCCGGCGCGACGACGCCGACGACCTGCTCGACGCGTCCGACCGCGACGACGACCACTTCGTGCCGCCGTCCGAGATCGACCTGCCCTCGGCCGAGACCGACCCGATGTTCTGGGCCATCGTCGGCGGACTGGTGGGTGGGCCGCTCCTGCTGCTCTACGTGCTGTTCTTCGACCGCGACGGCAGCGGCTGGTGGGTCGCGACGGCGCTCGCCATGGTCGTCGTCGGTTTCGTGCTGCTCGTGCTGCGGGGCGGTAACGAGCGCGACCCCTTCGACGACGGCACGCGGGTCTAGCCACCCTGCTCTCGCACCGGTGCGGCCGTGAGGTCGAGGTCCACCCAGACGGGACGGTGGTCCGAGCCGCGGGCGAGGTCGCGTTCCTCGACCTCCGCAGGTTCGCTCACGGCGACCCCAAGACCCGGACTCGCGAAGACGACGTCGAGGGCGGCCGTCGGGGCTGCGGCCGGGAAGGTGGCGGTGTCACCCGACACGAGGCGCAGGCGGTCGGCGAGGACGGCGAAGGCCCGGCCGTCGCTGCCCTCGTTGAGGTCGCCCGCGACGACGACGTCGGACACCGACCCACGCGAGGACGTGTCGGACGCGTACCTCTCGAGCACCGCCGACGTGTGCCGCAGCCGCTCGTCGGCGCGCAAGCCGAGGTGCACGCTGACGACCGTGACGGGTCGGCCCGTGGCCGCGCCGCCGGCGAGCTCCACGGTCGCGGCGGCATACCCTCTCGTGCGGTCGGGGAAGCGCACCGGCAGCCGTCCTCGACTGCGCCCGACGAGGACCACTCGTGGACCGACGAGCACGGCCGTGCCGCCGGTGCCGAGACGCCCCCTGCCCCACGCCCTGCCCCACGCCCTGCCCCAAGCCATGCCGCACGCTTGTGCGAACCGCGGCAGCCTGACCTCGGTGGTGAGCCGGCGCGGGACCTCCTGGAGACAGAGCACGTCGGGCGCGACCGTCCGCACCACCCGCGCCGCGGCAGCGCGGTCGTCGCGCAGGTCGTGCACGTTGTAGCTCATGACCCGCAGCACGTTCCCGGGCCGGTCGCCGGGCACGGGTCAGCGGCCCGCCCGCGCCAGCTCGGCCGCCCCGATGAGGCCCGCGTCGCTGCCGAGGACGGCGCGCACGATCCTCGCCTCCGGTCGGTAGCCCCGACCTGGCAGCTGTCGCCGGAACGCCTCGCGGGCCGGGCCTATGAGCATCTCGTCGGCGGCGCTGACGCCCCCGCCGATGACGAACAGTCCGGGGTCGAAGGCCGCGGCGAGGTTGGCCAGGCCGATGCCAAGCCACCGCCCGATGTCGGCGAGCAGCTCGCGCGCGGTCGGGTCGCCGTCACGGGCGGCCTCGGTGATGAAGGGGCCGGTGAGCGCCGACCCGTCTCCACCGAGCCGCGAGAGCAGGTCGGCGACGACGGGTGATCCGGCGTCCATCATCGCGCGGGCCTCTCGGACGAGGGCGTTGCCGCTGGCGTACTGCTCCCAGCAGCCGCGGTTGCCGCACTCGCAGCGCACGCCGCCCGGCATGATCTGCATGTGGCCGAACTCGCCGGCGATGCCGTGACGGCCGCGCTGCACGTTGCCGTCGATGATGAGCGCGCCACCGATCCCGGTGCCGAGCGTGATGACGACGACGTGCGACTCACCGCGGGCCGCGCCGAAGCACGCCTCGGCCCACGCGGCCGCGTTCGCGTCGTTGTCGACGGTGATCGGCAGCGCGATGCGCTGGGCGAGCGAGTCGCGCAGCGGCTCGTTGCGCCACGACAGGTGCGGCGCGAAGACGACCGTGGCGCGGTCCTCGGCGACGAAGCCGGCCGCACCGATGCCGACCGCCACGACGTCGTCGTCACCGACCTTCGACAGCAGCTCCTCGACCGACTCGACGATGGTGTTCTCCACGACCGAGGGCGACGTCGAGCGGTGCGGGGTGTCGCGACGGCTGCGGTGCGTGATGACACCGTTCTCGTCGACGACACCTCCGGCCACCTTGGTGCCGCCGATGTCGATGCCGATGGCCAGCCGTCTGCTCATCAGGGTCCTCCCGGCCGCGTCGTGTGGCGCTCGTCGTCGTTGCGCTCGTCGTCGTTGTGCTCGTCATCGCCATGGTCACCGCGCTCCTCGCGGCGTTCGCGCTGCGCGGTCGCCAGGTCACGCAGGGCCGTCGCCGCGAAGCCCACGAAGTCGGCGACCCGGTCGATGGTGTCGGGGTTGACCTGCTGCACGAAGGCGATCAGCTGGCAGACCGGGCAGACCCGGCACGCAGCGGGGGTCGTGCCGCCGCAGGTGCAGTCCGACCGGGCGGAGTGACGATCGTCGGAGCCGTCGGGACGGTCGCTCGGGTCGGCTGCCGGGTGGTCGTGATGCGGCTGCTCGTGCGCTCGGTCGGCGGAGTGGCCGTTCGCGTCGGACGTGCCCGACGGCATACGCGAGGGGGCACCCCAGCCACGCTGGGAGAGCAGGTCGACGAGCAGCGCCGCCTCCTCGGCCACGGAGCCGGGGGCGCCACCGGCGCGGGATGCGTCGTTGGGCGTCACCGCGGCTCAGGCCTCGACGCGCTTCTTCAGCTCCTTGAGCGCGGTGTCGACGATGACCTTCTCCGCCTTGCGCTTGAGCAGCCCGATCATCGGGATCTTGACGTCGACCGCGAGACGGTACGTGACCTTGGTGCCGTCGCCGTCGCTCGTCAGGGTGTAGGAGCCGTTCATCGCCTTGAGCACCTGAGCCGAAACGAGCGACCAGGAGATGACTCCCGTGCCGTCCTCGACGACGTCCCACTCGTAGTCCAGGACGTAGGTGTCCTTGATCGCGCCGGCGTCGAGGGTGAACTGCACCTGGTCGGCCCAGCCGTCACCCTCCTCGGCGAGCACCGCGACGTCCTTCACCTCACCCGCCCACTCGGGGTAGGCCTCGAAGTCCGCGATGACGTCGAGCACCTCGCCCGGAGGTGCGTCGATGACGATGGAGGACTCGGTGCGATCGGCCATGCGCCGAAGGCTATCGCGTCACCTGTCGCACGACCGCCCACGCCCGGACGCCTGTCACGGCGCGTCGGCCGCGTGCGAAGATGTGGTCCGCCGGGTCCGCGAGGGCCGGCCGCGCCCCCGGATTCCGCTGTGACCTTCACGACGTGGCCCGGGCAGTTACCGCTCGGTAAGGTGCACCAGAACTTTCCCACGCGATCAGGAGTGACAGTGAAGGACAACGTCGTCGCCGCACTTGCCCCCGTCACGACGGACGGCAGCCTCGCCGACCTGCCGGCACGCAACGCCGCGGAGTCCGGGGCCGAGACGGCGTTCTCGCGCAAGACCCCCTCGGGCGGCTGGACCCACGTCACGTGGTCGCAGTTCGCCGCCGACGTCGCGGCCGTCGCCAAGGGCTTCATGGCCGAGGGCATCCAGCCCGGCGACCGCATCGCCCTCATGTCGCGCACCCGCTACGAGTGGACCCTCGTCGACTTCGCCGCCTGGAGCGCCGGCGCCGTCGTCGTCCCGATCTACGAGACCTCCTCCGCCGAGCAGGTGCAGTGGATCCTCTCCGACTCCGACGCGCACCTCGCCGTCGTCGAGACCCAGACGCACCGGTCCGTCGTCGAGCAGATCCGCGGCGACCTGCCGTCGCCGCGCGCCGTCGTCACCATCGAGGGCGGCGGGCTCGATGCCCTGCGCGAGAAGGGTGGCGAGGTCAGCGACGCCGACCTCGCCGAGCGCCGCTCGGGGCTCGACCGGCGCTCGCTCGCGACGATCATCTACACGTCCGGCACCACGGGCCGCCCCAAGGGCTGCGAGCTGACGCACGGCAACTTCCTCGACCTCGCCGAGAACGCCATCGAGAAGCTCGGGCAGGTCGTCCTCACCGACAACGCGTCGACTCTCCTCTTCCTGCCACTCGCCCACGTCTTCGCGCGGTTCATCGAGGTGCTCTGCGTGGCCGGCAAGGCGCGCATGGGTCACTCTGCCGACATCAAGACCCTCCTCGACGACTTCGCCGGGTTCCAGCCGACGTTCGTGCTCGCGGTGCCGCGCGTCTTCGAGAAGATCTTCAACTCGGCCGAGGCCAAGGCGTCCGCCGACGGCAAGGGCAAGATCTTCCTTCGCGCCGCCACCGTCGCCATCGCCTACAGCGAGGCCCTCGACGCCGGCGGCCCGGGCCTCGGGCTCCGCATCCAGCACGCGATCTTCGACCGCCTCGTCTACGGCAAGCTGCGCGCCGCCATGGGCGGCAAGGTGCGTTACGCGGTCTCGGGCGGAGCGCCCCTCGGCACCCGTCTCGGCCACTTCTACCGCGGCATCGGTGTCGTCATCCTCGAGGGCTACGGCCTGACCGAGACGACGGCCCCCGTCGCCGTGAACACCCCCGACCGCATCAAGATCGGCACGGTGGGACCGCCCCTGCCGGGCACCGGCATCCGCATCGCCGACGACGGCGAGATCCTGCTCAAGGGCGTCGGTGTCTTCGGTAGCTACCACGGCAACCCCACCGCCACGTCCGAGGCTCTCGTCGACGGCTGGTTCCACACCGGCGACCTCGGTGAGATGGACGACGACGGCTAC
This sequence comes from Terrabacter sp. AAH1, assembly GCF_054456855.1. NCBI lineage: Bacteria > Bacillati > Actinomycetota > Actinomycetes > Micrococcales > Intrasporangiaceae > Terrabacter > Terrabacter sp. AAH1. Next base: position 248,843 of record NZ_JBTJJV010000005.1, on the reverse strand, counting down.
CTGCGGATCACGGGCCGCAAGAAGGAGATCCTCGTGACGGCGGGCGGCAAGAACGTCGCCCCCGCCGTGCTGGAGGACCGCCTGCGCGCCCACCCGCTCGTGTCGCAGTGCATCGTGGTCGGCGACCAGAAGCCCTTCATCGGCGTGCTGCTGACGCTCGACGAGGAGATGTGGCCGCTCTGGGCCAAGACGCACGGGCTCGAGGACGTGACGCTCGAGCAGGCCCGCTCCCACCCCAAGGTGCTGGAGGCGCTCCAGGAGGCGGTCGACCGCGCGAACGAGGCCGTGTCGAAGGCCGAGTCCATCCGCAAGTTCACGGTGCTGCCCGGCGACTTCACCGAGGCGAACGGCTACCTCACGCCGTCGCTCAAGCTGAAGCGCAACGTCGTCATGAAGGACTTCGCCGACGACGTCGACGCGCTCTACGCCTGAACCCAGGGTTGTTCGCAGCCGGGCGGCTCAGTGCAGCAGGCTCCGCAGCCGGGCCTGCCAGTCCTTGACGAGGCGACCTCGCGTGGTGCCCATCGTGGCCTGCAGCGCGGTGTCGACGACCGCTTCCCTGTCGTCGAGCCGGCCCGTGGGCACCGCGATACCGCCCGCCGCCGCGCGGTACAGCGCGACGACGGCCCGGGTGCCGTGCGCGTCGGCTAGCGAGCGCAGGGCCACCAGGGAGAGGCCGTATGCCGCCTGGAGCGTCTGCGTGCCCGGAGCGAAGTCGTCGTCACCCGGCAGGGCGCGCGGCATGCCACCAGCGCGCACGAGAGCGACCGCCGGACCGACCACGGCCCTCTCCGGCAGGTCGATCGGGCGGTAGGCGACGAGCTCGGCGAAGCCCTCCGAGAGCCAGACGGGCACCGCTCGGGTGGTCGAGCCGCGCACGGTGACGTGGGTCAGCTCATGGGTCATGACGACGTCGCGACCGTCGGACCGGAGCGACGTCCAGGCCCTGGGCACGAGGATGATGCGATCGGCACCCGCCCGCTCGCCCGGCGTCAACGGGCCGTCCGTGGCCGCCGCCACACCGCCGAGACCGTCGGGGCCAGCGGCGCGGCCCAGCAGCCGACCGGCGTCGGCATCGCTCGCCGGGGCGATCCACACTGCCGGCCGGGCACTCCCCCACACCGCCGCCACCCGGGAGGAAGCCGTGCGGGCACGGCGGGCGATCTCCTCGACCCGCGAGGCGCTGCCGACCGCGAGGACGAGCGCCGTCGGCGACCGCCGGATACGCAGACCGGCGAGGTCCCACGGCTGAGGACGCCCCGACGGCGCGCTCGCCGTGACCGTCAGTCGTTGCGGGACCGCGGGGTCGGCCTTGAACGTGAGGTCGAGGTCGAAGGATCGCGGCGCCGTGTCGAAGCCGCGGATCCTGTAGCTGAGGTCGACCCTGACGTCCCACTCGACCGACGTGCCGGCAGGGGCCGGCACCGGCGCGGTCGTCTCACGCACGTCGTCCAGCTCGAGGTCTTCGACGCCGATGGCGCTCATCCGCTGGAGCACGGCCTGCTGGGTGGTGCGCAGGACGGTCCGGTTCGGGCCGCCCAGAGGCGCGAGCCAGGCGCGCTCATCGCCCCGGTGGGCGGCGGAGAGCCGGGCACGGACCAGGGCCGTGACGGCCTGCTGCCTGGCGGCCGCCCATCGTTCGGGCGGGATGTCCTCTGGGGCGCCGGGCCCAGGGGCGGCCGGGTCGGTGACAGAGACCGAGGCGGGTGGAGCGCTGCCCGGCGCGGCCGTGCCCGCCGGGGAGCCAGCCGTGCACCCGGCCAGTGCCAGGGACGCCGCGGCAGCGACGAGCGACCTGCCGAGACGCGTCCGGCTCGTGGCCGCGGTCGCTCTACGGGTCTGGCAGGGCACCGCGTCATCGTGCCACGCCCGCCCGTACCCCGTCTGACGCCGCGCGCGGGGGGGCCTGCTCAGACCGCCCAGCGGGCGCCGTGGGCCGGGGCGCGAACCCCTTCCTCGCGCTCGCGGTCGAGCTCGGCACGAGCGGCGTTCGCGGTCGCGGTCGTGACCAGGCCGGCCGCCAGGAAGGCCGACACGGCTCGCCGCTCGGCGCGGTCGAGGGGCACGGTGCCGGGCGGCGGGGCAGCAGGGTCGGCGAGCTGTGGACGCCCCGGGCCGCCGGTGCGCGCCCCCAGCTGCAGCGGGGTCTCGGCCAGCGCCGTCACCATGCAGTCAGCGCAGTGGACGTCCCGCACCGGGCAGGTCTGGCAGTCGACGAGCATCATCGTTGTTTCCACCCTTCGTCTCTCGTTGCGATCTGTCGTGAACGACGCTAGGGGCGCCCACCGACAACGCCGCTCGCGGACGAGCGGACGTCCTACCCCTCGGCGGGGGACGACGCGCCTCCGGGGCAATGTCGGCGCACCCGCCTACGGTCAGGGCATGCAGGCGATCCAGGCGACGTTCGACGACCTCGGCACCTCACTCGCCGGGGTCACCTTCGTCGTGGTCGACCTCGAGACCACCGGGGGCACGCCGGCCCAGTGCGGCATCACCGAGATCGGCGCGGTGAAGGTCCGTGGCGGCGAGGTGCTCGGCGAGTTCCAGACGCTCGTCAACCCTGCCGAGCCGATCCCAGCGTTCATCTCGGTGCTCACCGGCATCACCGACACCATGGTCCGCGACGCACCCCGCATCGAGAGCGCGCTGCCCGCCTTCCTCGAGTTCGCCGCGGGCAGCGTCCTCGTCGCCCACAACGCCGGCTTCGACATCGGCTTCCTCAGGGCCGCCGCGGCGCGGGTCGGTGCACCGTGGCCCGGGTTCGCCGTGCTCGACACGCTCCAGCTGGCTCGACAGCTCGTCGTGCGGGACGAGTCGCCCAACCACCGTCTCTCATCGCTCGCGCAGGTGTTCGGCGCCACCACCACGCCCGACCACCGCGCGCTGCACGACGCGCGCGCCACGGTCGACGTCCTCCACGGACTCATCGAGCGGGTCGGCAACCTCGGCGTCCACACGCTCGAGGAGCTCTCCAGCTACAGCTCGCGGGTCACCCCCTCGCAGCGCCGCAAGCGCTTCCTCGCCGACCCGCTGCCCAGCTCCCCCGGGGTCTACCTGTTCAAGGACGGCAACGACCGCGTCCTCTACGTCGGCACGAGCCGCGACATCCGCACCAGGGTCCGCAGCTACTTCACCGCCTCCGAGCAGCGCAGCCGCATGGCCGAGATGGTGCGCCTCGCCCACGTCGTCCACCCCATCGTCTGCCAGACCGCGCTCGAGGCCCAGGTGCGCGAGCTGCGGCTCATCGACGAGCACAAGCCGCGCTTCAACCGTCGGTCCAAGGACGGCCGCAAGGTGGTGTGGGTCAAGCTGACGCAGGAGCGCTTCCCACGCCTGTCCATCGTCAAGCAGGTGCGTGACGACGAGGCCCACTACATCGGTCCGTTCCGGTCACGGGTCACGGCTCAGGCCGCCGTCGACGCCGTCCACGAGGTGGTGCCCCTGCGGCAGTGCACCGGCAGGCTCACCGGTCGCGGCACTGCCTGCGCACTCGCCGACATGGGACGCTGCGGGGCTCCCTGCACCGGCGCCCAGTCCGAGGGCGACTACGCGGTCGTGGTGGCCGACTGCCGCGCCATCTTCACGGGCAACGCCCGTCCCGGCGCCGAGCTGCTGCGCGCACGCCTGGAGGAGCTCGCGTCGCAGGAGCGCTTCGAGGACGCTGCACGCGTGCGTGACCGGTTCCTGCAGCTCGTCCGGGGCGCTGCGCGCGCGCAGCGGCTCGCGCCGCTGACCCGCTCCCCCGAGATCGTCGCGGCCCGGCGCAGCGACGCCGGCGGTTGGGAGCTCGTCTGCATCCGGCACGGCCGGCTCGCCGGTACCGCGGTCAGTCCGCGCGGGGCCGACCCGATGCCCTACGTCGCCTCCGTGCAGGCCACGGCCGAGGTCGTGCCGCCGCCGACGTCCGAACGTCCCTCGGCCCTGACCGAGGAGACCGAGATCCTGCTGCGCTGGCTCGAGGCGCCGGGGGTGCGCATCGTCGAGCTCGACGGGCTGTGGACCTGCCCTGTCGGCGGCGCGGGGTCCGTGCGCACCGAGCTCGAGCCCGCGATCGCCTCAGCCCGCGACGTCGTCGGCTTCGACGACGACGTCGCGTCGCCAGGCGCGTCGGGACACGGCGGTCGTGTGGGTCACGGTGGTCGCGGTGGTGCTGGCGGTCGCCGCGACCGGCTGCGCCGTGCGGGATGACGGGCCCCATGACTGGCCGGGCGAGGTGCCGGGTGACGGGCCTGACCAGCGACGCGTGAGCACCGGCCGGTCGCCCGACGGCCTGCCGTGGGACCTCCCGGGTCGGGGGCTAGGGTGTGCATCGTGATCACCGCCATCGTCATGATCAGCTGCGAGGTCGACCGGATCCCCGAGGTGGCCGAAGCCGTCGCCGAGATCCCTGCCGTGTCGGAGGTCTACTCCGTGACCGGCGACGCCGACCTCATCGCCATGGTGCGGGTCAAGGCGCACGAGGAGTTCGCCGATGTCATCGCCGACCGGCTCAACAAGGTGCAGGGCATCGTCGGCACGTCGACCCACATCGCGTTCCGCACCTACTCCTCGCACGACCTCGAGGCGGCCTTCAGCCTCGGCCTCGAGGGCGAGTAGACGGACCCGCCGCCTGACGGGTCGGAGACGTCCGGCTCGGTGGGCGGCCCGGCGAGGCCGGTCGATTCCCGACGAGGCCGGTCGATTGCAGTCGAGGCCGATCGAGTCCCGGTCTAGCGGCGTGTGGCCGCCACCCAGCGATCCACGAGCGCGGCGGCCGCCCCGCTGTCGATGGCGTCCGCCGCGACGTCCATGGCCGCCCTGAGGTCCGCGTCGAAGGCTGCGGGCGAGGCGCCCGAGTCGGGACGGGTCAGCGCCAGGGCGATGCCCGCGTTGAGCAGCACCGCGTCGCGCACCGCGCCGGTGGCGCCGGCGAAGATGTCACGGACGACTCCCGCGTTGTGGACGGCGTCGCCGCCGCGCAGTGACTCGATGGGGTGCAGCTCGAGCCCGAGGCGGGCGGGGTCGACCGAGTGCTCGGCGACCGCGCCCCCGCGCACCCACCAGACGTGCGTCGTGGTGGAGACGGTGACCTCGTCGAGCCCGTCGTCGCCGCGGAACACGGCGGCGTCCTTGCCACGGTCGGCGAAGACGCCGGCGAGCAGCGGCGCCATGTGGGCGTCCGCGCAGCCCACGGCGGCATACGTCGGCTGGGCGGGGTTGGTGAGCGGGCCGAGGAAGTTGAACGCGGTGCCGACGCCGAGGTCGCGCCGCGGCACGGCGGTGTGACGGAACGACGGGTGGAAGGTCTGGGCGAAGCAGAACGTGATGCCGGCCTCCTCGGCCACCTCGACGACCCGCTCCGGCGGGAGCGACAGGTCGATGCCGAGGGCCTCGAGGACGTCAGCCGACCCGGACGACGAGGAGGCAGCCCGGTTGCCGTGCTTGACGACACGAACACCGGCAGCCGCGGCCACCATCGACGACATCGTCGAGATGTTGACGGTGTGGGCTCGATCGCCGCCGGTGCCGACGATGTCGAGGCTCGGACCGGGCACCTCGATGCGTCGCGCGTGGGCGAGCATCTGCTCGGCCAGTCCCCGCATCTCCTCGATGCTCTCGCCCTTGGCCCGCAGCCCCACGAGGAAGCCCGCCACCTGCGAGGGGGTCGCCTCGCCCTCCATGATCTGGTTCATCGCCCACTCGGCCGTCGGGCGGTCGAGGTCACGACCTGCGATGAGGTCGGTGAGCAGCCCGGACCAGGTCGTGCCTTCCTGCGCCACGGTCAGGCCGTGGGCACGCCCGCGCGAGCGAGCGTGGCGATGGCCGACGTCAGCGCGATCGGGTCGAGCGGGTGCGGCACGGCGAGGTCGGCCTGCGACCACGCCGCGAGCCAGCTGTCCTGCGGCCGACCGGTGAGGACGATGATCGGCGGGCACTCGAAGATCTCGTTCTTCAGCTGGCGGGCCAGGCCGAGCCCGCCGACCTTGGCCGCCTCGCCGTCGAGGACGAGGATGTCGAAGCGCTCGGAGTCGACCGAGGAGACGACGGCGTCGGCCGTGGCGCACTCGTGCCAGCGGACCACCTCGACGTCCTTGGCCGGCCGGCGACCGACCGCGGCACGCACCGCGTCACGCGTCGTGAAGTCGTCGCTGTAGAGCAGCACGCTCACCCGCGCCACCGGCTTCGTCGACGCGGCGGTCGTGGCGATCTCGGTGGACGGTCCCTGCGCTGCGCTGTCGTTCGAGGCGGTCATGCGCCCGATGCTACCGGGCAGGTCGCGGCCGGCCGCACCGACCTCCCGGCCCTGGGACGGCCCACGCGGCACCCCGGCGACGGCCGCTCCGGGCGCCGTGGGAAGGTGGCTCACGGACGGCCCCCAGCACGGCTGTTCAGGGTTCGTGTCGGAATGGTCACGAATCCTCTACACCCGCGCGAGAAACGGCCCCGTAGCGGGGGGTCCCTCGCACAGCCGGACAGGAATGTGGGAATAATGTCCAACGTGGCGACAGCATCAGCAGTTCCTTCAAGCGCAGTAGCGAGCTCGGCCCATCACGGACCGGCGACCCGCCCCAACATGGTTGCCGTCGGCACCATCGTGTGGCTCTCCTCGGAGCTCATGTTCTTCGCGGGTCTCTTCGCCGTGTACTTCCAGCTCCGGTCGGTGCGCGGCGACCTCTGGGCCACGCAGACCGAGAAGCTGAACCTGCCGTTCGCGAGCGTCAACTGCCTCGTGCTCGTCATCTCCTCCGTGTGGTGCCAGCTCGGCGTCTGGAAGGCCGAGCGTGGCCAGAAGGCCCGCACCGGAAGGCTGCTCGACCTCAAGGGCTGGGGCATGCGTGAGTGGTACGTCCTCACGTACCTGTTCGGCGCCTTCTTCATCGCCGGTCAGGTCATGGAGTACGCCGAGCTCGTCCACGAGAATGTGACGCTCAGCTCCGACGCATACGGCTCCGTCTTCTACATGGCGACGGGGTTCCACGGCCTCCACGTGACCGGCGGCCTGATCGCGTTCCTGCTCATCATCGCCCGCACCTTCACGACCCGCCGCTACACGCACGCCAACGCCACCGGCGCCGTCGTCACGTCGTACTACTGGCACTTCGTCGACGTCGTGTGGATCGCCCTCTTCGCGACCATCTACATCCTTCGCTGACCTGCGAGCCGGTTTCGCCCGCATGACCGCACCGCTTCACCCGACCACCACCACCATGGACGACAGGACCCCACAGTGAACGCCTTGGCCGCCCGACGTCGACACCCCGCCGCGATCGCGGTGCTGCTGCTGATCGGCCTTCTCGTCACCGGTGGCGCCTACTCCTTCCTGGCGCCGAAGGATGCCAACGCCGCGGCGCCCACCGCCGCGGCCGACGCGGTCTCCGAGGGCAAGGACCTCTTCGTGGCCAACTGTGCGTCGTGCCACGGCCTCAACGCACAGGGCACCAAGTCCGGCCCCTCCCTCGTGGGCGTCGGCGCCGCGTCGGTCGACTTCCAGGTCGGCACCGGCCGTATGCCGCTCGCGGGCCCGAACGTCCAGGCGCCCGTCAACAAGGTCAAGTTCGACGACGAGCAGATCGCAGCCCTGGCCGCGTACGTCGCCTCGCTCGGCCCCGGCCCGTCGGTGCCCGAGAGCAAGTGGACGACCGTCCTCCAGCCGGGCACCGCCGAGAACAACAAGGCGATCGCCGAGGGCGGCGAGATCTTCCGCGTCAACTGCGCGATGTGCCACAACTTCGCCGGTGCCGGAGGTGCCCTGACGCGCGGCAAGTACGCTCCCGCGCTCGACGAGACGACGCCCAAGCACATCTACGAGGCGATGGTCAGCGGCCCCCAGTCGATGCCGGTGTTCAACGACACCAACCTGACCCCCGAGGCCAAGCAGAAGGTCATCTCCTACCTCAAGGCCCAGGAGTCGCAGACCAACGTCGGCGGCCTCACGCTGGGCAACCTCGGCCCCGTCTCCGAGGGCCTGTTCGCGTGGGTCTTCGCCCTCGGCATCCTCATCGGCTGCGCCGTCTGGCTCGGCAAGAAGGCCGCATGACCCCGCACTGCATCGTCCCGATCACGCACGACGACAGGACCACGACCCGATGAACGACCACGAGACCACGGACCACGGGACGAGCACCGCGCTCGTGCCGGCCGCCGGCGACGGGCACGACCTGCTCCCCGCGTCGATGATCCGCGACGCCGACCAGTTCGAGAACCCGGGCCTGCCGGCGCACGTCCACCGTGCCGCCGACGACCACCCCGAGGCCGCCAAGCGCGCCGAGCGCCAGGTCGCGACGATGTTCGGTCTCTCGATGCTCGCGACGCTGGTCTTCCTGGTCAGCTACTTCGCGATCCCCGACGAGGCGACCTTCTTCTTCCCCGGCATCGGCGTGGCGAAGACGCAGAACGTCGTCCTCGGACTCTCGCTCGGCTTCGCCATCTTCCTCATCGGCATCGGCGCCGTGCACTGGGCCAAGACGCTGATGTCCGACGAGGAGATCGTCGAGGAGCGCCACCTGCAGGCCTCCACCGGTGAGGAGCGGGCCAAGGCCGTCGCCACGGTCACGGCCGGGGTGGAGTCCACGCAGCTGACCCGCCGTCCCGTCCTCAAGTACACCCTCGGCGGGGCGCTCGGCCTCTTCGCCCTCCCCCTCGGCCTCCAGGTGGCAGGTTCGCTCGGCCCGGTCAACGTCGAGGAGCTCAAGCACACGATCTGGGACCCCAAGGAGAACGGCGGCAAGCCGATCCGTCTCATGCGCGACCCGGAGATGACGCCGATCCGCTTCGACGAGGTCACCAACGGCTCGGTCTTCCACGTGATGCCCGAGACCCTGCAGAAGCACATCGACGAGGGCAAGCACGTCCTCGAGGCCAAGGCCAAGGCCGCGGTCATCCTCATCCGCCTCGACCCCGACAAGATCAAGGTGCAGAAGGCCAAGGACTGGGGCGTCGACGGCGTCGTCGCCTACTCCAAGATCTGCACCCACGTCGGCTGCGCGGTCGGCCTGTACGAGCAGCAGACGCACCACCTGCTCTGCCCGTGCCACCAGTCGACCTTCGACCTCACCGAGGACTGCGCAGTCATCTTCGGCCCGGCCAAGCGGCCGCTGCCGCAACTCAAGATCACCGTGGACGACGCGGGCTACCTCGTCGCCCCCGAGGGCTTCCACGAGCCCGTCGGACCGAGCTTCTGGGAGCGTGCGCGATGAGCACCACCGACACCCGACCCGCCGACGCACTGCGCGACGGCGACCGCCAGGCAGACGAGCGCGCCGCCGCCACGAAGCCGCTCGGCGGCATCGCCGGCTGGGTGGACGACCGGGTCGGTGCCGCCAAGGGCGTCTCCTTCCTCGCGAAGAAGGTCTTCCCCGACCACTGGTCCTTCATGCTCGGCGAGATCGCGATGTACTCGATGATCGTCTGCCTGCTGACCGGTGCGTTCCTCACGTTCTGGTTCGTCCCGAGCGCCAGCCAGGTCGTCTACGACGGCAGCTACGTGCCGCTCCAGGGCGTGACGATGTCCGACGCCTACCGTTCGACGCTCGGCATCTCCTTCGACATCCGCGGCGGCCTGCTCATCCGGCAGATCCACCACTGGGCCGCCCTGATCTTCGTCGTGTCGGTCTTCGTGCACATGGCGCGCGTCTTCTTCACGGGCGCGTTCCGCAAGCCGCGTGAGATCAACTGGGTCTTCGGCACGATCCTCTCGATGCTCGCCTGCATCGAGGGCTTCGCCGGCTACTCGCTGCCCGACGACCTGCTCTCGGGCACCGGCATCCGCGCCATGAACGGCTTCGTGCAGTCGGTGCCGATCGTCGGCTCGTACATGGCGTACTTCATCTTCGGCGGCGCCTTCCCGGGAGAGGCGATCATCCCGCGCCTCTACTCCGCGCACGTGCTGCTCATCCCGGCGATCCTCGTGGGCCTCTTCACGGCGCACATCCTGCTCGTGTTCGTGCACAAGCACACCCAGTTCCCCGGGCCGGGCCGCACCAACAACAACGTCGTGGGCTACCCGCTCCTGCCGGTGTACATCGCCAAGGCCGGCGGCTTCTTCTTCATCGTCTTCGGCGTCATCACGCTGATCTCGGCCGTCGTGAGCATCAACCCGATCTGGGCGTACGGCCCCTACGACCCGTCGCCGATCACGGCGGGCTCGCAGCCCGACTGGTACATGGGCTTCGCCGACGGTGCGCTGCGACTGCTGCCCGGCTTCCTCGAGTTCGAGACGTTCGGCTTCACCTGGAGCATGAACATCTTCCCGGGCTCGATCCTGCTGCTGCCCATCATGTGGGGCATCATCGGCGCCTACCCCTTCGTCGAGGCCTGGGTGACCGGCGACAAGCGCGAGCACCACCTGCTCGACCGGCCCCGCAACGCGCCGACGCGCACCGCGGTCGGTGTCGCCGGCATCACGATGTACGTCGTGCTCTTCCTCGCCGCGGGCAACGACCTCATGGCGATCAAGCTGCACCTGTCGATCAACGACATCACGCAGACGCTGCGCGTGCTCTTCTTCATCGGGCCGCCCATCGCCTTCTGGATCACCAAGCGCATCTGCCTGAGCCTGCAGCGGGCCGACCGCCAGAAGGTGCTCCACGGCCGCGAGACCGGCACGATCTGGCGTCACGCGGACGGCAAGTTCGAGGAGATCCACGCGCCGCTCACGCCGCAGGAGCGCTGGGTCCTCGTCCAGCACGAGTCGCCCGAGCCGCTTCAGCTCACCTCCGGCACCGACGCCAACGGCGTCGACAGCCCGATCGCCCGCAAGGAGCGCCTGCGCGCGAAGTTCTCGAACTTCTACTTCAAGGACCGCGTCGCACCGGCCACGCCGAGCGAGCTGGAGGCCGCGCACCACGAGCACGACGACCACGTCGTCTCCCCCACCGGCGAGCACGAGGCCATCGAGGGGCGCGGAGCGGGTCAGGAGCGCGAGACCATCAAGGCGCGCAAGCACGACTGAGCCGCACCACGCTCCACTTGCGAAGGGGCACGACCCGCACGGGTCGTGCCCCTTCGGCGTGTGTGAGACTGCATCCGTGGTCCAGCTCTCCGAAGCCGAGTTCGACGAGGCCGTCGGCGATGCCCTCGACTCCATCCCCCCGGGCCTGGCGCGTGCCATGGACAACGTCGTCGTCCTCGTCGAGGACGAGCCGCCGGCCGACGACCCCGACCTGCTCGGGGTCTACGACGGCACCCCCCTCACCGAGCGCGACGGCTGGTGGGCGGCCGGGGCGCTGCCTGACCGCATCACGATCTTCCGCGGGCCGCTCCAACGGATGTGCGAGACGGGCGACGAGCTGCGTGAGGAGATCGCCATCACCGTGGTGCACGAAGTGGCCCACCACTTCGGCATCGACGACGACCAGCTGCACGAGCTCGGCTGGGGCTGAGGGAACGGGCACAGGCCGGGCCGTTCGAGCCGGCCCCCGTTACGCGTGCACGAGGGGTGGACAGAACCCTTTACCAGGCCTCCGAGGAGGTCTAACGTCGAGGGACACAACCGATCGGACGGAGGTGCCCTGGATGTTCACTCCCATACGATCGCACTGCGAGCCCGAAGGGCCGTGAAGAGCAGTGACGACTGAAGGGGAGGGCGCGCGCCCTCCCCTTCGTCATGTCCGGGGCCGGTGCGGCCCTCGCACCAGGCGCGGGACCACCGGGATTTTCGATCCGACTCGCCACCATTTGCACCGAATCGTCCACAGCCACAAGGGGATCGAGGCATGGACGGTGCGCGTCCCGACCGGCAGACTGTGACTACGTAGGGGGATGGTCCACTCGGGGATCAAGAAGGATTCGCCGTGTCCCAGAAGGCTACGACCTCGCTCAACAGACGACTGCTGCCGCGTCGACGCACTGCCTCGCTCGGCTGGGCCCTCGTGGTCCTGCTCGCGCTCGCGATCCCCGTCCTGCTGCTGGAACGCACCGGGGTCCTCTCCGGCCTGCCGGTGCTGCACGTGCTGTCACTGGCCACCGGGCTCATCGCGCTCTCCCTGCTCGTGGCGGCGTTCCTGCTGCCGTCGCGGGTGCGCACCCTGACGACGCAGCTGGGGATCGAGCGGGTGCTGCGGGCGCACCGGGCCCTGGCGATCGGCACGGGCGTCATCGTGCTCGCGCACCTCGTCTTCGCCGTGGCCCACTCCCCCAAGGGTCTCGCGCTGCTCGACCTGCGCGACGCCCCGCCGAGGGTGTGGTTCGCCCTCACCGCCACCGTCTCCCTCCTCGCCATCGTCGGGCTCGCCTGGACGCGCCGGCGTCGACGGCCGCGCTACGAGGGCTGGCGGCTCTCGCACATCATCTTGGCCAACGTCGTCGTGCTCGCGACCGCCATGCACGTGTGGCTGCTCGACGACCTCGTCAACAACGCGCTGGTCCTGCTGTGGTTCTCGGTGCTGGCCCTGGTCGTCGTGGGCCTGTGGGTCTACCGGTGGTGGTGGCGTCCGCGACGTCAGCGACAGAACGCGTACCTCATCGACGAGATCCGCCAGCACCCGGACAGCTCTGCGACGCTCGTCCTGCACGCCGACGGGCACGATGGCGTGCCGTTCCGGCCCGGCCAGTTCGCGTTCCTCAAGATCGGCTCGTCACCGCACGTGTTCGAGGAGCACCCCTTCACCATCGCGTCAGCGGCCACCGAGCCGTGGCGCAAAGAGTTCACGATCAAGGCCCTCGGTGACTTCAGCGAGCTCGTGAGCGGCATGAGGGCGGGCCGCCGCGTCTACCTCGACGGCCCGCACGGCTCGTTCACCGTCGACGGCCTCGCCTCCGAGGCCATCGTCCTCATCGCGGGCGGGGTCGGGATCACGCCGATGCTCAGCATGGTTCGCACCCTCGCCGAGCGCCGCGACGAGCGCCCCATCGTCCTCTTCGTGGCGGGTCGTACCGCCGACGACCTGCTGCACCGGGAACGCCTCGACGGCGTCGTGCACGACCTCGACCTGCACATCGTGGAGATCCTGGAGGAGCCGCCGGAGAGGTGGGACGGCGAGGTCGGCTGGCTCAACCGCCCCATGCTGAAGCGCCACCTTCCGGCACGGCGTCGGAAGCTGCGCATCGACTACTTCATCTGCGGTCCGGGGCCCATGGTGGCCGCCGTGACCCGCACCCTGGAGGGTCTTGGGGTGCGCAACAGCCGCATCCACACCGAGCTGTTCGACGTCGTCTGACAGGGCGACCGGACGGAGAACGACAAGGGGCCCGGTCGCCGAGCGACCGGGCCCCTCCTCGACCCTGCCGGGCCGGACTGTCTTTTCAGATGGAGTACTCGCCGTGGAAGGACTCGAACACCCAGAGGCACACCGCGACGACACCGAAGAACGCGCCGATGATGAACAGCCACCAGCCGACGGCGAGACCGGCGAACATGATGGCGCCCGAGCCCGCGAGCCACAGCGGCGTCCACGAGCTCGCGACAAAGTAGCCGTAGTTGCCCTCGGCGTCCTCGATCTCACCCGACGCGTTGTCCTCGGGACGCAGCGGCAGCTTCTTGCCGGTCATCCAGAGGTAGAAGCCGCTGAGAGCGAAGAGCAGGGCGGTGAGCACCAGGGCGGTGACACCGATCGGCTCGGACCACTTGGACCAGAAACCGTAGATCAGCGTGACGGGCACGAAGAAGACGAACAGGTACAGGAAGAGCTTGGTCTCGACGCGCATCGGTCAGTCCTCACGCCTCTCGGTGCTGGTGGCCCGCTCGGAAGCCACGTCGGCCGGCCCCATCACCTGGACGAGGGTGTTGCGGTCCGCGATCGGGGCCCCACCGGCCACCGACTCGGGGTGGTGCAGGTCGAACGCCGGGCGCTCGGAACGGATGCGCGGCAGCGACGTGAAGTTGTGGCGCGGCGGCGGGCAGGACGTCGCCCACTCGAGCGAGGCGCCGTAGCCCCACGGGTCGTCGGACTTCACGAGCGGTGCCTTCTTCCACGTCTTCCACACGTTGTAGACGAACGGGATCATCGAGGCACCGAGCAGGAAGGCGCCGACGCTGGAGACGATGTTCGCCGCCTGGAAGCCTTCCTCCGGCAGGTAGTCGGCGTACCGACGGGCCATGCCCTCGACACCGAGCCAGTGCTGGATGAGGAAGGTCATGTGGAAGCCGATGAAGAGCATCCAGAAGTGGATCTTGCCGAGCGTCTCGTCGAGCATCCGGCCGGTCAGCTTGGGCCACCAGAAGTAGTAGCCGGCGAACATCGCGAAGACCACGGTGCCGAAGACGGTGTAGTGGAAGTGCGCGACGACGAAGTAGCTGTCGGAGAGGTGGAAGTCGAGAGCCGGGCTGGACAGGATGATGCCGGTCAGGCCGCCGAAGAGGAAGGTCACGAGGAAGCCCATGGACCACAGCATCGGCGTGGCCATGACGACCTTGCCGCCCCACATCGTGCCGATCCAGTTGAAGAACTTCACACCGGTCGGCACGGCGATGAGCATCGTCATCACCGAGAAGAACGGTAGGAGCACTTGTCCGGTGACGTACATGTGGTGCGCCCAGACGCTCGCTGACAGCGCCGCGATGGCGATGGTGGCGAAGACCAGCGTCTTGTAGCCGAAGATCGGCTTGCGGGAGAAGACCGGCAGGACCTCGCTGATGATGCCGAAGAACGGCAGCGCGATGATGTAGACCTCCGGGTGGCCGAAGAACCAGAAGAGGTGCTGCCACAGCATCGCGCCGTTGTTCTCGGCGTCGAAGATGTGCATGCCGAACCGGCGGTCACCACCGAGCGCGAAGAGCGCCGCGGCGAGGATCGGGAAGACGAGGATCGCGAGCAGCGAGGTGATCAGCACCGTCCAGGTGAAGATCGGCATGCGGAACATCGTCATGCCGGGCGCACGCAGGCAGATGATCGTCGTGATGAAGTTGACGGCGCCGAGGATCGTGCCGAAACCACCCATGGCCAGACCGAAGACCCAGAGGTCACCACCGAGGCCGGGGCTGTAGCTGACGTCGGAGAGCGGCGCGTAGGCGAACCAGCCGAACGCGGCGGCACCCTGCGGCGTGAGGAAGCCGACGGACGCGATGAGGCCACCGAAGAGGTAGAGCCAGTACGCGAACATGTTGAGGCGCGGGAACGCGACGTCGGGAGCCCCGATCTGCAGCGGCATCACGGCGTTCGCGAAACCGGCGAAGAGCGGCGTCGCGAAGAGCAGCAGCATGATCGTGCCGTGCATCGTGAAGAGCTGGTTGTACTGCTCGGGGTTGTCGACGACCTGCAGGCCCGGCGCGACGAGCTCGGCGCGGATGATCAGCGCCATCAGGCCGCCGAGCAGGAAGAAGACGAACGAGGTGATGAAGTAGAGGTTGCCGATGACCTTGTGGTCGGTCGTCGTGACCCACTTCACGAACGTCTGCCCCTTGGCCAGTCGCGGCCGGGACGCGGTGAGGGACGGGGACTGCGCCTCACGGTTGAGCGTTGCGGACGTCATCAGTTGCTCCCAGTGCGGGCGGGTGCGGGGATCTTGTCGATGTCGGACTGGACCATCTTCTCGCGGCTGACGTCGACGGGGATGAGGCCCTCCTGGCCGACGGACTTCAGACGAGCCATCTCCTGGTCGTACTCGGCCTGCGGGACGACCTTGACCATGAAGAGCATCTGCGAGTGGTAGGCGCCGCAGAGCTCGGCGCACTTGCCCTGGAAGGTGCCGGTCTGGGTGGGCGTCAGCTGGAACTTGTTGGTCTTGCCGGGGAGCATGTCCATCTTCATCATGAAGGCGGGCACCCAGAAGCTGTGGATCACGTCGCGGGCGTTGAGCACGAACTCGACGCGCTTGTTGACCGGCAGGTAGAGCACCGGCATCTGGGCGCGCTTGCCCTCGCTGCCGTCGAGCTCGGTGTGGACGCCGCTCTCGTGGACGTTCGAGTCGACGTAGTTGAAGTCCCAGCTCCACTGCTTGGCGACGACGCTGACCGTGAGGTCCTTCTTCGTGCTCGTGTCGACGAGGGCTGCCTCGTCACGCGCCGTGTAGTAGAAGAAGACGGCCACCATGAACACCGGGATGACGGTGTAGAGCAGCTCCATCGGCACGTTGTAGCGCAGCTGCACGGGCAGGGTCTCGTCGCCCTTGCGCTTGCGGTAGCGGACGGCGGCGTAGAGCATCAGGCCCCACGTGATGACACCGACGGCGAGCGTGGCGACCCAGCTGCCGATCCAGAGGTCGGTGACTCGCTGACCGCTGTCGGAAACCACCGGGGGCAGATAACCGTTGGACACCTGACCCTGGCAGCCGGCCAGGGCCAGGCTCGCGAGGGCCGCGAGTCCGGCGATGCGGACCGGCGTGCGTCGCCGCCTGGTCTCCCCTACCACTGGCGTCACCACCGGCGTCGCCGCTGGGGTGTCTTCGTGCTCAGGCACCAGGTGCACCTTTCGTTCCGTACGTGGGCGCGCGATGGGCGCGTCAAGCGTGGTTCACGTCAAACTCATAGGGCAGCCATGGCCCACTCGGGCAACCCTACCGTCCCTCTCGTCACGGTGTCCGCAGGGGGCGGCTAACGTTGCGACGTGGTCAGTCACGATCCGGGAACAAGGCCTGGACACGCTCCGGCAGACCCCGCCGCAGCGCCCGTCACACCCCCCTCGACCCCCCGTCGACGCCTGCTCGACGCGGCTGCGGGCCCGCTGCACCCGGTCGCCCGCGACACGCTGCTGGCCGCCGTCGAGGTGGGCTGGGCCGACCCGGCGCGCCTGCACGCCGAAGGGCGGCGCGCGGCCGCCCTGCTCGACCGCGCGCGAGCCGTCGTGGCCGCGGGTCTGGGCGTGCGACCGAGCGAGGTCAGCTTCCTGCCGAGCGGCCCGACCGCCCTCTCCCGGGCCGTCGAGGGGGTGGCGTATGCCGGCCGGTGGCGTGGGGCGCGCACCGTGGCCTCCGCGGTGGAGCACTCCGCGGTGCTCGTGCCGGCCCGGGCGCGAGCCGCCGCGGCCGACGACGCCGCGCTGCTCGCCGAGGTCGCCGTCGACGCCACCGGCCGCATCGACCTCGACGCGTGGCGCGAGTCCCTCGAGGTGCCGGGCACCGTCGTCGCCGCCCTCCAGAGCGCCAACGGCGAGGTCGGCACCCGGCAGCCGCTCGGCGCCGCTCGCGAGGCCGCCGCAGCACACGGCATACCTCTGGTCGTCGATGCGATGGCCTCGCTCGGCCGCGACGACGTGCCCCCCGACTGGGACGTCCTCGTCGGCGACGCCCGCTCGTGGGGTGGTCCGCCGCTCGGCGTCCTCGTCGTGAGGGAGGGCGTGCGGTGGCACTGGTCGGGGTCCCGGGCCGACGTCGAGCACGGCCGCTGGGACGTCTCCCCGTGGGTGCCGCTCGCTCTCGCTGCCGCCGAGGCGTGGCAGCAGACCGCGTCGAGTCGCCCGTCCGACGCGGCGACGGCGCGCGCGCTGGTCGACGACGTCCGCTCTGCCGCCGCCCTCGTGCCCGACACCCAGGTGGTCGGCGACGCCGAGGACCGGCTCCCCCACGTGGTGACCTTCTCGAGCCTCTACGTCGACGGCGAGGCCGTCGTCGGCGCCTTCGACGCCGCGGGCATCGCCGTTGCGAGCGGCTCCGCCTGCACGTCGAGCACCCTCGAGCCCAGCCACGTGCTCGCCGCGATGGGCGTGCTCACGCACGGCAACGTCCGCGTGACCCTTCCGCTGCCGGCCGTCTCGCCCACCCTCGCCGACGACGTCGCCACGTTCACCGAAGCACTGGCGCCGACGATCCGCTCGGTGCGCGACCAGCTGGGAGTCGGTGACCTGTGAGCCCGTCGGAAGCCCCCCACGACCGCGTGCTCGACGCGCGTGGCGAGCGATGCCCCCTGCCCGTCATCCGGCTGGCACGGCTCGTCCGCGACGAGCCGGCGCTGCGGAGCGTGACGCTGCTCGCCACCGACCCGGCCGCCGCCCACGACGTGCCGGCCTGGTGCCGCATGCGGGGTCAGCGCCTGGTGGAGGCACGCGACGAGGGCGACCACACGGCATACGTGGTCGAGGTGGTCAGGCCCAGCACGCCGGCAGCGGAGCGCTGAGCACCTCCGGGAGCACCGCGAGGTACTCGTCGCGCGGGACCTCGCGCACCCCGAGCGTCGCCAGGTGCGGGGTCTGCCACTGGACGTCGACCAGCCGGCGCGGGTCGTCGTCGGCGCGCAGCAGCGAGCAGAGCCCGACGAGGGCCACCTTCGAGGCGTCGCGCGCGTGGTGGAACATCGACTCGCCCGCGAAGAGGCCGCCGATGGCGACGCCGTAGAGGCCCCCGACGAGCACACCGTCCTGCCACGTCTCCACCGAGTGCGCCCACCCGGCACGGTGCATCTCGTCGTAGGCCTCGACGATGTCGTCGGTGATCCAGCGGCCCTCGCGGTCGGGAGCCGCGCACGCCTCGACGACCGCGCGGAAGTCCGTGTCGACCCGGATCTCGAAGTGCCCCACCGCCTTGCGCAGCGAGCGGCTGACGACGAGCTCACGCGGGCGCAGGACCCCCCGCGGGTCGGGTGACCACCACCCGATGGGCGCGGCACCGTGGTCACCGATGCCCATCGGGAACACACCGATGGAGTACGCCTCGAAGAGCGTCGCGACGTCGAGGTCGGCCCCGATGCCGATGAGGTCCTCCCCCTCCGGCACGCGGTCCAGCGCGAAGTCCCACGAGGTGGGTGGCGGAGGCGTGGGCACGGGGGCTCCCTGCTGTCGACGGGTGCGCTGTCGCGGGCGGTGGCCCGCCGGGCACCTCAGCGCCCGGGGGGCCGCCTCGTCACGGACGGGGGCAGGTGATGTGCGGGCCGATCTCGTCGGCCGACTCGCTGCCGTACGCGTCGGCGAGCCTCTCGAGGAAGCGCTCCTTGCCGAGGACGTACTCCTGCGTGCCGACCGTCTCGATGACGTAGGTCGCGAGCATCGAGCCCAGCTCGGCGCAGCGCTGGGCCGGCAGGCCGGCCGCAAGCCCCGTCAGGAAGCCTGCGCGGAAGGCGTCGCCGACACCCGTGGGGTCGGCCTTGCGCACCTCACGGGCGATGCCGACCTCGACGGTCTCGCTCTCGCCCCGCACCCGCACGGTGACGCCGTCCTTGCCCCGCGTCTTGACCTGCACCCGCACGCGGTCGGCGAGCTCGTCCTCGCTCCAGCCGGTCTTCTGGCAGGCCAGGTGGCTCTCGTACTCGTTGGTGAAGAGGTATTCGGCGCCGTCGATGAGCCGGGCGATCGTGGGCCCGTCGCAGAAGGCGAGCTGCTGCGACGGGTCGGCCGCGAACGGGATGCCGCGGGACCGGCACTCGTCGGAGTGGCGCAGCATCGCCTCGGGGTCGTTGGCGCCGACGACGACGAGGTCGAGCCCGCCGGCACGCTGGGCCACGGGCGCCAGCTCGATGTCGCGGGCCTCGGTCATGGCACCGGCGTAGAAGGTCGCGATCTGGGCCATGTCGCGGTCGGTCGTGCAGATGAAGCGGGCCGTGTGCTGCGACTCGGAGTAGTGCACCCCGCCGCAGTCGACGCCGTGGCGCTCGAGCCAGCTGCGGTAGTCGGTGAAGTCCTCGCCGACGGCGCCGACGAGCAGGGGCCGCTGCCCCAGGTTGGCCATGCCGAAGGCGATGTTGGCCGCCACGCCGCCCCGTCGCACCTGGAGGTCCTGGGTGAGGAAGGAGAGGGAGATCTTGTCGAGCTGCTCCACGACGAGCGAGTCGGCGAAGAGACCGTCGAAGGTCATCAGGTGGTCGGTGGCGATGGAACCGGTGATTGCGATCTGCACAGGCATGAACCTACCCGGCACGGCGGGTGCGCCGGTCACGGTCACCTGCTGCGGGGCGGCGCCGGGAACGGCGAAGGGCCCGACCGTGGCGGTCGGGCCCTTCGGGTGCGGCGTCGCCGGGACGCCGGACGGCTCAGCTGAAGGAGTCGCCGCAGGCGCAGCTGCTGCCCGCGTTGGGGTTGTCGATGGTGAAGCCCTGCTTCTCGATCGTGTCGGCGAAGTCGATCGTGGCGCCCTCGAGGTACGGGGAGCTCATCCGGTCGACGACGACCTCGACACCGTCGAAGTCGCGGACGAGGTCACCGTCGAGGGTGCGCTCGTCGAAGTAGAGCTGGTAGATCAGGCCGGAGCAGCCGCCCGGCTGGACGCCCACGCGCAGGCGGAGGTCGTCGCGCCCCTCCTGCTCGAGCAGGCTCTTCACCTTCGTGGCCGCGACGTCCGTCAGGACGACACCGTGGGCGGGAGCCTCGGTCTGAACCTCGGCGGGAGATGCGTTCGTCTCGACACTCATGTGTTGGTCCTTCACGTCGTGGAGCATGGGTCAGGAGTGACAACCCATGCCGTGTCGGATGTGTTCCCGACTCCCACAGGATACGTCGGGGCGCCGACGATCCGTGCATCGTGGCTCGCGTTGCGGCCCGGACGGCTCAGCACGTGGACGGGTCAGGACGTGGACGGCGACCACGTGCGCGCCACGCGCGCGGCCCGGGCGGCGAGGCGCTCGGCGGGGTCGGCGAGCGCCGCCGCGACCTGGTCGGGGCGCTCCGCCACCGCGTAGACGCCGGAGAGCCCGGCGGACATGGCCTCACGGCGACCCACGAGCGACTGGCCCGGCACCGCGACGACCGGGACGCCGACCCGTGCCGCCGCCTCGGCCACCCCCACCACGACCTTCCCGCGCAGCGACTGCCAGTCGAAGCTGCCCTCGCCCGTCACGACGAGGTCGGCCCCGGCCACGAGGTCGGCGAAGCCCACGGCGTCGAGCACCGCCTCCACCCCGGAGACCCGGCGGCCGCCGAGCAGGTGGAGGGCGTAGCCGAGACCGCCCGCGGCGCCGGCCCCGGGCTCTCGCTCCGGCTTGAGCAGGGTGCCGGTCAGCAGGTCCCTGGCCGGCGGGCGCACGCGTGCGACCACGCTGGCGAAGTGGCCCAGCGCGTTCTCGAGGCGCTGCGCCTCCTCCTCGGTCGCGCCCTTCTGCGGGCCGAAGACGGCGCTCGCCCCCTTGAGACCGAGCAGGGGTGAGTCGACGTCGCTGGCGATGACGAGGTCGACGCCACGCAGGCGCGCGCGCGCCGCCTCGAGCCCGGCGACGTCGTCGGGGGTCGTCGCCTCCAGTGCCAGGCCACCGCGGCCGAGCCGTTCCGCCGGGCCGGTGCCGAGGGCCGCCAGCAGGCCGGCTCCCGCGTCGTTGGTGCCGGACCCGCCGAGGCCGACGACGATGCGGCGAGCCCCGGCGTCGAGCGCGGCGAGGACGAGGGTGCCGACGCCCAGCGTCGACGTGCGCGTGGGGTCGCGCTCGTCGGGTGCGAGCAGGTGCAGTCCCGCCGCCTGGGCGGACTCGACGTAGGCGGTGCGACCGCCCGCGCCGGTGGTCATGAGGATCGTCGCCGGCACCTCGCGCCCGAGGGGGTCGGTCGTGACGACGGCGTGAACCTCGCCGTCGAGGCTCTCGGCGAGGACGTCGACGAAGCCGGGACCGCCGTCCGAGAGGGGCACCAGCGTGAGCCGGTCGCTCGGCGCGGTGCGGGCCCAGCCCTCCGCCAGCGCCGCCGCGGCCTGGAGGGCGGTCAGGGTGCCGGTGTAGCAGTCCGGGGCGATGATCACGTGCACGAGCGGCATCCTCCCACCCCCCAACTCCCGATGCCCGGGGCTCGGGGGGCGTATGCCGCCGGGCCGGGCCGGACGGCCCGGGCGGTGACGTCGGCTGTCCGGCGGGCGGCATACGATCTGGGCATGACGACGGCACCGGCCCCGCTCCCCCTCCTCGTGCTCGGGCAGGGCACCGACCTGCACACCGAGCGTGGGGTCGAGTGCCCCGGTGACCTCCCGGCCCCGTCCGACCCCGACCTGGTCGCCCGCGCCCGCGGCGCGAAGGCCGCGCTCGGCGACTCGGTCTTCGTGCTGGGGCACCACTACCAGCGCGACGAGGTCATCGAGTTCGCCGACGTCACCGGCGACTCCTTCAAGCTCGCGCGCGACGCCGCGGCACGGCCCGACGCCCCGTACATCGTCTTCTGCGGCGTGCACTTCATGGCCGAGTCCGCCGACATCCTGACGAGCGACGAGCAGACCGTCATCCTCCCCGACCTCGCTGCGGGCTGCTCGATGGCCGACATGGCCGCCATCGCCCAGGTCGAGGACTGCTGGGAGCAACTGGCCGCGGCCGGCGTCGCCGAGCAGACGATCCCCGTCACCTACATGAACTCCTCGGCCGCCATCAAGGCGTTCACCGGGCGCCACGGCGGCACGATCTGCACCAGCTCCAACGCTCGCACCGCTCTTGACTGGGCCTTCGACCAGGTCGGTGGCGTCGGGCTGGACGGCACTGGCAGCGGCAAGGTGCTCTTCCTGCCCGACCAGCACCTGGGCCGCAACACCGCAGTGCGCGAGCTCGGCCTCTCGCTCGACGACTGCGTCGTCTGGGACCCGCACCGCCCGAACGGCGGCCTCACGCGCGAGCAGCTCGAGAACGCGCGGATGATCCTGTGGCGCGGGCACTGCTCGGTGCACGGCCGGTTCTCCGTCGAGGCCGTCGAGGCGGCGCGGCGCGAGATCCCCGACGTCAAGGTGATCGTCCACCCCGAGTGCCGCTACGAGGTCGTCGAGCTCGCCGACGAGGTGGGCTCGACCGAGAAGATCATCCAGACGATCGCGGCCGCGCCCGATGGCACGTCATGGGTGGTCGGCACCGAGCTCAACCTCGTGCGGCGCCTTGCCACTCAGTTCCCCACCCAGCGGATCGCCTTCCTGGAGAAGAACGTCTGCTACTGCTCGACGATGAACCGCATCGACCTGCCACACCTCGTCTGGGCGCTCGAGTCGCTCGTCGAGGGCCGAGTCGTCAACCCGATCCACGTCGACCCGACGGTCGCGGCCGAGGCGCGCGCCGCGCTCGACCGGATGCTCGCCCTGCCCGGCAAGACCCACAAGGACTGAGCCGTGGCCCTGGTCCTCGACCGCATCGCCGTCATCTCCGACGTCCACGGCAACGTCACGGCCCTCGAGGCCGTCCTCGCCGACATCGAGGCGCGCGGCATCACGCGCATCCTCAACCTCGGCGACGTCGTCGGCAAGGGTCCCCGCGGCGCCGAGGCCATCAAACGCACCCGCGACACCTGCGAGGTCACGGTCCGGGGCAACTGGGACTCCCTCATCGGCGACTGGGAGGGCTTCGTCGGGCGCGGCGACGTGCCACGCTTCGAGGCCGGCCAGTGGACCCGTGACGAGCTCACCGACGAGGACGCGGCGTGGCTCGTGTCGCTGCCCAACGCCTACGACCTCGTCATGAGCGGCAAACGGATCCGGCTCTTCCACGCCTCGCAGACGAGCGAGTTCGTGCGCGTGCGCTGGGAGCACACCATGGACGAGTTCCGCGGGATGTTCACCAACACCGACTTCACCGGTCCCTGGGCACCGGCCCTCCCCGGTCACCCGTCGGACGCGTGGCCGGAGGTCACGACCCCCGACGTCGTCGGCTACGGCGACATCCACGGCGCCTACCTCGAGGCCGACGAGGGCCTCCTGCTCTTCAACGCCGGTGCCGTCGGCAACCACCTCGACGGGCCCACCGCGCCCTACTGCATCCTCGAGGGCGTCACGGACTCCCTTGTGCCGCAGAGCTTCTCGATCAACTTCGTGCGGGTCCCCTACGACATCGAGGCCGAGGTCGCCGCGGCCCGCGACCTCGGCATGCCCGATGTCGACGCGTACGCCCTCGAGCTGCGCGAGCAGCGCTACCGCGGCGCCGGCAAGCCCGCCTCCTGACGAGAGGGCAGGCCTGCCGGCACACCGCGTGACTCAGGCGCGCGGCAGCGCGCCCAGGCGGGCCAGGAAGACCGCCTCGGCGACGCAGACCTTCTCGAACTCGCCCAGGTGCAGGGACTCGTTGGCACCGTGCGCGCGCGTGTCGGGGTCCTCGACGCCGGTGACGATGATCGCGGCGTCGGGGAAGCGTGCGGAGAAGTCCGAGATGAACGGGATCGACCCGCCGACACCCATGTCGACCGGCTCTGTGCCCCACGCGTCGGCGAAGGACGTCCGCGCCTGGTCGTAGACGGGCCCGTCGGCGTCGGCGGCGAACCCGGAGCCGTGCTCCTCGAGCTCGATGGTGACCCGGGCACCCCACGGGGCGTTGGACTCGAGGTGCTCACGCACCCGCTCGAAGGCAGCCATGGGGTCCTGCGTGGGAGCCAGTCGCACCGAGATCTTGGCAGCGGCCTTGGCCGACAGGGTGTTCGAGGCCTTGTCGATGCTGGTGGCGTCGATGCCGATCGTCGTGATGGACGGCTTGTTCCAGAGGCGCGAGAGGATCGAGCCGGAGCCGATGAGCGAGACGCCGTCGAGCAGCCCCGACTCGTCGCGGAAACGCTTCTCGTCGTAGGGGATGTCGGCAGCCTCGCCGGCGTCGAGACCGGCGACTGCGACGTTGCCGTCGTCGTCGTGCAGGGAGGCGAGCAGCCGGACGAGCGCCGTGACGGCGTCGGGCGCGGCGCCGCCGAACATGCCCGAGTGGACCGAGTGGTCGAGGGTCTGCACCCGCACCACGACGCGGATGCCGCCGCGCAGCGTCGTCGTGAGCGCCGGGGTGCCGATGTCCCAGTTGCCGGAGTCGGCGATGACGATCGCGTCGGCAGCGAGGCGGTCGCCGTGCTTCTCGAGGATCGTGCCGAGGGACGGGGAACCGGACTCCTCCTCCCCCTCGACGAAGACCGTCACCCCGACGGGCAGGTTGCCGGCGTGCGCCCGCAGCGCGGCGATGTGCGCCATCACGCCGGCCTTGTCGTCGGCTGCGCCTCGGCCGTAGAGCCTGCCGTCGCGCTCCTCGGGCTCGAACGGCGCGCTGTCCCAGTCGGCCTCGTCCCCGGGGGGCTGGACGTCGTGGTGCGCGTAGAGCGTGACGGTCGGGGCACCCTCGGGGCCGGCGATGTGCCCGATGACGGCCGGGCGACCGCCCTCGACGACGACCTCGACGTCGAGCCCTTCGCGGCGAAGCAGCTCGGCGACGGCGTCGGCGCTGCGCGCCACCTGGCTCTGGTCGAACGAGGACGCCGAGACGCTCGGGATGCGCACGAGCTGCTCGAGGTCGGCGCGGACCTGGGGCATGAGGTCTGCGACTCGGTCGCGCAGCTGCTGGATCTGGTCGGGGGTGAGTACGTCGGTGGTCACGAGCCCGACCCTACCGAGCCGGGTCCGTGCGGCGTCGGCCGTGGTGTGTACCTTCGCCCGATGGCAGACAACACGTTCGTGGCCGGTCAGCGCCCCTGGCTCCAACGGCTGGGCAACCTGCGCAACGTCGTCCGTCAGGAGCTGGTCACCCGGCAGCTCTCGGCCCACCTTCCTCGAGGGCCTCTCCGGGTGCTCGACGTCGGTGCCGGTCAGGGCACCCAGGCGCTGCACCTCGCGCGCCTCGGGCACGCGGTGACGGCCGTCGAGCCCGACGGCCGCATGCGGGCCGCGTTCGAGCAGGCGGCGGCCGGCCTCACCGCCGCCCAGCGGGACCACGTGACACTCCTCGCCACCGACCTGGCCGGCCTCGCTAGCGTGACGCAGCCGACGGCGTACGACGTCGTCATGTGCCACGGCGTGCTCATGTACCTCCCCGAGAGCCGGTCGGCCATAGCCGCCCTCGCGCGCCGGGTCGCCCCCGGCGGCATCGTCTCGGTCGTGACCCGCAACGGCGACGCGATGGCCTGGCGGCCAGCCGCCCGCCACGACTGGCCCGCAGCGCTCGCCGCGCTCGACGAGACCCGCCGGGCCTCCGTGGAGGGACGAAGTGCCCGCTACCGCAACGAGATCGGCGTCGACGCCCGCGCCGACACGAGGGACTCCCTCACGGCCGACTGCGAGGCAGCGCGGCTCGAGGTCGTCGACTGGTACGGCATCCGGGTGGCCAGCGACGACGTCCCGGTCGACGAGCCCGCGCCCGAGGGCGCCGACCTCGCCGCGCTCCTCGACGTCGAGGAGCGGCTCGGCTCGACCGACCCCTACCGCGCCCTCGGCACGCTCGTGCACGTCGTCGCCCGCCGGAGGGGGTGACGGTCTCGCCGGGTCGTGCTTGGCTCGGATCATGGACGCCGTCGACCGGGCCTTCGAGGCGGTGCCGCGCTCGGGCTTCCTCCCCCGACTGGCACGGTCGAGGGCGGCCCATGACGGCCCGATCCTCATCGGTCACGGCCAGACCAACTCGCAGCCACGCACCGTCGCCGACATGCTCCGCCTCCTCGACGTCGAGCCGGGCCAGCGTGTCCTCGACGTCGGGTCCGGCTCCGGCTGGACGACGGCGCTGCTCGCCCACCTGACCGGGCCCGAGGGGTCCGTCGTCGGCGTGGAGCTGGAGCCCGACCTCGCCCGCTGGGGAGCAGCCAACGTCAGTGCCCTGCGTATGCCGTGGGCGAGCGTCCGCGAGGCCCTCCCGGACGTCCTCGGCGACCCCGAGCACGGACCCTGGGACCGCATCCTCGTGTCCGCCGAGGCCGACGAGCTGCCGCAGTCCCTCGTCGACCAGCTCGCCGACCCGGGCCGACTCGTCATCCCCGTCGCGGGCACCATGCTGCTCGTCGTCCGCACCGGCGAGACCGTGACGACGAGCCGACACGGGCGCTACCGGTTCGTCCCCCTGAGGCAGTCGCGCCGGCGCCGAACCTGAGGATCCGGTCGTCCTCGGTCGATGTATCCCCAATGGCACATTCCGGGGGAACGTGACTCTCTCCCTTCGCGACTCAACGGGGCGACACCGGGAATACCCTGAGTCCTGAGGTGCCGACACCAGAGGCTGGTCGTATGAGTGCCTTCCGGCCTCAGCCTCGAGGTGCGGACCTCCAGATGGAGGTCGGCAGGATGAACCGCATTGCTGACGCGCGAGCCACCCGACCCGCGGAGATCCTCTCGGCCGAGGACCTGCGAAAGACCTACGGGGACAGGGTGGCGCTCAAGGGCCTCACCTTCACGCTCGACGCCGGAAGGGTGCTGGGCTTCCTCGGCCCCAACGGCGCGGGCAAGACCACCTCGATCCGTATCCTCACCACCATCCTCCGGCCCACCGCCGGCCGGTTCGTCGTCGACGGCATCAGCTCCGAGCATCCCGTCGCCATCCGACGCCGCATCGGCGTCCTACCGGAGGGGCTCGGCTTCCCCAAGCAGATGACGGCCCGCGACTACCTCGTCTACTTCGCGCAGCTCTACGGTCGGCCTTCCGCCGAGGCCCGACGGGTCGCGTCCGAGCTGCTCGAGGACGTCGGGCTGCAGAACCGGAAGGACTCGGACATCGGCTCCTTCAGCCACGGCATGCGCCAGCGGCTCGGCATCGCCCGGGCGCTCGTCAACGACCCCGCCGTGGTGTTCCTCGACGAGCCGACCCTCGGACTCGACCCTCGCGGGCAGCGCGAGCTGCTGCAGCTCGTGCAGCGCATCGCCCGGGAGCGCAACAAGGGTGTCGTGCTGTGCAGCCACCTCCTGTCGGAGATCGAGGGTGTCTGCGACGACGTGGTCATCATGAACGCCGGGACCGTCGTCGCCAGGGGCACAGTCGCCGACGTCGTCGGGCAGGCGCACCCCGAGCTCGAGCACCTCGTGCGGGTGCGGGTGCCTCCCGACTCGGTCACCCGGGCCCGGGCCCTGCTGGAGGTGCTGCCCGGCGTCGAGGACGTTGCCCCCGCGACGGGTTCGCCGGGCTGGCTCGACGTCAGGCTGCGCGCCGACGGGGCGGGTCCGCCGACCGGGACCAGGAACGACGTGCTCGAGACGCTCATCCGTGCCGGCGAGCCCGTCCTCGGGTTCGACAGCGGCGGCGGGCGGCTGGAGGACGTCTTCCTGCGGCTGACCGCCGAGGCCATCCGATGAGCGACAACGCCCGCACCCGCGGCACGAGCACAGCGGCGGTCGGTCGGTCGGCTCCCCCGTGGTGGCTGATCTGCAGGCAGGAGCTCGTCGAGATGTGGGCAGGAGGGCGCGTCCTCAGGTTCCTCACCCTCTACACGGTCCTCATGTCGGTGACGGCCTACCTGCTGGCGACGAACAACGACCTCAAGCTGGTGACGATGAAGGCCTCGGTCGTCGTCGCGGTCACCTCCACCATCACCTTCGGTCTGTTCATCGGCCTGGTCATCGGTGCCGAGAGCATCAGCGGGGAGCGGGAGCGCGCCACGCTCGAGCCCCTGCTCCTCACGCCGTCCGGTCACCGGCAGATCGTGCTCGGGAAGTTCCTCGCCGCGCTCTCGCCCTGGCCGGCCGCCTTCGCCCTGTCCGTGCCGTACGTCGTCACGCTGTCGCACGGCGACCCCGTGGCGTGGACCGCCCTCTTCTGGAGCGCGGTGCTCGGGACCCTGCTGGCCGTCGCGTTCGTGGCGCTCGGGCTGCTGGTCAGCATCTGGTCCGACTCGAGCCGCGTCAGCCTCTTCGTGTGCCTGCTCGTCTACGCGGGGACGCTGATCCCCGCGCAGCTGCCAACCGAGTTCCTCAGCACCACAGGCGGGGTCGTGGTCTCGGCCCTCGACCCCGTGGAGTCCGCAAGCCTGCTGCTGACCAAGGTCGTCGACGAGGGCAGGTCGCTCGCCGAGGCATGGGCCTACGTGGTGGCCCCCACCGTGATGACGGTCGTCATCACGGTGGCGCTCTTCCTCCACTTCGCGCCGCGCGTTCGCCTCGCGGCGGAGTAACAGTCCCGAGAGGCAGTGTCATGAGCGTCGCAGTCAAACAGGGCAGCGGACGGGTCGTGGTGGCGCAGCGCCGGGGCTCACTCCCCGTCTGGTGGCTCGTGCTGAGGCGCGAGTTCGTCGACCTGTGGACCGGCGGCCGCGTGCTGGTGCTGCTCGTCCTCTTCAGCCTCGTGATGTCGGTGACGTCGGTGCTGCGCGAGCTCGAGAGCGATCTGAGCCTGATCCCCCCGGTCGAGATGGCCTTCCTGACGATCCTCAGCGGCATCTCCTTCGGTCTCTTCGTCGGGATGGTCATCGGCGCCGACGGGGTCAGCGGTGAGCGTGAGCGCGCGACGCTGGAGCCGCTGCTGCTGACGCCTGCCGAGCCGCGGCAGATCATCCTGGGCAAGTTCCTCGCGGCCATGTCGCCGTGGCCCGTGACGTTCCTGCTGACGGTCCCCTACGTCGTGGTGCTCGCCCACGGCGACGAGAGCCTGCCGGAGGGCCTGCTGCTGGGCGCCCTCCTCGGCGGCCTGCTCGCCATCGCCTTCACCGGCTTCGGCATGCTGCTGAGCATCTGGGCGAGGTCCAACCGGGCGAGCCTGTTCGCGAGCCTCGTCGTCTACCTCGTCTTCCTCATCCCGACCCAGTGGCCCGGCAGCGCCCAGAAGGGCGACCTCGGTTACCTCATCCAGCAGTTCAACCCGCTGCAGGCCTCGAGCGAGTTCCTCGAGAAGGTGCTCGTCAACAACCGGACCGTCGCCGAGAAGCTGCCCTACCTCCTGGCCGCGGTCTTCGCCGCCCTCGGGGTGCTGGCGGTGCTCTTCCTGCATGCCGCGCCGCGGGTCCGCCTGGACCGCGACGCCTCACGTCCCGGGCGCCCGAGGGCCGGGCACCTGCCGGGCGCCCTCGTCGTCGCGCTCGTCGGCGGCGTCACCCTCGCGCTCGTGGCCGGGCCGGCCCCCCGCGCGGCGGCGGCACCCGGGGCCGGCGGCCAGGGCCTGCAGATCTCGGTCGACCTGCAGTACAAGACGGTCAACGCGGGCGACGAGATCGAGTTCGACACCGTCGTGACCAACGCGGGGTCGACCGACACGGCTCCGCTCAACGTGGCGATGAACATCGTCAAGACGGGCAAGGGCGACCCGGTCGACCCGGAGGACTGGTCGCCCGAGCGCACCCAGCAGGTCGACGCCCTGGCACCGGGCGAGTCCAGCGACCAGACGTGGACGGTCGAGGCGATCCTCGAGGGCGACTACCTCGTCTACCTCACCGTCCTGCCCCAACCGAGCGGCCCGAACGCGACCTCCCAGCCCGTGTCGAGCCCCGGCATCCACCTCACGGTCAAGCCCTTCGCGACGACCAACCCGGGCGGCGTGCTGCCCGTCGCCATCGGCACCCCGGTCGCCCTGATGCTCATCACCGCCGTGCCGATGCTCCGTCGCCGCCGGGCGCGGGGCCAGGCGTCCCCCGACGAGCCCTGACCAGCGTTCCGGGCACGCACCCGGCCCGCACCGGTCCTGCCAACGAGAGGAAGCGCACGATGACCACTGCAACCCGTCCGAGCCTCGTGCGGCGTCGTCGTCACCTGCTGGTGGCTGTGACCGGTTTCGCAGCCTGCAGCCTCCTCGTGGCCGCCTGCAGCGGCGGTGCGGAACCGACGGCGGCGCCCCCGGCGGATGCTTCGTCCGTCGCCTCCTCGACGTCGACGGGCCCCGACCCGGACGAGGTCGGCACCGCGACGCAGGACCCGGGCGCCACGCAGCCGGTCGCCCCGGGAACGGTCAGGGTCGAGGTCGGCTCGGCGCACGGGGCGACCGACTACCACTACGACAAGGTGCGGCTCGAGGAGCCGTCCGGCGTGAAGATCCGCCTGAAGTTCGTCAACCACACGGACGCCAAGGACGAGATCGGCCACAACTGGGTGCTGGTCAGGCCCGGCCAGGAGAACGAGGTCGTCGCGAGCGGCAAGGCGGCCGGGGACGACAAGGACTGGCTCGACGTGGACGACCCGGCGGTCCTCGCCCACACCCGCCTCATCGAGGGCGGCCAGAGCAACACGGTCACCTTCCGGGCCCCGCCGGGCACGTACACCTACCTGTGCACCTTCCCCGAGCACTACGCGGGCGGCGAGAAGGGCACGCTCGTCATCAAGTAGCCGACGCACCCGGCCCGTCGCTCCCCGGGCGCGATGCGGGGCTACGCGCCGGTTCGGCTTAGAGTGGCCCCGTGTTCGGACGCAAGAAGACCCTCAACGACGAGCTCGCCAGCACGGTCGAGACCGACCCGGCCCGCCCCGGCGCCAAGAACCGGCCGACGCCGAAGCGCCGTGACCAGGAGGCCCTCAACAAGCGTCCGCTGATCGTCACCGACCGCAAGGCCGCCAGCCAGCAGGACAAGGCCGCCCGCCGCGAGGCGATGGCCAAGCAGCGCGCCGGCATGCTCGTGGGCGACGAGAAGTACCTCCCCGCACGCGACAAGGGCCCCCGCCGCCGGTTCATCCGCGACTCGGTCGACTCCCGCTGGAACATCGGCGAGTTCATGCTTCCGATCATGCTCATCGTGCTGCTGCTCAGCTTCGTGCGCACCAACTGGGCGCTGCTGCTCGTCTTCGTGCTCGTCTACGGCCTCATCCTCGTGGCCATCGTCGACGCGGTGCTGATGTGGCGCCGCACCCGCCGCAAGGTCGAGGACCGGTTCGGGCAGGCCGAGAAGGGCGATGCGTGGTACGCCATCATGCGCGCCTTCCAGATGCGGCGCACGCGCATGCCGAAGCCGCAGGTCGACCGCGGCAACCCGCCGGCCTGACCGACCCGGCCACCCCGGCTCCACCGGCGGGCGGCGGGCCGGACCGCCCTGCTCGAGACCGTCAGGCCTGCAGGTCGGCGAACGCCAACGGCGCCCGCGTGACGGCATACGTCGCGAAGTAGAGCTTCTCCGCCGTGCCGTCCACTGCACGGACGACCTCGAGCACCTCGCCGCGCTCACGGCCCTCGACCGCGCGGAACCGGTCAGGCCCCTCGGCGGCATACCTCGTCTCCGACAACGGGTCGTCGTCGCTGAGACGCGACCACAGCTGCCCGCCGCGCACGAAGAAGGTCAGCGGCGCCCCCTCGGACCACCACAGCCCGAGCAGCTCGGTGAGCTGGGGCTGCTCGGCCTCGGGGACCCAGGCGCCCTGCAGCGACGGCTCGGCGTCGACGACGGCCTCGACGAGGTCGGTCGCCAGGGCCAGCGTCAGCGCTCCGGACGTCGCGTTGGCGAAGACGATCGCTCCGACCCCCTCCTTGCGCCGCACCCGCAGCCCGGTGAGGAAGCCGGGCATGGCTCCCCCGTGGCCGACGAAGACCCGGTCGCCACGACGGCCCATCCCGAAGCCCAGCCCGTAGGCGCCCGACCAGCCGTCGACGTCGGTCATGATGAGCGGCCGGCACATCTCGTCGAGGGTCTCGGGGCGCACGACGCGGCCGTCGGGAGCCGCGACGTAGGCGGCGTAGCGGGCCATGTCGGCCACCGTGGACCAGAGGCCCCCGAGGGGCGCCGTGGCGTTGAGGGTGAAGCGCGGCTCCTCGCGGGCAGTGCCGGCGTACGGGTCGACCTG
Organism: Terrabacter sp. AAH1; assembly: GCF_054456855.1. Classification (NCBI taxonomy): domain Bacteria; kingdom Bacillati; phylum Actinomycetota; class Actinomycetes; order Micrococcales; family Intrasporangiaceae; genus Terrabacter; species Terrabacter sp. AAH1. Next base: position 216,713 of record NZ_JBTJJV010000005.1, on the reverse strand, counting down.
GTAGCCGCGGGCGCGGTCGTCGGCCGGGTCGAGTCCCGTGCGGGTCATGCCCAGGGGGTCGAGCACCCGTTCACGCACGACCGGCTCCCAGCCCTGGCCGGTGACGCGCTCGACGACCTGGCCGAGCAGGCCGTAGGCGAGGTTGGAGTAGTGGAAGGCGTGATGGGCCGGCAGCACCTGCTCGGCCTGCTCGACGCCGGCGAGAAAGGCGTCCCGCTCGGGCGCCTCGAGGGTCTCCCAGATGTTGCCGACGGGCTCGCGCTGTAGGCCGGACGCGTGGGCGAGCATCTGTCGCAAGGGGACCCGCCCGTGCCGGCTACCGGGCACGTACGCGTCGAGCGTGTCGTCGAGCGACAGCCGGCCCTCGTCGCGCAGCGACATGACGGCAAGCGCCGTGAACGTCTTCGTGACCGACCCGATCATGAACTGGGTGTCGTCGTCGGCCGGGATCGACGGGGTGCCGAGACGGGCCGACCCGACGTGCGTCGACCACACGAGGGCACCATCGCGCACGACGCCCACGCTGACGCCGGGCGCCCGCCAGGAACGCTGGGCGGCGACGACGCGACCGAGCAGCTCGCGCTCGAGGCCGGTCGACAGCCGCTCCGTCGAGGTTGCGGTCACTCGGACGCCCGCAGGCTCATCGGTCCGTAGACGACGGCGCCGTTCTCGCGCAGCGTGACGGCTTCGACGCCGCGCTCGAGCAGCTCGCGCCACGACTCGCCGAGGTAGCTCTCGGCGTCGCTCTGGGTGGGGAACCCGGTGGTCGTGAGCCCCTCCCCCTCCATCGCCTCACCGTGGGCGTCGAGGAACAGCCAGGTCCAGTCAGCGCTCATGCGGCCACCCTAGACGGCGCCGTGTTTGACGCGCGGCATGCCACCGTGCCACGGTTCGCCTAACCGAAGGACGATGGGGCAAGCCGGTGCGACTCCGGCGCTGACCCGCAACCGTGATGCCGCTCCCGCCGCGACCAGGCGAGGGGTGACCAGCCGGAAAACCCGCGTCCCACCGGCTCCTTTGTCAGTCTGTCGTGGAATGCGGACCGGAGTCACCCGCCGGGCCGGCAGCAGCCACCAGTCCCGACACGGTGTCCGACCCGCGAGGAGGAAACGTGTCCCGTGCCCGTCGTGCCCCCCTGAGGGTCGTGCTCGCCACCCTGGTGGCGGCCTGCCTCGCCGCCCTGACCGTCGCGCCCGCGCACGCTGCCGCGTTCCGGTACTGGGGCTTCTACCAGCTCACGAACGGCGCCTGGGCCTTCGCGCAGAAGGGCTCGGACCAGACGGTCCCCAAGGACGGCAGCGTCGACGGCTGGCGCTTCGCCGTCGCCGACGAGGCCTCGACGCGCTTCCCCCGCGCGGTGCTGACCTTCGACCAGGTCTGCGGCACCACCGCGGCCGAGGCCGGCAAGAAGCGGGTCGGCGTCGTCGTCGACTTCGGCCGTCCGGCCGACTCCGCCGGCAACGCGACCCCGCCCGAGCCCAAGGCGGTCTGCGCCGTCGTCGCGACCGATGCGACCAGCACGGCCGTGCTGGCCGCGGCCGGCGAGGTGCGCACCGAGAAGGGCCTGGTGTGCGGCGTGGCCGGCTACCCGGCCAAGGAGTGCGGCGCCCCCGTCAAGAACGTCACACCCGAGGCCAAGGCGGCAGACCAGCCCGTGACGATCGCCGTCCCGGCCGCGACGCCTGCAGCGGCCCCGTCCGCGGGCGCGACGGACGTGGCGGGCACCCCGCTCACCGCGTCGGACTCGGGGAGCAACGTGGCGGCATACGTCATCGCCGTGCTCGTGCTGCTCGCGCTCGCCGCCTACCTCGTCGTCCGCTCGCGCTCACGCGCCCGTCGGGGCGCCTGAGACCCGGAGGCGGACCTCGTCATGGCGCAGGCACGCGCTCGGCTCCAGCACCCCGCAGCCTGGTGGCTGTGGGGGCTGGGCCTCGCCACGGCTGCGTCACGCACGACCAACCCGGCCGTGCTCCTGCTCGTCATCGGCGCCTGCGTGGTCGTCGTGGGCGAGCGGCGCGACCCGGCCACCCCGAACCCGCTCCCGGCCTTCCTCGTCATCGGTGCGGTCGTCGTCGCCTTCCGCCTCGTGATGACCGCCGTGCTCGGCAACGGCATCGCGGGCGACACGGTGGTGGTCACCCTGCCGCGCATCCCGCTGCCGGACTGGGCGGCCAACGTGCGGCTCGGTGGCGCGGTGACGCTCGAGGCGCTGCTGTATGCCGCCTACGACGCCCTGCGCCTCGCCGCGATCCTCGCGTGCCTGGGCGCCGCCAACGCGTTGGCGAGCCCGCGGCGGCTGCTGCGCTACCTGCCCGCAACGCTCTACGACGTCGGCACCGCCGTCGTCGTCGGGCTGACGTTCGCCCCTCAGCTGCTCACCGACGCGCGCGAGGTGCGCGCGGCCCGCACGCTGCGCGGTCGCGACGGTCGCGGGCTGCGTGAGACGGCCCGACTCACCGTGCCGGTGCTCGAGACCGCCTTCGAGCGGTCGCTCGGGCTCGCCGCGTCGATGGAGTCGCGCGGCTACGGCCGGGCCGTCCGCTCGTCGGACGGCAGCCGGCGGACCGCCACCGGGCTCGCGCTCGCCGGGCTCGTCGGGGTGCTCGCCGGGCTCTACGGCCTGCTCGACGCCTCCGCCGGCGGACTGCTGGGCCTGCCGGTGCTCCTGCTCGGCGCCGTGCTCGCCGGCGCCAGCCTGCTCGTCGGCGCCTCGCGCGACGGGCGCTCCGGGCACCGCCGCGAGCGCTGGGCGTGGACCGAGACCGTGACCGTGGCTGCGGGCGCGGTGCCGGCGGCGGTCCTCGTCGTGGCCTCGGTGCAGGGCTGGGACGGTGTCGTGCCGTCGCAGCGGGCCGAGCTGCCCGCCCTGCCCCTGCTGGCGGTCGTGGCCGTCCTCGTCGCCGCAGTCCCCGCCTGGGTGACACCGCACCCCCGGGAGGCCGCGCCGTGATCACCTTCGAGCACGTGTCCGTGCAGTACGCGGGTGCCCCGGCCCCGAGCCTGCACGACGTCACGCTGGAGATACCCGAGGGCGAGCTGGTGCTCGTCGTCGGACCGACCGGCAGCGGCAAGTCGACGCTGCTGCGCACCGTCAACGGGCTCGTCCCGCACTTCAGCGGCGGCACGCTCACCGGGCGCGTCACCGTCGACGGGCTCGACACCGCCGAGCACCGGCCGCGTGACCTCGCCACCGTCGTCGGCCTCGTCGAGCAGAACCCGACCTCGACGTTCGTCACCGACGTCGTCGAGGACGAGGTCGCGTACGGCATGGAGACGATGGGGCTCGACCCGACGACGATCCGCCGCCGCGTCGAGGAGACCCTCGACCTCTTCGGCCTCACGCCGCTGCGCGGCCGGTCGCTCCGGGCTCTCTCGGGCGGCCAGCAGCAGCGCGTGGCGATCGCGGCCCTCTTCGCCGCCGGCCCGCGGGTCCTCGTCCTCGACGAGCCCACCTCCGCGCTGGATCCCGTTGCAGCGGAAGAGGTTCTCGCCTCGCTGCACCGCATCGTCCACGACCTCGGCGTCACCGTCGTGCTGGCCGAGCACCGCCTCGAACGCGTGGTCCACCACGCCGACCGGGTGCTGCTCGTCGACGAGGGGCACGTGTCCGAGCTGCTGGACCCCGCCGACGCGATGCTCCGCTCGCAGATCTACCCGCCCGTCGTCGGCCTCTCGCGGCTCGTCGGATGGTCGCCGACCCCGCTGTCGATCCGCGACGCGCGTCGCAAGGCGTCCTCCCTGCGGGAGGCGCTGGGTGGCGCGACGCCGGCCACCACCGCAGACCGGCGCGTCATCGGGCCCGGTCCCTCGGTCGTGCTCGACGGGGTGCGGGTCGCACGCGGCGGACGCACTGTGCTCGACGGCGTCGACCTCACCGTCTCACGCGGTTCGGTCACCACCCTCATGGGGCGCAACGGCGCCGGCAAGTCGACCCTGCTCGGGGCGGTCGCGGCCCAGCACCGCCTTTCCGCAGGACGGGTCCGGCTGGGAGCCGCAGCGACCGACCCTCACGCCACGCCGGCCCGCGACCGGGTGCGCACCGTCGGGCTCGTGCCCCAGCAGCCCGAGATGCTCCTCTACTCCGACACCGTCGCCGGCGAGTGCGCCGCGGCGGACGCCGACTTCAGCGCGGCGCCGGGCACCTGCCGTGCGCTCCTCGACCGCATCTCCGGCGGCATCGACGCCGACACGCACCCCCGCGACCTGTCGGAGGGGCAGCGCCTCGAGCTCGCCCTCGCGGTCATCCTGTCCGGGTCCCCCGAGGTGGTCCTGCTCGACGAACCGACGCGGGGACTCGACTACGGCGCCAAGAAGAGGCTCGGTGAGGTGCTGGCCGGGCTCGCCTCGACCGGCACGACGGTGCTGCTCGCGACCCACGACGTCGAGCTGGCGGCCGAGATCGCCGACCGCGTCGTCATCCTCGCCGACGGTGAGGTCGTCACCGACGGTCCCGCGCGCGAGGTGCTGTCGTCGTCGCCCGCCTTCGCCCCGCAGGTGACCAAGGTGCTGCTCCCCCAGACCTGGCTCACGGTCGCCGAGGTCGCCGGCGCGCTCGCGAGGATCGCATGACCACCCGCCGCGTCATCCCGCTGCGCTGGCCGGCCGTCGTGGCGGTCGCCGTGGTGGGCATCGTCGGGCTGGTCGCGTTCACGTGGCCCTTCTTCGTCACCGGCGACTTCGCGCGCGACCACGGCAACGACGCGCCGTGGCTGTTCGCGCTGCTGCTCGCCCTCCTCGCCGTCGTCTGCCTCGCCGAGGTGACGGCCGGACGCCTCGACGCGAAGACGATCGCCGTGCTCGGGGTGGCCGCAGCGGCCGGCGGCGCCCTGCGCCTGCTCAGCGCGGGCACGGCCGGGCTCGAGCCGATGTTCTTCGTCGTCATCGTCGCGGGCTGCGTGCTGGGCCCCGGTGTCGGCTTCGTCTCCGGGGCGCTGGCGGTCACCGTCGGCGCCCTGCTGACCGGGGGCGTCGGGCCCTGGCTGCCCTTCCAGATGATCTGCGCCGGCGGCATCGGTCTCGGCGCAGGGCTGCTGCCGGTCCGCGCGGGCGGGCGCTCCGAGCGCTGGGTCGTGGCGGCGTACGCCCTGGTGACCGGGCTCGCCTACGGCGTCTTCATGAACCTCTGGTTCTGGCCGTTCCTCGGCACCGGCGCGCCGACCGGGATGGGCTTCGTGCCGGGCGCTCCGCTCGCCGAGAACCTCGGGCACTACGGGCTCTTCTACCTGACCACCTCGCTCGGCTGGGACCTGCCACGCGGCGTGCTCAACGCGGGACTCGTGCTGCTCGCCGGACCGGCGCTGCTCCGCGTGTTCCGTCGAGGCGCGCGACGAGCCGCGTTCGGGGTCCCGGTGGTCTTCGACCCTGCGGACGACGAGCACCTGCAGGGCGCCGGGGGCGCGCGATGACGGTTCCGCCGAGCCGCCGTGCCCCGACCACGACCCTCGTCACGGGGCCGGTGCGCAGCGGCAAGAGCCGGCACGCCGAGGACCTCCTGTGGCAGTCCGAGGCGGTCACCTACGTCGCCACCGGTCGCCGGGCCACGCCCGACGACCCCGAGTGGAGCCGTCGGCTGGCCGACCACCGGACCCGCAGACCGGCCTCGTGGCGCACCCTCGAGACCACGGACGTCGCCACCACGGTCGGCGCCGCCACGGGGCCCGTCCTCGTGGACTGCCTCGGCACGTGGCTCACGGCGCTCGTCGACGAGACCGGCTGGGACGACCTCGTGGCCGCGGCCGACGTCGTGCGCGCAGCCGGCGAGCGGCTCGTCGGCTCACTCTGCGCTGCAACGGTGCCCGTGGTCGTCGTCACGAACGAGGTCGGCTGGTCGCTCGTGCCGACCACGGCGTCCGGACGGTTCTTCCAGGACGAGCTCGGGCGCCTCAACGCCGGGGTCGCGGCGGTATCGGCGCACGTGCACCTCGTCGTGGCGGGTCGCGTGCTCGACCTGTCGGACGCGCCGGTCGTGCCGTCGCAGCCGCGCCCCCGGACGCTCGATGCGTGACGCCTGGCGGCTCGCGCTCGGCACCTTCACCGCGCTGCGCGTCGGGGCACCGCGCCGGGTCGACGGTCGGGTGCTGGGCGGCGCCATGCTGCTCGCGCCGCTCACCGCGGCGCCCGCCGCAGTCGTCTGGGCCGGCCTCGGGCTGCTGGCCGGAGCACCGGTGCTGCCTCCAGCCGTGGCAGCCGTCCTCGCCGTCGTGGTCACCGCCCTCCTGTCCCGCGCGCTCCACCTCGACGGGCTCGCCGACCTCGCCGACGGCCTGACGTCCGGCCACGACCCGGCGCGCTCACTCGAGGTGATGCGCCGCGGCGACACCGGCCCCGCCGGAGCGGCCGCGCTGGTGCTCACGCTCCTCGTCGACGCCGCCTGTCTGGCAACGCTCCTCGCCTCAGGCGTCGGCACGTCACTGGCCGTGACCGCCCTCGTGGCGAGCAGGCTCGCGTGCGCCGTCTGCGCGAGACGCGGCACACCGGCCGCACGTCCCGAAGGCCTGGGCCGGGGCGTCGCCGGCACCGTGTCACGACCGGCACTGGCCCTCGTGCTCGGCGCCACAGCGCTGGTGGCGGCGGGCGCCGGTCAGCTCGTCGGCAACGCGGCCGCGCCGTCGCCGTATGCCGTGGCGGCAGGTCACGTGGCCGTCGTGGCGACCGCCGTCGCGGCCGCCGCGGCCGTCCGCCGTCACGCGACGCGACGGCTCGGTGGCGTCACCGGTGACGTCATCGGCGCAGCGATCGAGATCTCGCTCGCCGCCGCACTGGTCGCAGCCTCGATCGCCGCCTCCACCCTCGCCTGAGCTCTCGAGCGAAGGGGCGCGATGGCGGCCACCCGGCATACGCCCTCGAGGGGACTCAGCCCTCGCGAACCTGCACCTGGACGAACGGCGGCTTGACGACCGTCGCCTCGAGCGCACGACCACGCACGTCGATCGAGACCGTGTCTCCGTCGGCGACGTCAGGACGCAGGAGCGCCAACGCGATTCCCTGCTTCAGGGTCGGCGAGAACGTGCCCGAGGTGACCTCGCCGACGCTCTCGCCGTCGCGCGACACCGCGCAGTGGGCGCGCGGGATGCCGCGGCCCGTCACGAGCAGCCCGCGCATGAGGCGCTTGGGGTCGGCCTTCTCGGCCTCGAGCGCGGCCTTGCCCCAGAAGGTGTCCTTCTTCCAGCCGACCGCCCAGCCCGCCCGGGCCTGCACCGGGGAGATGTCGAGCGAGAGGTCCTGCCCGTGCAGGGGATAGCCCATCTCGGTGCGCAGCGTGTCACGCGCGCCGAGGCCGCACGGCTTGCCCTCGAAGGGCTCGATCGCGCCGACCATAGCGTCCCAGAGAGCGGGCGCGTCGTCCCAGCGCGGCACGAGCTCGTAGCCGCGCTCGCCCGTGTAGCCGGTGCGGCACACGATGACCGGATGGCCCTGCCAGTCCGCCTCGACGAACGACATGTAGTCGTGGCCCGTCGGCAGTCCGAGCGACTCGAGCACCTCGTCGCTCCTGGTGCCCTGGACCGCGATGACGCCGAAGTCGTGGTGCAGGTTGGTGACCGTGATGCCCTCGGGGGCCGCTGCCTGCAGGCGCCGCACCACCTCGGCGGTGTTGGCGGCGTTGGGGATGAGGAAGACGTCGTCGTCGGACTTGAGGTAGACGATCAGGTCGTCGACCACCCCGCCCGAATCGTCGCAGCACAACGTGTACTGGGCGGAGCCCGGCTGGATGCGGCGAACGTCGTTGGTGAGGCACGCGTTGACGAAGTCGGCCGCACCGGGTCCCACCACCGACGCCTTGCCGAGGTGGCTCACGTCGAAGATGCCGACACGCTCGCGCACCGCGGTGTGCTCGGCGACGACGCCGCCGCCCGGGTACTCGATCGGCATGTCCCAGCCGCCGAAGTCAGCCATCTTCGCGCCGAGGGCGACGTGCCGGTCGTGAAGCGGGGAGGTCAGCTGGGCGCGGGCACCCGACGTCTGTGTCGTCATGGGCGCCAACCTACCGCTCGGTGGGCGCGCCGCCCCCGCTCGTTATCATCGAACGCCGCCACCAGCGGCAGCGTGGCTGCGCCCTCCCGGGCGCCCGCGCACCCAGACTCACCCTGAGTCGCGCCGGCACCGCGCGACCTGGACGCACACCCGACGAAGGAGTCCTCGTGGCCAACCTGACCATCTCGAACCGCTCGGCCGCCGACACGCCGTGTGACGCGCTCGTCGTCGCGATCGTGCCGGGCGAGAGCGGCGCCGCCCTGGCCCCCGGGCACGGGCTGCCGCGCAAGACGGTCTCGCACCTCAAGTCGGTCGTCGCCGACCTCGAGCTCGCCGGCAAGGTGGGTGAGGTCACGACGCTCGCCGCCGTGCCCGAGGTGGCGGCCAAGCTGGTGGTGCTCGCCGGCGTGGGCGCCCTATCGACCGAGCCGGCCGCCCTCGAGGAGGTCCGCAAGGGCCTCGGCGCGGCCATCCGCACGCTGGGCAAGAAGAAGAAGGTCGCGGTCGTCGTGCCCGGCACGTCCGTCGAGCTCGTCTCCGCCGTCGCGGAGGGCGCGGCCCTCGGGGCGTATGCCGTCTCGAAGGCGGGCACGACCAGCACCGATGCCGTCGCCGCAGTCGCGCTCGTGGGCCCGGCCGACGCGGCCTCCCGCAAGGCCGTCAAGCGCGCGGCAGCGCTCGGTGACGCCGTCGCGTACACCCGCGACCTGGTCAACCTGCCGCCCAACCTGCTCTACCCCGAGACGTTCGTCGACTCCCTCGCCGACCGCATCAAGGGCACGAAGGTCAAGCTCAAGTCCTACGACATGAAGGCGCTGCGCGCCGGCGGCTTCGGCGGCACGGTCGGCGTCGGCCAGGGCTCGGCCAACGAGCCACGCATCGCCGTGCTCAGCTACTCCCCCAGCCGCCCCAAGGCCTCCATCGCCTTCATCGGCAAGGGCATCACCTTCGACTCGGGCGGCCTGTGCATCAAGCCGGCCAACGGCATGCTCACGATGAAGTGCGACATGGCCGGCGCTGCGGCCGTCGCCGGAGCGGTCCTGGCCATCGCCGAGCTCGGCCTGCCGATCGCCGTCACCGGCTACCTCGGGCTGGCGGAGAACATGCCCAGCTCGACGGCCCAGCGCCCGAGCGACGTCGTGACGATGCGGGGCGGCAAGACGGTCGAGGTGCTCAACACCGACGCCGAGGGACGCATGGTGCTCGGCGACTGCATCGCCCTCGCGTCCGAGACCTCGCCCGACGCGATCGTCGACGTCGCCACCCTCACCGGCGCCCAGGTCGTCGCGCTGGCCAACACGGCCGCCGTCATGTCCAACGACGACGCGTTCCGCACCCGCGTGCTCGATGCGGCGCGCACGGTCGGCGAGGCGATGTGGCCGATGCCGCTGCCGGTCGAGCTGCGCCCTGGCCTCGAGTCGATCAACGCCGACCTCGCCCACAAGGGCGGCGTCGAGGGCGGCATGCTCACGGCGGGCCTGTTCCTGCAGGAGTTCGTCGGCGAGGGCATCCCCTGGAGCCACCTCGACATCGCCGGGCCGGCCTTCAACGACAAGGCTCCTGCCGGCTACTGGCCCAAGGGCGGCACCGGCTTCGGCGTGCGCACCCTCGTCGGCGTGGCCGAGTCCTACCTCTGACAGACCGCCCAACCGTCGAAGGGCCACTCGTGGCCCCCTCGTGGCCCCTCGTGACAGTCGAGAGGCCAGGACGCGTCGCGCGTCCTGGCCTCTCGACACCGGTGAGGCAGCACTTCGTGGCCTCTCGACGGTTGGAGCGGGGGAGCTCAGCCGCCGGACTTGCGGCGGAACATCTGCTGGGCCTTGGCAGGCCCGTGCGCCCCGTGCACCTTCGAACGGTCGTGGTCGTCGGAGACGTCCTTGCCGCCGTGCGCGTGCTTCTTGTCGAGCGCCGCACGGAACTTGGCCTTCATCTCTTCGCTCGGGCCGCTCTCTGAGCCGTCCTGCTTGGACATCGGTGGACCTCCTGTGTGCTGTGGCGCCGGATCCGGCACGGACTGAACGCTTTTCACCCTGTCAGGCGCGGGCGGGCGGGTCCACCCCTTTACCTCACGCGTCGCCCCGGCGGCGCCGCTTGCTCCACTCCCGCATGCGGTTGGGGTAGCCGGTCTTGTTGACGTCGTAGACGGGGACGCCGAGCTTCTGGCTGATGTCGAAGCCGTCCTTGGGCGAACCGACCGCGCGACGGGTCCACTCGCCGTCCCAGGCGATGAGCACGATGGTCGTCGTGGTGACGCTCGTGGCGGGTTCGACGTACGCCTCGACACCGCGCTTGGTCTCGACGAAGGCACGCAGATGCGCCTCGACCGCCTTGCGGTCGATCTCCATCTGCGGACCGTCGGAGCGGCCCTGACGGCCGTCGCCCTTGCGGCTGCTGCGGCGCGAGAACCAGCCCATGGCGGCACTGTACGTGGTCGCACCGTGCCTGCGAGGGGACCTCGCCGCGAGGCGTGACCTGCCTGTGACGTCCCAGTCGATCAATGACAAGATGCTGTGTGCACGCCCACCCGCACGTCCCCGGACTCCGCTGCACGACGGCCGGAACCGGCGATCCACCCGAAGGAGCCCATGCACATGTCGGCTGATGCCGCAGGCGACTACGACGTCGTCATCCTCGGTGGGGGGTCGGGCGGCTACGCCTGTGCCCTCCGGTCGGCAGAGCTGGGCCTCTCGGTGGCCCTCGTCGAGAAGGGCCGCCTCGGCGGCACCTGCCTGCACCAGGGCTGCATCCCGACGAAGGCGCTGCTGCACGCCGCAGAGGTTGCCGACGTCGCTCGTGAGGGCGCGTCGTTCGGCGTCAAGACGACGTTCGAGTCCGTCGACATGACCGGCGTCAACGCCTACAAGGACGGCGTCATCAGCCGCCTCTACAAGGGCCTGCAGGGCCTCGTGAAGGCCGCCAAGATCGAGTACGTCGAGGGCGCCGGCGTCCTCGACGGCCCGAACACCGTCGTCGTCGGCGACCGCCGCATCACCGGCCGCAACGTCGTCCTCGCGACCGGCAGCTATGCGAAGTCGCTCCCCGGCCTCGAGATCGGCGGCCGCATCATGACGAGCGAGCAGGCGCTCGCGATCGACCACGTCCCGGCCCGCGTCGTCGTGCTGGGCGGCGGCGTCATCGGCGTCGAGTTCGCCTCTGTCTTCAAGAGCTTCGGCTCCGAGGTGACGATCGTCGAGGCACTCCCGCGACTCGTCGCCGCCGAGGACGAGACCATCAGCAAGCAGCTCGAGCGGTCCTTCCGCAAGCGCAAGATTGCCTTCAAGACCGGCGTGCGGTTCGCCGGCGCCACCCAGCAGGGCGACGTCGTCACCGTCTCGCTCGAGTCGGGCGAGACGATCGAGGCCGACCTGCTGCTCGTCGCGGTCGGCCGCGGACCGGTCACCGAGGGCCTCGGCTACGAGGCCGCCGGCGTCACCGTCGACCGCGGCTTCGTGCCCACCGACGAGCGCCTCCGCACGAACGTCCCGTCGGTGTACGCCGTCGGCGACATCGTGCCCGGGCTGCAGCTCGCCCACCGCGGCTTCGCCCAGGGCATCTTCGTCGCCGAGGAGATCGCGGGCCTCTCGCCCGCCGTCATCGACGAGACCGGCATCCCGCGCGTCACCTACTGCGACCCCGAGATCGCCAGCGTCGGGCTCACCGAGGCGCAGGCCCGCGAGAAGCACGGCGACGTCGCGACCTACGAGTACAACCTCGGCGGCAACGGCAAGTCGCAGATCCTCGGCACGCAGGGCTTCGTCAAGCTCGTCCGCCAGGTCGACGGTCCCGTCGTCGGGGTCCACATGATCGGCGCCCGCATGGGCGAGCAGATCGGCGAGGCGCAGCTCATCGTGAACTGGGAGGCGCACCCCGAGGACGTCGCCGGTCTCATCCACGCGCACCCCACACAGAACGAGGCGCTCGGCGAGGCACACTTGGCCTTGGCGGGGAAGCCCCTGCACGCACACGCTTGAGCCAGACACTGGGAAGAGGAGAAAACACGTCATGTCAGAACGCGTGACCATGCCGGCCCTGGGTGAGTCAGTCACCGAGGGGACCGTCACCCGCTGGCTGAAGAGCGTCGGCGACCAGGTCGAGGTCGACGAGCCACTGCTCGAGGTCTCCACCGACAAGGTCGACACCGAGATCCCGTCCCCCGTGGCGGGCACGCTGCAGGAGATCCTGGCGCAGGAGGACGACACCGTCCCCGTGGGCGCCGACCTCGCCGTCATCGGCGACGGTGCCGCTCCCTCCGGCGGGGGCGACGCACCGGCGGCCGAGTCTGCTCCCGAGCCCGAGGCGGCCCAGGCGCCTGCGCCCGAGGCGCCGAGCACCGAGCAGGAGCCGCAGGCCGCGACGAGCGAGCCCGAGGCCGCCCAGGCCGAGCAGCCCCAGGCCGGCGCGTCGTCGTCCGAGGGCGGCGAAGGCCAGACCGTCACGATGCCCGCGCTCGGCGAGTCCGTCACCGAGGGCACCGTCACCCGCTGGCTCAAGGCCGAGGGCGACGAGGTCGCCGTCGACGAGCCGCTCCTCGAGGTCTCCACCGACAAGGTCGACACCGAGATCCCCTCCCCCGTGGCCGGCACGCTGACCAAGATCCTCGTCCAGGAGGACGACACGGTCCCGGTCGGCGCCGACCTCGCCGTCATCGGTGGCGCGCCGGCGTCCGCTCCGGCTCAGGAAGCCCCGCAGCAGGAAGCCCCGAAGGAGGAGGCTCCGCAGCAGGAAGCCCCGAAGCAGGACGCCCCGCAGCAGGACGCCCCGCAGCAGGACGCCGCGGCCCAGGCCGACGCCGCCGCCTCGCAGCCGGCCGCGTCCCCGTCTCCCGCGGCCCAGGCACCCGCCCAGGCGCAGGCCGAGTCGGGCGAGCAGCAGGCCGCAGGCCTGCCGGCCGACGCCGAGCGCCCCGCCGCTCAGCAGTCCCCCGAGGCGAGCACGACGTCGTCGGCGCCGTCACGTGACGACGCTGCCGCGTACGTCACCCCCCTCGTGCGCAAGCTGGCCTCCCAGCACGGCGTCGACCTCGGCTCGATCACGGGCACGGGCGTCGGCGGCCGCATCCGCAAGCAGGACGTGCTCGATGCCGCCGAGGCCGCCAAGGCACCGGCCGCGCCTGCCCCGGCTGCCGCTCCGGCCGCGTCGGCTCCCACCCCGAGCGCGGCGCCGGCCCCGGCCGCAACCGCGGTCTCGCCCAAGCGCGGCACGCGCGAGAAGATGAGCCGTCTGCGCAAGGTCATCGCCACGCGCATGGTCGAGTCGCTCCAGGTCTCAGCCCAGCTGACCACCGTCGTCGAGGTCGACCTCACGAAGGTCGCCCGGCTGCGCGCCAAGGTCAAGAACGACTTCGAGGCCCGCGAGGGCACGAAGCTCAGCTTCCTGCCGTTCCTGGCGCTGGCGGCCACCGAAGCGCTCAAGGCGCACCCGATGGTCAACGCCAGCATCGACGGCGACGAGATCGTCTACCACGGCACCGAGAACCTCTCGATCGCCGTCGACACCGAGAAGGGCCTGATCGTCCCGGTGGTCAAGAACGCCGGCGACCTCAACATCGCCGGGCTCGCCCGCGCGATCGCCGACGTTGCGGCGCGCACGCGCAGCAACAAGATCACGCCCGACGACCTCGCCGGTGGCACGTTCACCATCACCAACACCGGCAGCCGCGGTGCGCTCTTCGACACGCCGATCATCAACCAGCCTCAGGTCGCCATCCTCGGCACCGGTGCGATCGTCAAGCGTCCGGTCGTCGTCACCGACGCCGACGGCGGCGAGACCATCGCGATCCGCTCGATGATGTACCTCGCGCTGTCCTACGACCACCGCATCGTCGACGGCGCAGACGCCGCACGCTTCCTCGGCACGATGAAGGCACGTCTGGAAGAGGGGCGCTTCGAGGCCTGAGGCCCCAGCCACATGAGGAGCACGTCATGACGAGGCGCGTCGCCATCGCCGGTTCGTCCGGACTGATCGGCGGCGCGCTTCGTCGTCATCTCGAGGCGCGCGGTGACGAGGTGCTGCGCCTCGTGCGCCGCCGCGCCGACGGTCCGGGCGAGGTCGAGTGGAACCCTACGAAGGGCGTCCTCGACGAGTCCGCGCTCGACCGCGTCGACGCGATCGTGAACCTCGCCGGGGTCGGCATCGGTGACCGTCGCTGGAACGCCGAGCACAAGCGCGAAGTCGAGCGGTCACGCACCGACGCGACCGGCACGATCGCCCGCGCCGTCGTGGCCCACCACGAGCGGACGGGCCGCGCCGTCAAGCTCGTCAACGGTTCGGCCGTGGGCTACTACGGCGACCGCGGCGACGAGGTGCTCACCGAGGACAGCCCGCCCGGCAGCGACTTCCTCGCCGGCGTGGTGACCCGGTGGGAGGGCGCTGCCCAGCCCGCCGTCGACGCCGCCCTCCCCGTGGCGTTCGTCCGCACCGGGCTCGTGATGGCTCGCGAGGGCGGCGCGTTCAAACCCGTCGTGCTGCTGGGCCGCCTGGGCCTCGGCGGGCCGATGGGCTCGGGCCGGGAGTGGTGGCCGTGGGTCACCCTCGTCGACGAGGTGCGCCTGCTGACCCACCTCGTGGACCACACCGAGCTGGTCGGGCCCTTCAACGCGGCGGCCCCGGGAGCCGCCCGGCAGAAGGAGATCGCAGCGGCGATCGGATCGGCCCTCTCGCGGCCGGCGATCCTGCCGGCGCCACAGTTCGCGCTGCGCGCCGTCATCGGCGAGTTCGCCGACTACGTGGTCGCGAGCCAGCGGATGCAGCCCGCTGCACTGCTCGCGAGCGGTTTCGAGTTCGAGCACCCCGACCTGACGAGCGCCGTCAGGTGGCTGGTGCAGTCGTGACGGCCGTGAGCCGCCAGCCCTGAGCACCCCGGGTCAGGGCGAAGTCGAGGAGCCTCCCGGTGTCGGCCGACCGCTGCGAGCGGGCGCCGTCGGCCGACACCACGACGTATGCCGTCCAGTCGACCCGGGCTCGCAGCACCGCGTGGCGGTCGTCGCCTGAGACGTGGAGCGCCTGGGCCACCTCGAGCCGCAGGCCCTCCCACCGCACTCCGGCCCGGCTCAGCCGCGCGACGAGGGCAGCATCGCTCGCCGCGCTCGCGGAACCGGGCGCGTGGACCGCGCCCAGAGCGCTGACGTCGCGGTTCACGAGCGCGGTCGCCCGACGGTCGCTCAGCGCCTGCAGGAGGTCCTTGGGTCGTCGCGCCGCACTGTCGGCGTCGAGGACGACGGGGACGAGTGCGGCCTGCCCGCCCGAGCTCGGCCGGCCGGCGTGAGCGGCGGGGCTTGCAGCGCCGCTGGGCCGTGCCAGGGTCGTCGCCACGGTTCTCGTCGCCGTCCTCGTTGCCGTGGTGGGCTCTGCCGGTGAGGGTCGGACGACCGGGGGCGCCGTCGCGACCCGCACGAGCGGGGCGCCCGGCTGCGTCTGCCGGGCCGCGAGGGCCCATCCGGCGACACCGAGCACGGGCACGGCCACGAGCGCGGCGGCGAGGACCCGCCGGCGCCAGCGGTGACCGACCGTGCTGACCGCAGGTGGAGCGTCCCGGCCCGCCTGCGCCCGCAGCCGGTGGGTGAGGGCCGACGCCTCGTCGGCACCGACCACGACCTCGACGGGCTCGGCCGACGACGCCTCGTAGAAGCGCCGGGCCAGCTCGGCCGCTGAGGGCCGGCGCGCGGGGTCGGGGTCGATGGCCTGCGCGACGACCTCGGCGAGCTCGGGGCCGACGTGGCTCACGACGGTCTCGAGGTCGAGCCGCATCATCGTGTCGGGGGCGCCGTTGCCCGTCAGGCAGAACCACGCGACCGCGCCCAGCGCGTACACGTCGGCCGCCTCGCCGGGTGGGTCGCCGAGGAGCACCTCGGGCGCCACGAAACCCGGGGTGCCGTGGACCGCCCCGGGGTCGCGCCCGGCGACCCGAGCCGCCCCCAGGTCGAGCAGGACGGGTCGCCCCGCCCTGGTCAGCGCGATGTTGGAGGGTGAGATGTCGGCGTGCACGCCCCCGGCCGAGTGCACGTGCGCGACCGCCTGGCTGATCGGCGTCAGCACGGTGACCACCTCGCCCGGGCGCAGGTGCCCGCGACTGGCGACCATTCCCCGCAGCACGGCGCCCCGGACGAGGTCGAAGACCAGCGCCTCGCGCCCGTCGGCGAGGGGGACGACCGACCGCAGCGTGACGAGATGGTCGTGCTGGACCGCGGTGAGGACCTGCTGCTCGACGAGCGCCTGCTGCGCATCGACCTCGTCGGGCGCCCGGTGCGGCACCTTGACCGCGACCGGCCGCCCGGTCGCGTCGACGCCCGCCCACACCACGGCAGACCCACCTGTACCGATCACCGCGTCGAGGCGGTGCCCCGGCACGTCGGGGACCGTGTGGGGCGGGCTCTGGCTCGGCTCGTGGGTGCTGTCGGTCACCCGCCCATGCAACCAGCGCCCGCGCGACCCGCGAGCGCGTCGTCCACAGGTCCGCTCAGGGGGTCTGCCCGGGCGTGACGACGTCGACGACGCGCCGGTCGCGGGCGCTGATCCGGGCCGCGTCGATGACGGCGAGCACGTGCACGGCGTCCCGCGGGTCGACGGGCATCGTCGCCTGCGGATCGGTGCTGGCGAGGGCGGCCGCGACCGCGCGGTAGAAGTTGGCCTGGTCGGCGTCGGACACGATGGGGCCGGGCTCGCGCTCGTCGCCGCGCACGACCCAGCCCACCGCGTCACCCTGGTTGGCGAACTCGGTGAACGAGCTGACGTCGTCGAACTGCTTGCCGATGACGTAGGCACCCCCCGAGCCGTTGACGCGAGCCCGCGGACCGGGGGCGCCGTTGACCGAGCTCGAGATGACGTGGCTGACGACGCCGGACGTGTGGCGGCACGCGAGGAAGGTGTCGTCCTCGGCCGTCACCGTGCGTGCGTCGAGCTCGGCGTACACCGACTCGACCTCCCCGTGCAGCAGCACCGCCTGGTCGATGAGGTGACTGTGCAGGTCGAGCAGCAGGCCACCGCCCTCGGTCGGCCCGACGGTCTCACGCCAGCGCTGCTTCGGCACGGGCCGCCAGCGGTCCCAACGGTATTCGGCCCGCCAGATCTCGCCGACGAGCTCCTCGTCGCGCACGATGCGCAGCGCCGCGAGCTCGGGGTCGAAACGCCGGTTGTTGAAGACGGTGAGGGGCACGCCGTGGTGGGTCGCCCGGTCGACGACGTCGAGGGCGGAGCTGGCGTCGACGGCGAGCGGCTTGTCGACGGCGAGGGGCAGGCCGGCCTCGATGACCTTCTCGGCCTGCTCGGCGTGCACCCCGCTCGGCGACGCGAGGACGACGAGGTCGAGCGCATCGACACCCAGCAGCGCTTCGAGGTCGGGCACGACCTCGGCGTGCGGCAGGTCCGAACGCACCTGCTCGGCGCGCGTCGCGTCGGACGTCGACACGGCTGCGACGCTCAGCCCGGCCCGCTCGATGAGGGGAGCGTGGATGCCGCGGCCGGCTGAGCCGTATCCGACGAGCCCGACACGGAGGGGGATGGACGGGGCGGCTTCGTCGGACGGCATTCCGGCATCGTATGCCGCACGGCGTACCCTGACCGCATGCGTCTCGTGCACCTCGGCCTCGACCCCGACTTCGTCGACTACGAGCAGGCCTGGCAGGTGCAGCGCGACACGCACGCGAAGGTCGTGGCCGGCGAGGAGCCCGACACGGTCTACCTGCTCGAGCACCGACCCGTCTACACGGCCGGCAAGCGCACCGAGCCGCAGGAGCGGCCCAACGACGGCACGCCGGTCATCGACGTCGACCGCGGCGGCAAGATCACGTGGCACGGGCCGGGCCAGATCACCGGCTACCCCATCGTGCGCCTCCCGGCCCCCATCGACGTCGTCGGCTACGTGCGGGCGCTCGAGGAGATGATGATCCGCGTGTGCGCCGACTTCGGCGTCGAGGCCGGGCGCGTCGAGGGCGAGAGCGGCACGTGGATCGCGGCCGACGACCGCGGGCCGCGACGCAAGATCGGCGCCATCGGCATCCGCGTGAGCCGCCAGGTGGCGATGCACGGCTTCGCATTCAACTGCAACCCCGACCTGTCGTGGGGTGAGGTCATCATCCCGTGCGGCATCGTCGGCGCCGGCGTCACGTCGCTGTCGTTCGAGCTCGGCCGCGACGTCCCCGTGACCGAGGTGCTGCCGCACGTCGAGAAGCACCTCGCCGACATCCTGCCGACACTGCGGCCCAACCGGCGCGCACTGGCCTGACCGACCCCCTAGGGTGGCGACCACCAACCGGTCGAACCAGGGGGATCGATGGACGCTGCCGTCCGCACCGTCAACCTACGCAAGACGTACCTGAGCCGCGGCGCGCGGCGGGTCGCCGTCCAGGGCCTCAGCATGACGGTGCCGCTCGGGGGCGTCCACGGCTTCCTCGGCCCCAACGGCTCGGGCAAGACGACGACGATCCGCATGCTCCTCGGGCTCGTCCGCGCCGACTCGGGATCCGCGGAGGTCTTCGGCGAGGCGGTGCCGGGTCGCCTCCCCCACGTCATCGACCGGGTCGGGGCCATCGTCGAGTCGCCGAAGTTCTTCCCCGCGTTCACCGCCCGTCAGAACCTGGCACTGCTGGCCGGCGCCATCGGGAGCCCCCGCCACCGCGTGGACGAGGTGCT
Source organism: Terrabacter sp. AAH1 (assembly GCF_054456855.1). Lineage (NCBI taxonomy): Bacteria > Bacillati > Actinomycetota > Actinomycetes > Micrococcales > Intrasporangiaceae > Terrabacter > Terrabacter sp. AAH1. Next base: position 198,116 of record NZ_JBTJJV010000005.1, on the reverse strand, counting down.
CGAGGCCACCCACCTGCAGGACCGCGGCCGCGACCGCTACGCCGGCTTCTCGCTGGGCATGAAGCAGCGCCTGGCCATCGCGGCCACCCTGCTCAAGGACCCCGACCTGCTCATCTTCGACGAGCCGACCAACGGCCTCGACCCCGCCGGCATCCGCGAGGTCCGAGACACCATGCGCTCGCTCGGCGCCGGCGGCAAGACCGTGCTCGTCAGCTCGCACATCCTCGCGGAGGTCGAGCACGTGGCCGACACGGTCTCGATCATCGGGCACGGCGCGCTGCTGGCCGAGGGCCCGGTCGCCGACATCCTCGGCGGCACCGGGGTCGCGCAGGTGCGCGTCGGCGTGGCCGCCCCCGACCGGGCCGAGCAGGTGCTCCGCGCCGAGGGATTCAGCCCGACCAGGGAGGGTGAACACCTCCTCGTCGCCGCCGACGACCCGGCGGCCGTCACGCGGGCGCTGGCCGGCCACGGCCTCTACGTCAACGAGCTCGTCCCCGTGCGCCCCGACCTCGAGTCGGCCTTCCTCGCTCTCACGGCCGACCAGGGCCTCGGCACCGATGCCGACCGGGCGGCCGGCGGCGGCGCGAAGGGGGACGCGGCATGACCGACACCCTCATCTCCCCCGACGCCCGACCGCGCAGCGAGATGCGCCCCACGGGTGCGTCGTTCGCCGGGCTCGTCGGCGTGGAGCTGAAGCGCCTCTGGTGGCGCCGCCTGACGAAGGCGGTGCTCGCCGGCATCGTGCTCTTCGTCCTCGCGATGGTCTACAACGCGTACAAGTCCTCGACGCCCGAGCGCCTCGCCCAGCAGCTCGACTCGTACACGATCATGCTCGAGGAGAACAAGCGGCAGCAGGCCGAGATGAAGGACCAGCTGCCGCAGATGCTCGAGGACTGCCGCGAGCAGCAGGCGCTCGAGCGCGAGCGGACCGGCGACCCCGGCATCGACTTCCGCTGCGACACCATCGGCACGATCCAGAACCCGACGCTCGAGGAGATGGGCATCGTCGTGCCGATCGCCGACACCATCACGCAGTCCGCGATGGAGCCGCTCGTGTCGGTGGGTGGCTTCCTCGTGCTCATCCTCATGGGCAGCTTCGTGGCCGCGGAGTTCACCACCGGCTCGATGGGCAACTGGCTCACCTTCAAGCCACGCCGCTTGGAGGTCGCGGCGAGCAAGCTGGTCGCCGCCGCGATCGGCGCCACGGCTCTCGCCGCCGCCGCGGTCGTCCTGCTCGCCCTCGGTGCCCACATGGTCGCCACCGTGAACCGGCCGGGCTCCGACCTGCAGCTGCCAGACCCGCCACCGCTCGACGAGTCCCTGGGGCAGCTCGCGCTCCGGGCCGTCGTGGTCGTCCTGCTCGCCGGGTTGCTGGGAGCCACGCTCGGGCTGCTCGTGCGGCACACCGCCGCCGTCGTCGGCTTCGTGCTCGGCTACGTCGTCCTCGTCGAGGGGTTCGCCGTGCACGCGCTGCTGCAGGGCCGCCTCACGCCCTTCGCGATCGTGCCGAACGCGTTCGCGTTCCTCGAGAAGGGCTTTCCGTACGCCGCCGAGCGGTGCACCGCCGACGGGTGCACCTTCGCCGAACAGACGATCACCTACACGCACGGCTGGGTCTACCTGCTCGTCGTGAGCGTCGTGCTCGTCGCCGCGGCCCTCGCCGCCTTCCGCCGCCGCGACGTCACGTGACGGTGCGGTGATCCGGACCTGACCTGTCGATCCGGCGCGAAGCCGTTCGTCGTACGGGTAGCCGGACACACCGGCGGACACCGAAGCAAGGAGACACCGACATGGCCAAGTACCTGGTCCTCATCTACGGCAGCGAGCAGGAGTGGGACGCCCAGACGCCCGAGGAGCTCGAGGCCAAGGAGGCGGGCCACATCGCCTTCTCGCGGGCCGCCGGCGCCGGTCGCCTCAGTGGTGAGGAGCTCGAGTCGGCGACGACGGCGACCACCCTGCGCGCCTCGGGCAACAGCACTCCGCTCGTCACCGACGGACCGTTCATGGAGACGAAGGAGGCGCTCGGCGGCTTCTACATCGTCGACGTGCCGGACCTCGACGCCGCCGTCGGGCTGGCCAGGATGCTGCCGGAGCTGCGCGAGCGGCACGGGGCCGTCGAGGTGCGCCCGATCGTCGACCACGGCTGAGCCGACACCGTGACGTCCGCGCCACCGCCCGAGGTCGCCGCCGCCGTGGCACGCGCGCACCGCGACGAGTGGGCCCGCGTGCTCGCCTCGACAGCCCGGGTCACGCGCGACCTCGACCTCGCCGAGGAGTGCACCCAGGACGCGTTCGAGCGAGCCCTCGAGCGGTGGCCGGCGGACGGCATACCCCGGCGGCCGGGCGGCTGGCTCACCACGGTCGCGGGCAACCGCGCCCGCGACGTCGTGCGTCGGGAGGCGCACGGTCGGCGCCTGCTCCCGATGCTCGTCGTCGACGAGAGCGACCCCGAGCCGTATGCCGTGGACGAGCGGGCCGTGCCCGACGACCGTCTGCGCCTCGTCTTCACCTGCTGCCACCCGGCGCTCGCGCCGGAGGCACAGGTCGCCCTCACCCTGCGGCTGGTCTGCGGCCTGTCGACCGCGGAGGTCGCACGCGCGTTCCTCGTGCAGGAGTCGACGATGGCCGCGCGGATCACCCGGGCCAAGAGGAAGATCGCGACGGCGCGCATCCCCTACCGCGTGCCGTCGCGCGACGAGCTGCCCCAGCGCCTCGGCGCGGTCACCGACGTGCTGCACCTCGTCTTCACGACCGGGCACACGGCGCCGAGCGGGAGCGGGCTCGTGCGGCAGGACCTCGTCGACGTCGCCATCCGGATGGGCCGCATGCTGCACCGGCTGCTGCCGGATGCCAGCGGTGTCACCGGCCTGCTGGCCCTGATGCTGCTCGCCCACGCACGACGTGACACCCGGGTGGGCGAGGACGGGACGCTGGTCCTGCTCGCCGACCAGGACCGCTCGCGCTGGGACCACCGGCTCATCGCCGAGGGGGCGGCGCTCGTGGGAGAGGCCCTGGGGCAGGGACCTCCGGGGCGGCACACCGTCGAGGCGGCCATCGCGGCCGTGCACGCCGAGGCGCCGACCTGGGAGGCGACCGACTGGGCCGAGGTCGTCGGGCTCTACGACGTGCTCCTCGACCTGTGGCCGTCGCCGGTCGTCGCCCTCGCTCGCGCGGCAGCGCTGGGCTTCCGCGACGGGCCGCGGGCGGGCCTCGCCGCGCTGGAGCCACTTCTCGCGGACCCCTCCGTCGCGACGTATCCCTACGTGAGCGCCACCCGGGCCGATCTGCTGCGTCGCTTGGGCGCCTGGCCGGAGGCGGCGACCGCGTACGAGGAGGCGCTCACGCTCACCGGGAACGACGTCGAGCGGGCCTTTCTCGTGTCACGGCTCGCCGAGGCGCGAGCCAACGAGGACGCCTGAGCCCGCCCCACGGCATACGGCCGTGGTCGGGAGCGTTGTCGATGAGGCGTAACCTGTCCGGAGCAGGAAGTCCCGACCAAGGAGCCCGTGTGTCTGTCGTTCCCGACGGCCGTCGTCTGCTGCGCGTCGAGGCGCGCAACGCCGAGACCCCCATCGAGCGCAAGCCGTCCTGGATCCGGACGACCGCGAAGATGGGCCCCGAGTACACCGCGCTGCACTCGATGGTGAAGTCCGAGGGCCTGCACACGGTGTGTCAGGAGGCCGGCTGCCCCAACATCTTCGAGTGCTGGGAGGACAAGGAGGCCACCTTCCTCATCGGCGGTGACGTCTGCACCCGGCGCTGCGACTTCTGCGACATCGCGACGGGCCGACCGACCTCGCTCGACCTCGACGAGCCGCGCCGCGTCGCCGAGTCCGTGGCCCAGATGGGGTTGCGCTACTCGACCGTCACCGGCGTCGCCCGCGACGACCAGCCCGACGGCGCCGCCGGGCTCTACGCCGAGACGATCCGCCAGATCCACCTGCTCAACCCGAACACCGGCGTCGAGATCCTCCCTCCCGACTTCGGCGCCAGGCCCGAGCTCGTCGGCCAGGTCTTCGACGCCCGCCCCGAGGTGTTCGCGCACAACCTCGAGACCGTGCCGCGCATCTTCAAGCGCATCCGGCCCGCCTTCACCTACGAGAAGTCGCTCAAGGTGCTGACGATGGCCCGCGAGGCGCAGCTCGTCACGAAGTCCAACCTCATCCTCGGCATGGGCGAGACCGACACCGAGATCGAGGAGGCCATCCGCGACCTCCACGACGCCGGCTGCGACATCCTCACGATCACCCAGTACCTCCGCCCCTCGAAGCTGCACCACCCCATCGACCGGTGGGTCAAGCCGGAGGAGTTCGTGCACTGGTCCGAGGTCGCCGAGGAGATGGGCTTCAAGGGCGTCATGGCCGGCCCGCTCGTGCGCTCGTCCTACCGCGCAGGCCGCCTCTGGGCTACCGCGATGCGCAAGTGGGGTCGCGAGATCCCGGCCCACCTCGCGCACCTCGCCGAGGCCGCCGAGTCCCCCGCCCGCCAGGAGGCGGCGTCGTTGGTGGCCCGCGCACAGAGCGCCGTATCCTGAGCACCATGGCACGCAACAAAGACGGGGACGCATCGACCGCGCCCCAGGAGAAGAAGCAGGGACGGCTGTCCCAGATCCGCGACGTCTACCGGATCTCGAGGCAGGCTGACCCGCTCATCGGCTGGTACATGCTCCTGGCGTTCCTCGTGACGTTCGGCGTCCTGCTCGTCGTCGGCTTCATCGTCAAGCTGCCGTGGATCTTCGGTGCGTTCGGCGTGCTGTTCGGCATCCTCGCCGCGACGATCGTCATGAGCCGGCGCGCCGAGCGCGCCGCCTACGGCCAGATCGAGGGTCAGGCCGGTGCCGCCGGCGCTGCGCTCACCTCGATCCGCCGCGGCTGGTACACCGACCGCGAGCCGGTCGCCGCCGACGTGGCCCGTGCCGGTGACATCAGCTCGGCCGCGATGGTCTACCGCGCCCTCGGCCGCCCGGGCGTCGTGCTCGTCGGCGAGGGCCCCACGTCGCGCGTGCAGAAGCTGCTCGCCGCGGAGAAGAAGCGCGTCGAGCGCGTGGCCCCCGGCGTGCCGGTCACGACACTCCGGGTCGGCAACGGCGAGAACGAGATCCCGCTGCCCAAGCTCGCGAGCAAGGTCCAGCGCCTCAAGCCGCAGATCACCAAGGACGAGATGGCCATGGTCAACAAGCGTCTCAAGGCGCTCGGCGGCCTGCGCGCTCCCCTGCCGCCCGGCGTCGACCCGACGCGCGCCCGCATGGACCGCAAGGCCCTGCGCGGCAAGTGACCCCCGATCGAAAGAGCAGTTCGTCCCTCGCGGACGGACTGCTCTTTCGCTGTGAGGAGGACGAACTGCGCTTTCGATCGCCGGGCGGGTCAGCGGGTGCGGACCAGGACGGTGCCGGGGACCTTGTCGTGCAGGCCCCGCCCGTCTCGGTCCCAGACCACCGCCGGGATGAAGATCGCCAGCAGGATCGTGCGCACGACCGCCTGGACCGGCATCACCCGGCCCGTGGACAGCGACCGCACCTGCAGCCCCGTGATGCGGTGGCCGATGGTGTAGCCGAGCGTGCCGACGAGCAGCAGGTGCATGACGGCGAACACGCCGAGCACCACGAAGTTCTGGGCCCCGGTCGCCGGCGGCTGCGAGAACGGCAGCGGCACCGAGAAGAGCCCCCTCGCGATGAGCGAGGCGATGCCCCAGTCGATGAGGACGCCGACGAGCCGGATGCCGAAGCCGCCGATCGAACCGGGCCCCTTGTCGGGCAGGCCCAGGTCGCGTCCCCGGTACTGTCCGTCCGCGCTCGTGCGCGCTCTCGGGCCCTCGAGCCACGAGCCGAAATCCTTGCGGTCCACCACGGTGCAAGCGTAACGAGACACGGGCTGTGTGCTTTGCCCGGGCCTGTGCATCCGTAACACCCGCGAAACATCCGGGTCATGGCCGAGAAATCGCCGGTCGGTAGTGTCGTCGACGACAGCACGGGGCCGTCACTCGATCCCGGCCGCTCGACAGAGCGCCGCGACAGAGGGGCGACCTCGCCCCACATAGGAGGTTGGATGTTCAGCTCAGCTGACGAGGTCCTCACGTTCATCAAGGACGAGGACGTCAAGTTCGTCGACATTCGGTTCTGCGATCTGCCCGGTGTCATGCAGCACTTCAACGTGCCGGCTGAGTCGGTCGACGAGGACTTCTTCACCGTTGGTCAGATGTTCGACGGGTCCTCGATCCGCGGCTTCCAGGCGATCCACGAGTCCGACATGAAGCTGGTCCCGGACCCCGCCACCGCGTTCATCGACCCGTACCGCGCCGAGAAGACGCTGGTCATGAACTTCTCGATCCTCGACCCGTTCACCGACGAGCGCTACAGCCGCGACCCGCGCAACATCGCGAGCAAGGCCGAGGAGTACCTCAAGTCGACCGGTATCGCCGACACCGCCTACTTCGGCGCCGAGGCCGAGTTCTACGTCTTCGACGACGTGCGCTTCGAGACGAAGCAGAACGCCGGCTACTACTTCATCGACTCCGTCGAGGCCGCGTGGAACACCGGCCGCGAGGAGGAGGGCGGCAACAAGGGCTACAAGACCCGCTACAAGGGCGGCTACTTCCCCGTCTCGCCGGTCGACCACTTCGCCGACTTCCGCGACAAGATCTGCCTCGAGCTCAAGGAGGTCGGTCTCAACGTCGAGCGCAGCCACCACGAGGTCGGCACCGCGGGCCAGATGGAGATCAACTACCGCTTCAACACGCTGCTCCACTCGGGCGACGACCTCATGAAGTTCAAGTACGTCGTCAAGAACTCCGCGTGGGCGCAGGGCCACACCGCCACGTTCATGCCGAAGCCGCTCTTCGGCGACAACGGCTCGGGCATGCACACGCACCAGTCCCTCTGGAAGGACGGCGAGCCGCTCTTCTACGACGAGCGCGGCTACGGCGGCCTGTCGGACATCGCGCGCTGGTACATCGGCGGCCTGCTCAAGCACGCCCCCTCGCTGCTGGCGTTCACCAACCCGACGATCAACAGCTACCACCGCCTGGTCCCGGGCTACGAGGCCCCGGTCAACCTGGTCTACTCGGCCCGCAACCGCTCGGCGTGCGTGCGCATCCCGATCACGGGCACCTCGCCCAAGGCAAAGCGCATCGAGTTCCGCGTTCCCGACCCGTCGGCGAACCCGTACCTCTGCTTCGCCGCCCAGCTGATGGCCGGCCTCGACGGCATCAAGAACCGCATCGAGCCGCCGGAGCCCGTGGACAAGGACCTCTACGAGCTGCCGCCCGAGGAGCACGCGGCGATCGAGCAGGTCCCGGGCTCGCTGCCCGAGGTGCTCGCGGCGCTCGAGGCCGACCACGACTACCTCCTCGAGGGCGACGTCTTCACGGCCGACCTCATCGAGGCGTGGATCGAGTACAAGCGCAAGAACGAGGTGGACCCGATCCGCTTCCGCCCGCACCCCCACGAGTTCGAGATGTACTTCGACCTCTGAGCGGAGCGAAGCGGAGCCAGAGGTCGAACGACGGCTCAGCGACCTCTGAGCGGAGCGAAGCGGAGCCAGAGGTCGAACGACGGCTCAGCGACCTCTGAGCGGAGCGAAGCCACAGCGAGTCCGCTCGTGCTGCCAGCACCACCGCAACGGCAGCGCGGGCGGACTCGTCCGCGTTTCGAAGATCTTCGCAAAAAGCGCGTCATGAACTGGGCCGTCGATCGTCTACCTGATGACGACGGACTGACAAGGCTGTCGCCACACGGAGGTTGGCTGGTTCGTGGAGGGACTGCCGCATCCGTGCCCACTCCCGAGTGGGCAGACGAACAGCCCCGCTCACCCGACGGCGAGCGGGGCTGTTTGCTGCCTGGCTCCCCTCCCACCCCGCCTACCCCGGTCGGGCCACGATTGTTCCCGCGGGGACCGGGGCCGGGTACGACGGAGGTATGAGTGACGACCCCTTCGACCTCCAGCGGTTCGTGGACGCGCAGGACCGTGGCGGTGCGTACGTCGCTGCGCTCGCCGAGCTGCGTGCGGGCCGCAAGCGCGGCCACTGGATGTGGTTCGTGCTGCCCCAGGTCGCCGGGCTCGGTCGCAGCGACATGGCGAGGGCGTATGCCGTGTCGGGCCTTCCCGAGGCACGTGCCTACCTGCGCCACCCCGTCCTCGGACCCCGTCTGCGCGAGTGCGCTGAGGCCCTGGACGCGTTGAGCGAGCGTGACCCGGTCGCCGTGCTGGGAGGCATCGACGCCACGAAGCTGCGGTCGTCGATGACGCTGTTCGAGCGGGCCGCCACCGACCCGTCGGACGAGGAGCTGTTCGGCCGGGTGCTCGACCACTTCTTCGGTGGGCGCAGGGACGACGCGACGACCGGGATCCTGGGTTCGTGACGGGCGGGCCGGCGGGGTCGACGCCACGCCGAGCGACCTCCAGTGGGTGGTGTCGGGCTACGCGCTGGCCTTCGGCCTGACTCTCGTGCCGTCGGGGCGCATCGGCGACGCGCTCGGCCGGCGCACGGTCTTCGTCGTGGGCGTGGTGCTGTTCGGCCTGTCGAGCCTCGCCTGCGGGTTGGCGCCCAGTGCGGGTCTGCTCGTCGTGGCGCGGCTGGTGCAGGGCGCCGCGGGGGGCATCCTCAACCCCCAGGTCTCGGGTCTCATCCAGCAGCTGTTCCGAGGGGCCGAGCGCGGGCGTGCCTTCGGCCTGCTCGGTGCGACGATCGGGATCTCGACGGCGGTCGGTCCTGTCGTGGGTGGCGTGCTGCTCGACGCCCTCGGCGCCGACGCCGGCTGGCGGTGGATCTTCTTCGTCAACCTGCCCGTCGCGGTCGCCGCCGTCGTCCTCGCGATGCGCTGGCTCCCGGCCCCTCCGCAGCGGGCTCGCGGGCGCGGCATCGACGTCGACCCGGTCGGGGTGCTGCTGCTGGGGGCGGGCGTGCTCGGCATCCTGCTGCCCGTGGTGGAGTCGGGCCGTGGCGGCTCGACCGTGCCGTGGTGGGTCGGCCTCGTGGGCCTGGCCTTCGTGGGGGCGTTCCTGGCGTGGGAACGTCGCTACACCGGCCTCGGACGAGAGCCTCTCGTCGACCTCTCGCTCTTCGGCGTGAGGGGCTACCCGTCGGGCGCGACCGTCGGCACCATCTACTTCGGCGGGTTCACCGGGATCTTCTTCGTGCTGACCATCCACGTTCAGCAGCAGCTGCACTACTCGCCGCTGCTGGCCGGTCTCACCGTCACCCCGTTCGCGCTCGGCTCGGCCGTCACGTCCGCGCTCGGCGGGCGGCTCGTGAGCCGGTACGGCCGCCTGCTCGTGACCACCGGTCTCGTCGTCGTGCTCGTCGGCGTCGTCGGCGTCGACATCACGGTCGCGGCCGCCGACGGTCCCGGCCTCGGCTGGTGGCTCGTTGCGCCGCTGCTCGTGGCCGGCATCGGCAGCGGCCTCGTCATCTCCCCCAACATCACCCTCGCGGTCGACGGCGTGCCCGTCGACCGGGCCGGCACGGCCGGCGGTCTGCTGCAGACCGGCCAGCGCATCGGGACGGCGATGGGCATCGCGCTGGTGGGCGCCGTCTTCTACGCCGGCGCCGGAGGAGCCGGAGGGCTCGACCCGAGCGGAGCGCTCAAGGTCTGCGCAGTCCTCGTCGCCGTGGCGCTCGCCGCCAGCGCGGTCGACCTGCGCAACCGGCGGCACATGCGGTAGCCGACCGGTCGGCATACGCGAGAAGGGCCGGCGCGGACGCGCGGCGAGGTCCGCGCCCTACGTCGATCGCCGTAGGCCGGGCTCGGCTGCGGACGGGTCGTCACGGTCTGCCTCGGACCGCACGATGGCGGCATGGTCGCACCTGTGGTCACCTCGCTCGGACACGCGGGCCTGCGGGTCGACGCCGCCCACGTCAGCCTCCTCTGCGACCCGTGGATGTCTCCCCGGGGCGCCTTCCTCGGCTCGTGGTTCCCCTTCCCCGACAACTCGCACCTGCTGCGGCCCGACGTGCTCGACGCCGACTGGGTGTCGATCTCGCACGAGCACCTGGACCACCTGGACCTCGACCTGCTGCGCCTGCTGCCCGAGCACGTGCGCATCGTCATCCCGCACTACCCGGCCCCCGAGATGCTCTCGCGCCTCAGGGGCGCCGGCATCCGCAACGTCGTCGTCGAGCTCGACCGGTGGGAGCGGCTCGCCCTCGACCGGCACGGCGACTGGATGACGGTGATCCAGGAGCAGTCACCGATGTGCCACGACGCGGCGGTGCTGCTGTTCGTCTCCGGTCACGCGATCCTGCACACGAACGACGCCCGGCTGACCACGGCCCAGCTGCGCCGGGCGGTCGAGGAGGTGGGTCGCCCGATCGACCTCATGGGTGTGCAGATGTCCGGGGCGTCGTGGCACCCGATCTGCTACGAGTACCCGCCCGAGGTGGTCGCCTCGATGAGCGCCGACAAGCGCCTCGGGAAGTTCAAGGCGGTCAGCCGACTGCTGCGGGCGGCGCCCCCGAAGGTCGTGCTGCCGTATGCCGGCCCGCCCTGCTTCCTGGACCCGGCCCTCGCGCGCCACAACGACCGCATCGCACCGCCCGGCATCTTCCCCGACACGGCGCAGGCGGCCGCGTACCTGCGTTCACGGCTGCGCGACCAGACGGTCGAGCGGCTGCTCCCCGGTGACCGCGTCGACGTCGGCACGGGCGTCGTCGAGCGGGACCCGCACTGGGACGGCTTCCGGCTGGCCGGCGACCGCGACACGTCCTGCCTGGCAGGGCGCCTGCCCGACGACCTCCACGACTACCTCTCCGACTACGCCGCCCGACGCGCGGGCGACCTCGCCGCCGTCTACGCCGCGTTCCCGGACCCGCCCCGCGGGAGCGGCCTGGACCAGCGCTTTACCCGCCACTTCGAGCAGCTCGGCGCCCTGTCCGACTACTTCCTGCACCGCATCGCGATGACGGTGCGCTTCGTCGTCGGCGGGGCCGACGGCGGCACGTGGGACGTCGAGCTCGGACCCACACGCTGCCGCGTCGACCTGACCGGCAGCACTCCGGCACCCGCCTACCGCATCACCGTCGAGGCCCGCTGGCTCGACGCGGTGCTGACCGGCCGGGTGCGCTGGGAGGACCTCTTCCTGTCGTTGCGCATCTCGTGCTGGCGCGACCCCGACCGCTACAACGACTACCTCGTCGGGCTGCTCAAGCACGCCGACGCAGCCGCCCTCGACGAGGTGGAGCGCTACGAGACCGAACGCGACCCCGAGGACACGGTGACGCTCCCCGAGCGGTGCGCGGACGGCATACGCGAGTGGGAGGTCAGCCGCTACTGCCCCCACGCCGGGGAGGACCTGGCACACGGCGCGGTGCTGCGCGACGGCGTGCTGCGCTGCCTCGCGCACAACTTCGAGTTCGACCTGGGGACCGGCGAGTGCCTCAACGCCCGCTGCGACCCGCTCGTCAGCCGTCGAGCCGTGTCTCCGGCGGTCGCCCCGTGACGAGGTAGCGGGCCGTCCACCAGATGACGCGCAGCGTCGCGCCGAGCGTCGGATGACGCAGGAACGTCAGGTCGGCGGCCACCCGACGGGGCACGAGCTGCTCGGCGTACCACTGCTCCAGCACCTCGGGGTCGACCGCCGAGACGCTCGGACCGCCGGTCCCGTCGACGACGCTGACCTCGTCACGCAGCGTGATCTGGGCCGGGCCGGTGAGCCCGGGCGTCTCGTCGAGCACCCACGCGACGTCGTCCGGGTAGAGGCTCGCCAGAGCCGGTGTCTCGGGTCGCGGGCCCACCAGGGTCATCTGGCCGAGGAGGACGTTGACCAGCTGCGGCAGCTCGTCGAGGCTCGTCCTCCGCAGCAGGCGACCCGGGGCGGTGACGCGAGGGTCTCCCTTCCGGGTCACCTCAGGACCGTGCGTCCCGACGCGCATGGTGCGGAACTTGTACAGGGTGAAGGGTGCCCGGCCACGAGTGAGCCGCACCTGCCGGAAGATCACCGGTCCCGGGCTGGAGAGCCGCACCGCGACGGCAACGGCGACGAGAACGGGCGCGAGCACCAGCAGACCGGTGACGGCCACGACCACATCGAGCGCCCTTCGCCGCACGGAGATGCGCCCCACACGCGAGTCGGCCTGTGCCGCAGTAGATCTCACGTCGTGCTGGAACCGTCCCCTGGCGGTCGGCTCAGGCACCGCCTGGCTGGTCGCCATGTCCTCACCCCGTTCCGGATGCGACGAGGACGCCGCTGAAGATCGTCACTGCAGCCGCGAGGTCCTGGTCGAGACCGACCTGCAACGACGACGGCGTCATGTGGGTCCAGAGCTCGACGCCGCGCCGGCGCCGGTCGAGCAGGGCGCCGGTGAGGGCGTTCGGCGCCAGCTTCGGGTCGGTCAGCGTGAACGTGCCGCCCTTGTAGGGCTGGCTCCACGTCCAGATGTCGACCGCCTGCGCGCCGTGCGCGAGGGGCACGTCGACGTAGGTGTGCACGTCCGCCTCGGCCGACTCACGCGTGCCCCGGTAGGCGCCGTCGTGCGCGAGGGCCTTGCGCGCCTGGAGTCGCACCGTCGCGCCCCAGCGTCGGGACGCCTCGTCCCACGCGGCCGCCATCGCGGCGTCGCGCGTCGTGCCCCACGCCGCGTACTCGCTGTCCGAGCGAAGGCCGACGCTGAGGTTCACCACGTCGAGACCACCCTTCGCGACGTAGCGGTCGACGACGGAGAGCGCGACCGCCGGGTTGCGCGCCGTCTCCCCCGAGCCGCACCCGTTCCTGCTGGTCAGCGAGTCGGCCCCCCCGACCGAGGCGGGCACGCCGTCCCAGCTGAGACAGCCGAGCTCGGGCACGATGAGGTCGACGACGACCTTGCGGCCGGGCAGCCGCGCGTGGAGCGAGCGCGTCGTCGCGGTGAGGAAGGCGAGGTCGTCGGCGGCGTCGGTGCCGTCCTCGTAGCCGAGCTCGTCGGCGATCTTGACGCCGGCCACGCCGGGCCGGGCGGCGAGGGCCACGACCGAGTCGAGCACCGCCGCGTAGCGCTCCGGTCCGATGGCCCAGGCCTTGACGAGGTCGGCCTCGACCCAGGGTCGCGCGCCGTGCGCCGCGACGGCATCGGCGAGCGCGACGTACTGCGGCCGCACCAGCGCCGTCGACGCCTGCGGTCGGCTGCTCGTGGGGACCGCCGCCGACCCCGACGTGCAGGCAGCCGTGCCGAGCACGACGAGGACGACCCAGAGGCCGAGCGCTGCCGCGGACAGGCTCGTCGGTCGTGCGGGCGGCCTTGTCACGCCTGCCTCCCGGAGAGGCGGCGCCACGCAGCCACGAGGAGGACGTCGGTGACGAGGTAGGCCACCGCGCTGGCCCAGGCCGCGCCGAGGGACCCGTGGCGTGGGATGAGGACGAGGTCGAGCACCAGCGTGACCACGAAGCCTCCGCCGAGCACCAGCGAGCTGAGCCCCGGCCGTCCCGCCCCGAGGAGGTAGCCGGAGCCGACCCCGGCCGCGGGCTCGAGGACGAGGCCGAGCGAGATCCACACGGCGGGCCACACGGCGTCACGGAACAGCTCCCCGTAAGCCAGTGGCAGCAGGACGGCGGCGCTGGCCGCGACGAGGGCCGCGGACGTGACCCCGAGAGCCAGCAGCCGCCCCACGCGCAGCCACGGGTGCTCCCAGGCGGCGCCCCGCCGGGAGGCGAACCTCGGGTAGGTGACCCACGTGAGCGCCAGGCCCGGCAGGCGGAGCAGCTCGGCGTACTTCGACGCCACGACGTAGACGCCGACCTGGGCCGGGCCGGTGAGGGCGCCGAGCACGACGACGTCGAGACGCAGGTTGAGCAGGTTGAGGATGCCCCCGACCTGGCTGCGCGCCCCGAAGGCCGCCATCCGCCGGGCGAACCGGAGGTCGGGCCGCCCCGCGAGGCGACCGCCGCGCTCGCGGACGCGACGCGCGACCCGCGCCCACGCGTACGCCGCGACGACGAGGTCGGCGAGAAGCAGCGCGGCCACGAGGAGGGGGCCGCCACTCATCCCGAGGCCCCACAGCCCCAGGAACGCCGGCACGAAGACGGCCTCCTCGGCCGCTGTCACGACGTTCGACCCCCGGGAGTCGCCGAGCGCCTGGAGGCACGACTTGCCGACCGACACCGGCAGCTGGGTCGCGACGGTCGCGCCGGTCGCGATGACGACGAAGCTCGTCGTCGTGGCCATGAGGCGGTCGTGCACGAGCGGAGCCAGCAGGAGCCACCCGCCGGTGCCGAGGGCTCCCCCGACGAGCATGAGCGCGGTGGTCGTGGGCCACAGGCCGGGGTGGTCCGAGTCGGCGCCTGCGACGAAGAAGCCCATGGCACCGGGGAGCCCGCAGGTGGCGACGACGCCCACGAGACCCGGGAGCACCCTCATGAGAGCCAGCAGGCCGACGTCGCCGGCGCCGCCGACGCGGGCCACGAGCACCGTGACGACGGCGACCGACAGCAGCGCGACCACCCGGGCGCCGACGTTGCCCAGCACCGAACGGGCGGTCTCGCCCCGGAGGACGCCGGGACGCACATCGAGGGTGCGGGTGCGGCTCATCGTCCCCACCACGTCCGCGGGGCACGCAGCAGCCGGTCCCTCGTCGCGCCTGGGTCGATGCCGGCGACGAGCCCGAGGAAGGCCCAGACGTGACGGAAGTGCAGCACCTCGTAGAACAGGGAGCCGACGGCGAGCGCGCAGCCGACACCGAGGAGCACCTCCGGTCGTGGCACGAGGTCGCGGACCCAGGCGGACTGCCGTCCGGTGACGCAGCGCCCGAGTCGCGCGGCCACGGCGAGCAGGAGCACGACGAGACCGGCCCCGCCCAGTGCGCCACGCTCGACGATCGTCGCGAGGTAGTCGTTGTGCGCCTCCTTGACGTAGGCCGCACCAGCGCCCTTGAGGGCGGCCTTCGTCTGGCCGGGTCCCACCCCGACGAGGTCTCCCCCGAGGTAGAGACCGATGGTCTCGCCCGCCAGCTCCTGCCGCGACCCGCTGGACTCCCCCGTTCGGCCCAGCGAGTCGCGGAGCACCTGGACGCTGTCGGAAGCCGTGGCCCCGACGCGGTTGAGGTCGACGTGCGGGACCACGAGCGCCACGGCGGCCGCGAGCAGCAGCGACGTCGAGACGGCGGCGAGGCCGCCGCGGCGGCGCCCCAGCCCGACGACGAGGACGACGCCCGTCATCGCCGCCAGGCCGACGGCCGCACCGTTCGAGCCCGTGAAGACCAGGGCGAGGAGGATGACGGCCGCCGCGAGCACGCGGACGCCTGCCCGGCGCACCACGGACGTGGCGAACAGCAGGCCGAGTCCGACGAGGAAGTAGTTGGCCGCGAGGTTCGGGTCGTCGAAGGTGAGGGAGGCTCGCCCCCCGTCGCGGGCCGACGTGCCCGCCATCCAGCTGATGCCGGCGATCCGTCCCGTGCTGAGCACGGCCGCCCACGCCACCGTCGACCACACCCACACGCGCAGGACGACCTCGAGCAGCCGACGGCGGCGCCGGACGGCGTTGGCCACCGCGGCGCCCCACGCGAGCAGGAACAGGTCCTGCATGAGCGGCAGGAGCGCCGAGCCGACCCGCACGTGGTAGGCCGCGAACGCGCCGGCGACGACGAGCACGGCCACGGGGATCAGGTAGGGCACGACCACTGACGCGTGCTCCCGCTTCAGCCAGACGACGACCGCGACCACCACGACGAGGATCCCGACGTCGGCGGCGGCCGTGTTGGCCGGCCCGCTCGGCACGAGCAGCGGGAGCCCGACGACGGCGAACCCGAGCAGGTATGCCAGGTGGCGGGGCGACGCGGAGAAGTACGGGTCGTCGAGGGGGTAGCGGTCGGCCGGATGCGCCCCTCGCGTCGTGGGGTTCGTCGCGGTGACGGCCCGTGGCCCTCGGGTCAGCAGCACCGGAACAGCTCCGCCGCGAGCAGGAGGTGACGCCGGGCGAAGGCCGTTTCGTCGGCGGTGGCGGCGACCTCGACGGTGGCGAGCGCGAGCGCGTTCCGCCAGTGCCGGGGGTCCCGGCCGGTCCGGCGCAGCTCTGCGCCGACGACGGCCTCGACGGCCCGGCCCAGCCACCCGGCGCCGGAGACGGCGTAGCGGACCGGCTCCCCCCAGGAGCCGGCCACGAGGCCCGGGTGACCGCTGACCTGCCGTCCCGCCGGCGTGTGCCGGTCGAGGTAGAGCAGGTAGGCGAGCACGAAGCGGGTCACGTCGCGCAGCCCGTCCCCACCGATCTCGGCGTGCTCCCAGTCGACGACCCCGCTCACCCTGCCCGCGCTGCGCAGCACGTTCCCGCACCAGAAGTCGCCGTGCACGATCGACAGGGGCGCGCCGGGCGGCAGCGCGAGCTCGGCCGCGAGGTGCCGGGTGGCGTCACCCACGGCGTCGGCCACGGCGTCGCCGGGCCACCGTGCGCCCACCCTGGTGGCGAGGTTGGTGGCGATGTCGGTGGCGAGGCCGGCGGCGCCGGTGGGGAGGCCGGGCACGTTCGACGGCCCACCAGGACGCGCGGGCCCACGGCGCGCCACGTCGGGCACCGGGACCCGCCCGAGCTGCTGCAGCCAGGAGACCGCTGCGGCGAGGTCGTCACGAACCGCGCCGGGCCGGGCCGCGTGCCGCCAGCGGTGGTAGTCCACCGACATCGGCGTCCCCGGGACGACGCTCGTCACCAGCACGCTCCTGCCGCCGTCGTGGCGACAGTCGAGCACGCGGGGCACCGTGCCGCCGACCCGGTCGGGCGCGAGCCGTGCGACGGCGGCCAGCGCCGCGGCCTCCGCCAGCACCGCAGGGACCGCCCCCGGCACCATCGCCACCTTCAGCACGAGGCGAGGTGCCGGCCCGGCCGGGCCGAAGCCGAGGACGGTCGCCTTGGGGTGCTCGTCCCTGGACAGGCCGACGACGACGAGGCGTCGCGGGCCCGGACCCAGGTGGTCACGCAGCACCTCCGCCAGCAGGTCGGCCGCCCGCCCCTCGACGACCGCGGTCGTCATCTGCGCGTTCCCAGGACGACGCGGCCGGGCACGAACGACGCCACGAGGAACCGCAGCGCGGCGGCACCGGGGCGGCTGCCGGCCGCACGCCGGGCCACGCTCGTGACGCCGTGCACGATGCGGGTGCCGCGAACGACGCCCGGCGGTGTGGTGAGGAAGCTGTCGAGCAGCCAGGAGAGCGTGCCGGCATCGTCGGTCGTGACGAACGTCGCCTGACGCCAGCTGGGCAGGAGCACGTACTCGGCGTCGACGCGCACCCCGAGCCTGGCCGCCGCGCGACGGAGGCGCCTGCGCCCGCCGCGCCCCCCGTCGGCGAGCGCCACGACCGTCCCGGCAGGAGCGCGCTGCACGCGTACGCCGTCGGCCGGATCGGCCGGCCACGCGAGGACCGCGCCGCTGGGCACGAGGAGGGCGGCAGCCGCGGGCAGGTTCACGACGCCCGACCCAGCTCTGCCCGGACGAAGCGGTGGCTGCGACGCGTCGGCCCCTGCGAGTAGACGTGGTCGAGCACCTCGCCCGCGGTGTGGGAGTCGTAGCGAGCGCCCAGGTGCTCGCGCGCGTGGGTGGCCCACGCCCGCGCCTCGTCGGGATGCGTCAGGGCGTGGTCGAGCGCGGCCGCGAGCAGGTCCGGTCTCGCCGGTGGCACCAGCAGGCCGGTCTCGCCGGGGACGACGACGTCGGGCACGGCATTGACCGCCGTGGCCACCACCGGGATGCCGCACTGCTGGGCCTCGACGATGACGCAGGGCAGGCCCTCGTAGCGGCTGGCGAGGGCGAAGACGTCGAAGGCCGGCAGCAGCTGCGCGACGTCGTCGCGGTTGCCCAGCAGCAGCACCCGGCCGTCGAGTCCGAGCCGCCGCACGTCCGCGGCGGTCCGTCGCGCCAGCTCGCCGTCACCGACCCACACGAGCATGGCGCGCGTCCGCATGCGGGCCACGGCCGCGAGGAGGTGCTCCGGTGCCTTCTGGTGGTCGAGGCGGCCGACGGTCCCGACGACGTGGGCCGTGGCCGGGAGTCCGAGTGCCGCTCGTGCACGAGCCCGCGTGGCCGGGGTCAGGACGACCGTCGGGTCGTCGACGACCGGCCCCACGGTGTGGAGCTGCTCGGGCCGGGCCAACCCGCGCCGCAGCGCCTCGACCGCGACGCCGGTGCCGACGGCGAGGTAGACGTCGGTGATGCGGGAGAGACGGCGCTCGACGGCGACGTAGGCGGCGTGCGGCGCGGGGTTCTGGAACTCGTGGAACGGGAAGCCGTGGAGCGTGTGGACGATGAGGCCGACCCCGGCTCGGTGCGCGGCCATCCGCCCCAGCACGCCGGCCTTGGCCGAGTGGGTGTGGACGACGTCGGGTGCGTACGTGCGCACGAGGCCGAGGAGGCGGCGCAGCGCGGCCGCGTCGTCGGACGGGCTGATCTGCGGCACGAGCTCGGGCACGACCACGACCTCGACCCCGGCAGCGCGCGCCCGGTCGAGCAGCACGCCCTCGCGCGTGCCCGTGACGAGGACGCTCTCGTAGCGGTCGGGGTCCAGCGCGGTGGCGCCGCGCACGACGACGCCGCCCGCGCCCGCGATGCACCGGGTGACCACGTGCATGACCCGCCGTCTCATGGCCGCCACGCCTCCTCACCCGTCAGCACCGGCATCGCCCGCACGCGGTCGAGCAGTTCCTCGAGCGTGGTCCCCGGCCGGTTCGGCAGTCTCACTTCGTATGCCGGCAACCGCGCGGTGAGCAGCTCGGCCACCTCCGCGACCGGCGGGTGGGCCGGGCCTCGGCCGGTGGCGAGCGCCAGCGTCGCGGCGAAGGCCCAGTAGCGGCGCAGCTCGCCCGCCGCATAGGTGCCGCCGACGAGCTCGCGAGCGGCCGTCGCAGCGTCGAGGTGTCGCACGACGACGTCAGGGGTGTCGCCCCGGCGCAGCACGAGAAGCGTGTCCGGCGCGACGCCGTCGACGTGCCGCAGCCAGGCCGACTCCCGCCGGCCGTGCGGCATCCGTCGCCCGGTGCCGGCATCGGTGCGGGCCGGTTCGAGCAGGCTCTGTAGCCCGTTGCCGTCCGAGGTGCAGAGGTTGTCGCTGACCGGGGCGCCCGTCGCGACGTCCAGCGTGCCGATGAGGGTCGACTTGCCGACGCCGCCCGGCCCGACGAGCACGACGCCGTGCCCCGAGACCATGGCGGCCGAGACGTGCAGCGGGGCCCGACCGTGGACTCCCGCCCACCACAGGGCGGGGAACTGCAGCAGGGCTGCCCGGTGCAGCAGGACCCGACGGTCCGGGGCGGCGAGCCCGAGGGCCCGGTGCCGCCAGCCCGGGGCGGGATGGGCGACCACCTGCAGCCGCGCCCCGTGCGCGTGGAGCACGAGGTCCAGCCCGCTCGAGCAGGCGTCCTGCAGGATCACCTCGTGCCCGTCGGTCCACGCCCCGCGGGTCACCAGCCGGTGTCGGGCGGAGGGACCGACCGGTTCGCCGTGCGCGACGGTGACCACGATGTCGGCGGCCCGGGCCAGGGAGGATGGTCCCGGGCCGCCGAGTCCCTGGTCGTCGAGCTCCTGGCCGGCGCAGGCCTCGCGGACGACGCGCGTCCAGCGCGCCGCGGCCGGGCCGACGGCGGACACCTCGACGGTGAGTCCCACGGTTCGCAGCCGCACGGTCATCGGTGCAGCACCTCCCCCGGGTCCTGCGCAGCCCACGGCTCGGCCTGCTCGACGCCGTTCTGCGGCGCCGCGCCGACGGAGGCGACGGAGGCGACGGAGGCGACGGAGGCGACGGAGGCGGGGGCGACTGAAACGGCGGAGGCGACGGAAGGGACAGTGACGACGGGATCGGGCAGCCTCTTCTTCCACGGGCGGACGGGAGACGGCAGGCCGGCTGTGCTCGCCTCGTGGCGCGGCGCGGTCGCGGGCTCCGCCGCCGCGCGCCTCGCCGCCCGCCGCTGCCAGAACCACTGGCGCGGGTAGCTGACGAGACCCACGACCGGCCAGCCCAGCGCGTCGACGAACGACATCGTGTCGACGAGGCTGCGCAGCTTGACGTGGCGTGGCGAGAGCACGACGACGACAGGCGCGTCCCCCGGCTCGGCCCAGCCCCGCCCGACGACCGAGCAGGACACCCGGTGGGGTCCCTTCTCGGGGTCTGGGCCCAGCAGGCGCGCGACGGACCGTGCGGCCGGCTCGTCGCGCGGGTCGACGAGGACGGCCAGGACGTTGCTCGCGTCGTACCGTCGCGCCAGCAGTGCCAGCCGGTCGGCGATCGGGCCGGCGGCAGTCGTGGTGCGGCGGCCGACGGTGAGGCGCGGCAGGTGGCCGACGTGGGGCAGCTCCAGGGCGCGGGCGACCGAGCGTCCGGAGCGTAGGCGCGGGCGCAGGGCCTCGAGCCCCGCCGCCAGACCGCCACCGACGAGAGCCCCGATGAGCGCGGCCAGCACGGCGCGCTGCGTGTCCTGTCTCGGCAGGGCCACGCTCGGGACCCGCACCGGGTCGAGCAGCACTGCGTGGGACGGGGAGGGCGCGGCCAGGTTGAGGTCCGACATCTGTCGCTCGAGCTCGGTCTGCGCCGTCGTGAGCGAGGTCAGCTGCGCCTGGATCGCGAGTGCGGCCCCACCCTTGGGGTCGACGTTGTTCAGCTTCGCGGCGAGCCGGCTGCGCTGGCGGGCGAGGGTGTTGAGCTGTCGCTGCACCCCCTGGCGTCGCTCGGTGCTGGTGGGCTGGTCACCCACGTTGGAGACCTTGATGACGTCGGCCGTGATGGACCTCGCGATCGTCGCCGCGCGCGCCGGGCTCGTGTCGGTCACCACGATCTCCATGACGGGCGAGACCCCGACGCGTCGGACGTCGATGTAGTGGGCCGCGAAGTCGTTGGCGTCCGCCCGCAACCGCGCCTTGTCGAGCGCGGAGCGCACGACACCGGGGCTCGTCGCGATCCCGAGGACCCGCTGGCTCGTCGCGTCGGCCTGGACGTTGGAGGCGGCGAGTTCGGTCCCCATCTGGACCCGCGCCACCGCCTCGTACACGTCCGGCTCGCCGCGGCTCACGTTCGACATCACGACGTACGGAGCCACGATGCACAGGAGGATGACCAGCCAGTGGCCCCGGATGACCCGGCCGAACGCGTCCTCGATCGTCAAAGTCCCCACCTCGTCGTCCCCAGTTGTCGGTCCGCGCCTCGCGTGACTCCGCGGGGAGCCGTGCAGCGCTGCTGTCCTCTCGACGCTAGGAGCCTCCGTGGGGGCGGGCATCGCGTTGCAGGACGACCCCCGCCTACGTCGAACGGATGACCCCCGACATCGGCCGTCCGAGATCCGTCTGGGATCCGTCTTGGATCCGTCCGCGCCGCCCGCGCCGCACTACGGGCACGAGGAGGCGACCGGGGCGACTTCCCACTGGGGGTTTGGGGAAATGGTCGTCGCCCCGGCCGCGCTAGGAGGCGCCTGGTGTCCGGGATCGTGCGCCCGGGGACCGGACCCGGCGCCCTCCGGCTGCGATGAGCCGGGTCAGTGGAGCACGGCGAACGGGCGCATGCGCGCGACCGGGCGCACGATGCGGTGCCGGGTAAGCACCGACATCGCGGCGTTGACGCCGTGGTCGTCGAGGTGCGGTGTCGACGACGGGGACTCGTCGGTGTAGCGGTAGCGGCGTGTCGAGCGGCCGGCCGCGTCGAGCGTCGACCGCCCGTCCTTCTCGAACTGCTCGATGACGGTGCCGGCGCCGTGACAGGCCGAGTGCAGGCTGTCCCCGCTCCGCTCGCCGGCGACGGCGAGGTAGGACGACGTCCGGTGCGTGCCCGGCAGGAGCACCGCCTGGCCGGTCGTCGCGAAGACCGAGTCGTCCGGCATCCGCTCCGCGGGGAACGCACGACACGAGTTGTGCCGGTGGACGACCGCCTGCTGCCCTGCGACGTCCTCCTCGTAGATCGAGTTGTGCGGCGAGTCGACGACCAGCCGACCGGGCTCGCCGCCGAAGGTGTCGAGAGCGATCCGGCGCAGTGCCGCGTACGTCGCGACGCGGAAAGCGTAGCCGTAGTTCATCGCCGCAGCATTGGCGAGCATCAGCCGCTGACCTTCGGTGCTGTCGAGGTCGACGGGTGCGCAGGCCCTGGCGAAGTAGAGCCGCATGCGCTCGCGGAGCTGGGCGGCGGACCGCGCCGTCGCCAGGTGGTAGAGCGGCTTCTGGACGGCCATGACCGCCTTCATCGCCCGGGCCGTGTCCTTGCGCCGCTGGAACAGGTGGCCGATCTCTCCGGTGAGCACGCCGCCGCCGGCGTGGTACTGCAGGGTCACCTGCCCGAGCCGGACACCGAGCAGGTCTGCGGCCTCGGGGTCGAGGATCTCCTCGACCTGCTGGAGCTCGACGAAATGGTTCGTCGGGCCGACCGTGCCGAAGCGGAGCCGGGCCAGCTGCCACGTGAGGGCGGGAATCTCCTTGCGCAGCCGGGCCGCCCCGCCCCACGGCTCGAGGTCCACCCGGCCGGACTCCTCGATGCGCTCGAGCTCCTCGGCCTCGACGCCCCAGCGCTCGGCGGCGAACTGCGCGCCCTCGGACGCAGCCGCGACGACCTCGCCGGCGGTCAGCTCGCGGGCGCCGCGCGTCGGGTAGGGGTACTTCGCCTTGACGGCCCGGTAGAAGGCGTCGACGGCGTGGTCGGCCGGCTTGTCGGTGCCGAGCGCGATGAGGGCCATCCCGCAGTTGACCGACGAGCTCGTGAAGGTCGGGCGGATCGTGCCACGCGTCGCGACGGCGATGCTCGACGGCATCTCCATCGCGCGCTTGTGGTGGAAGTCCGGCAGCACGACGGGCGGAGCCGCGAGGTCGAGGCCGGCCGTGCCCATCTCGAACGAGTGCAGCACCGCCTCGTCGGCCAGCAGGCCGGGCCCCTCGATGACCGTCGCGGCCCTGCCCCGACGTGTCGTCGAGCCCGCAGGTCCGACGGTCGTCGGGACCGGTGCGTCGCAGCCGGGTGGTGCGGCCGCGGTCGCGGCGATGACGGTGAGGTCCACGGGCGTGCCTCCTACGTGGTCGTGGTGGTCGGTTCAGTAGTCGTCGGGGTATGGAGCGGCCAGGACGAACCGCGGTTCGTCGTGGGCCGGCTGGTAGGTGCACAGGAGTCGTTCGAGGGCCGACCGCACCTCGTCCACCGCGTTGCGTGACGAGGCCTCGAAGAGCGCGCCGAGGCGGTCCTCGAAATCGGGGTCGCTCGCGTCGGTCCAGGTGCTGAAGATGCGTGGGTGGCTCGTCTGCCGGCGGTCCTCCTCTGAGGAGAAGAGCGCCTCGTGCAGCTTCTCCCCCGGCCGCAGTCCCGTGTAGCGGAAGTCCGGTTCGGGCAGGCCCAGCTGTCGGCAGTAGTTGCGCGCCAGGTCGGTGATGCGCACGGGCTGGCCCATGTCGAGCACGAACGTCTCTCCCCCCCGGGCCAGGTGGGCGGCCTCCAGCACGAGGCCCACCGCCTCCTCGATCGTCATGAAGAAGCGCGTCACGTCGGGATCGGTGATCGTGAACGGCTCGTCGTTGCGCACCTGCTCGGCGAGGACGTGCAGCAGCGATCCACGGCTGCCCAGCACGTTGCCGAAGCGGACCGCCGAGACGATCGTCCCGCCCGAGCGCCTCGACGCATGACGCGTCACCCGCTCGGCCAGCTGCTTCGTGGCCCCGAGGACCGACGTCGGGTCGGCGGCCTTGTCGGTGGAGATGAGGATGAACCTACCGACGCCGTGGTCGACGGCCGCCGTCACCACGTTGAGCGTCCCTGCGACGTTGGACTTCACGCCTTCGCACGGGTGGCGCTCGAGCATCGGAAGGTGCTTGAGCGCCGCCGCGTGAAAGACGATGTCCGGGCGAACGTCGGCGATGACCTGCCGCATCCGGGAGGCGTCACGGATGTCGGCCACGACGATGTCGTCGGAGTCGAGCAGACCCGCGCCCGTCAGCTCGAGCTGGAGCCGATGGAGGTTGGACTCGTCGTGGTCGAGCATGACGAGCCGCTCGGGTCCGAACCCGTTGACCTGGCGGCACAGCTCACTGCCGATCGAGCCGCCGGCACCGGTGACGAGCACGCGCCGACCGGTGATGGTGGCCTGCACCTCCGGTGACACGACGTGCATCTCGGGTCGACCGATGAGCGAGCCGACCTCCAGCGAGCGCAGGTCGGTGCCGACGACGTCGCGCTGCAGCATCGAGACGAAGGAGGGCAGGTGGCGCACGCTCGCCCCCACCCGGGCGGCGGTCGTGGCCAGGACGCGGACCTGCTCGGCCGGCAGTCCTGGGATGGCGAGCAGCACGACGTCGACGCGCTGCACCGTCACGACCGAGAGCAGGTCGGACAGGGCGCCGAGGACCGGCAGCCGGCGCACGACGCGCTTGCTCGTGTCGTCGTCGAGGAAACCGATCGGTGCCAGGCCGAAGTCGCGCACCCTCTCGAGGTCCCGCGCGAGCGCCCGGCCGGCCTCGCCCGCACCGATGATGAGGGTCCGCAGGCCCTTCTGGAGCGTCGGCACGAAGCCGATCTCCTCGGGCGCCCATCCGTAGGTCAGTGTCGTGGTCATTCCTGGATCCCCCTTCGTGAACAGTCGGCCAGCGCGGTGCAGACCTGGTCGACCTCTGCGTCCGTGACGACCGCGTCCATCGGCAGCGACAGGATGCGGTCGAAGACCTGGTCGGCGCCGGGCAGTCCCTCCGCAGGGACGATGCAGTGGTCCCTGAACCAGGTGAGGTGGTGGAGCGGGATGAAGTGCACCGACGTCATCACGCCGCGGACGCGCAGCGCGTCGATGAGCTCGTCACGCCCCATCCCGTATGCCGGCTCCACCCGGACCGTGTAGAGGTGCCAGGCGTGTCGGCCCGCGAGCGCCCTTGGGGGACGGCGCAGTCCGGGGATGCCGCTGAGCCCCTCGTCGTAGCGGGCAGCCACCACGGCACGGCGCGCCTGGTCGGCGTCGAAGTGCCGCAGCTGGGCCCGCCCGATGGCCGCCTGGACGTCGGTCATGTTCGCCTTGAGCCCGTCGACGGCGACGTCGTAGCGCCAGCCCCCGCCGGGCAGGTAGCGCCGCCACGCGTCGGCCGACATGCCGTGCAGCCGGGCCTTGCGGAGGCGCCCGGCCAGCTCGGGGTCGTCGGTCGTCACCATGCCGCCCTCGCCGATCGCGAGGTTCTTGGTGGCGTAGAAGCTGAAGCACGTGGCGCGGGAGATGCTGCCGACCGGCTCGTCGCCGACGAAGGTTCCCAGCGCGTGCGCCGCGTCCTCCACGACGTGGTCGATGTCGACCCCAGCGGCCTCGGCGAGCGCACGCACGTCGCTCGGCAGGCCTGCCAGGTGGACGACGACGAGGGCATCGACGCCGCCGCAGCCGGCGGCTGCCGCGGCCACGTTCGCGCACGAGGGCATCGCGGTGCCCGGGTCGACGTCGGCGAGGACGGGCACGTGCCCCGCGTGCCGGATGGCGGCGGCGGCACCGCAGAAGGTCACTGTCGACATGAGCACCTTCGAGCCGGGCGGCAGGTCCAGCGCTCGCAGCGCCAGCTCGATCGCCGCCGTGCACGAGCTGACGGCGACCCCGTGCTCGGCGGCGACGTACGCGGCGAGCTCGGACTCGAACTCGATCACCTGCTGTCCCGAGGTCACCCAGCCGGACTCGAGCACGTCGGCCACGGCCTGTCGGGCCTCCGGGCAGATGCGGGTCCGCGTGAAGGGCACGACGTGCGGCGCCGGGCTGGCGGCGACCGCGTACGGCGGGATCGGCCCGGCGTCCGGGTCGCCGGGCCTCGCGTGCGGTGCGGGTCGCCGGGCGATCTCAACCATGGACCTGCACCTCGTTGGTGGTCATCGCCACGGCGGCGGAGGCGGAGTGGACGTGCAGCTTGCGCAGGATGCGACGCACGTAGGTCCGGACCGTGTTGTCCGACAGCCCGAGGGTGACGCCGACGTCCCGCCTGCTCATGCCGGAGGCGAGGCAGTCGAGGACTGCGGCCTCGCGCGGTGTCAGCGCCTCGCGCGCCAGCCTGGCCGACGCGGGATGATGGGCCAGGGCGGCTGCCAGCAGGGCCCGCACCGGCTCTGCCGGCAGGTGTGCCTCGCCTCCGGCCACCTTCTCGAGGGCCTCGAGCAGCTCCCTGACCCCCGAGCTGCGCAGCACCCAGCCACCCACACCCCAGGCGAGCGCCTCGGACAGCTGCTCCTCGTCGTCCGGCTCCACGAGGACGACGACGCCCACGTCGGGGGCGGCCGCTCGCAGGCGTGCGAGGTCCGCGATGCGGTTCTCGTCGTCGAGGCCCATGGCCACCACGTCGCACCCGCGGGTCAGACCCCGCGCCACGGCGGCGTCGACCGTCAGGGCGGTCCCGACGAGTCGGAGCTGTCGCTGGGCCAGGAGGACCAAGGCGAACGCGTCGAGGAAGCCTTGGCGGGAGTCGACCAGAACGACGCTGGCATCCTGCTTCATGGCACTCAATCTGCCGTCGCCGCGTCGCCGCCGGACCCCCTGCCCGGGGGACCCTCGCCTACGTCAAACGGACTACGCCCGGACGGGCACGCGGCCGCGCGCTCCCCTGGTCAGGCTCGTCGCACGTGCGGTGGCCAGTTGATGTCCGTGCCATGGGCGGCGACGAGGGCCACCGCCTGGAGCCGGGAGTGGACGCCGATCTTCGTCAGCAGGTTCTGGACGTGTGTGCGGGCGGTGCTGCGGCGGACGTTGAGCGACGTGGCGATCTCCTCGGTGCCGAGGCCATCGGCGATGCAGCGCAGCACCTCCCACTCGCGGTCGGTGAGGAAGGTCAGCATCCAGAGCGGGTCGTCCGCGGCGTCGACCGTGCGCAGGGCAGCCTGCAGGGCGCCGGGCTCCACGGCCAGGTGCCCACCGATGGCGAGGTCGATCGACTCGATGAGGTGGAGCAGCCCTCGGTCCTTGCGGACGTAGCCGGAGGCGCCGAGGGCGATCGCGTTGCGCACCACAGAGCTGGAGTTGTCCGCGGAGAAGATGAGCACCTTGGTGCCCGGCGACACCTGCCGGATCAGCGGCAGGACGTCGAGGCCCGAGCCGTCCGGAAAGTTGACGTCGAGCAGGCAGGCGTCCGGTTGGATGGCTCGCACGGCGTCGAGGGCTTCAGGTGGCGCGTGCGTGCTCACCACGTCGTAGCCGAGTCCCGTGAGGGCGGCACCGAGCGTGTCGAGGATGAGCTCGTGGTCGTCGCACAGCACGAGCTTCATGGCCTGTCCATCTCAGCGGGCGACAGCATCGGACCGCGACTGGAGCGCGATGTCCGCTGTGGCGCCGCCGTCCGGCCGTGCCGCCAGCCTGAACCGGCCGCGGCAGGCGGCCACCATCGCCCGGGTGGTCGCCAGCCCGATCGACGTGCGCGGAGCGACCCGGCCGAGGCCGGGACCGTCGTCGAGCACCCGGATGTGGAAGCCGTCGTCACAGGTGCCCACCCAGATGAGGACGTGGCCGGTCGGGCCGGCCGCTCGCACGGCATTGTCCACGAGGCAGCCCAGGGCCCGGGCCAGCGCGATCGGCCGCGCCATGACGTGCCCGTCGCCAACCACCTCGACGTCGATCGTCGTCGACGTCGACATCCGGGCCCGCGTCGCGGTCTCCTTGGCCAGCGAGCAGGCGTCGACGTCGGTCGGATGGTCTCCGGCGGCTCCGTCGAGACTCGCCGCCACGAGCGCGGCCAGCCAGGTGGCCTGCTCCTGGATGCTGCTGAGTCGCTCGCGGACGTCGCCCTGCGACGTCTCGGACAGCAACAGGATCGCCGCGAGCGGTTCACGCAGGTCGTGCAGCAGCGACCTGACGGGATCCGTGTCAGGACCTCGCCACGTCATGGTGTCATTCGGTCCGACGACGTCGTCGACCATGGTCTCTCACCCCCAGGCACAAAGCCCTCCTTGCCCGGGAGACTCGCCAGTTTTTTTCGAGCGGATCTCCCCCCGCGGCCGCATCCTCGCCCCCCGAGGCATGTGCGGCCGTAACCACAGGCTACGTCCGAAGCCCCGGAACACACCGCTTTCGACCGCAACTTTCAGCCTTTTTCCATTTAGGCGCAATGGATTTCAGGTTTCTGGGAAGTTGCCGCGAGTAGATGACGGACATGTCGCGACAGGTCGGTCGACCCACCCCCCGGCAACCCCCAGGACCCCGACCAAGGGACGGCGTGTCGGTCCATCGGTTCTTGCAAAGACTGTGCAGTAACCGGGCAAATGGGTTGTAATTGCCCCACCCGTGCCGCGGCCCCCTGACGGCCCCTCTCCACGCAACCGGGTTCACAACACAACACCACTCGCGCCCTGCCACCCTGCCTTGCGCCCGGGTGGGTCTCGCACACCCTGTTTCGGAGAACTCGTCATGAACCACACAGCCCTGTCCCGACGCCGGTCCCCACGCGGCACGCTCAGCCTGTTGCTCGCAACGCTCGTCGCGCTCGCCCTCGTCTGGACCGTCGCGCCGGCCGCCACCGCGGGTGGCACCAGCACGCCGCCCGTCCCGCCCACGCCCACGGGCCTGCCCGCCGGCATCGAGCGGCTCTCGCCCTACGTGCCCGGGGTCGCCTGCGACATGCGCAACCGGGCCGGCACGGTCAAGCTCGCCCAGCTCATCAAGGCGACGTACGCCAACACCTACGGGCTGGTGCGGTCGTGCACCTCGGCGACGAAGCCGTCGGAGCACTACGACGGGCGCGCGGTGGACACGTTCTTCAACGTGCGCGACACGACGCAGCGCACCAACGCCAACGCCCTCATCGCATGGCTGCTCGCGACCGACAAGGCGGGCAACCCGTACGCGAACGCCCGCCGCCTCGGGGTCATGTACATCATCTGGAACAACAAGATGTGGAGCTCCTACCGCCCCTCCGAGGGCTGGCGTCCCTACAGTTCGTGCGCGACGACGCCGACGACGGCATACGACACCACGTGCCACCGCAACCACATCCACATCTCGCTCTCGTGGGAGGGCGCCTTGGGCCGGACGTCGTTCTGGAGCAAGAAGGTCGCCTCGGTCGACTGGGGGCCCTGCAGGCCCGCGGACCTCAACTGGGCAGCGGTCTACTCCGCGGCCAACCCCCGTGCCTGCCCCTCCTATGCGACCGTCAAGGCTCCGGCGGGAGCGAGCGCCCTGCTCAAGGAGATGGTGCCCCGGTCGGGCATGCTGCTGCGTTACGGCATGACGGGCCCCGCAGTGAAGACCATCCAGAAGGTTCTCGGTGTGACTGCCACCGGCAACTTCCTCACGCAGACGTCCGACCGCCTCAAGTCATGGCAGAGCACCCACCAGCTCAAGGTCAGCGGAGTCCTCGACCACCCGACTTGGCGAGCGATGCTTGCAGCCAACGGTATGCACCGCTGACCCGGTCGCGTCGCGAGCGGCCCTCGTCCCACGGCCTCCCATGCGGCTCAAGCCGCGTGGGAGGCCGTGGGCGAGTACGCCAGGTCGACGGCCGTGCGCACGCGGCGGTGCGGCCAGGTCGCGGCGAGCAGCGCCACGAGGGCGAGGCAGACGGCGGCACAGATCGTGACGCCCCAGTGGGCACCCGTGTGTTTGGCGATCCACCCGGCCGCGAGGTACGACGCACCGGCTGCCGCGATGGAGACCGACCCGGCCAGGCTGAAGATGCGCCCCCGCAGCTCCGGCTCGGTGACCAGGGCGAAGGTCGCCTGCAGCGGCACCATGAAGGCCTGCAGCACGCCCGACCCGAAGAACAGCACCGCAACGGCCCAGATCGGTGGCTTCGCGGCCAGGGCGAGCAGTGGCAAGGGCATGGCGAGAGCGAGGGGCACGATCGAGCTGTTCTGCTGGTGCACGTCGAGGCGTCCGATGAGCACGATGCCGACGACGGCCCCGACGATGGGGGCGGCCATGAGCACGCCTCCCCAGCCGTTCTGACCGGCGATCGGGATGGCCAGCGCCTCGGGGGCCGCGATGCCGAGGCAGGCCACGGCGCTGAGCGTGACCAGCCGCGCCAGGACCGGGTGCCGGGCCAGGTCGCGGGTCGCGGTGGACAGGTCGCGCGCGAAACCTCGCAGGCCTCTCCCACGCTCGCCAGTGACCGGCCGCAGTTGCACGACGAAGAGGATGACGAGGGCGGCCACGACGAAGGTGACGAGGTCGAAGAGCAGACCGGTCTCGGGGCCGAGCAGGGCCACGAGGGCACCACCGACGGCCAGTCCGATGGCCTGGTTGAACTGCTCGGACATGGCGCCGAGGCCGACCGCCCTGGCGTAGAGGTGCCGGTCCTCGAACAGGTCGGTGAGCAGCACCATGTTCGAGGCGGCCGAGGCGCCCCCGATGAGCTCGAGCGCGAAGAGGACGAGGAACATCACCCACAGCGCGGACCCCTGCATGACGAGCCACATCAGGCCGAGCACGCACGTGGCTCGCAGCAGGTGCGACCAGATGAGCACCCACTTGTAGGGGAACCGGTCGACGATGGGCCCGATCAGGCTGCGGCCGAAGAAGGTCGGCACGAGGCTGACCGCGAGGGTGGTCGCGGTGGCCAGCGGCGACCGGGTGCGCTCGAACACCACCGCTGCGATCGTGACGCGCGCGATGTAGTCGCCCCACATGGACAGGGCGTTCGCGAGGAAGATCGGCAGGAACCGAGGCACGCGTAGGACGGCGGCGTATGTCGGCACGACGCTGCCGGTCCCCTGACTCGAGCTCACGTGACGACGCTACCCCCAGGTGGGGTGTCGTAAAAGTTGAAATCGGTCGCGTGGCGGGCGCGCCGGGCCACACGCCGCCACAGCTCGGCGAGTCCGGCTCCTTCGCCCGCCTGGCGGCCCATGATCCGACCGATGCCGTCGAGGTCACGCACGTCGGACGGGACGCTGTCGATCGGCCTTCCCCGCCAGAGCACACCGGCGTTGCGCATCGACGAACCGAGCTGCCACGCCTCGCGCAGCGCCTTGACGTCCTCGGCGGAGACCAGGCCCTCGGTGGCCAGCGCGGACAGACCCGCCATCGTGCCGGTGACGCGCAACGCCGGGCGCTCGTGCGCGTGCTGGAGCTGGTGCAGCTGCACGACCCACTCGACGTCGCTCAGCCCGCCACGGCCGAGCTTGATGTGGGTCCGCGGGTCGGCTCCTCGGGGCAGCCGCTCGCTCTCGACTCGGGCCTTCATGGTGCGGATGTCGCGGACCTGGCTCGCGTCGATGCCGCCTTCGGGCCACCGCAGCGGGTCGATGAGCTCGAGGAACGCGTCGGCCAGCGTCTGTGGCCCGGCGATGGGGGTGGCTCGCAGCAGCGCCTGGAACTCCCAGGTGAGAGCCCAGCGCTCGTAGTAGGTGCGGAACGAGTCGACGCTTCGCACCAGCGGGCCGGCCTTGCCCTCGGGCCGCAGGTCGGGGTCGAGGCCCAGGGCGGTGTCGGGTCCTGAGCCCGAGAGGAGCTTGCGCAGCTCCTGCACCACGAGGGTGGCGCGGGCCTGCACGTCCTTCTCCTCGGCGCCGGGGTGCGCCTGGTGGACGAACATGACGTCGGCGTCGGAGGCGTAGCCGAGCTCGCGGCCACCGAGGCTGCCCATGCCCACGACGAGGATGTCGCCGCCGATCGGCTCGCCCTCCCGGCGTTCCACCTCCTTGACGGCGACGTCGAGCGTGACCTGGATCGTCGCCGCGGTGAGGTCGCTGAGCGCAGCACCCACACCGGGCAGGTCGACGACACCGACGAGGTCTCCCATCACGATGCGCAGCAGCTCGTGACGGCGGATGGCCCGGACGGCGGCGACGGCGTCGGCGGCCGACTCGCGGCGACCCGCGGCGGACTGCATCGTCGACGTGATCGCCTCACGCGACCGGGGCATGAGCCCGTTGTCGTCACCGAGGATCGACACGCTCTCGGGTGAGCGCACGAGCAGGTCGGCGGCATATCTGCTGCGGGCGAGGCAGTGCGCCAGCCGGTCGGCGGCACGGCCCTCGTCACGCAGCATCTTGAGGTACCAGTGGGTGGTGCCGAGCTCGTCGGAGACGCGCCGGAACGACAGCAGCCCGGCGTCGGGGTCGGCCTCGTCGGCGAACCAGCCGAGCATGACGGGCAGCAGCGTGCGCTGGATCGAGGCTCGCCGGCTCACCCCGGTGGTCAGCGCCTCGATGTGACGGAGGGCGCCGGCGGGGTCGCGGAAGCCGAGCGCGAGGAGGCGCTGCTTGGCGGCCTCTGGGCTGAGCCGTGCCTCGGTCGGGCTGAGCTTGGCCGCCGCAGCGAGCAGCGGCCGGTAGAAGAGCCGCTCGTGCAGCCGCCGCACCTCGCGCGCGGACGCCTGGCGGTCGGCGACGACCGCGCGCTCCGGGTGCGTGCGGTGGCCCATGGCGCGTCCGAGCCGGCGCAGGTCGGCCTCCGCGACGGGCATCAGGTGGGTGCGGCGCAGTCGGTGGAGCTGGATGCGGTGCTCCAGGCAGCGCAGGTGGCGGTAGGCCCGGTCGAGGATGGCCGCGTCGTCGCGGCCGACGTAGCCACCCCGAGCGAGCGCGGACAGCGCCTCCAGGGTGGTGGCCGAGCGCAGGCTCGGGTCGGTGCGGCCGTGCACGAGCTGGAGAAGCTGGACGCTGAACTCGACGTCGCGGAGGCCGCCCGGGCCCAGCTTCAGCTGGCGCGCGGCCTCGTTGGCCGGGACGTGCTGCTCGACGCGACGCCGCATCGCCTGCACGTCCTCGACGAAGTGGTCGCGCCCGGCCGCCTCCCACACCATCGGGGCGATCTCGGCCTTGTAGCGCAGACCGACCTCCTTGTCGCCCGCGGACACCCACGCCTTGAGCAGTGCCTGGAACTCCCACGTCTTGGCCCAGCGCTCGTAGTACGCCTTGTGGCTGCGGATGGTGCGCACCAGGGGGCCCTGCTTGCCCTCCGGCCTGAGGGCCGCGTCGACGGGCCAGAGGCTGCCCTCGGGGGTCGGCGCCGAGCAGGCGCGCATCGTGGCCGTGGCTAACGCGGTGCCGACCTGCAGCGCGGTCTCCTCGTCGGCGCCCTCGGCGGGCTCGGCGACGAAGATGACGTCGACGTCGCTGACGTAGTTGAGCTCGCCGCCGCCGGTCTTGCCCATGCCGATGATGGCGAGCCGGCAGGCCTCGTGGCCGTCGCCGTACTCCTCGCGGGCGATGGCGAGGGCTGCGTCCAGGGCCGCCTCGGCGAGCTCGGCCAGCGCCTCGCCGACGGCCGGCATCTCCGCGAGTGGGTCCGCGGCGGTCACGTCGAGCGCGGCGATGCGCAGCAGCCCCCTCCGGTACGCGATGCGCAGGGCGTCGAGCGGTGTGCGGTCACCGCGACCCCCGGTCACGGCGTGCACGAGGTCGTGGCGCACCTGCTCGCCAGGCCGCCGCTCGGCGTCGACGCAGTCGACCCAGTGCTCGGGATGGCGCACGAGCTCGTCGACGAGGGCCGTGGAGGCGCCGAGCACGCCGGCGACGCGCGCGCGCCCCGGACCGTCCGTCGCGAGCTCGCGGGCGAACGCGGAGATGCCCCACTCGGACGGGTCGCCTTGTGCCGCAAGCGACTCCGCCACCCTGACGAGCCCCAGCAGCCCCTGGTCGGGATCCGCCGTGTCGCCGACGACGCCGACCAGGTCGTCGAGCTGGCCGTCGGGGAACGCCGCGCGCAGCGGCAGCAGCGCGCGGTCGTCGAGCAGCCCGGCGGCACGCTTCGGGTCGGCGAAGCCGAGGCGCGCGAGGGCTCCCTCGGTGGTGCTGGTGCGTGAGGACATCGGCGTCTGGCGGGTCACAGCCTCGGCAGGTAGCGGTTCAGCTCGAACTGGCTGACGTCGTGGCGGTAGTCGAGCCACTCCTGGCGCTTGTTGCGCAGGAAGAAGTCGAAGACGTGCTCGCCGAGCACGTCGGCGACGAGCTCGCTCTCCTCCATCACCTCGAGCGCCCGGCCCAGCGACGCCGGCAGCGGCTTGATGCCCATCGCGCGACGCTCGGCGTCGGTGAGGCTCCACACGTCGTCCTCGGTCTCGGGCGGGAGGTCGTAGCCCTCCTCGATGCCCTTGAGCCCGGCACCGAGCAGCACGGCGAACGCGAGGTACGGGTTGCAGGCGGCGTCCAGCGAGCGCACCTCGACCCGCGTCGACTGGCCCTTGTTGGGCTTGTGCATCGGCACGCGGACCAGCGCCGAACGGTTGTTGTGACCCCACGTGAGATGCGCAGGCGCCTCTCCCCCACCCCAGAGCCGCTTGTAGGAGTTGACCCACTGGTTGGTCACGGCCGCGATCTCGGCGCCGTGCCGCAGCAAGCCCGCGATGAACTGACGACCGACCTTGCTCAGCTGGTAGGGGGCTCCCGCCTCGTAGAAGGCGTTGGAGTCGCCCTCGAAGAGCGAGAGGTGCGTGTGCATGCCCGAGCCGGGGTGCTCCGAGAAGGGCTTCGGCATGAACGTCGCGTAGATGCCCTGCGTCAGGGCGACCTCCTTGACGACCGTGCGGAAGGTCATGATGTTGTCGGCCGTGCTGAGGGCGTCGGCGTAGCGCAGGTCGATCTCGTTCTGGCCGGGCGCGCCCTCGTGGTGGCTGAACTCGACGGAGATGCCCATGTTCTCGAGCATGGTGATCGCGGCGCGGCGGAAGTCGTGTCCGGTGCCGTGCGGCACATGGTCGAAGTAGCCGGCGTCGTCGACGGGCACCGGGCGGCCGTCGGGCCCGCGGCCCTGCTCGAGCAGGAAGAACTCGATCTCGGGGTGGGTGTAGAAGGTGAAGCCGAGGTCGGCCGCCTTGCCGAGGGCGCGCTGCAGCACGTGGCGCGGGTCGGCGAAGCTGGGCGTGCCGTCGGGCAGCTGGAGGTCGCAGAACATGCGAGCCGTGCCGGGAGGGTCGCCGCGCCACGGCAGGATCTGGAAGGTCGAGGGGTCGGGCTTGGCGAGCATGTCGGCCTCGTAGACGCGCGCGAAGCCTTCGATGGCCGAACCGTCGAAGCCGATGCCCTCGGCGAAGGCCCCCTCGAGCTCGGCCGGCGCGACGGCGACCGACTTCAGGGTGCCGAGCACGTCGGTGAACCAGAGACGGACGAATCGGATGTCGCGCTCTTCGATCGTGCGCAGCACGAACTCTTCCTGACGGTTCATGTGTCGATCCTGCCGCATCGCTGTTTCGTGCATGTGACGTGACACGTTTTGTGGACGTGCGTTCCCGTATGCCGTCCGGAACCGAGCACTCGACCGGTGGGGCCCGTCGGGAACTGGGCACTCGACGGGTGGGGCCCGTCGGGAACTGGGCACTCGATGCCAGCTTCACTCGAGTGCCCACTTTCCGACGGGGACGCGAAGGGCCCCCGGGGTTCGTCCCCGGGGGCCCTCGCGGTCATGACCCTGCGGTCACTTGAACTTGACCATGACCTGCAGCTCGTTGCCGCCGTCGGCGGTCTTCGCGACGGTCATCGTCGTGCCCGAGCCGGCCACCTTGGTGGACGCCCACGGGTTCGCGGCCGACCAGTAGCGGTTCGGGTCGCGGTCGTCGAAGGTCGGGATCGCCGGCTGCGACGGGACCGTGGTCGGGACGCCGTTGCGGTGGAACGTCACCGCGTCGGTGCGCTCCTGGCCGAAGGTGGCGTCGAACGGCTGACGACGGTTGCCCAGGCGGACGTTGCCGTCGAGCATGACCGGCGCCGGACGGGCGTCGACCGGCAGGACCTCGCCACCACCGGGGTGGTCCTTCGTGTTGTTGTCGGCGTACTCACCGTTGGCGAACCAGACGAGCATGCCGTTCTGGTACGGGAAGCGCTCCACCCAGTCGGGCTTCGTGGTGCCCCAGCCGAAGTTGTACGGGCCGGTCTGGAGCGTCTTGTCGTAGCCGCTGTAGACGCGGTTCTCGGCGAAGTAGACGTCCTGCACCTTCTTCGACGAGGTGCCGTCGATGATGCTGAAGCCGTTGGCCTTCCAGGCGCCCGCGCCCGACTCGACGTCGTCGACCGGACCGGTGACGCCGTCGGTCTTCACCGTGACGTCGTCGACGAAGGCCTCGCTGGAGACGCCGCCGTCGGTGGCGACACGGAAGCGGAACTGCACCGACTTGCCCTTGTAGGCGGACAGGTCGAAGCTCTTCTGCGCCCACGCGAACACACCGTTGACGGGCGAGCCGACCTGGGTCCAGGTGGCACCGTTGTCGGCGGAGACCTCACCGTAGAGGTAGTCGTAGTCCACCTCGAGGTTGCCCTGGACCCACGCGTCGACCGAGGCCGACGTCGTCGCGCCGGTCAGGTCGATGGTGCGCGAGAGGGTGGCGTTGAGGTTGTCGCCGTAGCCGCTCCACCACTCACCGGAGGCGGAGTGGGGCGTGTTGCGCTTGGAGGAGACGGTGCGCTCGGGCAGCGGCACGACCAGCGCCTGGTAGTTGGTGTTGCTGGCCTTGTCGGCGGGGCCGAGCTTGACCGTCATGTCGGTGCCGTAGGGAACCGTCTTGTAGTCGAGCCAGCCGAGCTGCAGCTTCTCCCACGGGCCCATGTAACCGGGCGTCGTGCCGATGGAGTCGGTGCCGTGGTTGAGCCACGAGCCGCCGCTCATGAGGGTCCAGAAGGCGGTGCCGTTGTCGCCGCCGTTGGTGTCGTAGAGGTCGGGCAGACCGAGGTCGTGGCCGAACTCGTGGGCGAACACGCCGAGGCCGCCGTTCTCGGGCTCGGTGGTGTAGTCGCCGATCCAGATGCCCGAGTTGCCGAGCGGCACGCCGCCGAGCTTGTTCTGCTCGGGGCCCGTCTTGCCGGCGTCGGTGGAGTAGGCGTACCAACGGTGCGACCAGATCGCGTCGGCGCCCTGGGCACCGCCGCCGGCCTCCTCGCCCTCTCCGGCGTGGATCGCCTGGAAGTGGTCGATGTAGCCGTCGGGCTCGTTGAAGTTGCCGTCGCCGTCGTAGTCGTAGCGGTCGACCTTGTCGAACTGCTTGAGGTAGTCGGCGATCTCCGCGTCGGTCTTGCCCTTGGCCTTCTGGTCGGCGAACCAGGCGGCAGCGGTGTCCTTGACGTAGTTCCAGTAGCCGTCGGCGTTGTTCTTGGCGCCGTAGCGGGCCTCGTTGAAAGGCACCGTCACCCAGTCGGAGACGTCGCCCTTGGCGAGGAACCGGCCGTTCGACTGCTTGAGGTAGAAGTCCTTGAACGACTCGCCGTCGCCGAACATCATGTCGAGGTAGTGGTCCCGGTTGAAGTCCTTGGTCCAGTACGTCGAGTTGTCGTCGGTCGCGTTGCCGTCCCAGTTGCGGTCGGGGCTGGCGATCTGGTTGTGCACCGGCCCGGGGGCCGCGCTGAAACCGTCCTTCGTCTGCGTGCCGAAGTCCGTGAGGATGGTGAAGATGTCCTCCTCACGGCTCACGGGGTAGTCGATGTAACGCGACTTGCCTGCCTTGCCGTTCTTGGCGGTCGTCTTGACCTCGATGACGCGGTTGCCACCGATGGTCTTCGTCGTGGCCTCGCCCTTGAGGAGCTTGCGGACGGCGTCCTGGCGCTCCGCGGACTTGGCCTCGGCGAGGGGGTTGGGCAGGTTGTCGTGCTGCGAGGCCTGGATGGCAGCGGGGTCTCCGCTGACCGGGGCCTTCGCGACGGGCGTTGCCTGAGCCTGCATCGGGGCGGTCAGGCCGGTGACGACGAGCGCCCCCACGGCCAGCCCCGAGACAGCGCTCCACTGACGCTTGTTCAAGGTTTGTCCTCCTGGTCACAGACGCCGTCCATCCGGCGCCTCGGGTATGACAACACACAGAAAGGACAAAGTGGCCAGTAGCAGGACAGAAATCGAAAAAAGTTGTGCAGCAAGGCAGTTCGGGGCAAAGAACGTAAATTGTTCGTAAAGGACTCCGCCCGAACCCTTCCCAAGATGCCTCTGTCTCGGATAAAGACCACATCTGTCACAGAGGCACCCTGCTGAGCGTCCACGGGCCGCGAAGGGCTGCTCAAGGCCGCCGTTATGCTCCGGCCATGAGCACTGACGCCCCCGAGGAGCAGAGTCCCTACGGTTCGGGCAGCCGTGGCAGCGAGCCTCCCGCCACGTCGGGCGCACCCGGCGGGACCGCACCCCTCCCACGACGCGTGCGCATCCCCCATCTGCAGGCGATGAAGGCCGAGGGACGCCGCTGGGCGATGCTCACCGCATACGACATGTATGCCGCGCAGATCTTCGACGAGGCAGGCATCCCCGTGCTGCTCGTCGGCGACTCGGCCGGCAACAACGTCTACGGCTACGAGACGACAGTGCCCGTCACGCTGGACGAGATGATCCCGCTCGTGCGCGCCGTCTCCTCGGCCGCCCGTCGTGCCCTCGTCGTCGCCGACCTGCCTTTCGGCTCCTACGGCGCCTCGGTCGAACAGGGCTTCGCCAGCGCCGTGCGCCTCATGAAGGAGGGGCTCGCGCACGCCGTGAAGCTCGAGGGCGGCACCGCGATGGTCCCGCTCGTCAGGGCGCTCACGGGCGCCGGCATCCCGGTCATGGCGCACGTCGGCTTCACCCCGCAGAGCGAGCACCAGCTCGGCGGCTACCGCGTCCAGGGGCGCGGCGACGCGGCCGACGCCCTGGTCGACGAGGCGCGCGCGCTCCAGGAGGCGGGCGCCTTCTCGGTGGTGCTCGAGATGGTCCCGTCGCCCGTCGCGGCGCGGGTGACCGAGGTGCTCGAGATCCCCACCATCGGCATCGGCGCCGGCAGCGGCACGGACGCCCAGGTGCTCGTGTGGAGCGACTTCGCCGGCCTGCGCAGCGGCAAGGCGCCGCGCTTCGTCAAGAAGTACGCCGACCTTCGCGGCACGCTGCTCGACGCCGCCCGGGCGTATGCCGCCGACGTCGAGTCGGGCGCCTTCCCCGACGCGAGCCACTCCTTCGAGTCCTGAGCTCGAGTCGCCCGCCCGGTCTGTGAGCGGGCGGGCGGGAGCCTGCTCAGGACTCGACGTCAGGACTCGACGTCAGGACCCGACGTCAGGACGAGGCGCCGTCGCCCTTGCCGGCGGCGCCGCGCTCGTTCCACTCCCGGTCCTCGGCGTCCCACTCCTCGGTCTTCTTGTGAGCCGTGTCGAGGGCAGCGCGCGCCTCGGCCTCGGACGCGTACGGGCCGAGCACCTGCTCACCGCGGCTGCGGTTCTCGTCGGTCTCGACCTGGCCGGTGTCGACGTTGTACCAGAAGCTCACGTGCGCACTCCTTCTCCTCGAGGATCTCGTCGCGGAGGGGTGGCCGGACGAGTGGTCGAACCGGGTCCGTCTCGTGGGCGCCCGTCGTGGACGCCGTCCGCGAACGACCTAGACTCCACCGTATGCCGTTGCTCCACCCGCGGGTGTCCCCGCACGCCGTCAGTCCGCGCCGGGCAGTGCCGGCATCGATCGCGCGTCCGCACTACGTCGACGTGGTCAACCCGCGCGAGGACGGCGACGTGCACGTCAAGGACGCCGAGCTCGTGGAGAAGATGAGGGTGGCCGGACGCATCGCCGCGAACGCGATGGTCGAGGCGTCCAGGGCGATCGCGCCCGGCGTGACGACCGACGAGCTCGACGCCATCGCCCACGCCTACATGCTCGACCACGGCGCCTACCCGTCCCCGCTCGGCTACAAGGCGTTCCCGAAGTCGGTGTGCACGAGCGTCAACGAGGTCATCTGCCACGGCATCCCCGACTCACGCCCCCTCGACGACGGCGACATCGTCAACATCGACGTGACGGCATACATCGACGGGGTGCACGGCGACACCGACGCCACCTACCTCGTGGGCGACGTCGACGAGGAGTCGCGCCTGCTCGTCGAGCGCACCCACGAGGCGATGATGCGAGGCATCCGGGCCGCTCGCCCGGGCCGCCAGCTCAACGTCATCGGCCGCGTCATCGAGAGCTACGCCAAGCGTTTCGGCTACGGGGTCGTGCGCGACTTCACCGGCCACGGCATCGGCCTCGAGTTCCACTCGGGCCTCATCGTCCCGCACTACGACGCAGCGCCCCACTACGACACCGTCATCGAGCCGGGCATGACGTTCACCATCGAGCCGATGCTCAACCTCGGCACCCACGAGTGGGACATGTGGGACGACAAATGGACGGTCGTCACGCGCGACGGCTCCCGTTCGGCACAGTTCGAGCACACCATCCTCATCACCGAGGACGGCAACGAGATCCTCACCCTCGCCGACGGCGCCCAGCCGTAGGCGCCGGTGCGCCACCCACCACCTCGACGAACCTCAAACGAACCTCAAACGAACCTCAAACGAACCTCAACGACCACGACGTCCTCGACAAGGAAGCAGGGACCATGGCCAAGAAGGGCACGCCCCTCGGCATCGACATCGGCGGCAGCGGCATCAAGGGCGCACCCGTCGACCTCAAGAAGGGCGAGCTCGCCGGCAAGCGGCTGCGCATCGACACCCCGCAGCCGGCCACTCCCGACGCCGTGGCCGAGGTCGTCGACGAGATCGTCGACCACTTCGCCGACGTCACGGGCGACTCCCCCATCGGGGTCACCATCCCCGCCGTCGTCATCCGCGGCACCGTGCTCTCGGCCGCCAACATCGACCCCACGTGGATCGACACCGACGCCGAGGCGCTCATCCAGGAGCACACCGGCCGAGCCGTCACCGTCCTCAACGACGCCGACGCCGCAGGCCTCGCCGAGATGTACTACGGCGCAGCCAAGGGCGTGAAGGGCCTCGTCATCCTCACCACCCTCGGAACCGGCATCGGCTCTGCGCTCATCCACGACGGACGCCTCGTGCCGAACTCCGAGCTCGGCCACCTCGAGATCGACGGCTACGACGCCGAGGACCGGGCAGCCTCGTCGCGCAAGGACATCGAGGGCCTCTCCTGGGACGAGTACGTCGAGCGGCTGCAGGTCTACTACGACACGATCGAGAAGCTCTTCTCCCCCGACCTCATCGTCGTCGGCGGCGGCATCAGCAAGGACGGCGACGAGTTCATCCCGAAGCTGAAGACCCGCTGCCCGATCGTCCCGGCCCAGCTGCGCAACCAGGCCGGGATCATCGGGGCCGCGCACCTCGCGGTCGACCTGGCCTGACCGAGGGGCGCCGCCCCACGACGGGGCGGCGCCGAACGGTCACCGCTGCCCGCGCCACACCAGCCGGTGCACCCCGAGGTGCCGGGGCAGGGTGCGCAGGCCCGGGGTCCACGGGATGCAGACGAACCCGATGCTGAGCAGGATCATCAGGGCCCAGACCTGCACGTCCGCGTTCTCGGAGGTGGCGAAGGGCGGCACCTGGTACCAGAACGAGTAGAGCCAGAGCCACGGCTGGCCAGGGTAGTTGCCGGTCTCGTTCATGATGCCCCACTGGTCACCGCCGAGGTTCTGCGCCCGGGCCGCGTCCTCGAGGTACGTCCCGTCGGCGAGCAGCAGCAGGGCCCTCGTGCTGTCCACCCCGAAGAAGCTCGTCCGCGAGGTGAGCAGTCCCTCGAGGGCACCGCTCTCGGCGAGCTTCTCCTCCTCGGCGGCGATGACCGGCACCGGACCGTAGTCGCCGGTCGCCACCTTCGCGGGGTCGCCCTCCGGCGCTTGCCCGAGCGCATCGGAGTACGCGCTCGCCCAGGCCTGCTGCCGGTCGGGGGTCGCGCCGTCCCACGCTCCGAGCGCCGCCGTCACCGCGGCGTCCCCTCTCGCCGTGCGCACCGGGTCGAGGACGAGATCCTTTGCGGCGTCGACCGGCTCGGTGACGCCGGGCAGCTTCTGCAACGACAGCGGACCGAGGACCTGCCCTTCTGACCCGGCGTTGTACGGCGGGCCGTAGCCCCCGGTCGTCGTCGTGCCTGCCAGCTCGCCGGCGGCCGTCGCCACGACGTCGGCCGGGGCTTGACGCGCCCACTGCTGCAAGGAGATCGCAGGCTCGTCCGGTGAGGAGAAGACGACTGCTGCGACGACCGACAGCACCGTCATGACGACGAGCGCGACGACGAACTCCCGCACGAGGTCGTACCGGCGGGTCGGGAAGGCGTGGGAGTCGGGGGTCGGGCCCCAACCACCGCTGCGGGTGCTCATGTCCGGCTCCTCGCCGGCGCAGAGGCAGGTGACGTCCGCTCGGGCGCCGGGAGGGACTCCGGTCGGGACTCCGGTCGGGACAGCGGCTCGACGGCGTCGATCGGCGGGGCGACACCGCGGCGCCGGACGAGCAACAGGTGGACCCCGACGATGAGCCCGACGACGAGCGGCAGCAGCGAGACGTGCCACAGCACCATCTGGCCGAGGTCCATGACGTTGAACCAGGCACCGATCGCCGCCGCGTTGAGACCGTCCTTGGCCTGGGTCGAGATCCACTGGGAGTCGAAGTTCGTCTGGATCAGATAGCCGGTGAAGGCCGTGCCCAACGAGCCGAAGAAGGCGAGCGCCCCCGTCGCCCAGGTCAGTCCGCGGTTGCCGCGCCACGAGGCCATGAAGAACTTGCCCCAGAGGTGGATCACCATCGTGGCGAAGAAGAGCTCGACGCTCCAGAGGTGTACCGAGTTGACGAAGTGGCCGAACGTGCTGGCGTGCCACCAGGTGACCCCACCGAGGGTGAGCAAGAGCCCCGACGCGATGATGACGACGAGGCTGGCGAGGCAGGCCACTCCGAAGACGTAGATCCACGAGGCGACGTAGACGGGCCGACGGTCGGGAAGCCACTGTCCGCGAGGGACCAGCCCCTCCACCCAACGGGTCAGGGCCGCGGTCCAGCTGCCGTGGCTCGTCGGTCCGGGCGTCGTGGCCGGCCCGTTCATGGCTCGTCGTCCTCGTGCGCTGAAGGAAGGGCAGCACGAGTGCGAGCGCGAAGACGACGATCATGCCGAGGACGACGAGCAGGTTGGCGACGGTGATGGTCAGCCACCCCCACTGGACGATCGCGCCGGCGGGCACCGGCTGTGGTGTGGCGAGCAGCTGACTGGTCATCTGGACCTCCTGGACGAGGGATCGAGTGAGCTGCTCCTGTCCAGGGACCACTACTACATGCTGTAAGACTACGCTCGTGGCGTCCGTCGCACGGGCTCGGAGACCGACGACGCCCACCGGCCCGACCGACCACGAGACCCGAACTGGCAGGATGGCGACGTGACGGAGCAGCCTGACCTCCTCATCGCCGGACGCTACCGACTGCTGGAGCGCATCGGCGCCGGCGGCATGGGACACGTCTGGCGCGGACGCGACGAACGGTTGGGGCGCACCGTCGCCGTCAAGCTGCTGCACTCACCTGTCGGCCTGCCCGAGGCCGAGGCCGACACGGCGAGGCAACGGGCCATGCGCGAGGCGCGCATCACCGCACGCCTCCAGCACCCCAACGCGGTCCCGGTCTTCGACGTGGTCGACCACGAGGGCAGGCCGTGCCTCGTCATGCAGTTCCTGCCCTCGCGCAGCCTCCAGGACGTGCTGGCCGAGGCCGGCACGCTCCCCGTCGGCGAGGTGGCTCGCCTCGGCAGCGAGGTGGCGGCCGGGCTCGCCGCAGCCCACGACGCCGGCATCGTGCACCGGGACGTCAAGCCCGGCAACATCCTCGTCGGCGACGACGGCACGGCGCGCATCACCGACTTCGGCATCTCCCACGCCCTCGGTGACGCCTCGCTGACATCGACGGGACTGGTGACCGGGACCCCCGCCTACCTGGCGCCCGAGGTCGCCCGAGGAACCGCCTCGAGCCCTGCCTCCGACGTGTTCTCCCTCGGGTCGACGCTCTTCGCGGCCCTCGAGGGCACACCGCCCTTCGGGCAGGGCGAGAACGCCATGGCCTTGCTGCACCGGGTCGCCTCCGGCAAGGTCTCGGAGCCTCGGGCGAGCGCCCTGTCGCCCGTGCTGGCGCGGATGCTCGACGCCGACCCGGCGGCGCGGCCGTCGATGAGCGAGGTGGCGCGCTCCCTGGCCGACGTGGCCGCCGGGCGCACCGTCGCGTTCGACGCGGCGCCCGCCCGCACCCAGGTCCTGCCCGTCGCTCCCCCCGCCCAGACGCCCCGGTCGACCGCAGCCCCGGTTCCCGACCCGGCAGCACCGCCTCCAGCCGTGGCGTCGCCACCGCCCGCACGGCCCACGGGAGCGCGGGAGACCTCGACGGGCGGCCCGGCCAGCACCCGACGCTCCCGGCCATGGCTACCGGCCGCGCTCGTCCTCCTCGTGCTGGCGGCCGGGGCCATCGCCTTCCTGGCCTCGCGCAACACAGCAGCGCCTGACGGCACCGCCGCGCCGCCGGCGTCCACCTCGCCCACCACGTCGAAGCCCTCGCCGTCGCGCACGAGCTCACCCCCGACGAGCAAGGCGGCCACCTCCACGACATCGGCGCCGCGCCCGACGACGAGCAGCACCGCCGCGCCGGCGCCGGTCAGCGCGCAGGACCTCGAGCGTGCGGTTCGCGACTACTACGCGCTGCTCCCCGACAACCGCGACGCCGGCTGGGAACGGCTCTCGCCCCGCTACCAGCAGACCACGGCGACCGACCGCGACACCTACGACGCCTTCTGGAAGTCGATCGACAAGGTGAGCACCCGCCAGGTGAAAGGCACCGCCCCCGACTCCGTCACCGCCACGGTGCGCTACGACTTCGACGACGGCCGACGCGTCGAGGAGGTCACCTCCTACACCCTGGTGCGCGACGGCGACGCCCTGCTCATCGACAGCTCGACCGTCCGGTCCAGCCGGCGCGCCTGATCTGCGCCAGACCTGCCCTCGCCTCTCGGCGGCACACCGGCTGGAGGTCCGCGCCCGGCGCACCGCTCATGAGAGGTGCCCCGGGTCCGCAATGGACCTGGGGCACCTCCCCTGCTGTGTCGGGACGGGGGCCCTACAGACGCGGGCCCCCCACCCGGTTCACCGCGCTGTCACGAGGTTCGACCTCGCGGAGGCGGCACTGTTGCCGGCGGCGTTGACCGCCTGCACGCTGAACCGGTAGTTGCCCGCGACCAGGGTTGGCGACGCGGTACGGAGCGTCGCCCCGACGGTGACGACGGTCGTGCTGAGCACGGTGACCCCGTCGGCCGCCATGCGGAGCGCCGACACCCGGTAGCCCGTGATCGGCGAGCCACCCGTGGAGGTCGGAGCGGTCCAGTTGGCGGTTGCCGTTATGGTGCCACCGGCCACGCCCGCAGCTGCCGTCCCGATGGTCGGCGCGCCGGGGACCGTCCTCGGCGTGGCCGTCACCGGCGCCGAGAAGGCGCCCGTGCCGAGAGCGTT
Source organism: Terrabacter sp. AAH1 (assembly GCF_054456855.1). Taxonomy (NCBI): domain Bacteria; kingdom Bacillati; phylum Actinomycetota; class Actinomycetes; order Micrococcales; family Intrasporangiaceae; genus Terrabacter; species Terrabacter sp. AAH1. Next base: position 153,166 of record NZ_JBTJJV010000005.1, on the reverse strand, counting down.
CACGGCCCGCACCCGGAAGGTGTGCACCACGCCGTTCGGCAGACCCGTGATCGTCATCGACGTCGGCGTGCCGACAGTCGACGCCGTGCTGATCACGACGCCTCCGCGCACCGTCTCGACCTGGTAGCGCAGGATGGCCGAGCCACCGTTGCTGGGAGCAACCCACGAGACGACCGCCGTCGTGTTGCCAGGCGTCGCCGTCACGCCGGTCGGCGTGCCCGGCAGACCCCGCGGCGTGACAACGGGAGCCGCGGTTGCCGGCCCTGCACCGGACGAGTTGACCGCGTTCACGGAGATCGTGTAGTTCACTCCGTTCGTCAGCGACGCAAGCGTGTTGCTGGTGGCTGTCGCGGGGATTCCCGTGACCGTACGCACGGCTAGGCCGCCTGCCCTGACCACGATCGTGTAGCTCGTGATTGGCGCCGAGCCGTTCGGCAGCGGCGCGAGCCAGGTGACCGTCGCCGACCCGGTGGTCGTCGCCCCGGAGCTGGCCGTCGCGGCCACGTTCCGGGGTGCGCCGGGAACTCCGAAGAACGGCGTGACAGCGGGGGCCGCCACGGCGGTGCTCACCCCGAACGCGTTCACGGCGTTGACCGAAAGGGTGTAGCTCGTCCCGTTCGTCAGAGCGGTCTGCGTGCTCGTCCGGGCGGTCGGCGGAATCCCCGTCACGGTACGGAGGATGGTGCCTCCGCTACGGACGACGACGGTGTAGCTGGTGATCGGCGAACCGCCGTCGCTCGCCGGCGCGACCCAGTTGATTGTCGCCTGCGTGTTCCCACCCGTTGCCGTGACGCCCGTTGGTGCTCCGGGGAGACCGCGTGGCGTGACCGCGTTCGAGGTGCCCTCCGGACCGGTGCCGAGGGCCGTGACCGCACTCACCGACAGGGTGTAGCTGATGCCGTTGGTGAGGCCGGTGACCGTGCGGCTCGTCGCCGTCGCAGGGATCCCGCTGATGGTCTGGACGACCGTCGCGCCGTCGCGCACGACCACCCTGAAGCTGGTGATCGGCGAGGCCGACGCGGCCGGGGCGGTCCAGGTGACGGTTGCCGTTCCGGTGGCGGTGGCGCCCGACGACGCGATGGCCACGACGTTGGACGGGGCGTTTGCGCCGGTGGCAGGCACCGTCTGGTCGGAGAACTTCAGCAGCTCGACGTTGCGAAGAGTGTCAACCCCGTCGCTGACCTTCTGGCCGACGACGTCCGCACCCGTCTGGGTGACCCGGGTGCTCGCGAGCGTCGTGCCGGAGGCGGCGACGGAGGTGATGCTGTAGTTCGACAGCGGACCGCTGAAGACTGCAGTGTCACAGTTGACCGAGGTGGCCGTCGGAGCCGGCGTCGTGGCCGAGCAGTCCGGCGCGGCCGTGCCCGCGGTGACCTCGCGCACCGTGACCAGGTTGCCCGGGTTGACGAGTCCGGCGAAGACTGCCTGCTGCAAGGTCATCCCTGCCGTGCCCGCACCGAAGGTGCCGGACTTGGCAGTGTTCTCCATGAGGTCGGTGGAACCGAGCTCGGTACCCGTGGAGGTGCGGACGCTGATGCGCACCGAGAGGGCCTTGTCGCCGTCGATGATGTCGTCGGCGCCACGTCCCTCGATGGTGTCGTTGCCGGCACCTCCGAGGAGGATGTTGCCCTCGCCCCAGACGTTCGTGCCGCTGAGGACCGGGCAGTCCTTGGACGCCGAAGCCGCGATGACGCCGGCGAGCGGAGTCGCCAGGGCCGGCAACAGCCGGTTAAGGCCGGCAACGCGGTTGACGCCGTTCTGGTCCAGCACGTCACATCCGATGAAGCCGCCCCCACCGCGCTGGCTGGGAACGATGTCGTCGCCGCGCAGCTTGTCGTCGAGGTTGGCGCCGGAGAGGGCTTCGACCTCGTTGAACTTGTCGCGGACGCCGACCTGCAGGATGTCCAGCGGCAGGATCGGCAGAGCCAGGTCAGCGTCCTGCGGCTGCGGGTCGCTCTGACCGATCTCCCAGTCGTAGCCGGAGGCTCCGGCGACCTTCTCGATGCCGGGCCCGGCGACACCGATGTCGTCGCCGCCCTCCATGTCGTAGTCGTCGTCGCCGCCCTGACCGATGAGGACATCGTGCCCAGGCTTCTGGGAGTCATCCAGGAAGAACAGGTTTCCGCTGTCTCCCTGCAGGAGGTCGGGCTGGTCGCCGCCCTCTTGCCAGTCGTCTCCACTGTCACCGAACACGGCGTCCTCACCCTGACCGGCGATCACGAAGTCGTCACCGGATCCGGCGAACGTCTCGTTGATGTTGGCGCCGCCGTTGGTGAAGTCGTTGCCGTCGCCGCCCATGACGATGTCCAGACCGGGGCCGGCGTCGATGGCGTCGTTGCCCGGACCGCCCTTGGGCACGTCGTCACCCGCGAGGTCGGTGATGATGTCGTTGCCTTCACCACCCAACGCGATGTCGGCTCCGTCACCGCCCTCGATGATGTCGTTGCCGGCACCGCCCCAGAACGTGTCGTTGTCGTTGCCGCCGTAGATGCGGTCGACGCCGGCCGTGCCGTTGTAGACGCTCTGGCCGTTGATGCCGGCCGGGTCGACGGTGTTCCGGGCGCGGTACTTGATCGTGCCGTCAGGCATGCGGATCAGCAGGTCCGTCTCGCTGCAGTCCGAGCTCGGGTCGTCCGCCACGGTTCCACCGGACGCTGCGAAGCCGGCGGCGGTGCCCGCGAGGTTCTTGAGCTCGAACTTGCAGTCCGCAGTGGCGAACGCGTCGGCCTTCAGGCTGTGCGCGTTGGTGTTGCGCATGATCAGCTCGGCGAAGGAGTTCCCTTCGAGCTGGGCCCGGAGGTTCATACCCGGCGTGCGTGCCAGGTAGTAGAGGCGGTCACCGTTCTGCAGGTCGGTCAGCTGCTTCTCGAACACGTAGTTGAACGTGCTGCCCAGCAGTCCACCGAAGAGGTTGGTCCGTTCGGCCAGGCCGCCGACCCAGAGGTCGACGTTGTCCAGGCCGGTGATCGAGCTCGTGCCGGCGTTGGCCCAGGCGCCCGTGCTGGTCATGAACGCGGCGGCGTCAGCCGGGGGGACCTCCCCCGTGTTGGGGCTGACGATGAGGCGTGCAGCCTCCCGCTTGGCCACGACGGTCGTGGCCGCCGTGATCGTCGGGTGCAGGCCGTAGGCCGCCACGAAGTTCACGAGCGACTCCGGGTGCTTCAGGTTCTCGCCGAAGTCGACCCAGTTCACGTAGGGCTGCAGCTGGCCGTCGTTCGTCGAGTTGAAGATCTCTCGGCGCAGGACGTTCAGCCGCGGGATCCCCTCGGAACGCGCCCGGGCCATGTTGATGGTGGCCAGGTCGAGAGGCAGTCCCAGCAGGTTGTTGCGGAGCGTCTCCGTGACGAACTCGTCGAGCTCGTTGCCCACCTGGTCCGACATCCCCATGATGATGCTGCCGGCGGCCTCTTCCGAGGTCAGCGGGCCCGCGGGACCGCCGTTCGTGTACTCCGGCGGGTTGAGGAAGCCGTCGAGCAGCGAGATGTCGTTCTGGCTGCCCTTGGTGTCGTCGGAGGTGCCGAAGACGCCATCGGGGCCGACGCCGTCCTCGTTCCGGCGAGAGATCGTGTCGGTCAGCATGGAGTGGCCGAAGCGGTACACCGCGTGGGCGAACTCGGCCTTGACGGCCGGGTTCAGCTCGGTCTGGGTGAAGGCGAACGGCTGGAAGGGGTTGATCGCGGGCTGGACCTTGCGCGCGAACTCCTCGAACACGAGGTGCTGGTACTCCATCTCGGTGATGAACCGAGCGGCCTGGAAGAGGCGCTCACCGTTCCAGCCGTTGGCGCCTGCGGCCAGCCTCCACTCGGCCAGAGCAGCCACACCGCTCGGCGTCGTGTCGTTCAGCAGGACGTTCTTGATGCTGCCGACTGCGGGGTTGGTGTCGTCGCCGACGAGCCGGTCGTGCTCCGAGTGGAAGATCTGGTGGATCGCGGTCAGACCGATGTTCTCGTTGACGCGGCCGTCACCGGCGATGAAGTGCGCGTTGAGCATCTCGTCGTCGTAGGTTCCGGGTGCCTGGCTCGCGAAGTCAGCCGAAGCAGTCGTGTCGGGGTCCGGTGTCGGCGCCACCGGCGGCGTCGCCGGGTTGCGGTCGGTGTCCTGCGGGGACGGGTCGGCGTTGTGCGCGATGTCCGTCAGGAACGGGGTGTCGAAGTACCGCACGTTCGCCGGGACCAGCGTGCCGGTGCCGCCGTTGTCGGCGCGGTTCGCCTCCACCAGGCCGGTGGACGTCACGAACTGCGGGAGTCCACGCGCCGGGCCGGGGATGAACTTGCCGTAGGGGTCCGCAGCCAGCATGGGGACGTTCAGGACGTCCTTGTCCAGCAGCTTGATTCCCAGCAGCGCCGAGGCCTGGGCCTTGGTCGTGGCCCAGGTCGCCATGCCACCTGCGGTGGGTCCGGCGGGGCCGCCGAGCAGCTTGCCCGTCGAGACCGGCCTGCCGTTGGCGTTGTTGGCGTACTCACGCAGGAACACCTGGTGCGAGGCGTGCGAGGTGTAGGTCTGGCTCTGGTCGACCCAGGGCGAGTCCGTGTTGTTCGCGTCCTGGACGTCGTCGAGGCTCTCGTCGACAGGCGTGGCGGGGTTGTCTCCCAGGACGCCGTCTTGTCCGGGCTGGTTCTGGGCGCGGGTCATCACCATGAAGGCCTGGCTGGCGGGCACCTCGTCACCGCTCGTGGGCTTGCCGTCCGGACCCAGGGTGCGCAGCGGGTCGTCCGCGCGGAGCGGGACGAAGACCGTGCCACCGCCCTTGACCGTCTGGTCGACGCCGTGGTCGAAGAACTGACCGAACAGCGTGAACATCGAGTTGTAGGGCGGGGACAGCCCGACGTCCGTCGTGACGTTCGGGATGAACAAGGTGGTGTGCGACGGCACGCAGTCCGCGGGCACGCCGATCACGGGAGGCGTGGCCAGCGGATCCGGGTCGGTCGTGCACGGGACGACACCCGTGGAACCCTGCGTCCGAACCGGGTTGCCGGCCGCGGCGATGGCTGCCGGGTTGGTCGAGGTCTGGTCCACGATCAGGTTGCTGACCACACGGGGCTCGGAGTCGAAGACGTTCCCCTTCTTCTGCGCATACGTCGACGGAGTCGTCGGGCCGAAGCCGGCAGGTGAGTTCTCCGCCGCCTTGAACACCGGCGTGGCGAGGCGCGGGAACTTCTGGTCCGCGGCGCCGAACGTCTCCTGGCCCGGCTGCAGGTTGTTGCACGAGCCGTCGACGGTGCGCAGACCGAACGAAACCAGCGGACTGGCAATCTGATCGGGCCCTGTGCCGATGAGGGTGTCGCACGGGTGCGCGGGTGACAGCGTTGCCGCATGCCTCTCGGCGATCTTGATCTGCTTGAGGATGTACGCCAGGTCGGACGGCGACACCGTGAAGCCCTCGCCGACGGGTGCTACAGCGGCCTGCGCCATCAGCGCGGCCGACGGGAAGAGCATCGCGACGGGAATGGCGATCGCCGTTCCTGCGGCCACGCGCCGGAAGCGCTTGGCCTTCGTCGGATGCCACGCTGTGCCCCCATGTCGACGCACACCCCAGAGGGACCGCGTCTTCGGCGCTCCGGGCGACCTGCCAGTGATCCAGTTCATGGCATCCCTATCTCGTGAGAACTGCTGGGTGAAGTTGTGAGTTGGTGACAGAAGGCGCCGGTCGGCGTCCACGGGTGAGGTGCCGGACGCGCGCAGCGCTTCGCGTCGTCACGGCGTCGGAGCGGGACAGCCCCCGCAGCAGGGCGTCGATGGTGCGCCGGGCGTCCTCGACGGACGGCCCGCCACCGGCGGGCACCGGCACACCGGCGACGGCGGAGGCGGGTTCACCGGTGATGGTGACGTAGAGGCAGATGACCGACTCGATGAGCAGGGCCAGGTCAGGGGCCGACTCGGACGGTCCGCCCAGCAGCCGCGTGTAGATCTCCTGCAGCCGCGGGCCGGGCTGGCAGCCGAGCTCGGCGGCGAGGCGGCGGCGACACTGCTCGTAGGAGCGCAGGCCGTCGGCGTGACGTCCCTGCACCTCTGAGCTGCGCAGCAGCACCCACCACGCGCTCTCGTCGAGCGGGTCGAGGTCGATCGCGGCGCGCGCCCACGTGGCTGCATCACCGGGCGCGACGTCGACGACCTTCTCGGCCGCGGCGACCAGCCACGCTCGCACCTGGCTACCGTGTCGCCACCGCGCGTCCTCGAGCCACGCAGCGTCACCCTCTCCCGGGAGGAACGGGCGGACGAGCTGCGCGAGGGACGGCCGGAGCTGGACGAGCGCCGCCTCGGTGTCCACCTGGGACAGGGCGCGCTCGACCACCCGACGGTGACGGTGCAGGTCGAGGTCGACGATGTCGGCGTCCAGGCGGTAGCACCCCGACCCGGTCTCGATGGGACTCCACCTCGGGGCGCCAGTAGGACGCAGGCGCTTGCGCAGCAGGCAGATGTAGGTCTCCAGCGTTGCGCCACAGGCAGATCCGCGCTCGCCGGGCCACAGCATCGAGATGAGCTCGTCCTTCGCGACAGGCATGCCGTCCGCGAAGAGCAGCGCGAGGAGCAGGTGTCGGACCTTCGTGCCGCCGATGTCCCGGGGGCCCATCTCGCGGTCGTCGACGCGCACGCTCACGCCACCCAAGAGCTGCACTGCGATCAATTCCTGCATGTCGATCGCATCGCTCGCCACTGCGCTCATCGGCCCTCCCCGCCCATGTCGCCCGGACGGCGTCGTCCGGTCACCCCTGGGGCGTGGCCGACCTGGGTCGGCGACTCCCCCGGTCCGCGTGGCGCATGGTGCGCCACCGAGGACCCTCGACGGGAGGCATGCAGGGCACAGCGTCACGTGTGGCGATCGACAGTGCCAGGCACTGTCGGACCGTCGACGCATGACGCCCCGGGCTGTTCCTGGAGGTACGGCATGGCATGACCCATCGTCCGCGCGCACGTGTCTCCCCCACGGCTGCTCACGGTCTGGGCGTCGCCCCCGCGACTCGTTCCCCCAGGGAGCCCAAGGCCCCTCTGTCCCCCGGTTCCTCCCTTGTTGTTGTCTGCTCTGCAGTGTGCTCCCAGTCACATCACAGACGATGCAAAACAAGAAAATTGCTTCGCCTGATCAGCGCCGGATCGGTTGTGCGAGTGAACAATTCGGACATTCGGTGCGCGGACGCGCACGCTGGCCCACGGTTGCGGGCCGGATTCAGGCGTGACGCAGCGAGGACAGCAGCTCCGGCGCCCGCCGGTCGTAGATCCGGGCCCCCGTCCTGGCGCCCAGGACGGCGGCCGCAGCCCCGACGCCGGCGCCGACCAGGGCCGCACCCCAGGCGACTCCGGCCACGCCTGACCATGCGGCCCACGCGAGGGCCAGCGCTGGGGACGACATGACCAGCGTGGCGACGCTGGCGACGGACTGGGCCGCGACCGCGATGCCGGCAGCGCCCGGCGGGGTGCCGAACGGGCTCGCCCCGGGCTCGGGCACCGGATAGGGCAGCACGACGCTCATCACGCTGGAGACCCCGAGACCGGCACCCAGCAGAGCCGCCGAGACCCCGAACGCGGCCGGCGCCAGGCCCCAGTAGCCGCTCACACCGACCCCGACGACGGTGTAGGGCGGCACGAGGGCCAGGGCGAGCAGCAGGTCGGGGAGGGCCCGCCCGCGACGGTCGTCGGTGCCGGTCGTGCCGGCCACGACGTGCAGCCACAGCGCGTCGGAGTCGTAGGACACGGCGTTGTGGCCGCTCCACCCGATGAGGAAGGCGAGGAGCGGGCCCATGAGCAGCGGCGGCCACGTCAGGTCGCTCGTGAAGACGGGGATGAGCAGTGCCAAAGGCAGCACGGGCGTCATCGCCATACTGGTCTGGTAGCGCGGGTCGCGTCTCCAGTAGGTGAGGACCCTCGCGGCGACGGCGCCCGATGGGGTGCCGGGCAGGCGGGCGAGCAGCCCGATGTCGTCTCCGGCGGAGGCGACGGAGTCGGATCGCGACACGGCTCGGGGATTCTCCACCTGCACCCGCAGCACGCGCGACCAGAGGACGAAGACGAGGGCGAGCAGCCCTGTGGCCAGGGCAAGTCGGACGCCGCCCAAGAGAGGCCTACCTGCCGCGACGTCACCCGGCGCGGCCCACGCCCACCCGAGCGGTGACCAGGCGACGACGCTCGCTGCTGAACGGGCAGCCGGCCCGAGGGCGCCGCCGAGGTTGGCCAGGATCGCGGTCGCGGGCGCGACGAGTGCGAAGAGGACGAGACCGAGCACGGCCACGACGTCGCGGCCCCGACGGCTCGACAGGGCGTTGGTGAGCGACGCGCAGACCCATCGGCTCGTCGTGATCGCAGTGAGGAGCCCGACTGCCGTCGACGCCACGGCCATGAGCGTGGACGCCACCGTCTGCGACCAGGCGACGACGACTCCCACCGACAGCACCATCGAGGCGATCGACGGCAGGCTCACGAGGGCCGCGAGGACCAGCCCCACGGCGAGGTCGCCCTGGGGAACGGCGAAGGTGGCGAACCGGCCGGGGTCGAGCGTTGGGTCGGAGCCGAAGGAGAACAGCGGCAGGACCGTCCAGAGGACGGTGCCGGCCGCCCCGGCGAGCGGGACCACCACCTGGGCCGCGTCGAGCGAGCTGCGGAACGAGGCGAGGATCAGCGCGAGACCCGCGACGAGGACGGAGAAGTAGACGATGCCCACGACGGCACCGATGGCCTGCGTGCGGCTGCGACGGAAGATGTTGCGCAGCAGGGTCAGCTTCAGTCGGACGAGGTGCGCAACCGCGACAGCCCCACCACCTCGGTCGAGCCGCCGACGAGGTCGACGAACCTCTCCTCCAGCGACTGGGCCCCGCGGACGTCGTCGAGCCCACCAGCTGCGAGCACGACGCCCTCGGAGATGACCGCGACGTGCGTGCAGGTGCGCTCGACGAGGTCCATGACGTGGCTGGAGAGCACGACCGTGCCGCCGGACTCGACGTAGCCGGAGAGGATGTGGCGGATCGTGGCCGCCGAGATCGGGTCGACGGCCTCGAACGGCTCGTCGAGGACCAGCACCCGCGGGCCGTGGACGAGCGCCGAGGCGAGCGTGACCTTCTTGGTCATGCCGGCCGAGTAGTCGACGACGAGCTTGCCCTGCGCGTCGGCCAGCCCCAGGGCCACGACGAGCTCGGCCGCCCGCTCCGACGCGAGCTCACGCGACAGGCCGCGGAGCAGGCCGGCATACGTGATGAGCTGGAGCCCGGTGAGGCGGTCGAAGAGCCTCAGCCCGTCGGGCAGCACGCCGAGCAGGCGCTTGGCGGCGACGGGGTCGGCCCACACGTCGTGGCCCAGCACGAACGCCTCTCCCGCGTCGGGCCGCAGGAGCCCGGTCACCATGGACAGCGTCGTCGTCTTGCCCGCACCGTTGGGTCCGACCAGCCCGAAGAACGACCCACGGGGAACGTCGAGGTCGATGCCCTTGACCGCGACGACGTCACCGAACCGCTTGCCGAGGCCGCGCATGGCGATGGCTGGGCCTTCGCTCGGGCTGCCTTGCGGCGCAGGCAGATCCGACGTGTCATCCATGGGCTGGCGGGAGGGTGCCGTCAGAACGTCGCCGACTCGGCGTCGCGCAGCGGGGTGTAGGTGAGACCGTCGACCCCGGCGAACTGCTCGATGTGGCCGGAGTACATCCGGTGCCCGACGTCGCTGAGCAGCGCGTCGTGGATGGGAATGAACACCTTCGGCGCGATGCGACCGACGAAGGCGATCGAGTCGCGGCTCGCCGCCCACGGGGCGTTGAGCGGGTGGGCGAGCACGTCGACGTCGCCGGGCTCGCCGTCGTAGGCGTCACCCGGGTGGAACAAGGACGGCTCGCCGTCGGCGCGCAGCACCACACCGACGTTGGGGATGCGGGGCATGTCAGGGTGGTTGAACGCGTGCAGCTCCCCCACCGGCGTCACCCGCACGTCACCGACGGCGAAGTCCTCGCCCTGCCTCGAGGGGACGACCGCGAGACCCTCGACGCGGAGCTTCTCGGCCGTCAGTGGGTCGGTGTGGACGGTGGCCGACGGGTTGGCTCGGACGAGGGCCGCCGCCCGTTCGGGGTCGAAGTGGTCGGCGTGGTTGTGCGTCACGAGGATCGCGTCGAGGTCGGTGAGCTGCTCGAACCCCGTGGAGAAGCTGCCCGGGTCGATCAGGAGGCGCCGGTCTGCGATCTCGACGAGGAGACAGGCATGTCCGAGATGAGTCACGCGCATGGCTCCACCTAACCACGCACCGCTGTCATCTCGGCGGCACTGTGCTCGCGGCGCAGGTCGAAGAAGAGCAGGCCGATCCCGATCGTCGGCACCGGCACGAGGAGGGCGGTGCAGGCGGCGGCCACGACGTTGCACAGCGCGACCGGCCAACCCGTGACGAGGAGCAGCAGCCCCCCGACGACCGGCCCGCAGAGCGTCGCCGAGTAGAGCAGCACGAGCGCCAGCATCGTCGACTTGAGCCGCCGCGTCCGGGTCAGGGCGGCACTGCGGGCGAACGCCGCTCGCGGACCGAGTCCTTCGATGCTGCTGGCGGCGAACGACACGCACCACAGCGACAGCAGCACGAGGCCGACGGGAGCCAGCCAGAAGCTGCTGAACAGGACGGTGACGGCGCCCGCGCCGAGCAGGTAGGTGACCGCGGGGGCGGGACGTTCCACGAGCCGACGGAGGGCGGCCGTCACGGACGGCTGGACGGCCCGCGCCCGCTGCGCCAGCAGGTCGAGCACGACCGTCACCACCACTGCCTGGACGACGAAGAGGACGAGCCACGCCCCGGTCGATGCCGGCACGGTGACCCACGCGTTGCGACTGCCGTTGACCTCGGTGATGCCGGCATCGGCGCCGGGCCTGACGGACCACTGCCGCGCGTACGAGGCGGCCACTCCCGTGACGAGCAGCGCCAGGCTCGCCGGCAGCAGCTGGCCCCGGAGGCCGACGGCGACGGCCGCACCGTCGACGAGGATCTGCCCGGTGCGCCGCTCCCGGTCCGGTTGCCGTGCGTCGCCGCCACGCCATCGGGTCGACCTCGCGAGCGCGACCAGAGCGACCACGAGCGCGAGCAGGGCCATGGCTACGAAGACCGGCCGCTCGAGGACCTCCAGCAGCACCACGGAGCCACCGGCGACGAGTGCGCAGAACCCTTCGGCGGCCAGCCCCGGCACCGGCGGCAGGGCGACGGCAGCCTCCCGCCCCTCCTGCTCGACCCACGTGACGGGAGCGGCCCACTGCTGCTTGGCCGCCGGGCCGGTCGGCCCGTTGTTGAAGCCTGGCGCCCGCTGTCCCCAGCGACCCTCGTAGGCCAGCCACGCGTACGGGTCGGAGCCCGAGCGCGGCACGTCGGTCGGCAGCAGCTCGACCGTCGGCGAGACGGCGGTCCCGGGCGCGCTCGTGTCGTCGCAGCCGAACCCGGTGGCTGCGCTGCGCCCGAACCAGACCGCCTGGGTGAAGTACGCGGCGTGCGAACCCTGCCCCGGATAAACGACGGGGTGCCCGTCGAGCAGCGCAAGGCGGTCGCGGTCGGTCCAGTCGGCCACCTCGGCCCCCTCGTGCTGGGCGTACGCCGCCTGCCTGGGTGGGACGGTCAGCGCAGCGCGGGCGTCGGGCGCGTCGAAGACGAGCTGCACCATCTCCCAGTCGCCCTCGTGGCGGTCGTTCCAGTCGTTGTAGACCCACCAGAACCAGTACTGCAGGACGAGCCCGCCGGCCTGCGTCACCACGCGGGCGTAGACGATGGGTCGCTCCTGGAGGGTGCCAGCCCAGCGCTCGTAGTCGCAGCCCGGGGACAGCACGCGACCGGGCAGGTCGAGGTTGGAGCCCGGCGGGGCGGCATACAGGTCGGCCGCCCGCGGCGCGCGCACGTCACCCCGCGGGGTGCGCAGCACGACGTCCGGTCGGCCGAGCACGGCGTCGACACGGGTGGGGAGGAAGGGCTCACCGTCGCCGCACGGTTGCGCCTGGGTGCGCACGACGACGACCGGTGCGTAGCGCTCGGCGAGCTGCTGCTCGGCGGCCTCGTCGTCGACGAACGGCGCGAGGTGGCGTGCCGGCACCGGGGCGCGGGGAGGCGCCGTCGCAGCCGCGGGCACGGTCGAGAGCAAGGCGGCGAGGCACAGCAGCACGACGACGGCCGCCCTTGCGGCACGGCGCGGCCCGGCATCGCCCATGGCGACAGCAGACCACACGTTGCTGACCCTGTCGCTGCACGAGCACGGCCACGCGTGGTCGGGGTCAGACCCCCGGAGCAGGGCCCCCACGGTGCGCCCCGCCGAGCGGCGGCCCGAGCCGAGCACCACCCGTGCGCCGCCGCGCCCGTCCGATGCGCGAGGTCCCCGCCGACCTCCGCTGCAGCTCCGCGGCGGGCCAGGTCCAGCAGGGGGCGGGGGCACCAGGTCGCCTCGGCCCGCATCCGTGATCCGGCACAGTCAGCTCCTCCCGTCGACCCCCGCTCGGCACAACGAGGCACGCGGGCCCACGGTCACGCCCCGACGGGCACGCCCCGACGCGCACGCCACGAGGCGCCGACAGGCGCGTCAGTGCGGTCGACGCTCGGCCGCCTCCTCCACCGCGGCCCTGTCGAAGTCCGACATCGCCCGGGTGTCGCGAGGCTCCGCGAACGGCTCGAGGTCCTCGGGCACCCCTGCGGCGATGGCACGCCCGCGGTCGAGCTCGGCGTTGACCTCGGCGCCGAGCAGGATCGCGATGTTGGTCAGCCACAGCCAGACGAGGAAGACGACGACACCCGCGAGGGAGCCGTACGTCTTGTTGTACGAGGAGAAGTAGGCCACGTACACCGCGAAGAGTCCCGAGACGACGAGCCAGATCAGCACCGCGAGGATGCCTCCCGGGCTCACCCACTTGACGCCACCCTGCCGCGCGTTCGGGCTGGCCCAGAAGAGCACCGCGAACAGCACCGACACGAGCAGCAGCAGGACCGGCCACTTGAGCACGTTCCAGAGCATCAGGCCGGTGTCACCGGCGCCGACGAGCTGCCCGATCTGCCGGGCCACGGGGCCGCTCACGACGACGATGACGGCGCTGACCACCATGACGACGACGGCGAAGACGGTCACTCCCACGCGGATGGGGATGGTCTTCCAGATCGGCCGGCCCTCGGGGATGTCGTAGATGACGTTGGAGGCCCGCATGAACGCCGACACGTAGCCAGAGGCGGACCAGAGGGCCACGAGCAGGCCGAGAACGGCGCCGAGGCCTGCACCCGTGCGGTTCGCCTGCGCCTGCGCGATGAGGGTGCGCACGAACTCCGCGCTCGAGCCCGGCGCCACGGCCTGCACCTGGTCGACCACCTGTGCGGTGGCGTCCTTGCCGAGCAGCCCGAGCGCCGCCACGAGGACGACGAGCGCAGGAGCGATCGACAGGAGCCCGTAGTAGGTCAGGGACGCAGCGAGATCGGTGAGGTTGTCGCGCTTGAACTCGCGGCGAGCCCGTTTGACGACCGCCACCAGCGACGGCTTCGACAGGTCGGTCGGTGACTCGGGTTCGGGGTGAGGCTCCGACTCGTGCCGTCGGTCGGACTCGGATCCTGGTTCGGACTCGTGTCGCGGGTCGGCATCATGTCGCGGGTCGGCCTCGTCCCGGTGGTCCGGGGCAGGCTCGGTTGCGGTCGGGGGTCGGCGGCTGTCGCCGCTGGGGGTCGGTGACATACCGGAGGCGTACCCCGTGGGACGGCCCTCTCACTCGCCGTCGTCACCGGAGGGTGCAGGACGGACCTGACCGGTGGCGCGTGACCTCACGTGCGCGAGGTCAGCGCCGGTGGGTCACTGGCAGCGCCACATGCCCGACGAGCGACCCGTGTGGCTGGCCCGGTGACGCCGGCTGCGCACGGGGGCGACGACGCTCGTCGCGCAGGCCTGCGTCAGGCGCTCGAGGATCGCTGCACGCTCACTACCGGTCAGCGCCGTCACGGTGGCGTCGTCGTCGACCAGCGTCGGTGCGCTCATGCGATTCTCCTGCTCGGGTCTGCCGGCGGCCGAGGTTTCGCCGGTGCTGGTGCAAGGTGTACCAGTCGCAATCGCGAACTAGGTCGCGAATGCCCGAATTAATGCAAGAAAGTCCCAAGAAAGGTGCAAGTGACCGTAACGGGGGTTTGCGCGTTTGCCGCGCCGACACCGCGGCCGCGTGGCACCGTTGACTCTGCCTCCGCGCGCAACGGGTGTGAGGCCACCGGGCGAGGAGCGCTGCGGGCAGCGAGTGCGCCCCGCCGGTGGAGGTGGGCGCTGCCGACTCCAGGGGCAGGGAGTCGGCAGCGCTGCCCACGGCACTCGTTCAGTGCTCCGGTGGTCAGGGAGCCACGACGACGTCCCCGCCGGCGACGACCGCCCTCTCGCTCCGGTCCTCGACGGTCAGGGTGGCCCTCCACGTGCCGCTGAGCGGGAAGGTGTAGCGGGCCTCCCAGAACCCGCCCCTCGCAGCCAACACAACCGGGATCGCCCCGACCCTGCGGCTCGGGTTGGCCAGCTTCAGCGCGACCCGCCGGACGTCGGCGGGCGCGCCCGTGCCTGTCGTCACCAGCACCCGCAGCGTGCTGCCCCGGGTCGTGGCGGGCAGGACGGCGAGCAGGGCGCGGCGGCCGTCGCCGAGCGGGATCGTCACCTGCCGGTTGGCGTCGGCGGTGGCCGTCACCCCCGGGCGGGGACTCCCCGTCGCGGCCGCGACAGTCGGCGGCGGCGTCGTCGTGCCGAGGACCGCGGTGACGGCCAGCACCCACACGGTCAGCAGGGCCTCGCTCCGCACCGAGAGCAGCGGAGACTCCCCGCGGCCGAGGCGCCCGCGCGACACCGCAGCGGCTACCAGGGCGGCGGCGACGAGCGCGAGCTTCGCCGACAGCAGTGCACCGTAGCGGGTGAGGAAGAGCTGCTCGACGGCTTGTACGTGCTGGAGCGAGTTGAGCAGGCCGGTCGCGACCAGGGCGAGCACCGAGACCATGGCGAGCCTCGAGAAGTCGAGCAGCGCCCGCCGCTCGACGGAGCGTCCCACGAGGACGAGGACGACGAGGCCGCCGACCCACACCGCCGCGGTCAGGGCGTGCACCGCCACGACGGCGAGATCGACAGGAGAACCCGATGCGGCCCCGTGGCCCGACGCGGCGATCGTCACCGCCACCCCACCGAGGACCCAGGGGACGACCCGACGACGCACGCGGCCGACGACCGCAGGGAGCCGCCAGGCCAGCGCCCCGAGCACGCCGTAGAGCGCCATCCTCCACACCGTCGCCAGCCCGAACGACGTGCCCAGTGTGTCCCGCACCAGCTGCGGGTCGAACAGGTCGAGGACGGGTCGGCCGGCGGCATACGGGCCCTGGGCGAGCAGGCTGACGAACGCGAAGGACGCGCCGCCCACGATGCCCGCGCGGGCCATCCGCTGCAGCGTGGGGTCGTTCCGCGCTCCCCCGGCGCACCACAGCACGAAGGCCGCGACACCCGCGAACGCGGCGAGGGAGAGGTAGCCGCCCAGCCGGGCCACGACCACGTATGCCGGTGCGGTCGAGGAGCGCCCGGACGATGCGGCCCCGACGGCGTCGGGGAGCGCTCCCGGGGCGGCGCCGACGCCGAAGGTGAAGGCCCCGTCGACCGGGTGCCCGTCGGAGGAGACGACGCGCCATGTCACCACGTAGGCGCCCTTTCCGAGGGTCGAGGGCATCGGCCACGTGACGGTGCGTCCGGCCGCGACGGGCTCGGGGGTGGCGACCCTTCCGCCGGCGCCGTCAAGCAGCCGCAGACCGCCGTCGACGAGGTCGACCGACTCGGTGAACGTCAGCTGGACCGATCGCGGCGGCGCCTCGAGGCGGGTCCCGTTCGCAGGCGTGCTGCTGACGAGCTCGGCGTGGGCCCAGGCAGGGGCGGCCAGGGCGATTCCGGAGAAGGCCAGCGCCAGGGTGGCGATGACCAGGCGCACCAGTCGTCGTGAGCGTCTCATGGACGTGTCCGCGCCGGTCAGGGCCGCGCGTCCTCCGGCGCCCGCTCCGTGGCACCGTGGGTCGGGGCTTGGGCAACCGAGGCGGCGGCCACGGGACGGCCCCGGCGCCACGCCAGGACGGCGGCGAAGACTGCGACGGCGAGCGCTGCTCCCGAGAGTGCGAGCGAGGCGGTCCCGGCCCCGTCTGCGGCGGTGGGTGCGGCAGCCGTGGCAGCCGATGCAACGTTGGTCGCCTCGGGCGAGGCGTCCTTGCCGCTGCTGGCGCCGGCCGCGCCCGCGGCTCCGGCGGCGCCTGCGGCGCCGGTTGCGGGCGTGATCTGCAGGACGGGCGCCGGGTACTCCGGCTCGGTGGTCTTGTCGGCGCTGACCTCGTTCCAGCTCACCGTCTCACCGCCGGAGTAGGTCTGCACGGCCGAGAAGACGAGCTCGCCCGACTGGGGCAGCGGGCCCAGGCTCAGGTTGAAGTCCTTGTACTGCCCGGGACGGATGCCCACGCCGTCGGTGGACGTCCAGGTGACCTGGGAGACGACGGTGTCGACCTTGCGGCCGAAGACGTCGATGGGCTGCGCGAGCTTGCGCGTGGCCGTGGTCGCCCGCCATCCGGGCATCTCGGTGGTGCGCACCGACCCGATCGGTGTCTCGACCGGAAGCACCAGCTTCAGCGCGGTGGTGCTGGCGTCGTCCCGCTCGTTGGGCACGCGTACGGCGATGACCGCTCCCTCGCCGCCCTCGACGGTGCCGGGCTGGATGCTGACATGGGCCGAGGCGACGCTCGGCAGCGCGAGGGCCGTCGCGAGGGCGAGACCCACGCCCGCGCCGCCGCGGATGACGTTGCAGCGCAGAGTGCGTCGTGACTTCTGGAACATGGCAAGGCTCGATTCTGACGATGGGCCCACGGGGCGTACGGCTGGATCACGTTGCGCCGCAGCCCCGTTCGACCCGCCAGAGGCGACCTGTCCAGAGGAGGTGGGCGCGGCCGTCTGTCGGTGGACCCCGGCGCGTCGCGCCGGAGCCGGCGCACCGGCTCTTCGACGGCACGGCCGCGGCGACCCGCGGTGCGGGCCGGCGCCGCGCCAGGGCGAACGTCGGGGTGAGTGGGGTCAGCAGGACGTGCAGCAGGCGCAGCCAGGCCTTCCTCGTCGAGCCGGCGGCCAGGGCCAGCACCGACCGGATGGCGCGTTCACCGGCCGCCAGCCACGCGCCGACCAGCACGGCGGCGCCGACATGGGCTCCGACCATGCGCGCGTCGCCACTCCACTCGGTCAGCGCCCTGAGGGTCGTCCCGCCGGGATCGACCCCGAGGTGCGATGGGACAGCTTGTGCCGCATGTCCGGCCATCCCGGCCGTCCCGCCGCTCGTCCCCGTCGCCGTCGCCGTCGCCGTCAGCAGCTGGAGCGCACCGTGCAGCGCGGTCTGTCCGGCGAGCAGCACGGTCGCGGACCACCACCACGACAGGGGGCGTCGGAGCACGGCCGCCGAGGCAAGGGTCGCCAGCGCGCAGACGGGGAGCAGCATCGTCGGGCCGGGCAGCACTCCCCCGCCGGTGACGTGCGCGGCAAGAGTGCTGGCGACGACGAGCAGCGTCAGCACCGCGGCGCGCACCCAGCGCACGTACGTCGGGTTCCCCACCGGCTCCACCCCCTCGAAGCGGCCCTCGACGGAGTCGACGCTACGGGTGCGACCTTGAGCCTTTCTTGAGGACACCTGCTCGAGGACATCGGTCCGTCGGGCGGACCGATTATCACTTCACATTTGGTGTCCTATAACGTGACGTTCGCGAAAGGAACCGCGCTGGAGCCCCCGGCACCGCGCATGTGCCGCGCCCCGACGCACCCCGCGCCCTCGTCGGCACCGCTGCTGACGGGCACGCCCGAGCCGTGGCTCCCGGCTGCTTCGCCCTGCCCGTGCTGCCCTGCCGGTGCTGCACTGACTGACCCACACCAGAAGGAACTCGCATGAACCTGTCCCGCCGGACGCTCACCGCCTCCGTCGTCGCCGTCGCCGCCCTGTCCCTCGCCGCGTGCGGCGGCGGATCCTCGACCGGCGCGGACGCCGCCGACAACCCGTACGGCCTCCAGCAGGCCGGCGTGCTGCGCGCCGGCACGCTGACCGACGCCCCGCCCAACGTCTTCCTCAAGGACGGCAAGTTCACCGGCTTCGACAACGACCTGCTGACCGCCGTCGCCGGCAAGCTCGGCCTCAAGGTCGAGTTCGTGGGCACCGAGTTCAGCTCGCTCCTCGCGCAGGTCAAGACGCGCAAGTTCGACGTCGGCTCCTCCTCAATCAGCATCACCGAGGCCCGGAAGAAGACCGTCGACTTCACCAACAAGTACGACTTCGGCTTCCTCGGCCTCGACGTGCCGAAGGGTTCGAGCATCACGTCGTTCGACCAGCTCGCGGGCAAGCGCGTCGCCGTCGTCCAGGGCACGGTCCAGGACGACTACGCCACGCGTTCGAACCTCAACCCGGTGCGTGTCCCCGACTACAACGCCGCCCTCAACCAGCTCAAGACCGGCACGGCCGACGCCTGGATCACGCCCGCCGAGATCGGCGAGAAGACCGCTGCCGACTCCGGCGGCAAGGTCCTCTCGGTCGCCAAGCAGCTCGACCCGGGTGGCATGGCCTACGCGGTGGCACCGGGCAACGACAAGCTGCGCGCTGCGCTCGACAAGGCGATCGACGAGGTCGTCGCCGATGGCACCTGGGCCAAGCTCCAGCAGCAGTACTACCCGGGCCGCGAGATCCCGGCCGACTTCAAGCCGGGCAGCGGCACCTCCGCCCAGTAACCCAACCGCACCAGACACCCCGAGAGGAGGGCTGGATGGACGCCCTGAACACCGTGTGGGACACCTTCTTCGACCTCGACGCCATGAGGGCGGCGCTGCCGGACATGCTGCGCGTCGGGCTGCCCAACACGCTCGTCCTGGCCCTCTTCTCGGCCGTCATCGGCACCGTGCTCGGCATGGTGCTCGCGGTCTGCGGGCTCTCGCAGCAGCGGTGGCTGCGCTGGCCGGCACGGGTCTGGACCGACGTGTTCCGCGGGCTGCCCGCCGCCGTGACGATCCTGCTCATCGGCGTGGGGCTCGCGCCGCTCGGCCTCGAGATCTGGGGGCCCAACCCCTACCCTCTCGGCATCCTGGCCCTGTCGCTCATCGCCAGCGCCTACATCGGCGAGATCTTCCGCTCGGGCATCCAGAGCGTCGACCCCGGGCAGCTGGAGGCCGCGCGAGCCCTGGGCTTCAGCCGCCCGTGGGGAATGCGGCTCGTCGTCATCCCGCAGGGCGTGCGGAGGGTGCTGCCCGCCCTCGTCAACCAGTTCATCGCCCTCATCAAGGAGTCGTCCCTCGTCTACTTCCTGGGGCTGCTCGCCAGTCAGCGCGACCTCTTCCGCATCGGGCAGGACGCCGCGGCCAACACCGGCAACCAGTCGGCCCTCGTGCTGGCCGGGCTCTGCTACCTGCTCATCACCGTGCCGCTGACCCACGTCGTCAACGCGATCGACCGGCGTCTGCGGGAGGGGCGCCGGGCTGACGGCGGGCCCTCCGAAACCCCCGAGGGCACAACGGATCCCGCTTCCCGCCCCGAGCTCGCCATCAGCCAGGAGCCCCGATGACCCAGCAGACCCGTTCCTCGCACACCGGTGCGCTGACCGGCGGCGTCGGCGTCGCCACCCGCGACGTCCAGCTCTCGTTCGGCTCCAACCACGTGCTGCGCGGTGTCGACCTCGAGGTCCCAGCGGCGTCCACGGCGTGCGTCATCGGCCCTTCCGGTTCCGGCAAGTCCACGCTCCTGCGCGTCGTCAACCGACTGCTGGAGCCCGACAGCGGCGACGTGCTGCTCGACGGCCGGAGCGTGCTCGGGGACGACCCCGACGTGCTGCGGCAGCGGGTCGGCATGGTCTTCCAGCACTTCAACCTCTTCCCGCACAAGACGGTTCGGGCCAACATCACCCTCGGGCTGACCCGCCTCAAGGGACTGTCGAAGGACGAGGCCGCGGAGCGCGCCCTCGTCCACCTCGACCGGGTCGGCCTGGCGCACAAGGCCGACGTGCGTCCCGGCAACCTCTCCGGCGGCCAGCAGCAGCGGGTCGCCATCGCGCGAGCCCTGGCGATGGAGCCCGAGGTCATGCTCTTCGACGAGGCCACGTCGGCGCTCGACCCCGAGCTCGTCAAGGGCGTGCTGGCGACGATGGCCGACCTCGCCGCCGAGGGGATGACGATGCTCGTCGTCACCCACGAGATGGGGTTCGCGCGGTCCGTCGCCCAGCAGGTGCTGTTCATGGACCACGGCCGGGTCGTCGAGGCCGGCGAGCCCGGGCAGGTCTTCGAGGCACCCCGCACCGAGCGCCTCCAGCGCTTCCTCTCGCAGGTGCTCTGACGCCGCCGTCGCACGCCCGTCGCGTATGCCGTCGGGTGCGGTCCCGTCGAAAAGTCCTTGGTGCGTCGGGCGCCTCCGGGTGAGCATGAGCGCGTGGACCTGCACGCGCGCCTGCCCCTCCAGGGCGGGCTTCCGCCGCTCGAGACTCCCGGTAGGACAGTCCTGCCCCTCATCGAGGTGGCCTGCGACGAGTCCGGGTTCTCCGGCACCAACCTGCTCGATGCCGCCACCCCGGTGTTCACCCACGCGAGCGTCGACCTGCGCCTCGACGAGGCGGCTGACCTCGTCGACGGGCTCAAGTCCCGATCCTCCTGGCCTCCGGGCGAGTTCAAGTCGGGGCAGCTCCTGCGCGGGCCGCGTGCGCGGGAGTCGTTGGAGCCCCTGCTCGCCGCGTTGACCGACCGTGCCCACGTGCAGGTCGTCGACAAGGAGCTCTTCCTGGCCACACGAGTCGTCGACCTCCTCCTGGCCGAGCCGTCGTATGCCGCGGGGACCAGTCTCAGCGTCGACCAGCGCCCCGCTGCCCTGGCTCTCTACCGGGCGGGACGGTCGCGCGGTAACGAGTGGCACGCCTTCCTGTCGTGCTTCGTCGAGCTGGTGCGCACGAAGAAGCGGCACCCGACGGAGCGACGTCTCGTCGGCGCGTTCTTCCGGGCGCGGGACGCGCTCGCCGAGGGCCTCGCCGGCGAAGGCCCCGACGCCGACGCAGCGACCGTCCTCGCCGCCCTGACGCGGACCCGCACCCGTGCCGTCCTGGCGCGGCTCGCCGGAGACGACCCGGCCGTGCCCCCACCGCTGGAGCCGATGCTGCCCGCGCTGGCCGAGACGGTGCTCTTCTGGAGCGGTGCTCGTCGGCAGGTGCTCGTCGTGCACGACGAGCAGAGCGCTCTCACGGCCACGCGCCTCCGGCGCCTCCAGCAGGTGCTCGCCGAGGCTCCGGAGTGGGTGGGGAGGTGGTCCTCCCGCGCTCGCACTGCGCCGGCGCCCGACGGCTCGGGGACCGAGCAGGTGTCACCGCTCGCGGGCCTGGTCACGGTCGACTCGCGGGACGACCCGCGTGTGCAGGTGGCGGACCTGCTCGCAGGCGTCGCGCGCCGGTCACCCGACATCGACCGGGACCCGTTGCTGAGGCCCTTCCTCACCTCCACCTCGCTGCGCGACCCCGCCTGTCGTGACGCCCTCGACCCCGCCGCCCCTCACACTCGGCCGTGATCCCGGCTCCCCGGGGGGCGGACCTCCCTCCCGAGCAGCCACTCCTCGACCTTCTGCAGGCTGACCATCAGCACCAGGCCGACCACCGGTGTCGCAAGCGTGAGCATCGACATCTCGCTCCTTCCGTCCCAGGCGCTGCCTCACCTCGCGAGCACGCGCCAGGGCTCCTCACCCCTGACGACGCGCCGGACGGCGGTGCATGACGTGAACCGGTGACGTGAACCGGTGACGTGGACCGACGGGCGTGAGCCGGTGCCGTGAGACCACGTCGCCCCATGTCGCACGTGTGCCCAGCGGTCAACGACTCGTCGACGACGGCAGGACGAGGGTGAAGGTGGCTCCGCCACCGTCGGTGGGTGCGACCTCGAGAGAGCCCCCGTGGTGCCGGACGACCTGGGTGACCAGGGCGAGGCCGAGCCCGAACCGGCGTTCGGCGGTGTCGCGTCGGGCACGGGCGAACCGGCGGGTCAGCGCCTCCACCTCCTCCGCCGCCACCCCCGGCCCGTGGTCGACGACCTCGACACGCACCTCGCCACCGGCGCAGCGCGCGGCGACCTCGACGGAGGCGCCCGGGTCGGAGTGGGCGATGGCGTTGTCCACGAGGGCCAGCACGGCGCGTCGCAGGCTCGTCGACACCCCGTCCACGACGGGGTCTCCCGGGTCCGCGTCCTCCTCCCCGCCCAGAGCCCGTGAGCCCGGCAGCACGCCACGCCACTCGACGGCGACACCCGACCGGGCGGCATACGGCCGCAGCGACACCACGACGTCGCGGGCCACGGCGGACACGTCGACGACCTCACGCGGTGCCTCGCCGGCATCGAGCTGCGCAGACAGGAGCAGGTCGGACAGCACCTCGCCCATCGCCCTGGTGTCGTCGACGAGCTGGTCGGCCTCGCGCACCACGTCGCCGCCCCCGCCCAGGTCTCCGGGCTCCCGGCCCGCGCTTCGTTGGCCCGCACGGATGCTCCTGCGCAGCAGCTGGGCCCGCGTGCTGATGACCGCCAAGGGGGTGCGCAGCTCGTGGCTCGCGTCGGCGATGAACTGGCGCTGCAGCTCGAGCGCCTCGGCAAGTGGCCGCACGGCGCGCCGCCCCGCCAGCAGACCGGTGAGCGCCGACAGCACCACGCCCACGAGCCCGGCGAGGCCCATGGCGACGAGCAGGCTGCGTTCCTGGGTCGCGTGCAGACGCACGTCGTAGACGGCTGCGAAGAGGCGGTCCTCCCGCCTGACCCCGGCCGCGGGCCACTCCCTGCCCTCGGCCACGACGGTCAGCGGGATCGTCGTGCCCTGCCCCGCTGCGGCCCCCGGAGTCCCGGCGACCCCCGAGCGAAGGGCTTCCCCGGCCGCCGTGGCCACCGACGCGGGCGTGCCCGTCGTCGTCTGCACGCCGGTCGGGCCGACCTCCACGAGCCAGACGCCCGCGGGGGCGTCCACGACGTCGTCCGCCGTGGCGACCGACGCCTCGACCTGTCGTCGGACGTCCGCCGCCTGCTGCCGGTCGAAGAGCAGGCCTGCGCCCACGATGGCCACGAGCACGACGACGGCGGTCGTCGCGCCCACACGTGCGGCTATCGAACGGGAGGCTCGCGCGAACGGGTCGCGTCGCGCCGCAGCCGGCCTCGTCACGAGGAACCCAGACGGTAGCCGACCCCGTGGACCGTCTCGACGACGGCGCGGCCCAGCTTGCGTCGCAGGTAGTAGACGTACGTGTCGACGGCGCCGAGCGTGTCGGCCCGGGTGAAGGCGGTGTCGAGCAGCTCGTCGCGCGTGAAGACGCGCGTGGGCCGCCGCGCGAGGACCTCGAGCAGGGCGGCCTCCCTCGTCGACAGCAGCACGTCCTCCCCCGGCCCGACGACGCGGTGCTCCCCCACGAACCGCCGGGCGCCCAACGGCAGCTCCTCGGCCAGGGAGGCGGGCGGGCGGAGCATCGCGCGCAGCCGGGCGAGCAGCTCGTCGACGTCGAACGGCTTGACGAGGTAGTCCTGGGCGCCGGCGTCGAGGCCTTCCACGCGGTCCGCCACCGTGCCTCGTGCCGTGAGGAGGAGCACCGGCGCCGCCACCCCCTTCCTGCGAAGGCGCGTGACGAGGTCGACCCCCTCGACGCCCGGAAGGCCACGGTCGACGACGAGGACGTCCCAGTCACCGACGAGGCCCTGGTGCAGCCCCTCCTGCCCGTCGCGAGCGGCGGTGACGGCGTACCCCTCCTCGGTGAGCAGCCGCGCGAGCATCGTCGACAGCTCCCGGTCGTCCTCGACGAGCAGGAGCCGCGGGGACGACGCACGCGCAGGAGACGGCCCCGCGCCGGCAGACGCATCCTCGGTCATGCCGCCACTCTCGTCCCTGCGTCTCATAAGTTCTGAGATCCGGTGCAGATCATCAGCTGCGTGAGCAACACGATGACATCCCAGCGCCCGGCGCACCCGGGCACGAGCGAGCGCGTGCGGCGCGCCCTCGGCCGCGGCGTCGCGTTCCGACGTCGGCGACAGCGCCTCCCGACCTGCTCGAGGCGCTCGCCCTCGCCACGCTGCTGGCCGTCGTGGCCCAGTTCCTCGTGAACGGTGGCAGCCACGACCTGCTGACCGGGGCCGCCGGCGACCGGCTCACCGCGGTCGGTCGCCTGACCGGGCTCGTCGCGATGGACCTGCTCCTCGTCCAGCTCGTCCTCGCGGCCAGGGTGCCGTGGCTCGACCATGTCTACGGCATGGACCGCGCGCTCAAGGCGCACCGGGTGCTCGGACGGGTCACCGTCCCGCTCGTCCTGGTGCACGTCGGGACCATCGTCGTCGGTGCCGCCCTCGGCGACGGCCGCACCGGGCCGGGCGGCGCCCTGCGCGAGCTGCTCGCCATGGTCACGGGCGGCGACGACCTGCTGATGGCCGCCATCGCCACGCTCCTGCTCGTCGTCATCGCCGTCACGTCGGTCCAGATCGCCCGTCGACGCCTGGGCTACGAGGCCTGGCACGTCGTCCACCTCACGGCGTACGCCGCGGTCGTCCTCTCCGTCCCGCACGAGCTGTCGCTGGGCTCGGACTTCACGGCGTCGCCGTGGACGCGCGCCTACTGGTGGTCGCTGTGGCTTCTCGTCGCGGGCAGTGTCCTGCTGTGGCGGGTCGCCCTCCCGGTCGTGCGCAGCGCACGCCACGGTCTGCGCGTCGACCGCGTGGTGGAGGAGTCCGACGGCGTGTGGTCGGTCGTCATGAGGGGCCGGCACCTGGACCGGC
Source organism: Terrabacter sp. AAH1 (assembly GCF_054456855.1). Lineage (NCBI taxonomy): Bacteria > Bacillati > Actinomycetota > Actinomycetes > Micrococcales > Intrasporangiaceae > Terrabacter > Terrabacter sp. AAH1. The sequence goes on along the minus strand of NZ_JBTJJV010000005.1, from coordinate 128,451 downwards.
TCGACGTCCGCGCCGGGCAGTTCTTCAACTGGCGCTTCGTGACACCGGGACTGCTGCTCTCGGCCCACCCGTGGTCGCTGTCGGCAGCCCCCGACGGGCGGTCCCTGCGCATCACCGTGCGCGGACTCGGCGACCACTCGGCTGCCGTCCGCCACCTGAAGCCGGGCACGTTCGTGCTCGCGGAAGGCCCCTACGGCGCCTTCACGACCCGAGCCCGGGTGCGTCGCCAGGTGCTGCTCATCGCTGCCGGCATCGGCGTGACCCCGGTGCGAGCCCTGCTCGAGGAGCTCGTCCGCGAGGGCCACGCCCTGCCCGGTGACGTCCACGTGCTCTACCGCGCGGACGCGACGGACCAGCTGCCGCTGCACGGCGAGCTCGAGAGGCTCGCCGACCTCGCCGGCCACCGGCTCCAGACCCTCGTCGGTCCGCCCGAGGTCGGGTCGCTCCTGCCGGCCGGTGCCGGCGGGGACGGGTCCGACGCGTCGCGCCTGGCCCGTCTCGTCCCGGGGCTCGCCGGGCACGAGGTCTACCTGTGCGGGCCTCCTGCCTGGATGTCGCTGGTGCACAAGGCAGTTCACCGCGCAGGTGTCCCGAGGACCCACATCCACGACGAGAGGTTCGGCTGGTGAGGAAGGCGACATCGGTCATCATGGGCGTCGCGGGCGCCTCCGCCATCGGGGCGTCGTGGGCCGCCGGTCTCACGCCGAAGCACGACACCGTCAGCGGGGTCACGCTGTCGGCGCCACCGGCGGCAGGTCGCTCCACCGACGCATCCACAGGCCGCCGGCCGGCACGTGGGCCTGCGAGCTCACCGCAGGCGCACGAGCGTCCCGGCGCGAAGGCTTCGTCTGCCGTGCCGCGGTCGCGCACCGTCGACGGGGGCGTCGCGCACACGCAGTACGGCGACGTGCAGGTGAGCATCACCGTGGTCGGCTCGCGCATCACCGACGTCACGCCACTGCACCTGACCGACAGCTCACGCCACTCCGTGCGCATCAGCGCCCAGGCAGCGCCGATGCTGCGCTCCGAGGCCCTGCGCAGGCAGTCGGCCCAGATCGACATGGTCAGTGGCGCCACCTACACGAGCGACGCCTACCGCCAGAGCCTGCAGTCGGCCATCGACGCCGCCCACCTCCCCTGACGGCGACCGCTTCCCGGACCAAGGGCCCCGGCCGGTGCGTCGGGACCGCCCGGATGCTGCCGGGGGTCGAACCGGCTCCTCACCCCGAGCGCGTAGGAACCCACTGCGCCGCGAAGGTCTGCGAGCACCGGATCAGCGGGCGCGGACGACGTCAGAGGCGCGCGTGCGTGGGTAGGAGTACGGCGTGATCGCTCGCCTCTCGCCCAGCGGCTTCGCTGCGCCGCAGCCCGGCTCGGGACGCCGGCCCTCCGACACCGACGCGGTCGATGCGCTCGACGTCGCTCCCCGCACGCTCGGGATCGTCCTCGCCGGAGCCCTGGGCACCGTCGCGGCACTCACCCGCCGCAAGCCGCTCCACGCCGTCGGCACCACGTGGGACGCGCAGCTGCGCATCGACGAGCCGCAGCCCGACCTGCGGGTCCCCGTCCTGGAGGACCGCGGTGCGCACGCGTGCACGGTCCGCGTCTCCCGAGCGCTCGGGACGCCCAGCGGCTGGTGGGACATCGGTGGCCTGGCTCTCCGGCTCCCCGGCGCCGGACCCGACTCGGGACCTGCGGACCTCCTCTTCGCGACGACAGGGACCGGCCGCGCGACCCGACACGTGCTGCGGCCAGTGCGACGCGCGACCGAGCAGGCCCTGACGACGCTGCTTCCCACGCAGGCGGGCGGACGGTCGCTCGTGCTCCTCCTGCGCCCGACGACGCGCGACGAGAGGCCTCGGCAGTACGAGCTCTCCGTGGCTGCCGACGGTGGGACGTGGCGACCGGTCGGGCTGATCGACCTGCAGCAGGAGCGCGCGGACGACGAGGTGCGCTACGACCCGCTCGTCAACGAGCTGTCCGGCACGACGCCACCCCCGTGGGTCGTCGCGCTGCGCGAGCCGGCATACCGCTGGGCTCGACGCCTGGGGACGCGCGCTCCCGCGCGCCACCACTAGCCCGCGCGACTACCCCTCCCCCGACGCCGGGTACCGGTGCTCCGCGAGCAGTGCGGCGAGGTGGGCGGCGTTCGCGGCCAGGGTCCGCGTCGTGCTTGTGACGGTGTCGGGGGTCTCGGGCAGGTCCTTGTAGTCGGTCCCGTGCATGGCCTCGCCGTTCCAGTAGGTGACGCCACCGGCCGGGATCGTGAAACCCACGTCGTTGAGGGCCTGGAAGCAGACCGCGCTGATGTGGTGGGCGCCGTCCTCGTTGCCGACGACCACGGCCACCGCCACCTTGCCGTACGTCTGCAGCCGGCCCTGCTCGTCCTTCTCCGACAGCTCGGCGTCGAGGCGCTCGAGGACACGCTGGCAGACGCTGCTGTGCTGTCCCAGCCACGTCGGGGTGGCGAGCACGAGGATGTCGCTCGCGATGACCTGCTCACGGATCCCGGGCCAGGCGTCCCCCTCCCCCATGTCGAGCTCGACGCCCGGGCGCACGTCGTGGTCGACGACGCGCACCATCGAACCGGTGACGTGGTGCTCGGCCAAGGCATCGAGCACCTGCTGGGCCAGCAGCTCGGTGCTCGACTCGGCCGGCGACGGGCTGAGGGTGCAGTTGAGGGCGACAGCGGTCAGGGGCATCGGAAACCTCTCGATCGGTGCTGCGTGGTCAGTGGTTGCGCAGCGCGGAGACGAGCTCCTTCTTGCTCATCTTCGACCGGCCCTTGATGCCGACGTCGCGCGCCCGCTGCATGAGCTGCTCCTTGGTCATGTCGTCGTAGTCGCCGGCACGACCGCCCTTCCGCCCCACCTTCGAGCGGGAGCTGGCGGCGGCAGCGTTCGAGATGCGGGCGGCCTTCTCCTTGCTCGCGCCGTCGTCGCGGAGCGCCTCGTACATCTTCTTGTCCTTGACCGACGGGCCGGGGTCCTTGCGTGGCATGGCGCCTCCTCGGGTTCTGACGAGCTGATCGGCTCTTACCCGACTCCAAGGCAACGCATGCAGTCCCCTGCGTCTCGAGAGCCCAGCGTCATTCGTGGTTGCGACGCGCCGCTTCGTCACCGAGGCGGGTCAGGGCGTGGACGACGCGAGAGGTGACGCGAGAGCGGGCCTGCTCGCCCTCGACCGTGCGGGCTCCGGCTCGCGGCGGTGGACCTGGGAGCAGGCGTCCCGCCAGCCCCATCACGCGCGTGGTCGTGCCCGGCGCCAGCCCACGCACCCGGATTCCCAGCCAGGCGAGGGGCGTGAGCACCACCATCGGCCGGCCGGCGAGGACTGCGTCGACGATGCGCCGCGCGGCCCGGTCCGCGTCGACCGACACGAGCGGCAACGACGCCGCCGGCGCGAACCATGAGTACTCCGCGACCGCGTCACCACCGAACCTGGCGTGCTCGTGGCCCCCCGTGCGCATCAGACCCGGGACGATGGTCGTCGCGGTGACGCCCGTTCCGCTCAGGGCGGCGGCGAGGCCGTCCGAGAAGCCGACGGCGGCGAACTTGGCCGTGGCATAGGGAAGCAGGTGGGGCGGGGACACCATGCCGCCGATGGACGTGACCGTCCCGATGCGACCCCGACCTCGCCGGCGCATGTGGGGCAGCACCGTCATCGCTGCGTTGATCGGGCCCCAGGCCATGGTGTCCATGGCGTCCTCGAACTCGTGCAGGACCAGGGACTCCGCCGGCGCTGCCTGGATGATGCCCGCGACGGTCACCAGCACCTCGATCGGGCCGAGGGTGTGCTCGACCCGCCCCACGAGCTCGCCGACGTCGTGACGGTCGCGGACGTCGCACGTCTCGCCGGTGACCTCACCTCGGTGCGCGAGGTCTGCGACGGCCTCGTCGACCTCCGCGCCGTCGCGGGCGGCGACGACGACGTGGTGACCACGGTCGACCAGCTCGCGGGCCACGAGGAAACCGAGACCGCGCGACGCCCCGAGGACGACGGCCACCGGCCCGGAGGCGTGGGTGCTCGACTGCGCGTCGGTGTCGTTCGGCTGCTCGGTCATGCCTGCCTCCTCGGCGTCGGTGGGTCTCGGGAGTCGCTTGCGCGTCGCGTCGTTTCCGCGCCCGCGGCCGTGGGTAGGAGGCCCGACGTGAGAGCACTGACTTGGCACGGCATCGAAGACGTCCGCGTGACCGACGTACCCGACCCACGGATCATCGACACCACCGACGCCATCGTGCGCGTCACCTCCACGGCGATCTGCGGCTCCGACCTGCACCTGTACAAGGTGCTGGCGCCCTACCTGCAGCCCGGCGATGTGCTGGGGCACGAGTTCATGGGCGTGGTGGAGGAGGTCGGGCCCGACGTCGCGACCTTGGCACCGGGTGACCGCGTCGTGGTCCCGTTCAACATCTCGTGCGGTCGGTGCTGGATGTGCCAGCGCGGCCTCTTCGCCCAGTGCGAGGTCACCCAGAACACCGAGCAGGGCAAGGGGGCGAGCCTCTTCGGCTACACGAGCCTCTACGGCGCCGTGCCGGGAGGACAGGCGCAGTACGTCCGGGTGCCGCACGCGGACTTCGGGCCGATCGAGCTGCCGGCCGAGCATCCCGACGAGCGCTTCCTCTACCTGTCGGACATCCTGCCCACGGCCTGGCAGGCGGTGGAGTACGCCGAGGTGAACGGCAATGACACGCTGGCGGTTCTGGGTCTGGGCCCTGTCGGCCAGCTGGCGGTGAGGAGCGCCCTGCATCGCGGGGTCGGGCGGGTCATCGGTGTCGACCTGGTGCAGGACCGGCTCGAGCTCGCCCGGAACACCGGCGCCGAGGTGGTCGACGCCTCCGACACCGACGTGGCGCAGGCTCTCAAGGACCTGACGGACGGCCGTGGCCCGGACGCCGTGATCGACGCCGTGGGGATGGAGTCCCATGGCAACCCCTGGTCGGAGAAGGCGATCGGGGCGACGAGCCGCATGCCCAAACCGATCGCTCGGGGTGCGATCGAGCACTTCGGCATCGACCGGCTGTCCGCGCTGCACACGGCCATCGCCTCGGTGCGCCGCGGTGGCACGCTCTCGATCAGCGGCGTCTACGGCGGCATGGCCGACCCGATGCCGATGATGGACCTCTTCGACAAGGGGCTCACCATCCGCATGGGTCAGTGCCACGTGCGCCGCTGGAGCGACGAGCTGCTCGACATCGTGCGGGGTGAGGAGGACGTCCTCGGAATGGAGTCGTTCGCGACCCACCACGCCTCGCTGGAGGATGCCCCGGAGCTGTACAAGCTCTTCCAGGAGAAGCAGGACGGCTGCCTCAAGGTCGTCCTGTCCCCCTGACCGGGAAGACCCCTCGACGGAAGGAGAACCGATGAGCGTCACGAGCTTCCAGGACCTGCCGCTGGCCGACCGCAACCGCGAGTGGGACGGCGACGCCGCCGAGAAGCGGGTGCGCAGCTGGGCGGGCGCGGAGGACGGGCCGAACGAGAAGTACCGCGATGCGCACGTCTGGTACGACGCCGGGAAGAAGGAGAACTTCACGGCGTACAAGCTCCTCATCGCCGACGTCGTCGACGGCCGGCTGCGCGCCGTCCCCCGCGGCGTCATGGCTGCAGCGGCGGTGATGCAGGGATCGCGCGGTGGCGTCGACCTTCCGGACAAGGACCGTGACCGAGTGCGCAGCCACCTGGCGAAGTACTACGCCAAGATGGACGAGGACCCCCCGTGGGAGCGGGACGACGGCTGAGCCGTTGCAGGGCAGGGGCGCCGACCACGGGGTCGGCGCCCCTGCTCGTCCTGCTGCCTCCCGCGCCGCCGCGGATCAGAACACGGCGCCACCGCCGGTGACGCCGAGCACCGTGCCTGAGACGTAGCTCGCGTCGGACGGTGAAGCCAGGAAGACGTAGGCCGGTGCGACCTCCCCGGGTTGCCCGGCGCGACCGAGCGGCGTGTCGGCACCGAACGTCTCGATCTTCTTCGCCTCCCTGGTCGCCGGCTGCAGCGGCGTCCAGATCGGACCCGGAGCCACCGCGTTGACTCGGATCCCCTTGGGACCCAGTGCCGCCGCGAGATTGACGGTGAGGTTGTTGAGAGCCGCCTTGGTCGCCGCATAGTCGAGCAGCGCCGGCGACGGGTCGTAGGCCTGGATGGACGTCGTGTTGATGATCGACGATCCCGGCCCGAGGTGCGGCAGGGCCGCCTGACAGAGCCAGATGACGGCGTGCAGGTTCGTGCGGAGCACGCGTTCGACGTGCTCCGGCTGGAGTCCCTCGAGCCCGCTGGGCCCGCGGTCCCAGTGGTAGCCGGCGTTGTTGACCAGCACGTCGAGCCCTCCGAGACCGCGCACGGCATCGGCGACCACCTGGAGACACGCCTGACGGTCGACCAGGTCAGTAGGCAGCAGCACGCACGACCGCCCCGCCTCCTCCACGAGGCGTGCAGTGTCCTCGGCATCGGACTGCTCGGGCGGCAGGTAGCTGATCGCGACGTCCGCGCCCTCACGGGCGTAGGCGATGGAGATCGCGCGCCCGATGCCGGAGTCGCCACCCGTCACGAGGGCCCGCAGGCCCTCGAGCCTCCCGTGGCCCACGTACGTCTTCTCGCCGTGGTCGGGCACCGGGTGCATCTCGCTCGTGAGCCCGGGCGGCTCCTGCTGCTGGGCGGGAAAACCGCCCTTCTCGTCGTGGCGCACGAGCTGCTCCGCGCGGTCGGCGATCTCTGACACGGCACGTCCTTCGTCCTGAGGTCGGGGCTCCATGCACGGTCCGTACCCACCGCTCCGCCGGGGCAAGCGGACACCTGGACCGGCCCTCCTGAGGCCACCTCCCATTGCATACGAGACGAATCCGTGCAATGGTCGAAGTGGCCGAGCGGTCCAACGACAGCGCCGACTCCGTCGCCCATTCCTTGGGAGATGTGTGATGTCGTTCTCCGAGTCAACCGACCCCGCCCTGCTTCGCCCGTCGTTCGCCGAACGTGACGCCGAGACCACCGAGCTCTTCCGACGACTCTCCGTCGCCTCGGAGCACGAGGCAGAGCACCTCGTCGAAGAGATCACCTTGCTCTACCTCGACCTGTGCACCCGCATGGCCGCCCGCTACGACGGCCGGGGCATCGAGCACGACGACCTCGTGCAGGTGGCCCGTCTCGCGCTCGTCAAGGCGATCCGCCGGTACGAGCCCGGCCACGCGCCGTCGTTCGCCGCCTACGCGGTGCCGACGATCAGCGGCGAGCTGAAGCGGTGGTTCCGTGACCGTGGCTGGGTCGTGCGACCACCGCGTCGCCTCCAGGAGCTGAGGGCGAACGTCAACACGACGCGGGCCGCACTCGAGCAGCAGTCGGGCCGGACCCCGAGCGACGCCCAGGTCGCCGACGCGCTCGGGGCGACGGTCGACGACGTGCGAGAGGTCGACGTCGCGGCCACGGGTTTCAGCCCCCTGTCCCTCGACTGCAGCCCGGCCGACGACGACCGGCCCGGGCTGGAGTCCTACCTGGCCTGTGACGACCACGCCCTCGAGAGCGCAGACGACCGCGTCTGCCTCACCGAGGCACTCACCGAGCTCGACGACGAGGAGCGCGAGCTGCTCCTCATGCGCTACGTGGAGGGCATGACCCAGCGCGAGATCGGTGACGCCCGGGGCATCAGCCAGATGCAGGTCTCGCGCACCCTTCGACGCATCACCGTGCGCCTGCACGACCACCTCGTCGACGAGGGGGCCGTCGAGGGCCACGCCGAGGAACCACCGCTGACGACTGCCTCCTAGCGTGGCGGCCCCCGCGCCCGGTGGCAGGTGTCGTGACCTCACCTGCCTCCGACGAGCAGGAGCCTCCAGCGCCCACCAGCAAGATCCGTGGGTCAGCCGGGCTCGGCCGGGTACGAGGCCGTGGTGAGGACGACACCGATCCCGCAAGACGCACTCTCCTGCAGCGACCGTGACGAGGTCGCCCGCGCGGCGCGGCTGCTCGCCGCGGAGCGCGAGCTCACTGCCGAGCACGTGCGCGACCGGATCCGCGCGGCGGCCTCGCATGCCGGCATACCGGCCGTCCGCTTGGCGCGCCTGGTCATCGAGGACCGCGCCGCCGCGTCTGGTCGGCTCAACGCTCGACCGGTCCACGAGCCGCCACGAGACGCGCCACGAAGGCAGCCCGTGCAGCAGCCCGGGCGCGAGACCGCAGGCCCGCAGCCGCGTGGGTCGTCGTGGGCGCGGCGGCAGGCCTGAACGCGCCCGCGGGCGCCTCGGGCCAGTGGAGCCGCGTGCCACGCGAGACGCCCACCCGGAACCCGGGACCGAAGACGGCCTTCCCCGCCGTCTCGCACTCGCGGCAGCCCGGCAGGGCCATGCGCAGAGGGGCGACGTCCGGACATGCCGGCACCCACGAAGCGGCGCCTGTCGTCCGCTGTCGGCCGCTCATTCGTCCGCCGTCGTGACGTCGTGCGGCATCCCGACCGGCTTGGACTCGGGTGATCCCCGCTCTCGCAGGTAGATCGCGAAGACGGCCATCGAGCCGATCGCGAGCATCTCGGACTGCCAGTTCTGCAGGGTGCGTGACCAGAAGTCGGGACCGGTGACGTAGTCGCCCAGAGACACCGGGTCGAGGAGATCACGCATTCGCTGCTCGTTCTCGGCAACATGCCCCGTGACGGCCTGCGCGAGCCACGACAACACGAACACCACGGTCATGGTGATCACGAGGGAGTGCGAGTAGACGGCACGGCGCCAGCCACCGATTTGCGCCCAGCGGGGGGAGTCGGGCCTGGCGAACCGGCCGACGAGCTGCTGCTCGTCGGTCTCCCGCCCGGTGTCCCCCGGCTTCCTCGACTCGGAGGACCCCCGCTGGACGAGCCAGATCGTCAGCAGGATGTACAGCGTGAACTGGAGGTACTCCGACTGCCAGTTCTCGACGAGGTCCACCATGAACGACGAGGACCCGACGTAGCGGACGAACGAGATCTCCTGCACGCCGTCGGTCCTCGCTGTCTCGTTGTACTCGGCCGTGCCTGCGACAGCCTGCCCGAAGACGAAGAGGAGAAGCAGCACGCCGAACACGATCGTCAGGCTGTTGTGCCGCCAGGCGGCCCGCGGTCCGAGCTCGTGACGCCTGCTCATCGGCTCGCCAGCCCGACCGCGAAGGCAGCGGCCAGGCCCGCTGCGATCACCAGCACGTAGGTCCAGAACATGACTTTCACGTCACGCCCCCTTCACTCTGCACTGGTAGGGCACGGCGTCGTCGGCGGCGTCGCGGGTGCAGCCGGCCGCCGTGACCCTCCAGCCGGTGTCGAAGTGGGCCAGGAAGAGCACCTGGTTGTCCATGACCACCTGTGCACCGTTGATGGCCACCGAGACCGACGTGATTGTGGAGGCGGGACGGGGGGACTCCGACTGCAGTCCCTCGGCGCAGTCTCCGTCACCATCCTGGATCACCTGTTCCAGGGTGCGCGGCGCCAGCAGTGCGCAGGCGGCAGTCGGGTCGGTGCCTGCGAGTCGGGCGAACTCCGTGGCGACCCGCCGGGCCTCCGGCTCGTCGACGGACGAGCACGCCGTCAGCGCCGGTGTCACGATGAGGGCGGCAGCGACAGCCGCAGCCCTGCGGAGGGTCGTCATCACGCAGGATCGATACCCCCTCCGGACCGACCAAAACTCCGACGTGGAAGTCGCGGGATCGGCGCCCTTCCGAGGGGTCCGATCGGGGCGCGGCACGCGGCGACCAGCACGCGCGCCGGCTCGTCCCTCACGTCACGTCGGCTCCCGCGCGCTCGACGAGGATCGCCAGGCGCGCCAGCGCCTCCCGGTTGCGCTGGTCGAGGGCGACGTCGCGCAGGATGCGTGGGACGAGTAGCGCCGGGCCCTTCTTGGCGTCCTCCTCCATCGTGACCTCGGTGTCATCACCCTGCTGACGGCAGGTGACCCGGACGACCCCCTCACCCGACGGCCAGGCGCGCACCGTCAGCTCGAGCAGGGTGGGCCGCTCCGAGCGGACGACCGTGGTGAGGTCGTTGATGAGGAGGGGCCACGCACCCACCGAGTGGTGGATCTCGGCGCCCTCCTCGGGCCAGTCCGGCGTGACGTCACGCACGCGCGAGGCCCCGACCACCCACTGGCTGTAGCTCCACCCGTTGGCCAGGACGTCGAAGACCCGGTCGGGTGAGGCGTGGATGATGCGCTTGGTCGTGCTCACGATCGCCTCCATGGTGTGCGGATTCGGTGGTGCCACAAGGCTGCTCTCGCGGCGTTGGCGCCGCAGGCGCCGTGCACCCCGCCGCCGGGGTGTGCCGAGGCCGAGGCCAGGTAGAGGTTGCGGACGGGCGTCTCAGCCCGCCCGGAGCCGGCGACAGGACGGAAGACGAGCTGCTGGTGAAGCCCTGCCGTGCCGCCGTTGATGGCGCCCCCGACCAGGTTGCCGTCCATCGCCTCGAGCTGTCTGGGGCCCAGCACCCGTCGCGCCGTGATGCGGTCGCGAAAGCCGGGGGCCCGGCTCTCGATCCGCGCCTCGACGCGCTCGGCCATGGCCTCGAGGTCGGCGTCGTCCCAGGTGCCGCGCACGGTTGGGAGCCCGTCGCCGGCCGTGGCGGCGTCACCCCGGACGCGTTGCGGCACATGGGTGTACGCCCAGAGCGCCTCGCCCCCGTGCGGCACGCGCGTGGGGTCGGCAACGCCCATCTGTCCCACGAGCAGAAAGGGCCTCTCGGGCACCAGTCCGGCTGCGACCTTGGCGCCGGTCAGTGACAGCTGGTCCAGGGAGTCGGCGATGTGCACGGTGCCCGGCACGGCGTCGGGCGTATTCTCCCAGGGGACGGGGCCGTCCAGCGCCCAGTCGACCTTCACCGTGGACGGGTCCCACTCGAACCTGTCCATGCGGTGGCGCAGCCGGGCTGGCAGGTGGTCCCACGACACGAGACCGCCGTAGAGCGCCGGCGCAGACACATCGGCGAGGACGGCGCGTCGCGCGGTGATCTCCCGCGACGGCGTGCGCACGGCGACCGCTCGTCCGCCGTCGACGCGTACGCCCGTGGCGGGCTCACGCAGGCACAGCTCGCCGCCCTTCTGCTCGAGTCGGCGCACCATCGCGCCCGAGAAGCTCGCGGCACCGCCACGGGGCACGGGGAAGCCGACGCTCTGGCCGAGCAGGACGAGGAGCAGGCCCATGGCGCCCGACCCGGGAGCCTCCAAGCCGATGTCCGCGTGCGCCGCGTTCCCGGCGACGAGCAGCCGGGCTGCCTCCCCGCCGAAGAGCGTCTCGACGAGGGTGCGTGCGGGCATGAGCATCTCGCGCACGAGCTCGAACCCTCCCGGGCGCAGGACCTGCCGGGCGACTCCCGCACCTCCTCGAACCGGGGGGAAGGGGGTCAGGAGGCACTGGATGAGGTCGTCGCCGACGCGGTCCCACGTGTCGCAGAGCTGCAGCCACGCCTCGCCGTCGCCCGGGAAGTCCGTGTCGAGGGATGTCGCGGTGTCGTGCCGGTCGCGGTGCAGGACCCCCCACCGACCGTGCGGGAAGGAGTGCCCGACGACCGACGGGGCCTGCACCCACTCCAGGCCGTGCTGCTCGAGCTCCAGTCCCGCGATCGTCGGCGAGCCTGCCGCGAGCGGGTAGAAGGAGCTGAAGGTGTCGTGCACGTGACCGGGTGCGACGCTGTCGTCGCTCCAGACCGCCCCGCCGGGACGCTCCTGCTCCTCGAGCACGACGACCGACCAGCCCGCGTCGACGAGCAGGTTGGCGGCCACGAGTCCGTTCGGGCCGCTGCCGATCACCACGGCGTCCGTCGTCGTCACGTCGTCCTCTCACTGGCGGGGCGCTGCCGCTGGTGTCCTACCCCGGCCACCCGGCCACCAAACGCGTTAGAAGCGGGCACGCGACGGGCACGGGACAAGGGTGCAGACATCATCGGGAGGTGCGGCCCGCGGCCCCCTCGTCCTCGTGACGGGTGCTTCGAGCGGGGTGGGGCTGGCCACGGCTCTCCGTCTCGCGCGGCAGGGCCGGCGTCTTGCCCTGCTGGCGCGGGGCGAGGGACCGCTCGAGCGCGCGGCCGAGCAGTGTCGGGCCGTCGGAGCCCCATGGGTCGGCGCCCTCGCGGTCGACGTGCGCGACGACGCCGCTGTCGGCAACGCGGTACGCGAGCTCACGGCGTCGCAGGGTCCGCTCGACGCCGTCGTGTCCAGCGCGGGCGTCGTCGCCTACGGCCGGCTGGACGAGCTGCCGGCCGCTACGTTCGACGGCGTCGTAGCCACCAACCTGCTCGGCTCGGCGAACGTCCTGCGGCACACGCTGCCCGGGATGCGTGACGCGGGCGCCGGCGCCGTGGTGCTGATCGGCTCGATGATCGGCCACATCGCCGTGCCCACCATGAGCGCCTACACCGTGAGCAAGTGGGGCGTGCGAGCCCTGGCCCGCCAGGCCGCGCTCGAGAACCGCGACGTCCCCGGGCTCCACGTGTCCTACGTGTCGCTGCCGGGGGTCGACACCCCGATCTACCGGCAGGCAGCGTACGTGGGCGGCCCGGCGGGGCGCCCACCGCCCGTGGTGTGGTCGGCCGACAAGGCGGCCTGCGTCGTCGTGCATGCGCTCGACCGCTCGCGACCGGTCGTGCACGGCGGTGCGTTCGACGGCGTCACGCGTCTCGGTTTCACGCTGCTCCCCCGCGTCTACGACGCCTGGGTCGGCCCCCTCTTCGACCGCTTCGCCTCCGATCCCTCGACCCACCTGCCGCCGCAGGAGGGCAACGTCGAGCGCAGTGTCCCGGGGGGCAACCGCCTCGGCGGCGGACACGGTTCCGGGCTGCGGGCGGCCTTCTCGACGGTGGCGGGCCTGCTGCGCCGCCGCGGCTGAGCCCGACCGCCGGCCGGGTGCGCGGGCGACTGGCTCGCTCAGACGACGAGCGCCTGCGTCGAGACCTCCTTGATCTTCGCGTTGGCCCACGTCATCTGCCGCTTCGTCTCGGCCTGGCACCGTGTCGCCAGCTCGACGAGCTCGTCGTGCACGATCGCCTGGGCCGCCTGGCCGACCATCTCCCAGTCGGTGAGCACGCCCGAGGCCCGTAGGTAGACGTCCTTGAGGTCTCGCACCATGACGAGCTCGGCGTCCTTGGAACGACCCGTGCGCTCCGAGGCCCAGCGCCGGGCCCGGTCGACCAGCGGCGGCGTCCCGTCGGGAGCCGGCTCGAGGTTCTCACCGAACTGCTCTGCCACGCGGGCGATCTCGCGCACGTGACGCAACGACCAGTCGGCGAGGTCATAGCCGAGGTGCTGGATCTCATGATCGACATGGTGCTCGTAGGCCAGTTGCATGAGGGTCCTCGCCAGCTCCGTCTCGTCCTGGTGCAGGTCCCGCAGGACGATCCCGATCTTCATCACTGCTCTCCTCCGGCGGAGTGGTCCACCACGGCCGCCCGCGGCGTCACGGGTGTCGACGAGAGCCCGACCGGTGCAGGGGACGGGGAACCGTCCCCGTCGGCCACCTTGCTCACCGAGCAGGCCGCCGTCTTGAAGATCGGCTGCTTGGATGCGGCATCCCAGTCCGTGAGCGTGAGCTCGTTGGCCGCCCTGCCGTGCTCTCCTGGACGCCACCCCTCGGGAGTGTCCCAGTAGCCGTAGTGGAACGGCAGGAAGACCACTCCCGGGCGTATGCCGCTGACCCGCACCTTCGCGCGGACCGCGCCTCGTGCCGTGCGCACCTCCGCGAGGTCGCCTTCCGCGATCCCGAAAATGGTGGCGTCGTGTGCTGACAGCTCGACCCAGACTTCCGGCGCCGCGGCCTGCAGCTCGGGTGCACGGGCGGTCCGGGTCCTGGTGTGGAAGTGGTAGACGGTGCGGCCGGTGATCAGCTGGAGCGGATGGTCGTCGTCGGGCATCTCGTGCGGTGAGCGGTAGTCGGCCGCCTTGATGACGGCGCGACCGAAGGGGTTGAGGGCCCGGTAGTCCTTGGCCTCCAACGGCGCCCCGGTCACGAGGTCGCGGCCGTAGCTCTCGCACTCCTCGGGTGACGCCCAGAAGACGCCACCGGCATACAACCTCTCGGTGCCGTCGGGGGCGCCCTCGGTGCAGGGCCACTGCACCCCGCCGTCCCGCAACCTGTCGTAGCTGAGGGCGCTGTAGTCGCACGGCCTGCCGCGGCTGCACTCGCGCCAGGCGTCGAAGGCCTCCTGGGGCGTGCTCCACTTGACCAGGGGGCCACCGTCCTTGTCCCGCAGGTCCATCCGGCGGGCGAAGTCGACGAAGATGTCGAGGTCCGAACGCGCCTCACCCGGAGGGTCGACCGCCTGCTCCGAGAGGTGGACGGTCCGGTCGACGTTGGTGAACGTGCCCGTCTTCTCGCCCCACGCGGCTGCCGGGAGCACCACGTCGGCCAGCTGCGCGGTCTCGGTGAGGAAGATGTCCTGGACGACGAGGAAGAGCCGGTCCTGCGAGAGGATCTCGCGCATCCGGGCCAGCTCGGGCATCGAGACCGCCGGGTTGGTGCCCGACACCCAGAGCAGGCGGATCGAGCCGTCCTCGACGTAGCGCATGATCTGCATCGCGTGGGTCGGCGGGGTGGCGTGCGGGATCTGCTTCGGCTCGATGTTCCACACCTTCGCCAGATCGGCGACGTGGTCCGGGTTGCTCCAGTTGCGGAACCCCGCCATGTCGCCGTCCGCACCGCACTCACGGGTGTTCTGCGCCGTCGGCTGCCCGTTCATCTGGAGGATGCCGCATCCCGGGCGACCGATCATGCCGCGCACGAGGTGCACGTTGTTGACCTGCACCGCGGCGGCGGTGGCCTGGTGCGACTGGTAGAAGCCCTGCAGGACCGTGGACACGAGTGCCTCGGCTTCGGCCAGCAGACGCGCCGCCGCTCGGATCTGGTCTGCCGGCACGTCGCAGATCGCGCTCACGACCTCGGGCGTGTAGCGCTCGACGACCTTGCGGAGGCCGTCGTAGCCCACGGTGTGGCTGCTCACCCAGTCATCGTCGACCGCGCCGGTGACGACGAGCTCGTGGAGCAGGGCGTTCATCAGCGCGACGTTGGTGCCGGGCCGCGGCGATAGGTGGACCGTCGCGACCTGCGCCACCGGTGTCGGCCGCGGGTCGACGCACAGCAGCTTCGGGGGGTCGTCGCCCGCGAGCCGGTCGAGGATGCGCATCCAGAGCACCGTCTGCGTCTCGGCCACGTTGTGCCCGAAGAGCGCGATGACGTCGGCGTGGTCGATGTCGGTGTACGAGCCGGGCTGGCCGTCGCTGCCGAACGACTCCTTGAGTGCCTCGGCCGCCGTCGCCGTGCACAGTCGGGTGTTGCCGTCGACGTGGTTGGTGCGGATGCCGCCGTGCGCGACGAGCGCCAGCGTGTAGTACTCCTCGAGGAAGAGCTGACCGGTCGTGTAGAAGCCGACGGCGCTCGGTCCCTGTTCGTCGAGGAGCGCTCGCGTCCGCTCGACGAGGGCGCCCATGGCCTCGTCCCAGGTGGCCTCGACGAGCACGCCGTCCCGGCGCAGCAGTGGTCGAGTGAGCCGGTCGGGAGACTGGATCGCCTGCCACCCGAAGAGATCCTTCGGTCCGAGGCGGCCGTGGTTGACGCGGTCGTCGGGCCGTCCGCGGACGCCGACCATGCGGCCGTCACGGACGGCCACGTCGAAGGCGTCCCCGTTGGAGTGCAACGAGGAGGCGGTCTGCACCCACCGCTCGACGTCCTCATCGCGTATGCCGTCGGCCAGGTGCGTGTCGACGCGGACGGGCCATCGCCCGCCCCTCGCGTACGGTGTGCGCTCGCCCCAGACATCGACGATGCGGTCCTCGGTGGGCACGGGCGGTCCTCCTTGTCGGCGTCGACCCTGTGCCGTCGGCGAGCGGCCGGTCAGGTGAGGACCGCGGTCGGCCCGTCAACGCCCGCTTACCCCTCGACAGGCTCTTCGGTCGCGGGGAAGGAGGCCAGGGGACGACCGGCGAGAGGTCAGCCCTCGAGGTCCCGGGCCGTCCGAGGGAGCGCGCCCGTGCGCGCGACGTCGTCGGCGACCAGACGCAGCTTGACGTTGAGGTTCTGGCTGGCGGCCCGCAGGAGCGCGAAGGCTTCGTCCTCGGTGACCTTGTGGACGTTCATGAGGATGCCGATCGCCATCCCGATGCGTCGGTTGCTGGCGAGGGCCTCCTTGAGGTGGGCCGCCTGTTCAGCGTGGCCCGCATGCATGAGGAGCACCCGCGCGTGGTCGGCGAAGAGGGCACCGGCGATCAGCCCCTCCCCCTCGAACGCCCGGGGAGTCCCTCCGTACAGGTTGAGCGCGCTGCGTTCCGGGTCGTCGCCGAGGTGGAAGGAGAGGATCGAGCGCACTGGCGTCCGTTGGATGGTGAGGCGGCTGAAACCGGGCCACCTCTCGTCCGAGGCGAGGTCGGGGATCCGGACCGGGTCGTCCTCCTTGGCCGCGACGAGGCAGGGGCCGTCGCCGAGGGCGTACTGCAGCTCGTCGACCGTCATGGCGATGCGGTCGGTCGCGGCGAGGCTGCGCGGGTTGCGCTGCACCGGCCAGACCGTGACCCCGGCCCAGTCGCAACCGGGCACCCAGGCGACGGCGAGCTTCACGAGGCGCTCGAGGGCGTCGGCACCGTCACTGCCGTCACCGAGGTACTCGTTCAGCGCCACGAACTCCGACGCGAGATCGGCCGGCTCCGCGCGAGGGTCCATCGCCGCCCTTTCCTTGACACGAGGGCGCACTCGAGGCACCGCTGGTCTGTGGCTCCCGGTTCGAACCACCTCAACCCTAACGTGTGCCGGATGTCCTTCCCAGCCTGGTCGGGCGAGCCGGGGCGTCGGGCGGTAAGTGCGGGTCAGAGCGGGTGAGGTGCGGGTCAGTGCGGGTCGCCGTGCAGCTGGCCTCGGCGAAGGGCCTCGTCGTGCCCCGCCACCCGGCGACGGCGTCGGGGCCAGAACACACCGAGGGCGATCATCCCCAGGCCGAGCACGAGGTGCAGCCAGTCGTCCGCGGCGTTGACCGGGACGACGTTGGCGCTGGACTCCTTGTCGACGAGGAGGCCGTAGAGCCAGAGGACGAGGTAGACGGCCCCGCCGCCGACGAGATAGCGGCGCGCACCGGTCCACGACCTCGAGGCGGCCACGCCGACGACGCCGAACAGCAGGTGCACGACGTTGTGCAGCACGGAGACCTGGAAGAGTCCGATCAGCTTCGCATCCGATTGGTGGCCGGCGAGGCTGAGGTCGTTGTAGTTCGTGGTGATGCCCGGGATGAAGCCGGCGACGCCGACGAGCAGGAAGACGATGCCGACCGCGAGAGCCGCGCCCTGCAGGGTGGTCCGTCCCGTACCGGTGGCCCGGGCGTGTGACGTTCGGTCCATCTGATTTCCTTTCCGGCCGTGATACGGGGGCCGCGCGACGACGGTCGCGCGGCCCCATGGGCTTCCGTGATGCGCAGGTTGCTCCGCTCCTGGCGCCGCGCGCTCAGCCCTGGGTCTGGTCCCTGACCGAGGAGGCCGAGTCGGCGGCGCTGTCGCGCACGTCGCTCGCGGCCTGCTGGCCCTGCTGCTTCACGTCGTCGGCGGCCGAGACCGCGGTCTCCTTGACCGACTGGACCGCGTCCTGGGCGGGCTGCTTCAGGTGGTCCGCCGACTCGCTGGCGACGTCCTTGACGGTGGACTGAGCCTGCTCGAGGACCGGCTGTGCCTTCTCCTTGGCCGACTCCGCGAGCCTGCGCTCCTTCTCCGACGCGGGGAGCAGGGAGCCGACCAGCCAACCCGCCGCCAGAGCGACGAGGCCGGCGCCGATCGGGTTGCCCCGCGTCTTGCTCTGGACGCTGTGTCCCGCCTGTTGTGCCGTGTCGGCGACGCCGTGGGCGACGCCGGAGGCTTGGTCGCCCACGCCGTGGGCGACGTCGGACGCCTTGTCGCCGGCACCCGACGCACTGCCCATGACGTGATCACGCAGGCGGCTCGCCCGTCCCTTGACCTTCTCGGCCTGGCGGTGGGCGATGTGTCCCGGTGACACCGACTCGCCGAGCGCGTTGACGTCGCGGCTCAGGCCGGCGCGGGTGCGCTCGATGTCGGCCCGGATGGCGTCCGGGTCCTTCGTGGACGGTGCGTTCACCACCGGCTCGCTCACGATCGGTGCGTTCGTCACGGGGTCGTTCGTCGTCGGGTAGTCGGTGCTCATGAGGTCTCCTCGTTTCCCTTCAGCGCGTCCGGGACCCTCTTGGCGGTCTCGGTGGTGCGCGGCAGTCCCTGGATCTGCTTGCTGTTCCTTCGACCGGCGGCAGCCAGCACGGCGGCGACGATGCCCCAGACGGCCATGACGATCACTGCTGACCAGCCTCGGCTGTCGAGGGCGCTGGACAGGAACTCCCATACGGCGATGGACAGGAAGAGCAGCGTCATCCAGCCGGCGAGGGCCGCGGCGCCGAACTGTCCGGCCGCCTTGCCGGCGCGTCTGGCGGAGTCGCGCACCTCGGCCTTCGCCAGCTCGACCTCCTGGCGCATCAGCGTGCTGAGGCCCTGGGAGATGTCGCCGACGAGCTCGCCGATGGAGGCGTGCTCGGCCTTCTCGTGGGAGCTCTCACGAGCGCCCTCGTAGGGTCCGGCGTAGGAGGTCCCCTGCGTGCCGAGGCCGCCGCCGAGCTCGTCTCGGGGAACGGTGCTCATCGGCGAGCCTCGCTCTCCCCTTCGGCGTACAGGACATCGGTCTGGTCGGTGCTGTGCTCCTCCGTCACGCCGTCGGTCGCGGTGGTCATCGCGTGGGTGTCCGTGTCGCGCACCCCGACGGTGTACGGCTCGCTACGCACCGGGGACACGTCGGGCGGCAGACCCACTGTGGTCGTGGAAGGCGCTCCCGCGCCACTCGAGTAGCCGCCGGCCCGGAAGGGAGCCGCGCCACCTTGCGTGCCCGAGCCGTAGCCGGCCGGACCGGAGGTCTGCTGGTCGGGACCGCCGGCGGTGAGACCACGGGTCATGCGGCCACCGAGCAGGCCGAGGGCCGCCGCACCGAGAAGGAAGGCGCCCGGGCGCCGTCGTGCCATCGAGCGCACCTCGTCGAGGACGTCACCGGGCTGTTTGCCGTCCAGCCAGTCGGCGAAGGACGACGCGCGGTCGGCCGCCTGGTGAGCCGCCTCCCCCGCGATGCCCTGCTGCTGTGAGCCGGAGGCCATCTGCCGCAGCTCGTCCGCCAGGGAGCGCAGCCCACCCACGGCGCGCTGGCCCTGGGAGGACGCCTGGCCGTCGAGCTCGGATCGCAGCTGGTCGAAGAGCTGGCGGAGCTGGGTCGTGGCTTCGGAGACGACGTCCCTGGCGCCCGCAGCAGCGGTCTCGGCGACCTGCCGCCCGCTGTCGGCCGCGTCGGACGCCACCGACTTCGCCTCCTCGGCGGCAGCTGCCGCCGTTGACGACGATCCTTGGCCGCCGGTCGAAGCGGAGCCGAGCGAGGTGGTCCCGTGTCCTCCGGTCGCAAGGCCCGACGTCGTGGGGGTCCCGGAGGTCAGGTCGTCTGGAACGGTTGTCTCATACGGTCGTTCGGTCATGGATCCTTGTCCCTTCATCGGTCGCCCTTCGCGGGCCCCGTTCTCGAGCTCGACGTGGCGGGCGTGCTGTCACGGGGTTGGGGTACCCACCGGCATCTGGCTCAAGCCCACTTCGAACACCTGATCTGGATTCGGCGACATCGGGTACGACACACCAGTTGTGGTGTGCCCCTCCGACCCAACGGACCGGGTCGCGCCAAGCATGCGCCAGTTCGCGACTTCGCCCATTTCGCAAACCGATTCACCGCCGCAGTGACGGTCTGGCCGAGGGCAATGCGCAGTTCCACACCGCGCTGATGGACGCCGAGCCGCCGACCTCGGCCGGCCCGTTGCCGCTGCCGGTGAGACCACCGGTCAGCGCAGGACGCCAGAGCTCGTCACAGCCTCGATGGAGAGGGTGCGGTAGCCCATGGCGTCGAAAAGGACCGTGATGCGGTCCTCCTCGACGGCCATGACGATGCCGTCGCCCCAGTCGTCGTGCGTGACGGGCGCGTCCAGCTCGAAGGGCCCGTTGCTCTGGCGCCGGGCCAGTGCCGTGCCGGCCTCGCAGCGGTCGCACCTGCCGCACGGCTCGCCCAGGTGCTCGCCGAAGTAGCCGAGCAGGAACTGGCGCCGGCAGCCGCTCGTCTCCGCGTAGCCGCGCATCATCTCGATGCGTGAGCGGATGAGCGCCTGGTGCGCCTCGGCTCGCTCCACCGCGGCGGTCACGGCCTCCGCGGTGGACACGTCGCGGGCGTGGGCAACCTTGCCGCGCCGCACCGTTCGCAGGGCACCGACCTGTTCGAGCAGGTTGACAGCTCTCGTTCGCACGGTCCGCGAGAGCTCCGTGGCGCGATCGAGCTCGCGCGTCCCCACGGGTCCGTCAGCGTCACGCAGCGCCTTCGAGACGCGCCTGAGGGCGTCCTCCGGTGCCCTCGCTGCCGTGAGGAAGGCGTGCAGGTGCAGGTCCTCGGGGCGGTAGAACAGCTCTGCCGCCGCCGGCTCACCGTCGCGGCCCGCCCTGCCGATCTGCTGGTAGTAGGCATCGAGCGAGTCGGGCGCCGCCGCGTGCAGCACGAAGCGCAGGTCCGGCTTGTCGATGCCCATCCCGAAGGCCGACGTCGCCACGACGACCGCAGCCTCGTCGGAGAGGAAGGCATCGTGCACCGACTCACGGCGGGCGGCCGTCATGCCGGCGTGGTAGGCGGCAGCGCGCGCACCACGGCCCGCCAGCTCCTCCGCCAGTCGGTCGGCGTCCACCCGTCGGCTGACGTAGACGATGCCCGCGTGGCCGTCGGCGGTGAGTTCGACGGCGCGCTCGACCACCGCCTGGCGCTGCTCGTCGGCCTCCGTCAGCAAGGCGACCCGGAGCCGGAGGTTCGGGCGGTCGAAGCTCGTCACGGTCTCGGCCACCTCGCGCATTCCGAGGCGCTCGACGATGTCGTCGCGGACCGGCCGTGCTGCGGTGGCCGTCAGCGCGACGACGGGAGGGTGCCCGAGCCTCTCGACGACCGGCCGCATCCTCAGGTAGTCGGGCCGGAAGTCGTGTCCCCAGGACGAGACGCAGTGTGCCTCGTCGACGACGAAGAGCCCCGGGCGGGCGCCCGCCAGACGCTCCACGGCGTCGTCGCCGGCCAGCTGCTCGGGTGAGAGGAAGACGTAGCGGGCGTCGCCCTGCGCGAGGGCGTCCCACGCTGCCCGACGCTCGCCGGCCGACTGGAGCGAGTTGACCAGGAACGCCCCGCCCACACCGGCCCGGTCCAGGGCCTCGACCTGGTCGCGTTGGAGCGCGAGAAGCGGTGAGACGACGACGGCTGGGCCGTCGACGAGCAGGGCCGGGAGCTGGTAGATGGCCGACTTCCCTGCCCCAGTGGGCAGCACGGCGAGCAGGTCCCGTCCAGCGAGCACCTGTTCCATCGCGTCGAGCTGGTAGTCGTGCAGCCGCTCCCAGCCGAACGACTCGGTCGCGACGCGCTGCAGGTCTTCACGGGTTGTGGGGGGCACGGGCCACTCCTACCCTTCGCGACGCTGCCGCGAGCGGCCGGGCAGCTCCTCGACGGGCCGGCATGGTGCCGGGTGGGTATGGGGGCACTGGACCGCAGCCGGGTCCTGCACCGACAGACCACAACCAGACCACCCACCCATCACTGACCGAGCACCCCGAGGAGAGCGCCATGTCCAACGACGCCATCGTCCTGTTGAAGAACGACCACCAGGAGGTGCGCAAGCAGTTCCGGGCCTTTCGCAAGGCCGACCTCACCCCGGTGCAGAAGCAGACCATCGTCGACACGATCCTCGAGCTGCTCACCGTGCACACCTACGTCGAGAACGAGGTGATGTACCCCAGGGTGCGACAGCTGCTGCCCGACCTCGAGGACGACGTGCTCGAGTCGTACGAGGAGCACCACGTGGCCGACGTGCTGTGCATGGAGCTCGCCGCCATGGACGCCACCGACGAGCGCTTCGACGCCAAGACGACCGTCCTCATGGAGAACGTGGAGCACCACATGGAGGAGGAAGAGCAGGAGTGGTTCCCCAAGGTGCGTGAGGGGCTGGGCCGCAAGCAGCTCCAGGAGCTCGGTGAGGAGCTTCTCGCAGCGCGGAAGAAGGCCCCTCGCCGGCCCGAGCAGCCGAGTGCCATGAAGAAGGCGGTCGACGCCGTCATCTCCTGACGTCGCACCGTTCGAGGACCAGCCGAGGGGGTAGGGACTCGGCATGAACCCATCCCCTGCAACGACCTCGTCGAGCCCCGCGGTCGGTCTCGTCGAGCGACTGGTGGAAGGCCGCGCGTCGCTCGACGCACCGGCCGACGCTCTCGCCCCCATCGCCGCTCACCTCCGTGGCACGGGCGCGTGGCGGCGCCTCGTGACGGGTGAGGCCATCGGGCACGCCGCGCACCCCTTCCTCACCGACCTGCCCATCGGCTTCTGGACCTCCGCGGCGTTGCTCGATCTCGTCGGCGGGCCGGGGGCGGCCAGCGCCTCCCGGCGCCTGGTCGCTGCCGGACTGGCCTCGGCGCCTGCCGCGGCGCTCACCGGCGTGGCCGAGTACGCCGGAATCGGCCCGAGACCCCGGCGTGTGGCCCTCGTGCACGGGGGCCTCAACGTCCTGTCGCTCGGGCTGTATGCCGCGTCGTGGGCAGCCCGGCCGCGCCACCGCAGCCGAGGAGTCGCGCTGGGACTGGCCGGTCTCACGGTGGCTGGGCTGTCGGCGTACCTCGGTGGGCATCTCGCCATCGGCGAGAAGGTGGGCACGACCACGGCGGTGGCGCCCAGCCCCGACGACGTCGGCGTGCTCTGACCCGGCCGGACTCGCGGCTCACCCTCCGGGGCCGACGACGTCCTGCCCGCCGTCGTCCTGCTGGCCCTCGTACGTCGCCACCACGGCGCGGGCGAGCACCGCGAGCGGGACGCCGGCCCGTGCGGCGGCCTCGCCGAGTCGCGTCTCGGCCTCGTCGGGGTCCACGGCGCCCTGGGCGATCAGCACCCCGATGGCGACATCGATCACCCGCGCGTCCCTGAGGTTGCCCACGCTCTGGGTCGCCTGGACCCTCGTCTGGAACTCCAGGTCGGCGTTGTGGACCGCCCCCTGTGGCCAGGCGCCGAAGAGCGAGGCGAGCTGCTGCACGTGCCCGTCGAACGTGCGGGCACCGGAGCCGTAGAAGTTGGCGCCGCCGGTCACGACGCCGTTGCGCATGAAGGGGAGGGAGAGGGTGCTGCGCACCCCGTAGGCCGCCGTCGCCTGCGCGAACGACCGCCAGCTCTCCTCGTCGAACAAGCCATCCGCGCTCGTCTGCACAACGGTTCCGGTCTCGGTGGCCACGGTGCACGGCCCCGCCTCGAGGTACTGCATGCCGTCGAGCACCGCCACGTCGAGGTCACTGGCGACGTAGGTGAGCACCAGACCCTCCACCAGCAGGCCCAGGCTGACGCCGACCAGCTCCGGAACGCTCCGCTTGGCTTCGTCGACGAGCTGGCGCAGGTCCTCCCGAAGGTCCACGTCGCCGTAGCTCTCGAGCTCCGTGAGTGCTTCACCGGTCTCTCGAGTCGGCTCCATGCCAGTGACCTACCCAGTGGAGCAGCGATCATGCCCGCTGGCGTCTGAGCGGGCATCGCAACGGGTACCACCCCCTGTGGAGGCTCCAGCCACGCGGCCCCCGAATGCGCCGGCGCCCCCTCACGCGGTGCGCTGTGTGCCTGCTTCGAAAGGCACCCGGTTTGAGCCCTGTCATTGCCTCCGTCCCCTCGAGCCACGTCTACGTGCGTCACCTCAGCTCGCCCGACGACATCGGCTCTGTCATCCGCCTTCCCGACCCGAAGCCACGGGCGGATGTTCCCGATGCGCAGTGGTGGCCGCCGCGGATGCTGGAGCCGGGATGGGTCGGGAGCCATGCCGACGAGTTCGACCTCATGCACGTGCACTTCGGGTTCGATGCCGTCTCACCCTCCGAGCTGGCCGAGCTGGTTGTCGAGCTGCGTCGGCACGACAAGCCGCTCGTCGTCACGGTCCACGACCTGCGCAACCCGCACCACGTCGAGCCCGAGCTCCACGCCGCCCAGCAGGGCGTGCTGGTCGAGTCGGCGAACCGGGTGCTGACCCTCACGCCCGGCGCTGCCGCGGAGATCCGCGCGCGCTGGGGCCGGAAAGCCCTCGTCGTGCCACACCCCCACGTCGTGGAGCCGGAGCGTGCCGCCGTGGCGCGCAAACCACATGAGGGCTTCGTCATCGGCGTGCACGTCAAGAGCCTTCGAGCCGGAATGGACCCGTTGCCCGTCATCGACGAGATCGTCGCGGTCCTGGGTGAGCTGCCGGGGGCGAGACTGCGGGTCGACGCGCACACGGATGTCATGACTCCGGGCTACGACCGTCACGCTCCCGACCTCGCCGCGCACCTGCACCGGCTCGAGGCGGCGGGCCTCGTGGACCTGCACGTGCACGACTTCTTCACCGACGACGAGCTGTGGGACTACCTCCAGTCGCTCGACGTCTCCGTGCTCCCCTACCGGTTCGGCACGCATTCCGGGTGGCTCGAGGCCTGCTACGACCTCGGCACCGTCGTGGCCGCCCCCGACTTCGGCTACTACGCCGACCAGCGGCCGTGCCTGACGTATGCCGCCCAGGGCAGCGGGCGCGTCGAGTCAGGCGCGCCTGCGCTGGGTGACGTCCTGCGCCGGGCCTTCGTGGAACGCCCCCAGTGGCGTGCGGACCCTGGCGACCGCCGTCGCGAGCGGGCGGAGATCGCCAGGGTGCACGAGCAGGTCTACTCGGACGTCCTTGCGGTGGTGAGGGACAGGGGTGCTGCATGCACGTCGTGATCATCGCCTCCTCGACCTATCCGATCGCGGAGCCCTTCGCGGGCGGCCTGGAGTCGCTGACGTGGCACCTGGCCCGGGGTCTGCGCGAGCGCGACGTCGACGTCACGGTCTTCGCCGCCCCCGGTAGTGACCCCGTCCTGGACGTCACGCACCTGGACGTCCCGCCTCTCAGCCTCAGCGACGCGGCCCGTGCCGACGTCGCGATGGTGCCCGAGTCGTGGCTGCGCACCCACCACGCCTACCTGCAGGTGATGCTCTCGTTGAGGCAGCGACACGACGTCGACATCGTGCACAACAACAGCCTCCACCACCTGCCCGTGGCCATGGCTGACTCGCTGCCCATGCCGACCCTCACGACGCTCCACACGCCACCGACACCGTGGCTGGAGCCGGCAGTCGACATCGCCATGTCGAGGTCCGGGCACCCCCGGAACCACTTCACGGCGGTGAGCTCGCACACGGCCAGGTCCTGGTCGCACGTCACACCGGCGCGAGTCGTCCACAACGGCATCGACGTCCGCAGGTGGACGGCCGGCGTCGGCGGCAGCCACCTGGCCTGGGCCGGACGCATCGTCCCCGAGAAGGCCCCGCACCGCGCCATCGCGATGGCGCGGGCCTCCGGCCGTCGCCTGCTGCTCGCGGGTCCGGTCGGAGACCGCGACTACTTCGAGCTGCAGGTGGCCCCGCTCCTGGGCGGCGGTGTCGAGTACGTCGGCCACCTCGGCACCGACGAGCTCGTCACCCTGTTCGGCTCGAGCGCGGCGACGCTCGTCACCCCGGAGTGGGACGAGCCCTACGGTCTCGTCGCGGCCGAGTCCCTCTCCTGTGGCACCCCGGTGGTCGCCCTGGACCGCGGCGGCCTGCGCGAGTTCGTGCACCCGAGTGTGGGCATGCTCCTGCCACCGGACGTGTCGGACGAGACCGCCGCGCACGCGGTCGAGCGTGCCGTGCGCCTCGACCGTGCCGCCTGCCGTATGCATGCGGAGACCACCTGCTCGGTGAGCCGCATGGTCGACGACTACGTGAGCGTCTACCACGCGCTCGTGTCGCAGGTGGGAGCGGCATGATCGGCTACTACGTGCACCACCACGGCAACGGGCACCTCATGCGCTTCCTGTCCGTCGCCCGCGAGCTGCGCTCCCCGGTGACGGGTCTCGGCTCGATGCCTCGGCCGGCCTCCTGGAGTGGGCCGTGGGTCCGGCTCGAGCGCGACGACAGCGCGGGTCCCGCCGAGGTCCATGCCCTCGACGTGACGGCCCGCGGCACGTTGCACTGGGTGCCGCGCCATGACCCGGGCCTCGCCGACCGGACGGCGCGGCTCACGTCGTGGATCGCGGACGCCCGGCCGGCTCTCATGGTCGTGGACGTGTCGGTCGAGGTGTCCGTGCTTGCCCGGCTCGCCGGCGTGCCCGTGGTGGTCGTGGCCATGCCTGGCGCCCGGTGGGACCGCCCGCACCGGCTCGCGTACGACCTCGCCGACGCACTGCTCGCGCCGTGGCCCGAAGGCGCGCACACCGCCGGCTGGCCCGACGCGTGGCGCCGCAAGCTGTGGGCCGTCGGCGGCGTCTCCCGCTTCGACGCGCGCACCGTCCCGAGCGTCGGCTCCGGCGCCTCGGTGGCCGGCCGCGACACGCCCCGCCGGGTACTGCTCGTGTGGGGCGCCGGCGGCACCGACGTGACCGAAGCCGACGTGGCGGCGGCCCGGGCAGCCACCCCCGGCTGGCAGTGGGTCGAGCGCAGTCCGCAGTCGCCCTCCCCCGACCTCTGGTCCGACCTCCGGGCCGCCGACGTCGTCGTCACCCACGCGGGGCAGGGCGCGGTCGCCGACGTGGCGGCCGCACGCCGCCCGGCGGTCGTCGTCCCGCAGCGCCGGCCGTTCGACGAGCAGGGGGCCACCGCTGCCGCCGTGGCACGACTCCGGGCGGGTGTGGGGCTGCGGCGCTGGCCACGCGATGCCGCGGACTGGCCCGGGCTGCTGGACCACGCCCTCGCGATCGGGGGCGACGGCTGGGCCAGGTGGTCGTCGGGACACGGGGCTGCCGACGCGGCGACCCGGCTCGATGCGATGGCCGGCACGGCCCCCTCGGACGGGGCACGGACCCCGGGGCGAGCCGTGCCTGAGACCGTGGAAGCGCCGCCTGCCCCGGCACGAGCCGCGTCGTGACGGCGCACCGGGCGGCGGTGGTGACCATCGTGCATCGCCGGCACGACCACCTCGCCAGGCTGCTGTCGGGGCTGGCGGTGCAGACACGGCCGCCCGACGTCCTCGTCGTCGTCGCCATGGACGACGACGACGTCGAACCGGTGGTGCGCCGCAGCCCGCTCGCAGAGCACGTGCCCACCGTCGTGGTCCCCTCGATCGGGCGGGTCCGCGGGCGTCTGCCCCTGGCGGCTGCACGCAACCTCGGTGCGGCCAGCGCGGTGCAGCTGGGAGCCACCCGGCTCGTCGTGCTCGACGTCGACTGCATCCCGTCTCCGCGACTGGTCGAGCGGTACTGCGCCGTGATGGAGGCGGACGACGCCCGTCGACCTCTCATCTGGGCCGGCGAGGTGGCGTACCTGCCGCCTGCCCCTGCCGGCCGCGACTACCTCGAGCTCGACCTGGACGCGCTGGCCGCCCCACACGGCGCCCGGCCTGTGCTTGCCCCGGACGAGGTGCGCGTGGCCGATGACCTGCGTCTGTTCTGGTCCCTGTCCTTCGCGACCACGGCGCGGACCTGGGCCGCGGCCGGTGGCTTCGACGAGGCGTACGTCGGCTACGGCGGCGAGGACACCGATTTCGGCCAGCGACTGGCGCACCTCGGCGGGGCCATGGTCTGGGTCGGTGGGGCCCGCGCCTACCACCAGCACCATCCGACGAATGACCCGCCCACGCAGCACCTCGACGACATCGTGGCCAACGCGAACCGTTTCGCACGGCGCTGGGGCTGGTGGCCCATGGAGGGCTGGCTCGAGGCATTCGCAACGCTCGGCCTCGCGCGTCGCGACCCCGGCGGTCGGTGGCGCACGACCACGGGCGACACCGCCTGACGCGGCCCGCGACCAGGGCACTGACGGTGGTCTTGCCGGGGCGGGCGGCGTGGGGCGATGATGTGCGCGCCACCGCCTGTGCCACGTGGTTGGAGCCAGGCGGTGGCGCTCCTGACGCCCTACCCAGAGCGGTTCGAGTCTGACGAACGCACCCCGCCGTGGACGTCGAACAGGAGCCCGGTCTGCGTCCGGCCGCCGTGTCCGGTCTTACGTCCGGGGCCTCACGTCCCGGGCCTCACGTCCGGTCGTCGTCACCCGCAGGGTCGTCGGCCGGGTCACCGCCGTCGGCAGCTGGCGGTGCGGTCGAGGAGCTGCCACGGCCCCATGACCGCTCGACCCGGAGCGGCCCGGTGTCGGTCGGCAACGAGGCGACGTCGTGCGAGAGCTGGAGCTCTCGGACCGCCCGCAGCGAGTCGCTGATGAGCGAGCCGTAGACGGGCCACGCGTCCGGATCGGGCAGGGGCGTCGTGCGCACCTCCTCGCGCAGGACCTCGAGCACGCCGAGCGCGCGCTCCGTCGCGTCCGCAAACGCTGCGTCGGCCACGTCGTCGTGCCGGCCCAGCTGCTCGACGGCCGTCGCCAGCGCGTCGAGGGCGTCGGCGTACCGGTGCAGGAAGGTCGGTGACGGAGCTGGTTGCTGGCGGTCGGCGTCGCCAGCATCGACCAGGGTGCGGGCGATGCCGGTGACCTGCCAGAGCATCCGCCGGAGGGCGTTGACGGTGTGCTCGTACCCCTCCCAGTCGACGTCGACGGGGCGCAGGTTGTCACGCGGGTTGAGACGAGTGCTCTCGCGGCCGGTGTGGATGTCCTCGATCACCAGCGGCGCACGGTCGGCGATCGCGCTGCCGCGGCGGTACCACGCCTGCGCGCTGTCGTGGCTCCACTCGCCGCGCACGCCGGCGGCCATCTCCTCGAGCAGGTCGTGGACCTGACGGCCGAGCGCTGCCACTCGCTGACGGGGCTTGGTCAGGTGCAGGGGCGCGAACACGACGGCGTTGACCGCAACGCCGATCAGCCCGCCAATCACCGTCTCGACGATGGTGAGGTAGGTGAACTGCTCATCGGTGCCCTTCACCGTGATGAAGGAGAGCAGCACCATGGTGGGCACCTGGATGCCGTGGTCGCCGAGCCTCCCCCAGCGACCGATGACCAGCGCGAAGAGAAGGACCCCGAGCATCGACCACCAGGTGATGCCGACGAGGATGGCCACCACCCACGCCACGGCGAGACCGAGGACCACCGCCGCGATGCGTTGCACACTGGCCGCGAGCGAGCGGACCATCGTGCGGTCGACGACGAGCAGGGCCGCCATCGGGGCGTAGAAGGGCGCGGAGCTGTGCAGCACGTGCAGCGCGAACTGCCAGGCCACGACCGCTGCCACGGCCGACTTGACCAGCAGCAGCAGCGCGTCGCGCTCGGGCCCGGGCTGCCTCAGCGCACGCCCGAGCGCGCGGAGGCGGGTCGTCGTGTCGTCTCGCCACGTGCTCACCATCACTCCTTGGCGAGTGGGGTGAGGGGGTGCCCCACTCCGGGGCCACGTACCCACGTCACCACGAGCTCGGACGCCGACGGGCGTCACACGTCCCACGGCCACGTCGCGGCCGCGCGAGCACCGGCTCTGGGCCCGAGGCGGACCAGCACTCCCGCAGCGGATGGTCACACTTGCGGCGCCCCGGGTGCGATGATGCAGTCATGACCGACCTGAGACAGTCGTCGGCCTACGATTTCGCCTCTCTCGCGCGCAGCCTGGTCGAGACGGATGGGTTCGATTCGACGCTGGAGACGATCGTGGGCAGTGCCGTCGAGCTCATCCCCTGCCGGTGGGCAGCCGTCGCCGTGAGCCCGCACCTGACCGACCACGCCGCCAAGCACTCGGCGAGCTCCGACGAGGCCTTCGGCGCCACCGTCGCGCGCATCGCCAGCCGCGCGGGCACGAGTCCCGGCATCGCCGCCTTCGACGAGGGGGGCACCGTCCACTCACCCGACCTGGCCTGCGACGACCGGTTCCCGGACTACCGCGACGGCATCCTGCAGGAGACTGCCGTGCGCTCGGTCCTCTCGGTGGCCATCCGCGTGCACGACACGACGGTCGGGGTGCTCACCATGTATGCCGCCGAGCCGGGTGCGTTCGACGCCGAGGCCGTCGAGCGGGCCCACCTGCTGACCGAGCACGCGGCCCTCGCCATCGCTGCCGAGATCAGTGGCGACCGCGCCGACAACCTCGAGGTGGCCCTGCGCAACAGCCGCACGATCGGCGCGGCCATCGGCATCCTGACGGAACGCCTGCGCATCCCCTCCGGTCAGGCCTTCGATCGCCTGCGGCAGGCCAGCCAGCAGAGCAACCGCAAGCTCAGCGCCCTCGCGGCCGAGCTCGTCGAGACCGGAACCCTCTCCGGACCGCTGGAAGACGTGCTCAGAGGGCGCTGAGTCCCCCGCATCGCCCGCACTCGACCCGCAGCATGGCTGCGGCGGCCGCGGCCCCGTCGCCCGACTGGACGGCCTCAGCGACGTCGCCGTGGGCGCGCACCACCGAGGCGCCGGGCGGCGAGGAGGGCAGCTCGCCGACGACGTCACCGAGCGCGGCGAGCATCTCGTTGCCCGATGCCGCGAGCAGCGTCGCGTGGAACAGCTGGTCGGCCCGCAGGTACGCCTCGAGGTCCCCGGACTTCGCGTGCACCGCCATCTGCACCACCGCCCCGACCATCGCCCCGCACTGCTCCGGGCTCGCGTGCGCCGCCGCCAGCTCGGCGGCCACCGGCTCGATCCCGCGCCGCAGGTCACCCAGCGACAGCAGCTGCTCCTCACGCCCCGGGCCGTCCAGACGCCACCGGATCACCCGCGGGTCGAACACGTTCCACGACGAGCTCGGCAGCACGCGTACGCCCAGGCGCTTGCGCGCCTCGACCAGGCCCATCGAGTCGAGCACCCGCACCGCCTCGCGCACGACCGACCGGGACACGCCGTGGCGCTCGTCGAGCTGGTCGATGCGCAGCACCGTCCCGGCCGGCAGGTCACCCGCGACGATCTCGCGTGCGAGCGTGTCGAGGAGCCGTGCGTGCAAGGCCCGAGACACGGGGGCTCCGATGGCGCCGGTGGTGCTCATGAGGCCTCCTGGGGCTCTGCGGGCGGACTGGGAAAGAGGACAAGGAAAGGGCCGGTGCCGCGCGGGCTGCGCGGCACCGGCCCTGTGGGGGTCAGTCGACGACGGTGCCGTCGGGCTGCACGAGGTGGCCCTGCCGGGCCTTGCGCAGCTCGGTCTCGTTACGGATCTCGCGGAAGCGCTGGTCGCTCAGCGGGTACTTCCAGAAGATCACCATCGCGATGAGAGCGACCAGGGCGGGCAGCAGGCCGATGGTGAATCGGATGGCCGTGACCGCCGACTCGGGCTGCACCGGGTTCGGCACCGCCGCGGTGGCGGACAGGTAGCCGCCGAAGGCGAGGGCTGCGGCACCGACCGCGCCGCCGATCGACTGGGTGATCTTGCGCGTGAAGGAGAAGACCGCGTACGTCGCACCCTCGGAGCGCGTGCCCGACTTCCACTCGCCGTACTCGACCGTGTCGGCCTCCAGCCCGAACATGATCGTGTTGATCAGTGCGGCGCCGATTCCCTTGATGCCGAGGAAGATCAGAGCAGGAGCGGCCGCGCCGGTCGGGGTGAAGAAGAGGCCGATGCCGCCCACGACGGTGAACAGGCCACACCACTGGAAGAGGGACTTCTTGCCGAAGCGGTCGACGAGCTTCGGGATGAACGGAGCCGCGACGATGGAGATGCCGCTGTTGACGAGGGTGATCGGGCCGAGCCACTTGATGTCGCCCATGACGTACTGCGCGTAGTAGGCCGAGGCGCCACCGACGGCGAACAGCCCGATCAGGTAGAAGAAGCTCGCGGCGCACAGGTAGCCCAGCGGCTTGTTGCTGCGGAGCGTGTCCCAGGTCTCACGCAGGGACACCCGAGGGGCGGTGCGCACGACCTGCTCGCGGCAGAGGTACCAGGTGACGAGGTAGGCCAGCGAGCCGATGACGATGAAGAGCAGGGTCGTCTGGGTGAAGATCGCCTGGACCTTCTCCTGGTACTGGGCGGCGCTCAGCGTCTTCTTCTCCGACTTCAGGTCGGAGATCTTCGGCGCGATGATGTAGGTGAGGACGATGCCGCCGACGGCGCCGCCGAAGAAGCGGGACGAGACCAGCTTGGCGCGCTCCTTGACCGACTGCGTCATCGCCGAGGCGAGGGAGCCGTAGGGGATGTTGACGAGCGAGTACAGCAGCCCCAGAACGGCGTACGTGACGTACGCGTACAGGAGCTTGGCGCCGTCCTCGAGCGAGCTCGGCACGTGGAACGTGAGGAAGCTGAGGAAGAGGAGCGGCACGGCGCCGAAGAGGATGAAGGGACGGAACTTGCCCATCCGCGTCATCGTCCGGTCAACGAGCCGGCCGGCGAACATGTCAGCGAAGGCGTCCCAGAGCCGCACGACGAAGAACATCGTCGCGACGGCGGCGGCCGAGAGGCCCGCGACGTCGGTGTAGTAGTACAGCAGGAACGCCGTGCTCAGCGTGAAGGCCAGGTTGTTGGCGAAGTCGCCGAACCCGTAGCCGACGACCGAGCGCTTGGGCAGCCGCTCGTCGATGAACTTCTGAGCGATCTGCTCTGTGGTGATGGAGGCCATCAGCCGAACTCCTTTGTGGGCTGGGCATTTCTGCCGGGTGATGTTTCAAGTACAGGTCCGGCGGACCGCACCCGGCAATCAGTTGCCGCTTGTTGCCGGGGTGGTGGCCGACCGGCTCTGAGCGGCGTCGGTGGCGCCCGGTCCGGGCGTGGGAACGGCGAGCAGGTCGGCGGCCGCTGCGAGCTCGCGCAGTCGCCCCGCGGCGGAGTCCCGTGCCGCGCGGTACGCGGCGACGTCGGCGGCGTCGGGGACGATCGTGTCCGCCCCCAGCGGGTCGGCATCGAGCAGGCCGGGCGCCAGCGCCTCCAGGGCGGACTCGAGCGTTGGCGCCCCTCCGATCGCGTGCAGGCCCAGGGCTGCAGCGCCGAGCGCAGACCCCTCCGCGCCGGCCGTCACGAGGAGCGGGCGGCCGAGGACTCCCCCGAGCACCTCGCGCCACAGCGGTGCGCGGAAGACACCACCGGTCGCACGGATCGACGTCACCGGGCCGACGGTGTCAAGCCCGTCGAGAACCGTGGCCAGCTGGAACGCCACGCCCTCGACGGCCGCCCGCACGAAGTGGCCCCTCGTGTGGTGCTGGCGCAGCCCGAGGAAGGCTCCTCGGACGTCGGCGTCCCAGAGCGGCCCGCGCTCGGCGAGGAGGAACGGCAGCATGACGAGCCCCTCGCTGCCGGGCGGCACGCCCGCGGCAAGCGCGAGCACGTCGGCATCGCGGTCGGGGCCTTCGGGCAGGTCCGCGGCGAGCACCGAGCCCGCCCAGCGCACGACCGCTCCCCCGTTGCTGATGGGGGTGCCGACGACCCATCTGTCGTCGGTCAGGGCGTAGCAGAAGAGCCGCCCTGTCGGGTCCGCGAACGGCTCGTCCACGACGAGCCGCAGAGCGCCGCTCGTCCCCAGCGAGAGTCCGGCGACACCGCGACGCAGCGCGCCCGTGCCGAGGTTGCCGAGCGGCCCGTCACCGGCGCCCAGCACCACCGGCGTGCCGGGCGGCAGGCCGGTGCGAGCGGCAGCCGACGCCGAGAGCGGGAGGGAGCCCGTGGTCGGCAGGACCTCGGGCAGCTGGTCGCGGCGCACCCCGGCGAGCTCGAGGGCGCGAGGGTCCCAGGTGCGGTCCGCGATGGAGAGCAGACCGGTGCCGCTGGCCGAGGACAGCTCGGTGACGACCCGTCCGGTGAGGGCGTGGACGACGAGGTCCTTGAGGCCGGCCCACGTGGCGGCTCGGGCCGTCAGCTCCGGCTCGTGACGGGAGAACCAGCGCAGCTTCGTCAGCGGCGACATCGAGTGCACCGGCGTGCCCGACGATCGCTGCAGCTCGGCCGCCGTCGGCGTCGCGCGAAGCTCTCGTGCCTCGTCCCGGGCCCGCGCGTCGGCCCACGTCACGATCGGGGTGAGCGGCTGCTGGTCGCGGTCGAGGGCGATGACCCCGTGCATGGCGGTGCTGATCGAGACGGCCTCCACCACGGTGGTGCCGTCCAGCGCAGCGACGACGTCCGAGAGCGCGCGGTCGACGGCGCGCAGGACCGCCCCGGGGTCCTGCACCCGCCAGCCCGACCGGGGTCGGACGAGCGGGTACTCGTGGACCGCCGAGACACGTTCCACCGGCCGCCACTCCCCGATGCCGAACGCGACGGCCTTGGCGGCGGTCGTGCCGACGTCGAGACCGATCACGACGCGGGGCGCACCGGTCATCGCGACCTGGCCTCGAGGTCGTGCACCTGCCGCGACACGACGGCGACGAGCCGCTCGTCGTCGAGGTCGAGCCACGCGAGCGTCCGGCGCACGGCTTCCTCGACGGTGCCGGAGGCCAGCCCGGTCACCTCGCGGGCGCGGGCGTCGGTGACGGGGGCACCGAGCCCGCGCAGGTGGGCCACCCAGGCGGCGACGAGACGCGTGGCTCCGGGCGCTGCGACACCGCGTTCGAGCTCGGCGCGGATGACGGGAACCGCACGGATCGGCACCTTCTGCGAGCCGTCGGCGGCGATCTGGGCGAGCAGGTGTCGGATGCCCCGGTTGCGGTAGCGGTCGAGCAGCGCCGCACGGTAGCTCGTCACGTCGTCGGCGGGCAGGTCGAGGTGGGGTCCTGCTGCGTCCCACCACTCCTCGACCCAGGACCTGACGACGGGGTCCGCGATCGCGTCGGCCACCCTCTCGTGCCCGAGGGCCGACGCGGCATACGCCATGAGCGAGTGAGAGCCGTTGAGCAGCCACAGCTTGCGGCGCTCGAAGGGGCGCACGTCGTCGACGACCCGCGCGCCCGCGGCGTCCCAGGCCGGTCGACCGCCCGGGAAGTCCCCGGCCAGCACCCACTCCGAGAACGGCTCGGTGGGCACGACGGCCGCGTCGTCGAAGCCGGTGAGCTCGCGCACCGCGGCACGGTCGTCGTCGGTGGTGCGGGGGGTGATGCGGTCGACCATCGTCGTCACGAACGAGACGTTGTCGTCGATCCAGGCAGCGAGGTCGGGGTCGACACGGACGGCCAGCTCGCCGACGACCCGGGCCACCATCTCGCCGTTGTCGGGCACGTTGTCGTTGGGGACGACGGCGAGAGCGCCTGCTCCCGCAGCGCGTCGCGCCAAGAGGCCCGCGACGAGACGACCGGGCGTCGTGGTGACGGCTCCGTCGACCGGATCGGCCTGCAGCGCAGCGATGTCCGCCGCCACGTCAGCATCAGTGACGTCGAGGCCACCGTCACCCGCGCGCTTGTAACCGGCCTCGGTCACCGTCGTCGTCACGACGACCACAGCAGGGTCCGCCAGGTAGCGGCGAAGCGACGGGAGGTCGTCGCCTGGGTGGACCGCGCTGAGGCTCGACACCACCTCAGGGCGCGCGCCCTGCTCACCCCGGACGAGCAGCGTGTAGAGGCCGTCCTGGGCGGACAGCGCGTCGGCGACGGCGGCCGACCGCCCCGTGAAGGCGGCGATCCCCCAGTCGTCCGCGTCGGGGGCGTGCTCGGTGTACCACGCGGCGTGCGCGCGGAAGAAGTTGCCGACACCGAGGTGGACGATGCGCACGGGGGCGGCGGGACGGCCGGCGCGCCGGCGACTCAGCCGTTCCCCCGGCACGTCGCTGACGGCATACGGCGGCTTGGACGGGGTGGGGCTCGTGCGGGTGCTCACAGCTTGAACGCCTTCCTGGGGATCGACGTCACGAGGTCGACGGCCGTCTCGAGCGCCTCGTCCTCGTCGAGGCGGTGCTCGGCGACGAGCTGGGCGAGGTAGCCGCTGTCGAGGCGGCGCGACATGTCGTGGCGCGCCGGGATGGAGAGGAACGCGCGGGTGTCGTCGATGAACCCGGAGGTGCGGTAGAAGCCGGCCGTCTCGGTGACCGCGCCGCGGAACCGGCGCACCGCCTCGGGGGCGTCGAGGAACCACCACGGGGCGCCCGCGTAGACGCTCGGGTAGAAGCCGGCGAGCGGCGCGATCTCCCGCGAGAACACCGTCTCGTCGAGGGTGAAGAGCACCAGCTGGAACCCGTCCGCTGTGCCGAACCGGTCGAGCAGCGGCTGCAGGCCCTTCGTGAACTCGACGGTCGTCGGGATGTCGTGGCCGGTGTCGGCGCCGAAGGCCTCGAACGTCGGTGTGTGGTGGTTGCGGTGGACGCCGGGGTGCAGCGTCATGACGAGGCCGTCCTCGGTCGCCATCCGCGCCATCTCCACGAGCATGTGGCGACGGAACGCCGTCGCGTCGCCCGGGCTCACGACCCCCCGCAGGGCGGCGTCGTAGATGCGGGCCGCGTCGGCGACATCGAGCACGAGCGTCTCGACGTCGGCGTGCGAGTGGTCCGACGACACGGCGCCGTTGGCCTTGAAGAAGCGGCGGCGCTCCTCGAGCGCGGCGATGTAGCCGGCATACGAGCCGGTGTCGACGCCGCTGGTGCGCGCCAGGTCGGTCATGAGGTCGGCGAAGCCGGCGCCAATCGGCTCGAGGTAGCGGTCGGGACGGAACGTCGGGACGACCCGCGGCGCGAAGCTCTCGTCGTCGCGCAGCACGCGGTGGTGGTGCAGGTCGTCGGCGGGGTCGTCCGTCGTGGCGAGGACCTCGATGCCGAACCGGTCCATCAGGGACCGGGGCCGGAAGTCGGGCCGCGCGATCGTCTCGGCGATGCGGTCGTAGATCGCGTCGGCCGTCTCGGGTGCGAGCCGCTCCGTCACGCCGAAGACGTCGGCGAGCACGCTGTCCATCCAGAAGCGGCTCGGCGTGCCCCGGAACGCCTTCCAGTGCTCGGCGAGGAGGCGGAAGGCGTTGCGGGACGCGGCGGCGTCCAGGGGCCGGCCGGCGACGCCGAGGTCGTCCAGCCGTACGCCCTGGGCGTGCAGCAGGCGGAAGACGTAGTGGTCGGGCGCGATGAGCAGCGACGTCGGGTCGGGGAACGCCACGTCGTCGGCCAGCCACGCCGGTGGCACGTGGCCGTGCGGCGAGATGATCGGCAGCGAGGCGACGGCGGCGTAGAGCCGACGGGCGATCTCGCGCGTGCCGGAATCGACGGGCAGCAGCCGATCGGGGTCGAGGGCGAGCGGTCGGGCCGCGGCAAGGGTGGTCATGCCAACCATCGTGTGCCTCGGGTGCGTGGCCGGGCTACGGGTTGCCACCTGTTGCCCAGGGCGCTTGCCACTCCTCGGCGACCGGGTGAGAGTGGGGCCCATGACGACGACCGCACCGAAGCCTGCCCCCGCTGGTCCTGCCGCCGACGAGGCGCCAGAGGTGGCTGCACGGCGGGCGGCGCGTCTCGGCGGTGCGGAGAGTCGCCTCACGGCCGACGAGGTGCGCGGCTTCATCCGCGAGCAGCTGGCCGCGGCCGACGTCGACGGCAAGAGCGTGTGCATCGTCGTGCCCGACGGCACCCGCACGTGCCCGCTGCCGCTGCTCGTCGGCGCGGTCCACGAGGCGCTCCAGGGGCGGGCCACGAGGATGACGACCCTCATCGCGCTCGGCACCCACCAGCCGATGACCGAGGAGGCGCTGGCCGCGCACCTGGGCTACGAGCCGGGGCGCATCGAGGAGACCTATCCCGGCATGACGGTCATCAACCACGAGTGGTGGGACGAGACCACCTTCGCCGACCTGGGCACGATCCCCGCGGCCCGCCTCGCCGAGCTGTCCGAGGGGCGCCTGTCGATGGACGTGCGGGTGCTGCTCAACCGGGCCGTCGTCGAGCACGACATCGCCCTCGTCGTCGGGCCGGTGCTGCCGCACGAGGTCGTCGGCATCTCGGGCGGCAACAAGTACTTCTTCCCGGGGGTCGCCGGGCAGGACATCATCGACGTCTCGCACTGGATCGGGGCGCTCATCACGTCGGCGGAGATCATCGGGACCACCGCCGTGACGCCGGTGCGGGCGCTCATCAACGAGGGCGCGTCGCTCGTGCCGGCCGAGAAGCTCGCCTTCTGCGTCGTCGGCGAGAAGGGTTCGCACGGTGGCGAGCAGGCGCTGCACTCGATCTCGTTCGGCGACACGATCTCGTCGTGGGCCAGCGCGGCCGAGGTGTGCGCCCAGACCCACGTGACCTACCTCGACGAGCCGGTGCGTCGCGTCATCTCCGTCATCCCCGAGATGTACGACGACATCTGGACCGGCGCCAAGGGCTTCTACAAGCTCGAGCCCGCGGTGGCCGACGGCGGCGAGGTCATCCTCTACGCACCGCACATCAGCGAGATCTCGACGAGCCACCCCGAGATCAACGAGATCGGCTACCACTGCCGCGACTACTTCGTGAAGCAGTGGGATCGCTTCAAGCACATCCACTGGGGCACGCTCGCCCACTCGACGCACCTGCGGGGGGCAGGCACCTACGACGCCGACACGGGCGAGGAGCGCCTGCGCGTGCAGGTGACGCTCGCGACCCGCATCCCCGAGGACGTATGCCGTGCCGCCAACCTCGGCTACCTCGACCCCGACTCCCTCGACGTCGCCGCCGAGGCGGAGGGCGGCGCGTTCGTCGTGCCCAACGCCGGCGAGGTCCTCTTCCGGCTGCGCTGACCCGTCGAGCGGCGGGTCACGAGCCGCATCGGCATGACGATCGGCTCGCGGCTCGGCACGGCTCCCCCGACCATCGCCACGAGGTTGCGCACCCCGGTCGCGCCCATGGCATGCAGTGGTGCGGCGACGGTCGTGAGCTCAGGCTCGGTGATCTCGGCGAGGAGCGTGTTGTCGAAGCCGACGACGCTGACGTCGCCCGGCACGTCGAGCCCCAGGCGCAGCAGGCCCTTGAGCACCCCGATCGCCACGACGTCGTTGTAGGCGATGACCGCGGTGGCGCGCTGGTTCGAGATCTCGCGGGCGCGGGCGAAACCCGCCTGGATCGTCGGCGAGTTGCTGGGCCCGACCCGCTTGACCTTGAGGTCGAGCTCGTAGGCCGCCTCGCGCAGCGCCTGCCAGCGCACGCCGTCGGTCCAGCTCGACTCGGGGCCGGCGACGTAGGTGACACTCTCGTGCCCGAGCTCGGCGAGGTGCTCCACGGCGCGGCGCATCCCGCGGGCGTTGTCGACGAGGATGCTCGCCACCTCGGGCAGCCGCCTGTTGAGCACGATCAACGGCTTCTGCTTCGCCATCATGCGGATCGCCTGGTCCGACATGCGTGAGCTGGTCAGCAGCACGCCCTCGACGGCCCGCAGCTCGCGTTCGGTCCACTCCCGCTCGAGCTGCGCGTCCTCCTGGGTGTGCGAGAGGAGCACCGTGTAGCCGAGCTCGCCCGCCGCCTCGTGGGCGCCCCGGATGATGTCGGCGTAGAACGGGTTCGTGATGTCGGTGACGACGAGCGCGATCGAGCGGGTGCGGGTGGGCACGAGCCCCGCGAGCGACCCCGACCGGTAGCCGAGCTTCTGGGCCGCCTCGAAGATCCGGGCCGCCGTCTCGGCGTTGACCCGCCCGGGTCGGGCGAAGGCGCGCGACACCGTGGAGGCAGCGACGCCGGCGGCCTCGGCGACGTCGTAGATCGTCGGGCGACGCTCCATCCGCCCACCCTAGCCACCCCGCCCCTTCATCGAGAAAGCAATCCGTCCCCCTCACCTCTTCATCGAGAACGCAATCCGTCCCCCGCCCCCAGTGAGAGAGCAATCCGATCGACGCTGTGGATGAGGCACGAGACCTGCCCCGCCGGACGACCACGATCGGGATCATGGCCACCTCGATCCCAGAACCACTCAGGCACCGCCCGTTCACCTCGGAGATCGCAACAGTGTGGCGGTTGAGCAGACGTCAGGTGCACCGTCTGAACCTGCATGCGCCCGTTCGCGGTGTCTGGTCGACAACGCCCCTCGAGTCGGTTGCTCAGCAGTGTGCGGCCGTGTCCCTCGTGGTCGAATGCCACTGCTTCTCGCACCTGACGGCGGCACGACTCCATGGCCTGCCGCTCCCGCGTTCGCTTGACGACGACGACGCGATCCACGTCATGCGGGATGCCCGCGACGGAGCGGTTCGGCGCCGCGGCGTGGTCGGGCATTGTGGCTTGTTCGCTCGCGACGTCGTGGACGTCGACGGCATACCGGTGACAAACCTGGCCGACACGTGGGTCGACATGGGAGAGCTCATCCGTCCCGGGGTTCCGCTCGGCCTCGACGACCTCGTCATCATGGGAGATGCAGTCGCGGACAGGCTGGGCTCGATCACCCCGCTCGTCGAGGCTCTAGACGCACGGAAGGCACCCAGGGGGAAGCGAACGCTTCTCGAGGCGTTGTCGTGGGTCCGGGTCGGTTCGGAGTCACCGGGCGAGACGAGGACGAGGCTGATCCTGGTTCGGGCCGGACTTCCTGAGCCGGAGCTGAACGCAACCGTGTACGCGTCAAGTGGCCGTCGTCTCGGTCGGCCCGACATGCGGTGGGTGAAGCAACGACTCTTGTTGGAGTACCAGGGCCGAGACTTCCACGACAGTGACGAGCAGCGGGCCAAGGACGAGCTGCGCTTCGCGCGGTTCGCGAAGCACGACTGGCGTGTCCTTCCTGTCTGGGACAAGGACGTGAACACCGATGAGGCCCGAGAAGCTCTCGTTGTAGGGGTGGCGAACGAGCTCGGTCACCCGATCGAGGACCTTGACCTCACAGACATCCATCCCAGGTTCTTCAGCCTGCGCATGCTCGAGCTCGCCGAGATCCGTAGCCGGCGACTCCGGGCGCAGTTCCGGTAATCACGGTTCGAGGGAGACGCTGACTCCGGGCAGTGGCAGGGACGGACTGCTTTCTCGATCGTGATGTGGGGGACGGATTGCTTTCTCGATGAGGAGAGCGGGAGCGGCGTGGCAACTGGTGGCAATCGCTCGCGTGGTCGCGGCGCGCGGTGGGTCAATGGGACGAGCCCCGCACCACCCATCGAAAGGCCAGCCCATGCTCCGCCCCCAGGACACGAACACCCGCGAGACGAAGCGGCTCGACGGCATCTGGTCCTTCCAGCTCGACGGCGACTCCGAGGGGCGCGACGCCCGCTGGTTCAGCGCCGACCTGCCGGCACCCCGCGACATGGCCGTCCCGGCCTC
Organism: Terrabacter sp. AAH1; assembly: GCF_054456855.1. NCBI lineage: Bacteria > Bacillati > Actinomycetota > Actinomycetes > Micrococcales > Intrasporangiaceae > Terrabacter > Terrabacter sp. AAH1. The sequence continues at coordinate 87,528 of NZ_JBTJJV010000005.1, read as the reverse complement.
GTTCAACGACCTGACGGCCGACCCGTCGGTGCGCGACTACTTCGGCGACATCTGGTACCAGCGCACCGTGCACGTGCCGCGCGGCTGGGCCGGGCAGCGGGTCGTGCTGCACTTCGAGTCCGCGACGCACCGCGCCACGGTGTGGGTGGACGAGCACGAGGTGATGAGCCACGAGGGTGGCTACACCCCGTTCGAGGCCGACATCACCGAGTTCGTCACGCCGGGCCGGCCCGTCCGGGTCACGGCGCTCGTCAACAACACCCTGAGCTTCCAGTCCATCCCGCCGGGCGTCATCGAGGAGGGGCCGGCCGGCCGGAAGCAGATCTACTGGCACGACTTCTTCAACTTCGCCGGCATCCACCGCTCGGTGTGGCTCAGCGCGACGCCGCAGGCGCGCGTCGAGGACATCACCGTCGTCACCGGCTTCCAGGCTGACACCGGGTCGGTCGGCTACACGGTCGAGGCGGCCGACGCCGACGGGCTCGACGTACACGTCGTGCTCCGCGACGCGGGCGGTCGCGAGGTCGCCACGGCGACCGGCGCCACCGGCACCCTCACGGTCGAGGACGTGCACCTCTGGGCGCCCGGGCACGGGTACCTGTACGACCTCGAGGTGCAGCTCCTCGACGACGCCGGCGCCGTGCTCGACAGCTACCACCAGAGCGTCGGCATCCGCACCGTCGAGGTGCGCGGCACGCAGTTCCTCATCAACGGCGATCCCTTCTACTTCAGGGGTTTCGGCATGCACGAGGACCACTCGACGATCGGCAAGGCACACAGCCCCGCCCACGTCGTGCAGGACTTCGAGCTGCTCGACTGGATCGGCGCCAACTCGTTCCGCACCTCGCACTACCCCTACTCCGAGGACGTCATCGACTACGCCGACCGCCACGGCATCGTCATCATCGACGAGACGGCGGCCGTGGGCCTCAACATGGGCCTCGGCGGAGGCATCTTCGGCGGTCAGGGCTACACGACCTTCTCCCCCGACACGATCAACGACGCGAGCCGCGAGGTGCACGCCCGGGCGATCCGCGAGCTGATCGCCCGCGACAAGAACCACCCGAGCGTCGTGCTCTGGTCGATCGCCAACGAGCCGGAGTCCGACACGGAGGGCGCCGAGGACTACTTCCGGCCGCTCTTCGACGTGGCCCGAGAGGCCGACCCGACGCGTCCGGTGGGCTTCGTCAACGTCATGCTCGCGCCGCACGGGAAGTGCCGCGTCTCGCAGTTCGCAGACGTGCTCATGCTCAACCGCTACTACGGCTGGTACGTCAACACCGGCGACCTGCCCGGTGCCGAGATCGCCTGGACCGACGAGCTGAACGGCTGGGCGTCCGAGGGAAAGCCGATCGTCATCACCGAGTACGGCGCCGACACCCTCGCCGGCAACCACTCGCTCACGCCGCAGCCGTGGAGCGAGGAGTACCAGGTCGACTACCTCGACATGAACCACCGCGTGTTCGACGCGTGCGACGCCGTCGTCGGCGAGCACGTCTGGAACTTCGCCGACTTCGCGACGACCTCCGGGATCATGCGCGTCGACGGCAACAAGAAGGGCGCCTTCACCCGCGACCGCAAGCCGAAGGCCGCGGCTTTCGCCCTGCGCCGTCGCTGGCGCAAGGACGCCTGAGCGGCTCGGGTGCCGGCGCCAACTCGCGTACCGTCGGTATCCGGGACCTCGACCGAGCGCGGTCACGTCGCCGATGACGTGGCCGCGCTCGGCCCCTCCCTCCGCCCGGCGGCATGCCTCCTCGACCGCCTGTCCCAGAAGGAAACTCGAATGACAGCTCTCGCCAACATCGGTGTCGTGGGTCTTGCGGTCATGGGCAGCAACCTCGCCCGCAACCTGGCTCGTCACGACCACCGCGTCGCCCTCTACAACCGCAGCCCCGAACGCACCCGCGCGCTCGTCGCCGACCACGGCTCGGAGGGCACCTTCGTCCCGTCGGAGCAGCTCGAGGACTTCGTCGCCTCGCTGGAGCAGCCGCGGCGCATCGTCATCATGGTCAAGGCCGGCGCCGGCACCGACGCCGTCATCGACCAGCTCGTGCCCCTGCTCGACGAGGGCGACATCGTCGTCGACGGCGGCAACGCCCACTTCGAGCACACCCGCCGGCGCGAGGCGGCCCTGCGCGAGAAGGGGCTCCACTTCGTCGGCACCGGCATCTCGGGCGGTGAGGTCGGCGCGCTCGAGGGTCCGTCGATCATGCCCGGGGGCTCCCAGGAGTCGTATGCCGCCCTCGGCCCGATCCTCGAGTCGATCGCCGCCCAGGTCGACGGCGAGGCGTGCTGCGCGTGGATGGGTCCCGACGGCGCCGGCCACTTCGTGAAGATGGTCCACAACGGCATCGAGTACGCCGACATGCAGTTCATCGCGGAGGCCTACGACGTGCTCTCGGCCGCGGGGCTCTCGGCCGCCGAGATCGCCGACGTCTTCCGCGAGTGGAACACCGGCGAGCTCGACTCGTTCCTCGTCGAGATCACGGCGGAGGTGCTGTCGCAGGTGGACGCCACGAGTGGTCGCCCACTGGTGGAGCTGATCACCGACGCCGCGGAGCAGAAGGGCACCGGCCGCTGGACGGTGCAGACCGCGCTGGAGCTGGGCGTGCCGGTCTCGACCATCGCCGAGTCGGTCTTCGCCCGGTCGGCGTCGGGCGACGCCGCAGTGCGCGAGGTCACCCGCGGCGTCCTCGCCGGGCCGGATCGCACCCTCTCCGTTGACGATCGACGCCAGCTCATCGACGACGTCCGCGACGCGCTGTGGTCGTCCAAGGTCGTCGCCTACGCGCAGGGCCTCGACCAGATCCGCAAGGCCAGCGAGGAGTACGGCTGGGACGTCGACATCGCGACCGTCGCGCGCATCTGGCGCGGCGGCTGCATCATCCGCGCCCGCCTGCTCGCCCAGATCAGCGACGAGTACGCCGCCGGTGGGCTGCGCACGCTCCTGGTCGCCCCCAGCATCCTCGAGGGTCTCGCCGACCGCCAGGGCGCCTGGCGGCGAGTGGTCGGCCTCGCCACCACCGCCGGGGTGCCCGTGCCGGGCTTCTCGAGCGCACTCGGCTACTACGACACGGTGCGCGCCGAGCGCCTCCCCGCCGCCCTCGTCCAGGGGCTGCGCGACAACTTCGGCGCCCACACCTACGGCCGCACCGACCGGCCCGGCGCGTTCCACACCCTGTGGTCGGGTGACCGGAGCGAGGTCGAGGCGTGAGGATGGGGTCATGACGACCCCTTCAGCCGTGACCGGCACCGACGAGGCCGCGCGACCGTCCCTGCCTGACGACCTGGCGCCGTTGGCCGATGGCGTCACCGCGGCCCTCCGAGCCGGTATGCCGCCTGGCTCGGACGGGCGCGTCGGGGTCGCCTTCTCGGGCGGCGTGGACTCGAGCCTGCTGCTCGCGCTGGCGGTTGGCGCCCTCGGGCTCGAGAGGGTCGTCGCCGTGCTCGGCGTCTCCCCGAGCCTGGCGACCGACGAACGACGTGGCGCGCACGACGTGGCGGCGTACCTCGGCGTCGCCATCGTCGAGGTGGCCACGCACGAGGGCGACAACCCCGCCTACCGCCGCAACGGCCCCGACCGCTGCTTCCACTGCAAGGACGAGCTCTTCACCCGCATCTCCGACGAGGTGGCCGGGCGCCACGGGCTCGTCGCCGTCGCGTACGGCGAGAACGCCGACGACGCCCGCAGGCCCGACCGTCCTGGTTCCCGCGCCGCGACGAACCACCGGGTGCTCCGTCCGCTCGCCGACGCCGGCCTGACGAAGGCCGAGGTGCGTTCGCTGGCGCGCGCGCTCGGTCTGCCCAACGCCGACAAGCCGGCGGCGCCGTGCCTCGCCTCGCGCATCCCGCACTTCACCGAGGTCGACCCGGAGCGTCTCGCCCAGGTCGAGGCAGCCGAACACGCCCTGCGTGCAATGGGTTTCGCCGACAGCAGGGTCCGGCACCACGGGGACGTCGCACGCATCGAGCTGGGTGCCGACGACCTCGCCCGGGCGGTCGCGCCCGGCGTACGCGACCGGCTCGTCTCCGAGGTCACTGCGGCCGGCTTCCGTTTCGTCGCGCTCGACCTGGCGGGCATCCAGTCCGGCGCCTTCACCCTGCCGCTCGTCGAGGTGACCCGTGGCTGAGTCGTCGCTCGATGGGGTCGCCGAGCTCGACCTTGCCCGCGCGACGCGACGCGGGTACCCCGAGGCCGTCTACTGCGAGGGCAAGACCGCGGAGCAGGTGCGCGCCATCGCCCGCCGGCTCGCGGAGGCGCACGCATCCGGCGAGACGAGCGGGGCCGCCCTCTTCACGCGGGCCTCGGGCGAGCACGCCGCCGCCGTCCTGGCCGAGCTGCCCGACGCCATCCACGACGACGTGGCCCGACTGGTCGCGTGGCCGGCCGAACCCCCTTCTGCCACGGGCGAGCTCGTCGTCGTCCTGTGTGCCGGCACCTCCGATCTGCCTGTGGCGCAGGAGGCGGTCCTGACGGCCCGGTACCTCGGGCGGCAGGTCGAGCTCGTCGTCGATGTCGGCGTCGCGGGCATCCACCGCATCCTCGCCCGGCGCGAGCTCATCGACCGCGCGGGTGCTCTCGTGGTCGTCGCCGGGATGGACGGTGCGCTGGCCAGCGTGGTCGCCGGCCTGGCCAAGGCGCCCGTGGTGGCCGTTCCGACGTCGGTGGGCTACGGCGCGGCGTTCGGCGGGATCGCCCCGCTGCTGACGATGCTCAACGCCTGCGCGCCCGGCGTGGGCGTGGTCAACATCGACAACGGCTACGGCGGCGGCCACCTGGCAGCGCAGATCGCAGCTCGCTGAAAGCCGTCCGCCGCGTCACGCCTGCGCGCGAAGTCCTTCGGGCACAGGCGTGCCCGCGACGAGGCCGGACTCGATGGCGGCGGCCGCTGCCCGGTCCAGGACGTGCCGCAGGGGCACGCCGAGCACCGATGCGGCGGCCTGGACGTCCCGGAACTCCGGCGTCGCCGTCACGACCCGACCGGCTCGATGGGCGACCTTGACGCCGACCCGACAGCCGTCGACCTCGACGTCGGCCCACCCCCGCGGCAGCGCCCATCGCCGGACCGCCGTCTCCCGGACCCCGATGGTGCTCGTGAGGGCGAGGACGAGGTCGCGCAGCTCGGGGGCGCGTGCGGGCTCCGCGAGGACAGACAGCTGGTGGGCCGGACGACCCCGCTTCATCTGGATGGGCGTGAGCCACGCGTCGGCGGCACCGCCGCTCATCAGGCTGTCGATGACGGTGGGCCACAGGCGCGGGTCGAAGTCGTCGACGTTCGCCTCGAGCACCACGAGGTCGGCGAGCTCCAGGTCGTCCCCCCGCCGCGACTCCGCCGGCACGTCGCCGTCATCCATTGGACCGGCGACCGCCCGACCGATGACGACCCGGACGACGTTCGCCCGGCCTGGCACGTCCTTGGTGCCGGCACCGACACCCCTGCCGGTGACGCGAAGCGACGGCACCGCCCCCTGCGTCGTGGCAAGTGCCGTCGTCAGGGCGACCCCGGTCGGCGTCGCGAGCTCGCCGTCGCCGCCCGCCGTGACCTCCCACCCGTCGACCAGCTCGAGCACCGCCGGCACCGGGACGGGGATGCGTCCGTGCGCCGCGCTGACGGTGCCTGACCCGACGGCGATGGCCGACGCGGTCACGCTGGAGATGCTAAGGGAGGTCAGGGCGGCGCAGACCCCGACCACGTCGGCGATCGAGTCCCAGGCACCGACCTCGTGGAAGTGCACCTCCTCCACGCCCAGCCCGTGCACCCGCGCCTCGGCCTCGGCCAGGGCGCCGAAGACCGCGAGCGCGCGCCGGCGGGTCGACTCGTCGAGGGCGGCCGACACGAGACCTTCACGGATGGTCGACCACGAGCGGTGGTGCTGGTCGGCGACGAGCAGCTCGACGTCCACCTTGAGCGCGCGCATCCCTGCACGCTGCACCTCGTGGGCCACGAGCCGCACGGTGCCCGGGATGACGGCGTCCACGGCGGACTGCGCGACCTCGAGGTCGGCGCCCGCGTCGACGAGGGCGGCGAGCAGCATGTCTCCCGCGACACCCGCCGACAGGTCGAGCCACGCCGCGAGCCCCGGTTCGCCTCCACGCTCCATGACCGACACCGTATGCCGCGCCGGCGCCGGAGCCGCGCGGGACCTGCCGGGCCGCGCGGAGGCGCACCTGACCTCGCAATTGGGTGGGGAAGGGCGTCGACGTTCCGCGAGACTGGCCGACGTGGACGGCATCGAGGTCGTGGTGGCGCACAGCGAGCGCGCGACGCTGCGCGTCGGGGACGTCTTCCTGAAGGTCGACGCCGACCAGGCGCGCACCGACCGCGAGGTCCAGGCGATGACGATGGCACCGGTTCCCACACCGACGATCCTTTGGCGCACACCGCCGGTGCTCGCTCTCGCCGCCCTGCCCGGTACCCCGATCGCGCGCCTGGGGCAGCCGTCCACGGCCTCGACGGCGTCGTGGAGCGCCGCCGGCGCCGCCCTTCGCCTGGTCCACGACGCGCCGCCGCCGCCGTGGTCCAGCGCGAGCGTGGACGAGAAGACGGCGGACCTCGACGCCGAGTGCGCCTGGCTCATCGAGCACGACGTCCTGTCGGCCGAGCTCGTGAGGCGCAGCCGAGAGGTCGCCGAGGCGGCCTTGCGTCCCTGGCACCCGGTCTTCGTGCACGGTGACCTCCAGGTCGCCCACGTGTTCGTCGACGACGACGACGAGGTGACCGGCATCCTCGACTGGTCCGAGGGTGGGCGGGGCGACGCGCTCTACGACCTCGCCGTCCTGAGCCTCGGCCACCCGGAGCACCTCGACGACGTGCTGCTCGGCTACGGCGGTGACGCCGACCGCGACGTGATCCGGGGGTGGTGGTCTCTCCGCAGCCTGACGGCGATCCGCTGGCTCGTCGAGCACGGCTTCGACCCGGCAGCGCCGGGGTGCGAGATCGACGTGCTGAAGGCGCAGCTGTAGGGCTGTCGCGCGACGTCACGCAGGACTTACCGGTCGATGGTCTTTGCAGAGCAACGTCTGGTGCGACATCGGCAACAACTTCCTTGTCGACCGCTTCGGGCGCATCTACGAAGGCCGCAAGGGCGGGCTCACCGGCTTCACGCAGGGCGCCCACGCCGGCGGCTTCAACGCCGAGACCTTCGGCGTCTCGGTCATCGGCACCTCCACCAGCGTGACGATGCCGAGCGCGGTGACCAGCGGGGCGCACCTACCAGTACGTCGTGGGCCGGTCCGTCTACGTGCCGGTGACGGCACGACGCCTGCTCGACACGCGCACGGGGCTCGGCACCAGCCAGCGTCCGCTCCCGGCCAACACCTCGCTGGTGCTCACCGTGCCGGGGCTGCCCTCGAACGCGACGGCCGTCACCCTCAACGTCACGGCGCTGAACGCGACGACGCCGACGAACGTCACGGCATACCCGGCCCACATGGCCCGCCGCTCCACGTCCAACGTCGACGTGGTGCCGGCCGCAACGTCTCCACCCAGGTCACGGTGGGCGTCGCGCCCGGCGGCAAGGTGCGCCTCTTCAACGCCAAGGGCTCGATCAACGTCATCGCCGACCTCGAGGGCTACTTCCGCACCGGCACGGGGGCCGGCTACGCGGCCTACACGCGGCACGCGCGCGGTCACCTTCCACGTCACCACGCTCAACGCGACGGCCACGACGACGCTGACCGCCTACCTGACCGCACGGCACGACCGGCTGTCCCGACCCTCAGCGTCTCTGCGGGCACGCCCGTCGCGAACCTCATCACCATCCCGGCGGACCAGTCGGGCCGCGTGACCCTCTGGGTGGCCCAGGGGCAGGCCGACGTCGTCGTCGACGCCCTGGGCTTCTACGCCGACGGTCGCGGACTCAAGTTCGTCGCCGTCGCGCCGCGGCGGCTCGTCGACACCCGCCTCGGGTGGGGAGTGGCAGGTGGGGCACTGGAGGCGGGCCGGGCCACGACCTTCGGCATCCCCGACACCACCTATCCCGTGTGGGGCGCGTCCCTGTCCGCCGGTGGAGCCTCGACGGCCAACGGCTGGCTCTCGCTCTACCGCTCCGGCCAGAGCCAGCCAGGCACCTCGTCGCTCTCGACGCTCGCCGGCCGCAGCGTCACCAATGCGGTGACCACGAGCACGACGACGGGCAGCCTCGTCAACGTCTACAACGCCGCCGGCTCGACCCACGTCGTCGCCGACCTCATGGGCTACTACACGCCCTGACCCACGGCGGTGGCGGCGGATTCACCCACCCCCCGCCGTATGCCGTGCGCTCCACCGAGCATGGGAGACTCGCGTCCGTGACCGGCAGTGACGCGTGGCCCTCCGCGGCGTTCGTGCGCTTCTGGAGGGCGAGCGCGGTCTCCGGCCTCGGCTCGTACGTGACCCTCTTCGCGCTGCAGGCGCTGGTCGTCCTCGACCTGCACGGGACGGCGACGGAGGTCGGGTGGCTCAACGCCGCGCGCTGGCTGCCCTATCTCGTCCTCGGGCTGCTCGTGGGAGCGATCGTCGACGGCAGGCGCCGGCTGCCACTCATGGTGGGCACCGACCTCGCGCAGGCGTTCCTCCTCCTCACGATTCCCCTGCTCTGGTGGTTCGAGGCGCTCTCCCTGCCCGCTCTGCTGGCCGTCGTCGCGCTCTCCGGCACCGCGGCGGTCATCAACGGGGCGGCCGAGATGTCGTTTCTGCCAAGGCTGCTCGAGACCAGGCACCTGCAGCCGGCGCACGCGCGCATCGACGGGACCGATGCCGCGGCCTCGACCGCGGGGCCCGCTCTGGGCGGCCTGCTGGTCAACGCGGTCGGTGCCCCGCTTGCGGTGCTGCTCGACTCCCTGACCTATGTGTACTCGGCACTGACGCTGCGCCGGATGCGGGTCGATGAGCCGCCGCCCCGCACGGGCGTCACGGTCCGCACGCTCCTGCGCGAGATCGTCGAGGGCGTGCGCTGGGTCTACCGGTCGTCGGGTCTGGCCGCGATCGCGGTGGCCACCCACGCCTGGTTCGTCGGCAACGCCATCGTCGGCGTCGTGCTGGCCCCCTACGTCCTGCTCACCCTCGACCTGACGGCGTTCCAGTTCGGCATCGTCGGCGCGGCCGGCGGCGTCGGTGCCGTCGCGGGGGCCGTGCTGACGACGTGGGTCGGGCGGCGGCTGGGCACCGGCCGCACGATCATCGCCTGCCACGTCGTCACGACCGCGGGCGTGGTGGCCATGGTGCTGGCAGGGCAGGCGGCCGGCACGGCGTTCGCGGCCGTGCTCCTGGGCCAGTTCCTCTACGGCCTGGCGATGGGGATGAGCAACTCCCACGAGATGAGCTACCGCCAGCTGATGACGCCCGACTCGCTCCAGGCGCGCACCAACACGACGCTCCGTTCCTTCAACCGGGCCGTCGCCATGGTCGTGGCGCCGGCCGCCGGCGTGCTCGCCGACGGCTGGGGCATCCGGCCCACACTGCTGCTTGCGGCCGCCGTCTTCGCGCTCGTGGCCGTCGGCCTGGCCGCCACGCCGTTCCGCCACGTCCGCGCCTCCGCGTAGCCGTCCGTCCCCTCGCGTCGGCACGTCCCAGCCGCCCGGGCGTACGCGTCCCGCCGGCACCACAGACGGCATGCAACCGAAACGCCCTCTGGGGGTTCGTCAGGAGTGGAAGCATCGACAGGGAAATCGGTAGGTGGCCCGCTCATGCACGAAGACGACGACGACGCGATCCGCGCGGTGTACGACCTGTCCTACCGGCGCCTCGTGACCCAGATGGTCGCCCTGTGCGGCAACCGGTCCGAGGCGGAGGACGTGGTGCAGGAGTCGTTCCTCACCGCCCTGACGCACCGTGCGGACTTCGTCGCCGCGTCGAACAAGGAGGCATGGCTGCGTACCGTGGCGCTGAACCGACTGCGCAACCGTTGGCGCCGGGCCCGGGTGGCCGGGCGCATCCTGCCCAGGTTCCGGGCCGAGCTGAGCATCGAGCTCGGCCCCGGCGCCCCGGAGGACCACGTCGCCGTCGTGTACGCGTTGAGCCAGCTGAGCGCGCAGGTGCGGCTCACGGCGGTGCTGCACTACATCGCCGACCTCAGCGTCGCCCAGATTGCGCACGAGCTCGCTGTGCCGGAAGGGACGGTCAAGGCCCGCCTGGCCCGGGCCCGCACTCAGATGGCGGGCCATCTCAGCGACCGACAGGAGGCCGACCATGTCTGACCTTCGCAGCTTCGCCCGCGAGACCGAGCGGTCGGTCGACCAGCTCCCCTTCGAGGTCATGATCGCCGGGCAACGACGCGCCCGCCGGCGCCGCGCGCTCGTCGCCGCGGCCGCTGCCGTGGCCGCGGTGCTCGCCCTGACCCTCACCGTCGCCGGCCTGAGCCAGCTGCGCCGCCCGCCGATTCCCTCGGTGCCGGCTCCGAAGCCCCCATCCCAGCTGCTGGTCCCCACCTGGACCGCCGCCGACATCGTCGGCCACCCGGCCGCGGCGATCGTCAAGCAGCTGCAGTCCCGCAGCGACTCCCGGACCCTGCTCACGGTGTGGAAGCGGTGCCCGACGCCGACGCACGACAACGACTGCCTCGGACAGGAGGCGATCGCGGTCGTGGACGGGTCGGGCCACCAGCTCGTCACCATGGGAGCCGTCACCGACACGCTCTCCCAGCCGTCGCGTACGGGGGACGGACTGCTCCGTGAGGTCGGCAACGGCCTCTGGTACTGGGCCCACGAGAACCCGGGCCCCTACCTGCTGTCCGCGACCATGAGCACCCCTGTTCCGCTCACCGTGCTGAACCGCGCCGTCACCCACAACTACGGGGTGTCGAGCATCGAGTGCGCCGACCAGGTCGGCCTGTGCTCGCTCAACGTCACCGCCCACACCCTCGAACGGCTCGCGGTGCCCGACCTGCCCGACACACGCTGGGCCACCCCGACGGCCCAAGGGTGCGGGGTGTGGGGACTGTCGGGCGCGGGGACGCGCACCAGGCTGGTCATCCAGCAGCGGGACGGCTCGTTCGCCAGCACCGACCTGCCCGCCGACCCCTACTCGACCACCATGGCCGAGGGCGGGCCCGACTGCGAGGTCGCCTACTACCAGACCGTCACCCCGGACCAGGACCAGCTCGTCGTCAGCCTCGACCAGGGCCGCACCTGGCAGATCCGCCAGACCCCGATGCCGCAGTTGGCGGGCTACTACGAGCACCAGCCCCGTGACCGGTTCCTCATCCCACCGAGATGGCAGGAGCTGCCCCCGATGGCCCACCCGCTCAAGCCACCCGGCCCGCTCACGCCGCTCTGACGCGCTCGCTCGGAGGCACGGCGGATCCCGGGCATCCCAGCACGGCGCCGGCGAGCCGGGCGACCGCCGTCACGAGACGGTGGGCGGCCAGCGGTGCTCGCGCCACGCGTCCCAGGTCTCGAACCCTGCCGGTGGGTCGTCCACGGCCTCGCTGTCGTCGAGCTCGCCGGGTGTCGGCGTCTCGAAGCGGGCCGCCCAGCCGGCGAGCTCCTCGTCGGACATGGGCCACGTCGTGTGCGGTGCGTCGGCCTGGCGCTGGTCGGCTCGCCGCCGCTGCTCCTCCGGGCTGGCCTCGAAGTAGTGCAGCTCGACGGCCGCCCCGAGGTCCGCGGCCGCCTGGCGCAGCGCCGAGCGCTCGTCGCGGCTCCAGAGGCCGAAGTCGATGACGACGTCGACCCCGAGCTGCAGGACGCGCAGCCCGACCTCGACCAGCCGACCCTCGATGACGTCCTGCGCCGCGGGCGGGTTCTCGCGCCCGTGGAGGGCTTTCACCCACTCGTCCTTCGTGAGGCGCAAGGCACCCCGCTGCACCTCGAGGCGGCGCGCGGCCGTGGTCTTCCCGGTGCTCGGGAGCCCGACCGTGAGGTGCAGCGTCGGGCGTCGAGGGCTCATCGGGTGAAGGTGAGGTGCGTGACGCCGCTCGGCGTCGACACGGCCTCGACGGCATACCCGTGCTCGAGGGCTTCCAGCCCGTCCCACAGGCGCACGCCCCGACCCAGCAGGATCGGCACCTGCACGACGTGCAGGTGGTCGACCAGCCCGGCAGCAAGGAACTCACGGAGCATGGTCGGGCCGCCCCCGAGTCGCACGTCCTGGCCCTTGGCTGCCTCACGGGCCGCGTCGAGCGCCTCTGCCGGCGACGCGTCGAGGAAGTGGAAGGTCGTGCCACCCTCCATCTCCAGCGGCCCGCGTGGGCGGTGGGTCAGCACGAACGTCGGCGTGTGGAAAGGCGGGTTGTCGCCCCACCAGCCGCGCCACTCCGGGTCGTCCTGCCAGCCGGGTGGGCCGAACTTGCCGGCACCCATGATCTCCGCGCCGATGCCGTGCTCGTGCCGCTCCGCGAAGGCGTTGTCGGCGCCGGTGCTGCCGAAGACCCCCTCGCCGTGCTCGACGACGCCGAGGGTGTGCCAGAACCGGGTGGCGGTCATCCACTCGTGGAGCCGGTGGCCGGCGTGGCCGAACGGGGCTTCGGCGGAGAGCCCCTCGCCGGTCGCGAAGCCGTCCAGCGAGATGGAGAAGTTGTGGACTCTGGTGCGCGACATCGTCGCTCCTTCTTGGGCGGGTGCAGGGTCGGTCGGGCTGGCCGTCGTCCCGCGCGAACGCCGAGCACGCAAGCCCACCGCGATCCTGCATCGCGGCTCGCCCTGCGGTCCACCTCTTCGCCCTCCCGGTGACCGGCCTAGCCTTGGGCCATGGATCTCGGCCTGGACTTCGGCACCACGCACACGGTCGTCGCCCACGGCGATCGCGGCAACTACCCGGTGGTCAGCTTCCTCGACGAGGAAGGCGACGCCCGTGACCACTTCCCCTCCGTCGTCGCCGACGACGACGGGACGCTGGTCTACGGTTTCGCGGCCCTCGAGGCCGCCCGGCGAGGTATGCCGTCCTCCCGGTCGTTCAAGCGGCTGCTCGCCGAGCCTCGGCTCACTCCCGAAACGGTGATGCGCGTCGGCGATCGCGAAGTACCGCTCTTCGAGGTGATCACCGGGCTCTTCTCGGCCGTGCTGCACGCGCTCCGCAACGCGTCGAGCGTCGACGAGCGGCTGGACGGTACGGAGTCTCCGCGCACCGTGCTGGGCGTTCCCGCGCAGGCCGGCAGCGCCCAGCGCTTCCTCACCCTCGAGGCGTGCCGACGCGCCGGGTTCGACGTCGCCGGCCTCGTCAACGAGCCGTCGGCGGCGAGCTTCGAGTTCGCGCACCGGCAGGCCCGGTCGATCACCTCGAAGCGCGACCTCGTCATCGTCTACGACCTCGGCGGCGGCACGTTCGACGCCTCCCTGCTCCGGCTGTCAGGCACCCACCACGAGGTGCTCGACTCGTTCGGCGTCAACCGGCTCGGCGGCGACGACTTCGACGAGGCGCTCGCCACCACCGTCCTCGCTGCCGGTGGCCGCTCGCGCTCGGACCTGTCCGAGGCGTCGTGGGCCGCGCTGCTCGAGGAGTGCCGCGAGGCGAAGGAGCGCATCGGGCCACAGTCGCGCCGCGTCGGGGTGGAGGTGCCCGACCGCGACGGCCCCGACACGACGACCGTCACGATCCCCGTCGACGAGTACTACGCGGCCGTGACGCCCCTCGTCGCCGAGACGACCGAGGCGATGGAACCGCTCGTGCAGTCGCTGCAGTCGCAGCAGCCGTCCGACGGGCCCCCCGACGAGCTCCAGGGCGTCGCCGGCATCTACATCGTCGGAGGCGCGAGCGGGCTGCCGCTGGTCCCCCGGCAGCTCCGGACCCGGTTCGGTCGCCGGGTGCACCGCTCCCCCATGCCTAGCGCGTCCACCGCGGTCGGCCTGGCCATCGCCGCCGACCCCGACGGCGGGTTCTCCCTGCGTGACCGGCTCTCGCGGGGTTTCGGCGTCTTCCGCGAGCGCGAGGGCGGCGCTGCCGTGTCCTTCGACCCCGTGCTGGACCGGTCGCTCCGCACCGCCGACCCGCTGGACGACGACGGGTCCGCGCAGCCCGTCGTGGTGACCCGCCGCTACCAGGCGGCCCACAACATCGGCTGGTTCCGCTTCGTCGAGTACTCGTCCGTCGACGACCAGGGCGAGCCCCGCGGTGACCTCGCGCCGGTGGCCCAGATCGTCTTTCCGTTCGACCCGGAGCTCCAGCAGACGCTGGGCGAGGCCGAGGGTGGCGACGCGGACCGGGCCGCGCTGCTGCGCGAGCTGCCGATCGTGCGCATCGGGTCGGGCCCGTTGCTCGAGGAGCGCTACACCGTCGACTCCGCGGGCATCATCGAGCTGTCTCTCACCGACCTGACGACCGGCTATCGCCAGGAGCACGTGCTCCAGGCCTGAGCCGGGCGCAGGACGGCTCGGCGGGGGTCGAGTTCATGCACGCGGCCGTATGCCGTGTCGCTCGGCGGCGAGTCAGGCCTCCTGCCGCGCCCGCTGGCTGCCCGGGCGACGGGCGGGGTCGAGCAGCTGCGCGAGGTGGAGGCTGTCGCGGTCGCGAAGGTCCGCGACCTGCGTGCGGCACGAGAAGCCGTCGGCGAGCACGACCGCATCGGGCTTCGCGTCGAGGGCCGGGAGCAGGTTCTGGTCCGCGACCGCGAGCGACACGTCGTAGTGGCCGATCTCGACACCGAAGTTGCCGGCGAGACCGCAGCACCCCGCGAGCGTCTCGACGGCCGCACCGGTGGCCCTCAGCAGGTCGGCGTCGGCCTTCCAGCCGAGCACGGCGTGGTGGTGGCAGTGCGGCTGGGCGACGACCGTCGTGCCGGTGAGGTCGGGTGCGGTCCACCCGGGGGTCTCGGCGAGCAGCTCGGCGAGGGTGCGCACCCGCGACGAGACCAGCGCGGCATCCTCGTCGCCGGGAAGCAGCTCGTGCACGTCGGAGCGCAGCACCGCCGTGCAGGACGGCTCGATGCCGACGATGGGCACGCCGGCGCGCGCGTCGTCGGCGAGCGCCGCGACCGTGCGGCGCAGGATGCTCTTGGCCGAGTCGAGCTGCCCGGTGGTGATCCACGTGAGTCCGCAGCACACGGAACCGCTCGGCAGGCGCGGCTCGTAGCCGGCGTCGCGCAGGACGCGCACCGTCGCCTCCGCCACCGCCGGAGAGAACGCGTCGGTGAACGAGTCGGCAAACAGCACGACGGGTTTCAGGTCGGAGGTCGCGGGTCGGAAGGTGCGGCGGAACGGACGCCGGGCGAACGCCGGGATGGAGCGCCGCTTGTCGACGCCGGCGAGCCACAGTGACAGCGCACCGACGAGCGGCAGCGTGAGCGCCCGGTTGGCCAGCCCGGGCACGCGCCCGCCCAGACGGGCCCACATCGGCAACCTGCCGAGCGTGTAGTGCGACCGGGGCCGGAGGCGGCGCCGGTAGGTCTGGTGCAGCACCTCGGACTTGTAGGTCGCCATGTCGATGCCGGTCGGGCAGTCCGAGGCGCAGCCCTTGCACGAGAGGCAGAGGTCCATCGCGTCGTGCACCGCCGGGTCGGACCACGGCAGCTCGCCGCGGACGACCTCCTGCAGCACCCGGGCCCGGCCTCGGGTGGAGTCCTTCTCCTCGCGGGTGGCGAGGTAGGAGGGGCACATGACGCCACCGGCGGCCGAGTTGTCGGCGCGGCACTTGCCCACGCCGGTGCAGCGGTGCACCGCCTGGGAGAGGTCGCCCCCGTCGTGCGGGTAGGCCATCGCGAGGTTGCGCACCGGGAAGTGCCCGGCCGGTCGCACGTCGGCGTCCACGGGGTCGGGGTCGACGAGCACCCCCGGGTTGAGCAGGTTGTCGGGGTCGAAGGCGTGCTTGATCCCGCCGAAGAGGGCGATGGCGTCGGCGGAGTACATGTGCGGCAGCAGCTCGGACCGTGCCCGACCGTCGCCGTGCTCGCCGGAGAGGGAGCCGCCGAATCCTCCCACGAGGCGTGCCGACTCGGTGAGGAACTCGCGCATGACGCTGGTGCCGTCGGGCCGGTCGAGCGGCAGGTCGAGCCGCACGTGCATGCACCCGTCGCCGAAGTGCCCGAACGGCGCCGACGTCATGCCGTAGGAGCTCACGAGGTCGTCGAAGGCCTGCAGGTACTCCCCCAGACGCGCGGGCGGCACGGCGGCGTCCTCCCAGCCGGGCCAGGCCGGCTTGCCCGAGGGCGCGCGACCGGCCAGCCCGGCGCCGTCCTCACGGATCCGCCACAAACGGGCCTGCACGGCCGGTTCGACGACGACCTCGGCGTCCACGGCCAGGTCCTCACCCACGAGCGCCCGCGCTCGCGCTGTGACCTCGTCAACGTCCTCACCGGCGAACTCGACGAAGAGCCAGGCGCGCCCGGTCGGCAGCGGCGGGATGGCGTCGGCGCCTCGGCGTGCGCGCAGCACGTCGATGAGGCGCGAGTCGAGGCCTTCGCAGGACGTCGGCCCGTGCGCGACGACGGCCGGGGCCGCCCGGCCGGCGGCGACGATGTCGTCGAACCCGAGCACGACGACGACGCGGACCGTGGCGTCGACGACGAGCTTGACCGTCGCGCCCGTGATGACGCCGAGCGTGCCCTCGGACCCGACGAGCGCCTGGGTGAGGTCGAAGCGCTCCGGCAGCAGGTGGTGCGCGGCGTAGCCGGACACCTGCCGACCGAACCGGTCGAACTCGGTGCGAGCCGTCGAGAGGTGGCCCGACATGACCGAACGGACGCCCGAGAGCACGTCGTCGGCGCCTCTCGCGAACGGCGTGCCGTCGGCGTCGTAGCCGGTCACGAGCGTCGCGCCTGCGGCGGTGAGCAGCTCGAGCCCCGCGACGTTGTCGGAGGTGCGCCCATAGGCGAGCGACCGCGAGCCGCAGGCGTTGTTGCCGATCATCCCGCCGATCGTGCAGCGCGGGTGGGTCGACGGGTCGGGCCCGAAGCGTATGCCGTGGGGTGCAGCCGCCTTCTGCAGCACCGCGTGCACGGTGCCGGGCTCGACGACGGCGGTGCGACTCTCTGGGTCGACCGAGAGGACGCGGTTCAGGTGGCGCGAGAAGTCCAGGACGATCCCGCGTCCCACCGCGTTGCCAGCCACGGACGTGCCGGCCCCCCGAGCGGTGATCGGGACGCCGGTCTCACGAGCCACCGCGAGCGTCGCGGCGACCTCGTCGACGCTGCGGGGACGGACGACGGCGAGCGGGAGGATGCGGTAGAGCGAGGCGTCGGACGCGTACATGCTGCGGGTGCCAGCGTCGGCCCGCACCTCGAGTCCGGCGCCGACCAACGCGCGGGTCACGTCGGTGGTGAGCTCAGGCATGGGTAACATGTTACTCATGGTCCAGCTCGTGCTCCCCCACGACGCCCCGTCCCTCGCGGACGCGGTCGTCGATGCGGTGCGCACGGGCGTGGCCGCCGGCGAGCTCGTCCCCGACGACACGTACTCCGTCTACCAGCTGGCCGACCTGCTCGGCGTCTCGCGCAGCCCTGTGCGCGAGGCCCTGCTGCGCCTGGCCGAGGCCGGCCTGGTGCGCATCGACCGCAACCGGGGCTTCCGCGTGCTGACCCCGAGCGCCCACGACATCGAGGAGATCATCGAGATCCGCCTCGCCCTCGAGCCGGGCACCGCCCGCCGGGTCGCCGAGGAGGCCACCGACGAGCAGCACGCCGCCATCCGCGACACCCTGGCGGCGATGGACGCGGCGCTCGACGACGAGGAGAGCTTCTGGGCCGCCGACCACGCGCTCCACGACCTGCTCATGCGTGCCGGCGGCAACCAGCGCGCGGCCACGATCATCGACCGGCTCCGCGCGACCACGGCGCTGCTGGGGCCGCCCACCACGACCGCGGGGCGCACGCTGCGCGAGATCCGCGACGAGCACGGGCCGATCGTCACCGCCATCCTGCGCCGTGACGGCGCCGGGGCCGAGCGGGCGATGCGCCACCACCTCGAGCACACCGGACGGCTGCTGGTCCGGAGCCTCGCCCGTGTGGCGACGGTGGAGGCCTAATGACCGAGACCACCCGCACCGTCTCACCCAGCGCACCGCACTGCGGCTGCACCGCCGTTGGGGGCACGCTTGAGCCCCGACACCACCACGACCGACAGCAATCACGAGATCGGGACCCGGGCACCGTCCGGAAGTCCCTAGGGAGAAGAGCGTGAAGGTACTCCTGCTGGAGAACGTCCACCCCGTCGCCGCGGACACGTTCCGTCGCAACGGATTCGAGGTCGAGGTCCGCCCTGGATCGCTGGGCGAGGCCGACCTCGTCGAGGCCCTCGCGGGCGTGTCCGTCCTCGGCATCCGGTCCAACACCAAGGTCACCCAGGCCGTCCTCGACGCGGCGCCCGACCTGCGCGCGATCGGTTGCTTCTGCATCGGCACCAACCAGGTCGACCTCACCCACGCGACCCAGCTGGGCCTCGGCGTCTTCAACGCGCCGTTCTCCAACACCCGCAGCGTCGTCGAGCTCGTCATCGGCGAGATCCTCGCCCTCGCGCGCCGCCTCCCGGAGAAGACGCAGCGCATGCACGACGGCGTCTGGGACAAGTCCGCCAAGGGCGCCTACGAGACCCGCGGCCGCACGCTGGGCATCGTCGGCTACGGCAACATCGGCACCCAGCTGTCCAACATGGCCGAGGCCATCGGCATGCGTGTCGCCTTCTTCGACACGGCAGATCGCCTCGCCCACGGCAACGCCCAGCGCATGGGCTCGCTCGAGGAGCTGCTCGAGGAGTCCGACGTCGTCAGCATCCACGTCGACGGGCGGCCCGGCAACGCAGGCCTGTTCGGCGCGGAGCAGTTCGCCAGGATGAAGCCCGGGTCGGTCTTCATCAACGCCTCCCGCGGCATGGTCGTCGACGACCTCGCCCTGCGCGAGCACATCCTCAGCGGGCACCTGTCGGGCGCCGCCATCGACGTGTTCCCCGTCGAGCCCAAGGCCCAGGGCGACCTCTTCGAGTCCCCGCTCCGCGGCCTCGACAACGTCATCCTCACCCCCCACGTCGGCGGTTCGACCGAGGAGGCCCAGGAGGAGATCGGCACGTTCGTCTCGAGCAAGCTGACGGCATACATGCTGAGCGGCGCGACGTCGCTGTCGGTCAACCTGCCCGACGTCGCCCCCGCACCCCGCGAAGGCTCGTACCGGATGGCGCTGCTGCACCGCAACGTCCCCGGCGTGCTGGCGTCGATCAACCGGACGCTCGCCGAGGCCGGCGCCAATGTCGTCGGGCAGTCGCTCGCGACCCGCGGCGAGCTCGGCTACGTCGTCACCGACACCGACGTGCCCATGTCGCCCGAGACGCTCGCCTCCCTGCGCCACGTCGCGGAGGCCGTGCACCTGGAGACGTGGTCCGAGGACGCCGCCGACTGAGGGCGCAGCGGTCCGCGGGTCGTGGGTATGTGACGCGCGTGACCGAAGTCCTGCCAGTGCCGCATGCCCGTCGAGGCGGTTCGTGCTGAGCGCCGCCGTCCGACTGCGGGACGGCTCCGACGAGCGACGACTGCTGCTCGACGGGCTCGCGCGCGACGCCGGCGAGCTGACCGACCCCCTCGGGGCGATCGCTCTGCTCGACCGCCATCCGGAGGCGTTCCCGCACCCGGGTTCGGGCGACACGCTCTCGTTGTGGGAGTCGCTCGCGACGGTCGCGGCCGTCAGCCTGACGGCCGCGCGCTCCATCGAGCCGCACCTCGACGCGCTCGCGATCCTCGACGAGGCACGCAGCCGCGGCCACGAGGTGCCGTCCGTCCCCGACGGATCCACGTGGGGCGTCTTCGCCGCGGAGGGACCAGGGGCGCGCCTGACCGCGGAGCGCTCCGGGACCGCGGTGCGGCTCACCGGCGAGAAGCCCTGGTGCTCCCTGGCCGACCGGTTGAGCCACGCTCTCGTCACGGCGTGGGACAGCGACTCGACCCGACGCCTGTATGCCGTCGCGCTGGGCGAGGCGAACCACGTGTCCGTCCGTGCGACGACGTGGGCCGCGCGCGGTCTGACGGACGTGCCCAGTGGCCCCGTCGACTTCCAGGGTGCCCCGGCAGAACCGGTCGGGCCTTCTGGCTGGTATCTCGACAGACCCGGATTCGCTTGGGGCGGAATGGGAGTCGCTGCCATCTGGTTCGGCGGGGCAGTCGGCGTCGCCCGACGTCTCGTCAGCGGCGGCCGCGAGCCCGACCAGGTGGCGCTCATGCACGTCGGCGCCGTCGACACGTCGCTGTGGGCGGCCCGCGCCGTCCTGGCCGACGCCGCCTCCGTGGTGGACGGGGGTCGCGCCGACGGCACCGACGGCACCGTGCTGGCCCTCCGCGTACGCCGGGTCGTCGCCGCCGCGGCGGAGGACGTGCTCGCTCGTGTGGCCCACGCGACCGGCCCCGCCCCCTTGGCGCTCGAGGAGGAGCACGCACGTCGCGTCGCCGACCTCCAGCTGTACGTGCGGCAGGAGCACGCGGAGCGGGACGCGGCCAACCTCGGCCGCACGCTGCTGCGGCACGACGACGTGACGAGGCCGCCGTGGTGAGCGTCGCTCGGCCCGTCTTTGCGCACACCGACCCGGGCACCCCCGAGGAGACCTGGCGAGCCCGCCCTGAATGGGGGTCGGCGCGCCCGTTGGCGCTGCCCGACCACGTGCGCCGCGTCGTCGTGGTGGCCCCCCACCCGGACGACGAGACGCTGGCAGCCGGCGGGCTGATGGCCACGGCGCACGCGGCCGGTGTCGCGGTCGACGTCGTGCTGCTCACCGACGGTGAGCAGTCGCACCCTCGCTCGGTGACGGTGACGCCGCTCGAGCTCGCCGCACGGCGCGTCGAGGAGTCACGCGCGGCACTGTCGGTGCTCGCTCCCGGAGCTCGGCTGCACCGGGTCGGGCTGCCCGACGGAGCGCTCGACGAGCACGCCGAGGCGATGGTCGCCGAGGTCGTCCGCGTCGTCGGTGAGGCAGGCCGGGAGACGCTGCTGGTCGCCCCGTGGCGACGGGACGGGCACTCCGACCACGACGCGGCCGGGCTCGCGGCCGGGATCGCCGCCCGGCGCACCGACGCGACACTGTGGGAGTACCCGGTGTGGCTGTGGCACTGGTGCGACCCGGCCGACGCGCCGTGGCCCAGCCTGCGCGTCCTGCCCCTGGGCGAGGAGGTTCGGCGGGCCAAGGCGCGGGCGGTGGCGCTGCACCGCACCCAGCTCGAGCCCCTCTCGCCGTCGCCGGGTGACGAGGCCCTGCTGCACGACGGGTTCATCGCGCACTTCGAACGCGCGACGGAGACCTTCGTGCTCGCGGGACTGCCGCTCGACCACGCCCTCGACCGCGTCCACGAGGACTCCGAGGACCCCTGGCAGGTCCGCTCGAGCTGGTACGAGGAGCGCAAGCGGGCCGTGACGCTGGCCGCGCTGCCGCGTCGTTCGTTCGGCCGTGGCCTGGAGATCGGTGGGTCGGTGGGCGCCCTGGCGGACGCCCTGGCTGCACGGTGCCGTGAGCTCGTCGTCGTCGACGAGAGCCGCGCGGCGGTGCACGCCGCGCGCGAAGCCCTGGACGCCCACGACCACGTGGCCGTGCTGCGCCACAGCGTGCCCGAGGAGTGGCCCCCCGGGCTCTTCGACGTGGTCGTCGTCTCGGAGGTCGGCTACTTCCTCGGCCCCGTGCGACTGCGCCGCCTCGCCCGCCAGGTCGAGGCGTGCCTGGCCGAGGAGGGCGTCGTCGTGCTCTGCCACTGGCGCCACCACGCCGTGGGGTGGCCGCTCGACGGCGACCGCGTCCACGAGATCTGGCGGTCGGAGTCGACGCTCCCCGTTGCCGTCTCACACGTCGAGGAGGACTTCCGCCTCGAGGTCCTCACCAGCACGAAGGCCCACCGGCAGGCCGACGCGTGACGCCGGCACCCGTGCTCGTGACGCACGTGCACGTCGTCGTCCCGGTCCATGACGAGGAGGAGCTGCTCCCCCGCGCCCTCGCCGCGCTCGACGAAGCCGTCGGGCGCCTCGCCCTCACCCACCCGCACGTCTCCGTCGACGTCACCGTGGTGCTCGACGACTGCCGTGACGGCACGGAGGCCGTGGTCGCGCGCCACGCGTGGGTGCAGCACGTCGCCGTCGGGCGGAACAACGTCGGAGCCGCGCGACGGGCGGGCGTCGCCCACGCGACCGCGGACGCGCCACAGGCGCGACGCCACGAGCACTGGATCGCCAGCACCGACGCGGACTGCGTCGTCGGACTGGAGTGGCTCGCCGACCACGTGCGCCTCGCCGACGCCGGGGCCGACCTCGTCACCGGCACCGTCGAGCCCCTCCGCGGCGATCTCGACGACACGACGACGCAGCGCTGGTGGGCCACCCACGAGGTGCGTGAAGGGCATCCCCACGTGCACGGCGCCAACCTCGGGGTGCGGCTGACCGCGTACGACGACGTCGGCGGCTTCGAGGAGGTGCGCACCCACGAGGACGTCGGGCTCGTCGAGCGCGTCCGCGCCGGCGGGTGGGCCTGCGTGGCGAGCGCCGCGGTGCACATCGGCACCTCCGGCCGACTCGTGGGTCGTGCGCCGCACGGCTTCGCCGCCTTCCTCGCCGCTCTCGCCGCGCCGACGCCCGCGGTGTGACTCGTGGACGAGATGGCCCAGCGAGCCGTGGTCGTGCTGCCGCCGACGCACTCGCGGGTCGAACGCTTCCGGGGCGGCTTCGACCCGCTGGCGAGCGCGATCCCCGCGCACATCACCCTCGTCTACCCGACGACGATCCGCTTCGCCCCTGCTCGTGAAGCGATGCACCGAAGTGCCCGTCGACCCTCCTTCACGTACGCCTTCTCCGGTGTCAACGTGGTCGAGGACGAGTACCTCTTCCTGCTCGCCGACCGGGGCGCCGACGAGATCCGTGACCTGCACGAGGAGCTGTACCGGCAGCTGGGCCTTCCGCTGCCAGCGGTCTTCGAGCCCCACGTGACGATCGCCCGGACGACCGATGCTGCACGGTTGGGGACGGCCCGCGCCACCGCCCTCGCCCAGGGGCTGCGCATCGACGGCACCGCGACCGAGCTGTGCCTCTACCGGATCGACGCGCCCGGGCAGCTGGTGCTCGAGGAGGTCGCGCCGCTCACGCCGACCGGCTGAGGCCCGGGCCGAAGAACCCGTTCGACGGAGCCGAAGACCGCACGTGGGGCGGGGCCGAGGACGAGAATGGAGGTAGCCCTCGCATCCGCGGGTCGGATCGCAGGGCGACGGTCAGGCTCCTCGATGACGTGGCCCAGCGACCTTTCAGCGACAGCGCCCACGATGTCCCTCGACTGTTGTCGACACCCCGCGCGCGGGACCGGAGGGAACGCCATGTGCGGCATTGCCGGGTACTACGGGTTCGACGGCGACGCGGCCCTCCTCGAGCGGATGGCGCTCGAGCAGCACCATCGCGGGCCCGACGACGCGCGGACCTTCATCGACAACCCGGTCGGGCTCGCGCACCAGCGCCTCGTCATCCTCGACCGCGAGGGTGGCGCCCAACCGATGACCTCGGCCGACGGGCGCTACGTCCTCGCCTACAACGGCGAGGTGTACAACTACCGCGAGCTCCGGGCCGAGCTCGCCGAGCTCTCACGGACCTTCGCCACGCAGAGCGACACCGAGGTCGTGCTCCAGTCCTTCGCCGAGTGGGGGTCAGCGGCGTTCGCACGGTTCAACGGGATGTTCGCCCTGGCGGTGTGGGACCGGCACGCCCGCACCCTGACCCTGGCGCGCGACGAGTTCGGCATCAAGCCGCTGCACCTGTGCCGGGTGCCTGCCCTGCCGCGCGGCGGTGCGGCGGACGCGGGCGACGCCTGGCTCTTCTCGAGCGAGATCAAGCCACTCCTGGCCAGCGGCCTCGTCGAGCCCCGGCCGAACGACCGCACCGTCTACCGGTACCTGCGCTACCGCGTGCACGACGACGGTGCCGAGACCTTCTTCGACGGGATCGAGCGGGTCATGCCGGGTGAGGTGGTCACGCTCTCGACGGACGGCATACGGCGGCACATGTTCAGTCGGCTGCGTGACGACCTCCTCGACGCGACGGCTCCCCGAAGGGGCTACGACGCCGCCGTCGCCGACGACTTCCGGCAGCGGCTGACGCGCGCCGTGGCGCTGCGGCTGCGCTCGGACGTGCCGGTGGGCACGTCGCTCTCGGGCGGCCTCGACAGCTCGGCCATCACCGTGGCGATCGACCACCTCCTGGGCGACCGCGACGCGACGGCCGCGGTCGGCACCCGCCAGCGCACGTTCTCGGCCGTCTTCCCGGGCTACCGCAACGACGAGGAGCGCTACGTCGACGCCGCGGTCAGCGCCTGCACGCACGGCGTCATGTCGCACAAGACCCGACCCACGTCAGCCGAGTTCCTTCGCGACGTCACCGACTTCGTGCGTGCCCAGGAGGAGCCGGTCATCTCGACCGGCCCCTACGCGCAGTACCGGGTCATGAAGGAGGCGAGCGCATACGTCACGGTGATGCTCGACGGGCAAGGAGCGGACGAGGTGCTCGCCGGCTACGTGCCACAGCTCGTCGTCCACCTGAAGGACCTGCTGACCCGGAGCCGCCGATCCGCCGTGCGCGAGCTCGTCGCCTCGCGTGACGTCCTCGGGCACCTGGCCGCCGTGCGTGCCCGCACCCTCCTCCCCCACCGGAACACGACGCCCGACCTGCTCCGGCCCGAGTTCCGCGCGGCCCACGCCACGGAGGCGTATGCCGTCCCCACCCACGACCTGCGGACGCGCCTCGTGCACGACATGTTCGTCGGGTCGCTCCCAGCCCTGCTGCGCTACGAGGACCGCAACAGCATGCGCTTCTCCGTCGAGGGACGCGTGCCCTTCCTCGACCCCGACCTCGTCCGCACCGTGTTCAGGCTCGGCGACGAGGCCATCATCAAAGGCGGCTGGAACAAGCGGGTGCTGCGCGACGCCACCGACGGGCTGCTGCCGCCCTCCATCAGCCGCCGCCGCAACAAGATCGGGTTCACCACCCCGCAGAACGACTGGTTCCACGAGCAGAGCGACTTCGCCTACGACATCTTCCGGTCGGCGTCGTTCAGGGAGCGTCCCTACTTCGACTCCGCGGCGACGCTGACGGCGTTCGAGCGCTGGCTCTCCGGCGCCGGCGACCTCGACTCCATGGTGTTCTGGCGCCTCATCAACGTCGAGCTGTGGCTGCGCGAGTTCGTCGACGGCGTGCACACCCTGCACGGGACGTCGACGGTCGCCGCTGCGTGACGCGTCACGCCGGGATGCGACGTGACCCTGGTCACGTCGCGGCGCCGCGCGACGCACGGACGGCGGCTGTTCCCGCGGTCTTCACAGGCTGGTCGTCGACACTGGTCCCTTTGCCCTTCCACCGCGACAAGGACCTCGTGGATCGACCAGCTCACGAACACCCCGCGCCGACGCACCACCCCGCGCCGACGCACCGCCCCGCGCCGACGCACCGCCCCGCGCCGACGGGCCGCGCCTCGGCGGCAGGACGTCGGTCGCGCCGCACGTTGCGCGAGCGGCTCGTCCTCGCCGGCGCGGTGCTGCTGACCTTGGTCGCCGGTGCGGCACCGGCGGTGGCACAGTCGGTCAGCGACGGGGTGCCGGTGGACGTCGTGGGGCCGCGGGCCACGGTGTTGAGCGCCGACGCCGGCGGTCAGGGCCGGATCGTCGAGGCGTTCGGGGACGTGCGACGCGCCCGCAACATCGCCGTCATCGTGCCGGGCGTGGGCTGGAACGCCGAACTGCTCCGCGACGAGCAGGGCGCGGGGCGACGGCACCCCGCCGTGCAGGCACGCAGCCTCCTCGCCGAGATGCGGCGCTCGTCCCCGCAGACTCCGGCCGCGGTCGTGGTCTGGCTCGACTACGACCCACCGGCCGGCATCGACCCGGATGCCGCACGGTCGGATCGTGCGGTGGAGGGCGCTCCCCGGCTGGTCTCCTTCATCGACCGCCTCCCTCGCTCGGGCAGGGTGAGCGTGGTCTGCCACAGCTACGGCTCGGTCGTGTGCGCGCACGCCGCGCCGCAGCTGCGGGTCAGCGACCTCGTGGCCGTCGGCTCTCCCGGCATGGACGTGTGGAGCCGGTCGGCGCTGCGGACGAGGGCCGAGGTCTGGGCCGGCATCGCCCCCGACGACCCGATCGCCCTCGTCCCCCACACCCGCGTCGAGGGCTTCGGCCATGCTGCGGACCCGACGTCAGCGGCCTTCGGCGCCCACTCCCTGCCGGTAGGGGGTGCCCACGGGCACAACGGCTATCTCGTCGCCGGCACCGACTCCCTGCGAGCGATCGCCTCGCTGGCGACGGGCGGCCGGCCGCGCTGACCGTCGCGTGGGTACCGCCAGTTCAGCTGCGGGGCAGTCCTCCTCGGCGGCAACGGGGCACGCCGACGCGTCGAGTCTCATGGCCTACTGCTCGGGTTCCTCTGTCTCCAAAGGCAGATCATGGCGGTTTCTCGCCGCGCTCCATCGGGCTGGCCCCATCCCGGCGCAACGCGTACCGCCCCGACCATGAAGTCATCAAGAGGCCACGTCCGTGGCCACTCGTGGCCATCGGTGACCGACACCGGTTCGCAGAGGAGGTACTCATGAAGTCCCACGACACCAACGTCCACCTGGCGACCTGGTCGGTCGCATCGGGCCTACCCCTGATGGCGGCAGTCCTCTCCACGGAGCGCAGCATGCCTCGCACCTCGGGGCGTGAGAAGCTCCGGCGATGGTGGGTGACCCGCAAGGCTCGCGCTCGAGTCTGACGGGGGTCGCTTCCCCCGCTCGGCGCCTCGCGCGCCTGCCGACACCGCCGTGTGCCGCTGACGACCCAGCGGCACACGGCGGTCTGGCGTGCGCCTTCGAGCGTGTGGAGGTGGCCGCGGCGCGACCCCCTCCCTGCGGATGGCCGCAACCTTCGAGGTGGGTAGCCACCCGGACGGGGGGCAGGAGCCCTCTCCCCGCCTGCCGTGAGGGGCCATACGCTCACCACATGGCTCTTCGTGTCGTGTTCGCCGAGGACAACTACCTCGTGCGCCAAGGAACCGCAGCCCTGCTCGGCACTGTCGAGGGCATCGAGGTGGTCGCCGTGGCGCAGGACATGGACGAGCTCATGCGTTCCGTCGACGAGCTTCGACCCGACGCCGTACTCACGGACGTGCGGATGCCCCCCACCTTCACGAACGAGGGGATCGATGCCGCCAAGCGCATCCGCGCCGCTCAGCCCTCGGTCGGCGTCGTCGTGCTCTCGCAGTACGTCGAGCCCGACTTCGTCTACGAGCTCCTCGAAGACGGCGTCGAGGGCCTCGGCTACCTGCTCAAGGAACGCGTGTCCGACATCGGCGAGCTGGTGCGCGCCCTCCGCGAGGTCGCAGGCGGCGGGTCGGCACTGGACCCCAAAGTGGTGGAGCGGCTCCTGCAGCGCACCAGGGCCGAGAAGTCGGTGCTGTCGGACCTCACCGAGCGGGAGACGGAGGTGCTCCGGGCGATGGCCACGGGACGCAGCAACGCGGCTATCGCGAAGACGATCTTCATGAGTGAACGCGCCGTCGAGAAACACATCACGTCGCTGTTCCAGAAGCTGTCACTGAGCGAGGAGGGCGACCTCAACCGCCGAGTCGCCGCAGTTCTCACCTTCATCCAGGCCGGGGGCCACGCCGGCAGCCGCTGATCTCCTCGTCGCGCACTTGTCCGCCCCGCCCCGTCCATCGGCACCGCTCCGGGGTGCGGACAGCCGCCCCGCCTGGGGGCGGCTAACCCCCTGACGCGCTCTCGGGCGCTCCGTCATGATGAGGCTCATGGCCTCGGCGTCCGCGCGACCGTCGACTCGCCCTGGTCGCGCGCCCCTGGTGAACCTGTCACGGGAGCTCGTCGCGAGCTGGCTCGCGACAGGAGCCCTCGTGCTGCTCGTCTACCTGACGATCGTGGCGGGTGGAACCTGGCTGCTCGGCGGCGGCCCAACACCCCGCCTGGCCTTGTCACTGCTCGCGACCGTGCTGGTGGCTGTGGGCATCGAGCCACTGCACCGTCGCCTCCACTCCGCGACTGCCAGGCGCCTGGCCCGGCCCACCACCGAACCCTACGAGGTGCTCTCGACGTTCCACGACCGGCTGGCCGGCGCCGAGTCCGTCGACGACATGACCGCCCGCATGGCTCAGACGCTCGGAACCGGCATCGCTGCGGCGTGGGTGCAGGTCTGGCTCATGGTCCGCGACGAGCTGCAGCTCGTCGCGGCATGGCCACCAGACACAGCCACCGATCCCGTCCCCCCTCCGGCAGCTGCGATGTCCGAACACGGTGTCCACAGCCTGCCCGTCGGTCACGGCAGCGAGATCCTCGGCGTGCTGCGCGTACGGGAACAGGAAGGTCGCGTCTTCTCGGGGGCCGAGCAGCGCCTCTTCGCGGGGTTGGCCGGCCAGGCCGGGCTGCTGCTGGCCAACGCCCGGCTCCGGCTCGATCTGCAGGAGCAGGTGCAACGGCTTTCCGCCAGGACACGTCAGCTGCGTTCGGCGAGGGCCGAGCTCGTCACGGCAGCCGACGTCGAGCGACGGCGCCTCGAGCGGAACCTGCACGACGGCGCCCAGCAGGAGCTGGTGGCGCTGAGCATCAACCTCGGCCTCGCTCGGGCGGTTGTCGGCAGCGATTCAGAGTTCGGGCGCCGGCTGCTTCTCGAGCAGGCGGATGCCGCTCATGCCGCGATCGAGACGTTGACGACGTTGGCTCGCGGACTCGGACCGACCACGCTCATCACCGACGGTCTTGCCGCAGCCTTGAGCGAGATGGCCCGCACCATCCCCTTGGCCACACACGTCGAGGCGCCAGACTCCAGGTACGCCCCGGAGACCGAGGCCGCGCTGTACTACTGCGCGTCCGAGGCGGTCCAGAACGCGGTGAAACACTCCGGCGGCACGCGTATCTCCATCGTCGTGGAGCAGGGCGCGGCCGCCCTGGTGCTCACTGTCACCGACAACGGCTCGGGGGTGGGGTCGGTCCCGGCCGGCGCGGGAACCGGGATACGGGGCATGCAGGAGCGTGCTTCGCAGGTGGGGGGCTCCGTGCTCGTGGGGCAGGCACGATCGCACGCCGGATCGGGCACATCCGTGACGGTCTCGGTGCCCCTCGACCACGCCTTGGAACCGGGCGCATGAGCAGGCGTCTCGCGTGGGTGCTCGCCGCTCTCACCTTCGTGCTCGCGCTGGCTCGGACAGTGCTCCTCGTCCTCTCTGGCCGACTCTGGACCAGCGAAGCGCTCACAGCCGGATTCCCGCTGATCGACCTCGGGGCCGTAGGTGGAGCGATCGTCGGTGCGCTGATCCTGTCCCGGCAGCCCCGGCACCCCATCGGCTGGCTGTTCGTCCTCGGCCAGCTCGCCACCCAGTTCGGCGTCACGGCTCACGCCTACGGCGTGGCGGCACTGCGCGGCGACCTGCCCGGTGCGCCGGGAGGAGCAGCCGCGATCTCGGCCGGGCTGCAGTTCGGGGCGTTCCCCACGCTCGCCCTGCTCGCGCTGCTGTTCCTGCTGGCGCCGGACGGGCGGTGGACGGAGGGTCGCTGGGCTTGGGGGGTCTGGGTCACCGGCCTCGGCGCCGTGCTGCACGCGGCAGGGGTGTCACAGGTGCGCACCGACCGCCTCGACGAGGCAGGACAGGTGGCCGCGTCCGGCAACGGCGTGGCGCAGGGGCTGTTGCTGGCAGCGTACGCGCTCATCGCCGTCGGCGTCCTCGCCGGCGCGACCGCCCTGCTGAGCCGGTTGCGCCGCAGCCACGGCCCTCAGCGCGAACAGCTGATGTGGATCACCCTTGCAGCCGTGCTGCTGGCATCGGCCGCGGTCTTCACGCTCGTGGCTGTGGAGTGGCTCGACCTCCCCGCGTGGTTGTCCGTGCTGCCCTTGATGGCCGCCTACGCGTGCGTCCCCGTGCTCACCGGGGTCGGAATCCTGCGCCACCACCTCTTCGGGGTCGACGTCGCGCTCAACCGGGCGATCGTGCTGACGCTGCTCAGCGGGACAGCCACAGCCCTCTACGTCGGGGTCGTCGTCCTGGTGAGCCTGCCTGCGCCCGCGTCCATGCGTGATCTGGGGCTGTTGGGGTCGATGGCGTTGACGGCCTTCGTCGCGGTGCTGTTGCAGCCCGTGCGTGGGTGGACCACCCGCTTCGCTGCCCGGCTCGTGTACGGAGCACAAGCCCGGCCCTACGAGTCGCTCGCCGACTTCACCCGCGAACTTCAGGACCTGCCGCACCCTCGGCGCATGCTGACCGCAGTCGCCGAGGCCGTCGGACGGGCGGTGGGCGCCGTTGTGGTGGAGGTCGAGGTCAGCACCTCCCAGCCACTGGACAGCGCTCCGACGAGCGTCTCCTGGGAGCGCCCCGGCGGCGTGCACTCCGGGTCAGGTGCCGACTGGAGCGCGCCACTGCTCGCGGACGCCGGTCGAGTGGTCGGCAGACTGGCCGTCAGGATGCCTCCCGGACGCGGTCTTCGTGACCTCGAACGCCAGCTGCTCGTGGACTTCTCCACCCAGATCGGCCACGTCATCAGCAACCTGAGGCTGGGGGCGGAGCTGTCCCGGCGCGCGGTCGAGCTCGCCGACACCACCGAGGAGCTCGAAGCCTCGAGGCGGCGCCTGCACGCTGCACAGAACCGCGAGCGCGCCCAGTTCGAGGCGGCGATCCGGCACGTCGTGCTCCCGCACCTGGACCGGCTGCCCGAGCACCTCGCCCGGCTGGCCGCCCAGGTAGGCGTCGAACCGAGCCTCCGGGTCGGGCTGCTCATCGACGGACTCATCCGCGAGACGGACCAGGCGGTCGAGGCACTACGGACGGTCACTCGCGGCGTCTTCCCGGCTCAGCTGGCCCGCCGGGGGGTGGCTGCGGCACTCCTCAGCCACCTGGCTGAGACGCACCCCGGTGTGCAGCCAGACGTGGACCACTGGTGGACCGGGCGCCGTCTCGAGCCGAAGCTCGAGTCGACGCTCTACTTCGCGGCGGTGGAGCTGTTGACCCGCATCACCGACGTCGAGGCGATGGTCCTGACAGCCACGGGCGACCGACGCGCGGCGCGTCTTCAGGTGCACAGCAGAAGTGGCACGACCGTCCGCGGGCTGCAGGGCGTCATGGACCGCCTGGCCGCCTTCGACGGTCGGCTCCACTCGACGAGATCTCCGGGTTCGGGGCGCGTGTACACGCTGGAACTGCCGGTGGAACGCCTGAGCTCACTGCTCGAGACCGAGCCAGGCCTCGCGCAACGCGTCACCGTCGAATGAGGCCTTGCTGAGGAAGCCGGCAGCACCGCACGCGCTGATGTCGTCGGCGACGTCGCTCGCGTCGTACGTGGACACGAGCAGGACCCGGACGTCGGCCATGCCCGGGTACGAGGTGATGCGGCGGGTCGCTTCCGGGCCACTGATCCCGCCGAGCGTCACATCCATGAGGATGAGGTCCGGCCTGAGAGTCACGGCGGCTGTCACGGCCTCCTCGCCGCTGTCCACTGCTCCCACCAGCTCGAAGCCCGACATCATGCCCACCAACGCGCTGGCGGCGAGCCGGAACGGGGCTTGGTCGTCGACGACCAGAACCCTGACATTGCCCATCGGCTTCACCTCCGTTGGGGAAGCGTGTCTCATCCGCCCAGACGTCGCCATGTGGTCATCCCCCGAAACTCTCGGGGGATGACCACACGTCGGCCCGGTCAGACGTCGCGTCGGCGGACCAGCCGGACCCCGAGGGCGAGGGCGATCGCGCACCACACCACGGTGACCGGAGCGGCCCCGCTCGGTGGGAGCGACGCCCCGCTCGCGTCGGCCCCCATGAGGGCGGAGGCCGCTTCGCCCGGCAGGAACGGGACCAGGTCGTTGGAGACGGCCTCGGGCAGCAGCAGGCTGACGAGCGACCCGAGCACACCGAGCAGCCCGAGCAGACTGAACGCCGCCCCGACGGTGCTGCGCACCAGCCAGCCGAACGTCTGCCCGAAGACGCCCACGGCGACCGCGTACCCAGCCGATCCGACGATCGCCTGGAGGGCGTCCAGCGACAGCAGCGGCGCGTGCATGCCCTGCGTGGACAGGATGGTCTGGGACACAGCCACGGTCACGACGGCGGTGACGGCCACGACGGGCGCCACCAAGAGCGCCGTCGCGACCGCTTTGGCCACGACGACGCGGCCCCGGCGTGGAACGGTTGCGAAGGTGCTCCGGCCGAGCCCCGTGGTGAGCTCTCCGGTGACCTGCAGGACGCCGAGGACCCCGACGAGGAATGCCATGGTGCTGACTCCGTTGACCGAGACGGCCATGGCGTCGAACCCCGGGGCCGGGACCGGTTCGGCGCCGGCGCGATAGATCAGGGTGGCGGCTTGCGAGACACCCGAGAGCACGGTGAAAGCTGCTCCCGCCGCGAGGAGCCCCCAGGTCGACCGCAGGCTGGTCAGCTTGACGAGCTCGGAGCGTGCGATGAGCGGCAGCGACTGTCGGGCGGTAGGTGCTTGCGTGCGCGTGTCGGCGGCAGTGGTGGTCACGGTGGTTCCGTCCTTCGATGTGGGTGGAGGTGCTGAGGCGGTGAAGGCCCGGCTCTAGGCGCCGGTTCGGGAAGAGGAGAGGCTGGGGTTCTGGCTGGGCGGCGACTGGCCGTATTCGACAGCGTCTGCAGTCAGCTCCATGAAGGCGTCCTCCAGGGACTGTCGGGTGCTTCCCAGCTCGGTGACGAGGATGCGGTGCTCCATCGCCAGGTTCGCGACCACGTCGGTGTCCAGGTGACGCACCGTGAGCTCGCCGTCGACCGAACGCTGCACGTCAGCACCCTTGGAGGTGAGGATGGAGTGCAGCCGATCCGCCTGCGCCGTGCGGACCCGGACCGCCGGTTCGGTGCTCGCCAGCATGTCCGCGGTCGACATGTCGGCGATGAGCCTTCCCTTCCCGATGACGATGAGGTGGTCGGCGGTCTGGGACATCTCGCTCATGAGGTGCGACGAGAGGAAGACGGTGCGACCCTCCTGCGCGAACGTGCGCAGGAAGAGCCGGATCCAGCGAACACCGTCCGGGTCCAGGCCGTTGACCGGCTCGTCGAGGATGAGGACGTCGGGGTCTCCGAGGAGCGCACCGGCGAGGCCCAGTCGCTGGCTCATCCCGAGGGAGAAGTTCCCGGCGCGCTCGTCGGCCACTTCGGACAGCCCCACCTGACGCAGCACCGCGTCCACCCGGGCGGATCCTTCACCGACGGTGTGAGCCAGTGCTGCCAGGTGCTTGCGCGCCGTGCGGTTCGGATGGAATGCCTTCGGGTCCAGGACCGCTCCGACGGTCCTGAGCGGCCAAGGGTGGGCTGACGCTGGCTGGCCGTGGATGGTGGCGGTGCCTTCGGTGGGTCGGTCGAGCCCGAGGATGGCGCGCATGGTGGTTGACTTGCCCGCGCCGTTGGGGCCAAGGAAGCCGGTAACGCGTCCGGGCTGGACGGTGAAGGTGAGGTCGTCGACGGCGGTACGAGTGCCGTACCGCTTCGTGAGGTGGTGGACTTCGATCACGGTGAGCCTTCCGTATGGGTGATGAGCGAGTTGGTCAGCGGCGGCGATGTCTACACCGCTGGGTCGAGTACACGCGAGCGGCTCTCAGGACGGGATGGGGTGGGCCGCCCCCTGAGGGGGACCTCCCGCCGGTGCATCCTCGGGTTGCTCGCCGTCCGATGTCCGGACTGTCCGAGCGGGCCCGGTGCCGTCTTTGCGGGACACGTCCAGGACGACCCCGCCCGTCGATGTGGGGTGGCCAAGCAGTGCATAGGCCCGGGCGATCTCGGAAAGCGGCAGGACCGCGTCGACGACCGGTGTCCAGTGCGTGCTGTCCACGTGGTCGAGGAACCCGGCGAACTCCTGCCTGCTACCCCCCTCGGATCCGAGGATCTGCAGGTGCCGCCACGCGAGCAGACGGGCGTCCACGCTGGTGAGACCGGTAGGTCTGGTGGCGACCGTGACCAGCCGCCCGCCGGGTCGGAGACCGGACAGCAGCGCTGCCCAGTGCCTGCCGTCCGTGTCGAGGACCAGGCTCGCGCCGCGGCCGCCGACGATCTCCCGCACGTGGGCTGCGAGGAAGCGGTCCGAGCTGTCGACCGTTTCGGTCGCTCCGCAGTCGAGCGCGAGCTGTCGCCGAGTGTCCGAGGCAAGGGCGATGACCCGCGCACCGAGGGCTGCCGCGATCTGGATCGCGACCAGGCCCTGAGCGGAGGAGGCACTCGAAACCACGACGGTCTCGCCCTGGCGGAGACGTCCCACCGTCGTGAGTGCCCGCCACGCAGTCAGCCCCGTCATCGGAAGTGCCGCCGCCTCCCTGGCCGTGAGTCGGGACGGCAGGTGAAACACGTTCCCAGCGGGCACTGCCACGAGCTCTGCGTGGGTGCCGGGAAGGTGCGTGCCCAGCACGCGTACGCGTGGGCCGGGCAGACGTGTGCCGACGCGCCAACCGAGCCATGGCGACATCACCACGGGATCACCCACGCCAAAGCGCTTGACACGCGCGCCGATCGCCACGATACGGCCCGCGCCGTCACTTCCGGGGGTCGCTGGGTGGACGCGCCACGCATACCGGCCGAGCATCGCCACGTCATGTCGGGTGACACCGGCGTGGTCGATCTGCACCACCACCCAGCCGGGTCGCGGCCGAGGATCCGGGTGCTCGACCACCCTGAGCGGTGCGTGGGCGTTTGCATCGATGATGGCCGACCTCATGGGGAACTCCATTCGATTCCGTTGTCGCGCCGTTGATTCCGACCGTCACGCGGGACTTCATGGGCGCTGCCGAGTGCGTGTCGTCCCAGTAGAGACGTTGCCCTCACATCTCCGGTATCGGCTTGAGCGCCTCGTGTACGCCGGGAACCCCTTGGCCTCCGGGGTGGCCCACCCCCACATGGAAACGGTGCGGTCAGCGGGCGAGCCGAGCCTCACAAGGGTGGCTGTTCGCCTGCGCCAGTGCGTGTTTCCCCATCGTGCGACTTCCCGCGTCTGGCTTTCACTGGTCGAGCCAAAGACCTCCGACAAGAGCGGAACCACCATGACCACGACCATCCACACGCGGCATCGACAGAGCCGCCTACATCAGCTGATCCAGCGCCGCCCCATCACCATGTTCCTCATCCTGGGCGTGGGCGCCGTCTACCTGCTGGCCACCGTCTGGGGGCTCGCCTACCACGGAGTCATCCCCGGCGGAGGCCTGCACGAGACCCTCGGCGTCGCTCCCGACGAGGTGGCCGGCTTCCTCTTCATCCTCGGGCTGCTGCCGGTGGCCCTCTACGTGACGTGGGTCGTCGACGGCCGTCGGGGAGTGCGCAGCCTCCTCCGGCGTGCCTTCCGGTGGCGGGTCAGCGTCGGCTGGTGGCTCACCGTGCTGCTCGCCATCCCGGTGATCACGATCGGCCTCGCCGCCGTCCTCGGCGACAGCCTTCGACCGGTCGACCTGATCCCATTGGTGGCCAGCCAGATCGGCCTGCTGCTCGTCAACTTCGTCCTCGTCAACCTGTGGGAGGAGACGGTGTGGACGGGCTTCATGCAGACGCGCCTCGAGCGTCGCCACAACTGGTACCTCTCCGGGATCATCACCGCCGTGCCGTTCGCGCTGGTCCATTTGCCGCTCGAGTTCTTCCTCGACCAGACGGTGGACCTCAGCGTCCTGCTCGGCGCCTTCGTCACCTACTTCATTCTCGGAGTCCTGGTCCGGCCCGCCTGCGGCGTGCTGCGCCGCGGGACCGGCGACAGCCTGCTCCTCGTGGCCCTGTTCCACAGCATCTTCAACCGGACCAACAACGACAACGGCATCGCCGCCGAGATGGTGAATGGCGAGCTGCGCGCCCTGTCCATGATCGTCGCCCTCGTGCTCGTCACCATCGGCGTCGCCGTCGCAGCCCGAGGGCGTCTCTCCAAGACGTATGCCGTGGAGCTGGAGAGGCGAGCCACCGCGGCCGCCAACTGACGCGTCGGCCGTTCCGCGCACCCTGCCCTGCCGACCCTCGAGGCGACGAACCCGCCCCGGTGCCGGCGACCTACCGCCGCAATCGGGGCGGGTCACGCACGAACATCTCCCTCCCCCCGCACGCAAGCCACCAGATCGGAACCTCACATGACGCCCTCGAGCGCAACCTCCCGACAGACTCCCCGAAGCCACCGCGCCCGTGCCGTGTCAGCGGCCGGCGTCCTCAGCCTGGCGATGCTGGCTACCGCATGCTCGATAGGAACCACGGATTCTCGGACCGTCGGCCTCGACCCGAGCTGGACCGGCCCGTCGCCTCTCCTGAGCAAGGACGACCTGCCCCTCGGGTACAGCAACGACGCATCCGCCGACGAGGAGGACCTGACCGAGGCGGGCTGCCTCTCCGCGGTCACGTCACTCGCGTCGACGGCAACCGACCGGCGCACGGCGACCTTCACGACCCCCAATCCCTTCAACAGCTCGATCGTCAAGCACTCGGTACTGACGTTCGCCGGGGACACCGAGGCGTCAGCCGCCCTCGGCACCTGGCAGAAGGCCGCGCGCCAGTGCAGCCGCGTCGAGGTGCCCACCATGGACGAGAACCTGTCGACTCTGCGACTCACCGTCAGGAACGACGCGGTGCGGCACGGAGACGCGGTCGTGGCCGAGGGCAACCTCATCGCCACGGGCAAGGTCGACTCAGAACACATCGACGTCGACATCAGCCAGTGGATCTCGGTCGCGCAGGTGCGTCACCACCTCTCCGTGGTCCAGGTGCTCGACTTCAACGGCGAGGATGCCGTGGAGAACGGGCAGCGGCTCGCCGGACTCACCGCGGAGCGCGTAGCCGGCTGGGCCACGAAGCACGGCTCCGAAGACGTCAACCCGTAGCAGCCGTGTCGCGTGCAGCAGAGGTGCCGGCACCACAGCGGAGGGAATCGACGCGGGGCGCCGCGGCATCCCCCGGTCGCGTGCTGGCCCTCGAGCGCGAGGTCCGGGTCCTGCGCGCGGCCGTGACAGCCGCACCGGGCATCCAACGTGCGGTCGGCATCCTCATGGCGCGGCTGGGGTGTACTCCGCTCGAGGCGTTCTCGCTGATGCGGCAGCGCGCACTGGACCGCAACGTACGCGTTGCCGACGTCGCGGTCGAAGTGCACCGTCGCACGTTGCCCGGTACCCGTCACCCGCCAGAGGACGGTCCTCGCCGGCGGGAGGCGCTGCTCTGGCCCGAGCAGTGGTAGTCGGACCTCCGACTGCGACAGGCGGCGGCCGGGCCGGGCTCGATGCGTGGCCCGGCCGCCTGCAAGGTGTGGGGCGGCGCAGCCGCACGACGCTGGATCGAGCCATCCAGGCCCGGCCAGCGTGACCACTCCCGATGAATCGTCTGTTACATCTAGACGCCGTCTAGTGCTTTCTGTAATGCTTCACACGCCACCGGCGGCCGCCGGTGCGCTGCCTCCAGTGAAGGATCTGCAGTGCGCACACGTACTCCCGCGTCCCGGCTCGGCGTCGCCTCCGCGGTGGCCCTCGCCTCCCTCACCCTGGCCTCCTGCGCGTCGGGCACCGGCGCCGCGAGCGAGGCGAGCACCCCCGCGTCCGTCACCGTCGCCGGCGTCAGCGTCGGCGTCGACAGCGCCGCAAAGGCCCTCGTGCCGCAGAAGTACCGCGACTCCGGGGAGGTGCGGGTCGCCACCGACGTTCCGTACGCCCCGTTCGAGATGTTCGCCGCGGAGGGCTCGTCGCAGATCACCGGCGTCGACTACGACCTGGGCCAGGCGATCGCCGCGCGCCTGGGGCTGCGCTTCACGTTCACGGCCCAGAAGTTCGACGGCATCATCCCGGCCATCCAGGCGGGCAAGTTCGACGCCGTCATGTCGGCCATGACCGACAAGAAGGAGCGCCAGGCCGTCCTGACCTTCGTCGACTACTCCGCCTCGGGGACGGGCGTTCTCGTGGCGAAGGGCAACCCGCAGGGCATCAAGACCTACACGGACCTGTGCGGTCAGTCGGTCGCCGTCCAGGCCGCGACGAACCAGCTGGACCTCGCGACAACGTGGCAGAAGGACTGCACCGCGGCCGGCAAGGCACCGATCCAGCTCCAGCAGTTCCCCAAGGACTCCGACGCCCAGCTCGCGATCAAGGCGGGCAAGGTCGTCGCCGCTCTCGCGACGAAGCCGGCGGCCGGATACTCCGCGAAGACGACCGACGGCGGCAACGCCTTCGAGCTCGTCGAGGACCCGGCGGCCCCCACCGGGTACGAGGCGACCCCGAACGGCATCGGCCTCAGCAAGGCCGACCCCGAGCTCGCCAAGGCGGTGCAGAAGGCCCTGCAGTCGCTCATGGACGACGGCACGTACACGAAGATCCTCGCCAAGTACGGCGTCGAGGGGATCGCCGTCGAGAAGGCGACGATCAACGCGGCGGTCAGCTGAGCATGGCCGCCACGCAGCAGGGCAGCAGCACGATCGAGCCCGCCACCGTCCAGCCTCCACGCCTCGAAGCAGTGCCGGTGCGCCACCCGGGTCGCTGGGTCGCCGCCGTGCTCGTCGGTGTCGTGGCCCTGTCGGTCGTCGTCAGCCTGGCGAAGAACCCCAACCTCGACTGGCCCACCGTCCGGCGCTACCTCTTCTCGGACCTCGTGCTGTCGGGGCTGTGGACGACGGTCTGGCTCACGGTCGCGGCGATGGCGATGGGCGTCGTCGGAGGAGTCGTCGTCGCCGTCATGCGGCTGTCGGCCAACCCCGTGCTGCGGGTCGTGTCCGGCGCCTTCGTCTGGGTCTTCCGCGGCACACCGGTCCTCGTCCAGCTCATCTTCTGGGGATTCCTCGGCGCCTTCTACCCGACGACGACGATCGGCATCCCCTTCACCGACGTCGTATTCTTCACGGGCCGCACGAGCGACCTCGTCCCGGCCACCGTCGCGGCGCTGCTCGCCCTCGGACTCAACGAGATGGCATACGCCTCCGAGATCATCCGCGCCGGCATCCAGTCCGTCGACAGCGGCCAGGTGGAGGCCGCGCACTCGCTCGGCATGACCTCGGGCAGGACGATGCGCCGCATCGTCCTGCCCCAGGCGATGCGCGTGATCATCCCGCCGATGGGCAACGAGACCATCACCATGCTCAAGACGACCGCCCTCGTGTCGGTCATCTCCGGCCACGACCTCATGTCCAACATCCAGGCCGCCTACGCGCAGAACTTCAAGGTCATCCCGCTGCTCGTCGTCGCGAGCGCCTGGTACCTCGCGCTCACGACCCTCCTGTCCGTCCCGCAGGGCTGGCTCGAGCGCCGGTTCGGCCGAGGCGTGGCGGCCCCGGGCCCGCGCGGCGGTCTCGGCCGGCTCGTCTCCTTCCGTCCAGGAGCCTCCTCATGACCCTTCTCCGTCGTACGCCGTCCTCCACGTCACGCGCGACCGAGCGGCCCGGCGCCGCCGGAGATGCGTCCTCCACGCCGCCCATGGTCCTGGCCGAGGGAGTCTGCAAGAGCTTCGGGCACCTCCAGGTGCTGCAGGGCATCGACTTCGAGGTGGCGCGCGGCGAGGTTGCCGTGCTCCTCGGCCCCTCGGGTTCTGGCAAGTCGACCTTCCTTCGCTGCATCAACCACCTGGAGAAGGTCGACGCCGGACGCCTCAGCGTCGACGGCGAGCCGGTGGGCTACGTCGAGCGGGGTGGGCGGCTGCACGAGCTGCGCGAGAAGGAGGTCGCCGCGCGGCGCACCGAGATCGGCATGGTGTTCCAGCGCTTCAACCTCTTCTCGCACCAGACGGCGCTCGAGAACGTCGTGGAGGCGCCGACGCAGGTGAAGCGGCTCCCCCGGCGGGTGGCCGAGGAGCGCGCCCGCGAGCTGCTCGACCGCGTCGGTCTCGCCGACAAGGCGGGCAGCTACCCCAGCCAGCTGTCCGGCGGCCAGCAGCAACGCGTCGCCATCGCCCGCGCCCTCGCGATGGACCCCAAGCTCATGCTCTTCGACGAGCCCACGTCGGCGCTCGACCCCGAGCTCGTCGGCGAGGTTCTCGACGTGATGCGCGACCTCGCGAGAGAGGGCATGACCATGGTCGTCGTCACCCACGAGATCGGCTTCGCCCGAGAGGTGGCAGACGTCGTGGCGTTCATGGACGGTGGCGTCGTCGTGGAGACCGGACGCCCCGACCAGGTGCTCGGTCGCCCCCAGCACGAGCGCACGCGGTCGTTCCTGTCGAAGGTGCTCTGAGGTGCCTCACACCACAGGCCTGTCGGCAGACCTGCTCGCCCTGGCGTCCGAGCACCTCGACGCCTTCGTCGTCGACCTGCGGACCCTCGTGTCCATCGACAGCGGGTCGGGCGACGCCGACGGTGTGCGACGGGTTGCCGACTGGTCGTGCGCCCGTCTCGAACAAGCCGGCTTCGCCGTCGAGCGGCGGGAGGTGACGGGCACGGACGGACTCCCACTCGGACCCGTCGTCGTGGCGCGCCGGCCGGGCACCGGCCGACGAGTGCTGCTCTTCGCCCACATGGACACCGTCTTCGCGCCGGGCACGGCGTCCTCCCGCCCCTTCCGACTCGACGGCCACCGCGCTCTCGGGCCCGGGGTCTGCGACGACAAGGGCGGCCTGCTTGCCGGCGTGCACGCCTGCGAGCTGCTCGTCGCCTCCGGCCTGGCCGACGGCGTCGACCTCACGGTCGCCCTCACGCCAGACGAGGAGATCGGTGCGCCGGGCAGCGCCCCGGTTCTCGCCGAGCTGGCCCGTGAGAGCGACGTCGCCCTGTGCCTCGAGGGCGCCCGTGAGTCCGGCGACCTCGTCGCCTCGCGCAAGGGCGTCGCGGACGTGCACTTCCGGTTGCGCGGGCGTGCGGCCCACTCGGGCATCGAGCCCGGCAGGGGCGCCAGCGCCGCCGTGGAGGCGGCGCACCTCGCCCTCGACGTGGCCGCGCTCGACCGCTCGGCCCCCGGTCTCACGGTCAACGTCGGGGTGCTCGAGGCGGGGTCGCGTCCCAACGTCGTCGCCGAGGAGGCGCGGATCGTCGCCGAGGTGCGAGCCACCTCGTCCGACGTGCTCGACGTCGTCGTCCGGCAGCTTCGTCGCCGCGCGGCGGAGCCGGTGAACGCGGGCGTGGCCATCGAGCTGGAGGTCCGCGACCGCACCGACCCGATGGAGCGCACCACGAGCAGCGACGCTCTCGCGCGTCTCGCGCTCTCCACGGCTGCCGAGCTCGGGCTCGACATCGACGCCGTCGCCACCGGCGGCGTCTCCGACGCCAACATCGTCGCAGCCACGGGATGCCCGACCCTCGACGGGCTCGGCCCCGTCGGAGGGGACGACCACAGCGAGTCCGAGTGGCTCGACATCTCGTCCGTACCGACTCGAACGGCGCTGCTCGCCTCGCTCGTCGCACGGCTGGGTGCCGGTGACCTGGAGACGTATGCCGCCGGGTCGCCCGAGTCCTTCTCTGCCGCAAGCGGCTCCACCCACCACTGACGCGCAGCGGCGCATCGAACAAGGAGGTTCCATGCACCCTTCCCCGGAGCACCAGCCTGACCACCGAACCGGCCACCGACCCGACCGCCCAGCCGGCCACCCGGACCGGCACCGGACCCTCGCTCGCCGTTCCGCCCTGCGCGGGGCCACTGTCGCCGCCGCCGCGCTGGCGCTTCCCGGGGCCGCTCGCCCGGCGAGCGCTGCCGAGACCGGCGCCACCTCACGCGAGCAGCCCAGCGGTGCAGGCCAGCTCGTGCTCGTCGGGGGCGGCCTCTCCGACGACAACGCCACGGTGTGGGGCGACATCGTCCGGCGCGCTGGCGGAGCCGGCGCCCGCATCGGCGTGGTCACCGCCGCCTCTGTGCCCGAGTCGCAGGACCCGGACGCCGGCACCCCGGACGCGAGCAACTCGGTGGCCAACGGTGCCTTCTACGTCGGCCTCCTGCGCTCCTACGGCGCCCGCGCCGAGTACGTGCCGGTCGACCTCGACCACGTCGGCGCGGCCGACGACCCGGACCTCGCGGTGCGGGTGTCGCGGCTCGACGGGTTCTTCTTCGGCGGCGGGGACCAGTACCGGCTCGTGCAGGTGCTCCAGCGCGGACC
The DNA here is from genome assembly GCF_054456855.1 of Terrabacter sp. AAH1. Classification (NCBI taxonomy): domain Bacteria; kingdom Bacillati; phylum Actinomycetota; class Actinomycetes; order Micrococcales; family Intrasporangiaceae; genus Terrabacter; species Terrabacter sp. AAH1. Next base: position 45,729 of record NZ_JBTJJV010000005.1, on the reverse strand, counting down.
CGAGCAGCGTGACTCAGCGGTGCTCGCCGCGATCCGAGCAGCCCTGACGCGCGGTGCGGTCGTCGCCGGCACGTCCGCCGGCGCGCAGATCCAGGCCGGCCCGTGCATGGTCACGGGCGGCGAGTCATGGGAAGGACTGCGTGACGGGAGCGCACCGGGCTACTTCGACGACCCGACCGTCCTGGGCTACCTCCCCCGCGGCGGCTTCGGGTTCTTCCGCTCGGGTCTGCTCGACACGCACTTCACCGCCTACGGTCGCGAGGGCCGCGCCGTTCGGCTCGCGGCGGACACCGGACGACGGCGCGTCTTCGGCCTCGACCCGGACACCGCGCTCGTCGTCGAGCGCGCCGGCACCACGCACGAGCGGCTCTCGGTGCTGGGGCGGCACGGCGTGTCGGTGCTCGACCTCGGGGCGGCGCGCGTCGCCACCGGCGCTGCTGGCAGATGGGGCATCGACGGGGTCCGGTGGACCTGGCTGACGAGCGGTGACACCTACGTGCCCGAGGCCGACGCCGTGGTGCCGGCGCGCGACACGTCGCCGCTGCGCGGCATCGACCGACCCGTCGCAGTGACCACGACGGACGTCTTCTCCTCCCTCCGAGGGTCCTCCCCCGGCTACGAGCTCGTCGGGCTGGCACGCGACCTCGTCGCCACCAACCAGCCGTCCGCGTCCGGCACGACGCTCGAGGACGACCCCCGCTTCGTCGTGACCCTCCGCCAGGACGCCCGCACGTCGGCCCGGACCCGTGACGGGGCGACGACCACCGCCTTCACGCGCCTCGACCTGTCGGTGCACGCCCGGTGACCCGCTGGACGGGTGCCACGGTCGGGTCGACGCGACAGGCGGCGCTCGTCCGGTCAGGTCGTCGGCACCCGGCGCGCCCCGGCTTTCCATTGACGAACCCTGAGCGAGAGTTGACCCATGAGCAGTGACCCCGTCCATCCGGCATACGACCGCAGTGTCGCCGACCTGGTGCGACGCTCGCTCGGGGGCCTCAGCGCCTCGGAGCGCAAGGTGGCCCGGGCCCTCCTCGCGGCCTACCCGGTAGCGGGCCTCGAGACCGTCGCCCGGCTCGCGGCCCGCGCCGAGGTCAGCGGGCCCACCGTCGTGCGGTTCGTCGGCCGCCTCGGCTTCGACGGCTACGCCGACTTCCAGCGGGCGCTGCGCGATGACCTTGCGGCACAGTCGGCCTCGCCCCTCGCGCTCTACGAGCGGGCCGACCGGCGGCGGGACGACGACACCCCCGACGACCTCGTCTCGAGGGCCGGCGAGAGCGCCCGCGCCGCCACGGCAGCCACGTTCGCGACCCTGTCCGCCGACGAGGTGGACCGGGCCGTCGAGGTGCTCGCCACGAGCCGGCGTGTGCTGCTGTCGGGTGGACGCTACAGCGGGCTGCTCGCCCGCTACCTGCACCAGCACCTCGAGCAGCTGCGGCCGGGCGCGACGATGGTCCCGAACGCCGTGTCCTCACGCGCAGCGGCGCTCTCCGAGCTGTCACGCAAGGACGTGGTGGTGCTCTTCGACTTCCGCCGCTACGAGCCCCAGGCCCAGTCGCTCGCGACGGAGGCCCGCCGGCGCCACGCCCGCGTGCTGCTCTTCACCGACTCCTTCCTGTCCCCGGTCGCGTCCAGCGCCGACGTCGTGCTCGCGGCCGACGTCTCCTCGGTCTCCCCCTTCGACACGATGGCCACGTCGATGTTCCTCGTCGAGACGTGCATCGCCGGCGTCGTGGACCGCCTGGGTGATGCCGCCCGCGACCGGATGTCTGCCGTCGAGGCCGCGGCAGGACGACTCGAGCTGTACTGAGCTGTGGGCCGGCCCGAGCCGCGCGAGGCGTGACGGTCTGCCGACCGTCCCCCTGACGCAGTCGGCAGCCCGTGGTGCCGAGGCGCTGGTGCTTGAACGCTCTCGAGACGTCGGCGTGGCCCGCCAGATCCCCCAGTTCGGGCGGGCCGCGCGTTCCGGCTACAACCCTGGCCGAGCCCAGCTGAAGGCGGATGGGCCGCCAGAGCCTTGAGTCGTCCTCACTCCTCGAGAGCGCCGGGATGACGGTCGCCGTCAGGTGCGTCGGAGGACGACTCGGTCCGATGTTCGATGGCGCGTACGACCGCCGCCATGTCCTCGTCGCCGAAGCCCAGCCGGACTGTCTCGTCGTAGAGCCGATCGGCGGTGTCGGCCATCGGCGTCGCGATGCCTGCCGAGCGTGCGGCCGAGACGACGAAGCCGCTGTTCTTGCGGACGTCGTGGATGGCTGCCTGTGCAGAGAAGTCCCGCTCGCGCAGCTTGGCCCCCTTGATCTCGGCCACGGGGCTTGCCATCTGTCCTGCGTTGATGATGGACACGAAAGTGTCGAGATCGAGCTTCTGGCGTTGTGCGAAGTGCACGGATTCTGCCAGCGCAGCGACGGTGGTCACCAGGTAGAGGTTGACCGCGAGCTTCATCTTCAATGCGCTGCCGGCCTCGCTGCCGCACCTGTGAATGCTGCGGCACATCGGCTTGATGATCCCCGCGACCTCGTCGACGACATCGGCGCGACCGGCGAGCATCGCAACCAGCCGGCCCTGCTCCGCCGGCACCTTCGACCCGGAGACCGGCGCTTCCACGTGGGTTCCTGCCGCGGCGGCGATGTCGGCGGCCAGGGCCGTGGCGTACTCGGGCGCGGTGGTTCCCATGAACACCAGCACCCGGCCGGCCACGCGCCGCGAGAAGTCCGGGGTGCCGCGCCCCAGTACCTCGTCTATCGCGTGCTCGTCGGCGAGCATGAAGAGGTTTACGCGGCACGCCCGCAGCACGTCGTCCTGAGTTGCGCCGTGCTCGGCGCCTGCCCGCAGCAGGGGCTCGCAGCGCGACGGATCACGGTTCCACACCATGAGCGGGACGCCGGCCCCCGCGAGCCGCATCGCCATGGGCGTCCCCATGATGCCGAGTCCGAGAAACCCCACGCGGTCCAATCACATCACCTCCTGTAGGCACGACCCGGCGGACTTCAGCGCGCGTGTACGCCAGGTCTGGGCGACCGGCTCCCCCAGGCGACGGGACCGGTCACCTCCTGTCACCCGGCTCACCTGCCCATCCTCGGGTGCGCACCCACCCTCGCCCCTGCACTTCGTGCTTCCACCGCCTGAGCATCACACAGACCGCCCGACGCAGCGCCCCGAGACTCCGTATCACCCATTTGTGCCGATTCGCTGCGAGATGTCCGACGCGGCGCTACGTTGCGCATCGGACCCGTTGCGATCGCACGGGGATCGTCACCGCTGGCGTGCCTTTCCCGCCAACGGGCCACACAGGGGGTTTGTATGGGCGCAGGTCGCCGATGCCTTTTTGCTGCCGCTGTCACGTTCGCACTCGTCGTCCCACCGGGCGCGACGGCATACGCGACGGGTGAGCCGTCGCCCGGCGGAAAGCGTGAACGCCTCGAGCAGGCGCACGCCATGACGCCGAGCACGTCGATGTCGCCGAGCCAGAACGGCCGTGGACGCCTCGGCGCTCTCGCCGTGCAGGCCGACCCCGGCAAGGTCGTGCTGTCCGTGAAGATGCGGGCGGGGTCGCGCACCCTGTCGTCGCTCTCCGACGTGGCGCGCACCGCCGCGGCCCACGGAGGTGTGCAGCGGCGGACGCTGCGCCAGCTCGGCACCGTGTCGCTGGAGGTTCCTTCGGCCCGCGCCGACGGTGTCGCAACCCAGCTGCGCCAGCGCGCTGACGTCGCCCGGGTCGACGTGGTCCAGCGCCGCACCCTGACCTTCGTGCCCGACGACGAGCAGTACTCAGCGACGGCGCCCTATCTCGACGCGGTGAACGCACCGAGTGCGTGGGACGTCCAGCGGGGCGACGCCTCCGTCCGCATCGCCGTCGTCGACAGCGGGGTCGACACCGCGCACCCCGACCTCGTCGGACGCGTCAGCGACACGTACAACGCCGTCGACCAGAGCGCCGACGTGCAGGACGACGTCGGTCACGGCACCTTCGTCGCCGGGGTCGCGGCGGCCACCGCCGAGAACGGCATCGGGGTCGCGGGCGCCTCCATGGGCGCGAGCGTGATGGCCGTCAAGGTCGCGGACCCCTACGGCCAGGTCTGGGGGGATGCCGAGGCGGCGGGCATCATCTGGGCGGCCGACAACGGCGCCAACGTCATCAACCTGAGTCTGGGCGGCGACACGTCCGACCAGATCGAGTCCGACGCGGTGGCCTACGCAGTCAGCAAGGGCGTGCTCGTGGTGGCCGCGGCAGGCAACGACGCCAGCAGCCTCCCGCAGTACCCGGCCGCGTACCCGGGCGTCGTGGCGGTCGGAGCCACCGACGCCGCAGGCAACCGGGCTTCGTTCTCCCAGTACGGGTCGTGGGTCACCGTCGCCGCCCCTGGGGTCAACATCACCAGTACGGCGCCGACCGCCGGCAGCTCCTTCTTCCAGCCGGCCTACGACACCGCCAACGGCACCTCGTTCTCCGCGCCCCTCGTCGCGGCCGAGGCCGCGCTCCTGTGGTCACACAACCGGAACGCCAAGGCCGCCGACGTGCGCAGCGCCATCGTCAGCAGCGCGCACGGCTATGCAGGCCTCGGTCTCGGCGCCGGACAGGTCGACTACACCTCGGCGCTGCAGGCCCTGGCGCCCACGTCGGTGCCGGCCGTGACGAGCCCGACCGCGGGGGCACCCGTGTCCGGCCTGGTCACCGTCACCGCCGCCTCCACAGCGCCGAAGGTCCGCTTCTACGCCGACTCGACGCCGCTCGGCGCCCCGGTGGCCACCAACGGCGGTACCGCCAGCATGGTCTGGTCCACGTGGGGCCTGGCCAACGGCGCCCACACGCTCCGCGCCTTCGACTGCAGCATCAAGGACCTGTGCAGCACGGACGGCGCCGACGTCGCGGTCACCCTCGGCAACGCCGCCCCGGTCATCACGGCCCCGGCCCCTTCGCAGCTGGTCTCCGGCACCGCGACGTTCAAGGCCACTGCGGCGGGCGGCGCCGTCGCGTTCGTCGTCGACGGCGTCCGGCGCGGCCTCGACACCACCGCTCCGTACTCGCTCACCTACCCGGTCAGCGCGCTGGCGGACGGCACCCACGCGGTCACGGCCGTCAGCTGCTCCGTGGCCGGCGCCTGCGCAGGCCCCACGTCGGCGTCCGTGTCGTTCCGGAACCAGTCGCTGCACCCGCGGTTCACCGCTGCCGGTCCCAGCCCGTTCAGCCCCAACGGTGACGGTCGCTCCGACACGATCAAGCTGAGCTTCTACCTGCCCGACACCGAGACGGTGAAGTACCAGGTGCGCGACGCCGCCGGAACGATCGTCCGCGGGCCTGTCGGCCTCGGCACCTTCAGCGCCGGGACCCGCTCCTTCGTCTGGAACGGCCTGACCAACGCCGGAGCACGCGTCAGCAGCGGCACCTACCGGGTGGAGCTGCTCACGGCCAAGGCGGTGAGTGGCGCGACCCTCTACGGCTCCGCAGCCATCAACGTGCGCGTCGACCAGGCCGCCCCGACGCTGAGCTCCATCGTGGGCAACGGCACGGCCTTCTACCCGTACCCGGACGCGTACAAGGACGCGTTCTCCCCCGTGTTCACCCTGAACGAGGCCGCCACCGTCACGCTCCAGGTGCGCACCGGCGCGGGCAGCATCGTGCGCACGATCACCGGCAGCCGGGCCGCCGCCCGCACCAGCATCACGTGGAACGGGCGCAACGCCGCCGGCGCGCTCGTCGGCGCAGGCACCTACTACTGGACGCTCACCGCCCAGGACGCTGCCGGCAACCGGCGAGCCACCGCGAGGTACTCCGTCACCGTCAGCAGCAAGCGGCTGGTGACCAAGACCGCCACCCTCGACAAGCGGGGGTCGCAGTTCTACACGGCCGGGGGCAGCAACGACGCCTGCGCCTGGGGCAGCCTCAGCTCCTCGGACTTCCGCCCGTACGGACTGTGGCTGGCCAACGCGTGCGACCCGTACTACGGGCTCGAGATCGCCGCGGGCACCTACCGCTTCACCCTGCCGGCAGCGGTCAGCTACAGCTCGCTCAAGGTGCAGAGCTACGGCAACTCGCTCGCCACCTCGAAGCTGGCCGCCGGATTCACCAAGTGGGGCACCTCGAACTACGCGTTCACCCCGGAGATCTACACGGGGACGGCGACGGCGTGGCGCACCCTCGGGTCGGTGTCGCCGACCGGCCTGGTGACCTCCTCACGCGTCGTGGAGACGGCGGTGTACGTCCCGAACCGCTACTACAACAGCGACTACGACGTGAGCTACGTGCGTCTCGTCGTGACGTACAAGGTCCTCGCCTGAGCGCATAAGAACCAGCATGGCCGTCCCCGGGCACCTCGTGTGCCCGGGGACGTCTCATGTGTGCGGCAGGCCTGCATCGGGCTTGGAGTAGATGAGTCGGCCGATACGCCGGGGATTGCAGCCGCCGACCGGTCGATTTCGCGGTTGAGCTTCCTGCGCTCGCGAGGTCGAGTCTGGGTAGCTGGAGTTCCGCGAGTGTTCGGCCCCACTCTGAGATTTCTCTCAGATCTGCACGTCAGGCTGTGGGATCGTGCGGCCGCCGCCGCTCCACCCATACCGAAGGACGTCCGTGACCACCCTGTTCCACCTGAGCGACGCCCTCTTCCTGCGCATCAACGAGTTCGCCCGCACCTCGACGGCACTCCACACACCGGCCATTGCCTTTGCGAAGTACGGCATCGCGGTGTTCGCCGCGCTGATCCTGGTGGGCGTCTGGCGCCGGAGGGGAGCGAGCAACCCTCATCTCGCGGCCGCCCTCTGGGCCGGAGCGGGGGCCCTGCTCGCGGTTGCGGTCAACCAGCCGGTCGCCGCGCTCGTGGCCGAGGCCAGGCCGTATGTCGCGCACCCCGCGGCGCTCACCCTCGTGGACCGGACCACCGACTGGTCCTTCCCCTCCGACCACTCCGTCATGGCGGGTGCGGCCGCCGTGGGGCTGCTGCTCGTGGTTAAGCGCCTAGGCATCGTCGCTGCCCTGGCGGCGATGCTCATGGCCGTCACCCGCGTCTACGTCGGCGCGCACTACCCTCATGACGTCGTCGCCGGTCTGCTCCTCGGCGCAGCGGTCTCGGCTCTCGGCTGGCTGCTCGTGCGGCTGCCGATGACGCGCCTCGTCGGAGCTGTTCGCAGGCTCCCTGTGGTCGACCGCGTGCTTGCGCCAGTCGCATAAGCCGACTGCCCAACTGGCAGAGAGGCGAGTAGGGATAGCGGCAGGTCGGGCCCCGCCCACATACGTCGGTCTCATGGCCGCTGCCGCGGGACGCACACGCAGGGTCCGTGCGATTCATGGCAGCGCGATGCCACCTGGCGTCGCACTTGCGCTCCCTTGGCCGACGTCTGCCGCACGTCCGACCTGTCCCTCGCTGTGTTCCCGCGGGCAGAACCACCGTTGGAGCAAAAGCCTCAGTCGCAGGGAGGACGCGGTGGCCAGCCGAGGAGGCTGGCCGGCGCTGAGCGTCGGTCAGCACGTCACGTGCGAGGACGGCTCGTGCGTCGTGGAACTCGTCTCAGTCGCAGCCCACGAGCGGTGGAGCGACGCTCCGGATTGCACGCACTCACTGCTTGCGCACCTCGCCCGCCGCGCCAACCATGCCACGTCGGACCCTCAGCCGGAGGCCTCGGGCAGCTATGTGCAGACGCTGGTCAGGGCCAACACGAACGGCCCGCAGGCCTACGCACGGATCGCCGGCGCATGTACAGGCGTTGCCCTTTCACAACCGGCCAGACTGGCGCTCCGCATGCTGGCGGCCGCGGTCCGCAGAACACGTCCTGGAGACTCCCGTTCGCGCGTGCTCTACAGACGAGGCGCCGCCTTCCGGCGCGTCGACCTCGCGGTCTTTGCTGTCCGACTGTGTCCGCAGGACGTCGCCGACATGGCGCTTCGACGGATGCTCGACGCCGCCGTGCAGCGTCTCCGCGCCGTGAACCCGTCCAGGTCCGTCGAGTCAGCCCGGCCGCGCCCACGACGGCCGGCAGAATTGCCCTCCGGTCACAGGCAATTCGTGCTCGCTCACTGTCTAGTGAGCTCGTTGCGCGCCTCGAGGCAGATGTCTGGCTGGTCGCAGAACAGTCCGTCGCCGCCAGCCTGCATGAACATGAGGTCTTCGTCGATAGCCCGGCCGAAGTCGGCCGGGTTCGTCCCGATGCGGAAGTCGGTGGGCAGGAACGTGTTCTCGGCCCTGAACGTGTACGGGGTGACGAGCAGACCTGCGGCATGAGCGTCGGCGACCAAGGCGGTCTTCGATCCGAGCGTGCCGTCCGGGTTGCGACTGATGACGAGTCCCTTGTCCGGGCCGATGCCATCGATCGATCGGCTCAGGACCTTCAGGCTCGCTGGGGTGAGCAGGTCCGCGTATGTGCGGGGGTCACCCTTGGCCACGAAGTCGTACGGGGCCCCACCGTTCGTAGCGAGGAACACCGAGCTGGCCCGGTATCCGTACGCCTCACGGATCGTCAGGAGGTTGCCCAGCTCGAAGCTCTGGAGCCAGAGCGGAGCGTTCTTCTGGTTGAGCCCGAACTTGTTGACCAGATTCATGAACGCCGCCTCCGGATTGAGCCCCTGGGCGTGGAAGTAGGTCGAGTGCTTGATCTCCGGGATGATCCCGACGGCGCGGTTGTACTTGCGCGACAGCGCCTCTCGCTGCTGGAGATCTTCTTCGAACGTGGTCACCTGGTAACGCCCGTCGAAGATGGTGTTCTCCTGGCGGATCTGCGGCAAGCGCTCCTTGGCTCGCAGGGTCTTCAGCTCGGCGAGCGTGAAGTCCTCGGTGAACCAGCCGGTCGTCGATACGCTGTCGAGGGTCTTCGTCGTCCGGCGATCCGCAAACTCCGGGTGGCTGGCCACATCCGTCGTGCCGCCGATCTCCGGCTCGTGTCGGTCCACGAGCACGCCGTCCTTCGTCATGACGAGGTCAGGTTCGATGTAGTCGGCCCCCCTGGGCGACCGCCAGGTCGTACGCCGCGGCCGTGTGCTCGGGGCGGTACCCGGACGCGCCCCGGTGAGCGAGCACCAGTGGCGAACCAAACGTCTTGGTTTCGCTGCCGCGCTGGACGGACTGGGCTGGTGCCGGCGTGGCCGAGGACTGCACGGCGGGCACGAGCCCGACGACGAGGGTTCCCAAGGCACCTGCGCCCGCGAGGCTTCGCGTCAGTTTGCTCATGCCAAGGACGTTAGGGTCCGGCACCGCCCCAGGGACCAAGCCTTGGCGAACCTGGGGTGACATGTCTGTGGCCGCTTGACGGCGCGCCAGGCTGGGCTCTGCGACGTGTCCGGCGACGGGTCAGCTGTCCCTTCTTGCAAAGCCCAGCCGTGCGCGCGCCAAGTGCTCAACGAGGAGTGGCATGAAGTCGCTGCCCGACCTGACCAACTCGACGTGCGCCAACCGCAAGGCGGCCTCAACGACCACGGCATCAAGTTCCGGGAACTGATCGCGCAGGCGCTTATTCACCCCTGCCAGCGCGCGAGATCGTGCGACGGGGTCCACGGGCCAATCATCGCCGCGGTCCCGCGACGTGACAATCAGTCGGCGGGCTGGACGTCGGGAACTGCGTCAAGGCGTATGACTTGGGCTCGTTGCCCAAACGTCACCAAGGCGTAGGCCGGAAGGTCCACGCAGTTCGCCGAACACGAAGGTACCTCTCAGGGTCGTGGAATTGGTTGGTGCCGAAGACCAACCGACACCCAGCTCCGACCCACGAGAGGCATCTTCGTGAAGACTCCCACCATCGCCAAGGCAGGGCTTGTTGGCACACTCGCTGCAGCCTCAGCCTTCGCCCTCGGCGGCACCTCGGCCGGCGCCCATGACGGCCTCCCTGTCGTCAACGTGCCGCACGCCAACCCCAAGTTCGGTGTCCAGAACAACGTCCTGACCCCGTCCGCAAGTCAGACCTCGGTCGCCTGGGGCAACCTTCCCCTGACCAACCCCGACACCGCCAACGGCGTCACCCACTACGGCTACAACACCCTCGACGGCGCGCCACTGACCCAGACGAAGAACGAGGCCCACAAGACGGAGCCCGACAAGAACGTCTACCTCGTCCTGGGCGCCAAGCACTACCTCTACCAGGGCCACGAGATCGGCCCGCGCGGCTACGTGACGAGGATCAACCTCGACGAGACCGACCCCCTCAAGCGGGTCACGCTCATCTCCGACACCGACATCGCCGGCAACGCCTACCCGACGATCGACGGCATCACGTGGAACCCGTTCACGAAGCAGCTCCTCCTGACGGCCGAGTCGAGCTCGCCCAAGGGTGGTGTCTTCGGCGTGGGCCTCGACGCGAACGGTGACCCCGTCGACGGCGGCAAGGCCACGCGTCTGACTGCGCTCGGCTCGGGCGGCTTCGAGGGCATCCAGAACGACGCCGACGGCAACGTCTGGATCGTCGAGGACATCGGTGGCAAGGCCGCGAGCGGCGGCAAGGTGCCCAACAGCTTCGTCTACCGCTTCGTCCCGACCGACAAGAGCGACCTGACCAAGGGCGGCAAGCTGCAGGCCCTGCAGATCCAACGCGCCGACGGCACGCCCGCGACGACGTCCGAGCTGCAGTCGAACCCGTCGGACCCGTTCATCAGCCAGCTCCACGCCTACGGCTCCTCGTTCGCGACGAAGTGGGTCACGATCCACAGCGGCACGACCGAGGCCTTCGACGCGACGGGCGCGGCCAGGGCCGCGAACGCGACGCCGCTCAAGCGCCTGGAGAACGGCGTCTTCCGTCCCGGCACCGGCCTCAAGGACTTCTACTTCACCGAGACCGGTGACACGAGCGCCTCGAGCACGCTTCCCGGTGCGTACGGCGGCGTCTTCCGCGTCTCGCAGAAGAGCGCCAGCGCCGACACCGGCCGCATCTCGATCGCCGCCGTCGGCGACAAGGAGCACACCGGCTTCGACAACATCCAGTTCGCGACGAAGGACGACCTGCTCGTCGTCGAGGACGCCGGTGACGGCCTGCACACCCAGCGCAACGCCCTCGACTCGGGCTACGTCTTCAACCTCGGCGAGAGCCGTGAGGACGAGGGGTCGTATGCCGCGGGCCGCGGCGGCGCTCCCCGCCCCGTGCGATTCCTCGCCGAAGGTCGTGACGCGTCGGCCACTTTCGACGCCATCGGGGGGCCGTCCTACAACGACGGAGACAACGAGATCACCGGCATCCACGTCTCCGACGGCGACCCGACGGTCGGCGGCCTGCTCGGCGCCAAGCTGCCCCAGCCCACGACATCTGCCAGCTGGCGCACGTTCTGGACCCAGCAGCACGGTGACAACACCACATGGCAGATCAGCTGGGACGCCGAGGGCCACGAAGGGCGCTGAGCCCCTCAGGCCTCTCAACGGGCAAGGCAGGTCGCCGCCGGGCACCGGCCCGGCGGCGACTCCTACCCCCGGCGCCCTCGCAAGGCGTCCTCGTCGTACCCATCAGTCCCGCCACTATGGTGGGTGGCCGGACGCGAAAGCACGAGTCCTTGCCGAGCGACGGCGTCCAAAGGACGCTCCTGGGATGGCTCCCAAACATGAGGCAGCGGAGATCCGGAGCGTGCAGGAGCGCCTGGCGCAGAGGTTTCCTGACCTGCAGGTCGGTGAGATCGAGACGACCGTCAGGACTGCACATTCTCAGCTGACCGGGAGCATCCGGGACTTCGTAACGGTGCTCGTCGATCACGACGCTCGAGATCGGCTCTCTGGTCTGCTCCGGGAAAGGCCGCGGGTACTAGTACCAACGGGCAGTGACCCGGCTGGTGCCGCGGACCCTAGCCTTGACGGGTTCAGTGCACTGCCGCCCCGCCCGGCGCATGGCTGCGCCGCTCGCCGCAACAGCGCTCGCTCGACCTCGAGGGAGATCACGCATGGCCAGCTCACCGACCCCGTACCTGCGGCACGACACACAGGTCAGGCGCACCACCAGGAGAGCGGCGCTCGTCGCCGGGGCGGCTGTGACGGCGCTGGCCGTCTCGCTGCCCCAGTCCGCGATCGCGAGCGGCCCCTCCACGCACGTACCGATCGACGACCCCATCGGACCCCGCATCCAACAGGGACCCGTGCAGGTCGACCTCACCACCATCACCACGGAAGTGACGGCGCCCTTGGCCGGTATCACGGCGCCCGGACATCCCGACGAGCTCTTCATCGTCGACCAGGTCGGCACGCTATGGAGCCTCGATCTCACGGCAACCGCGCCGGTGTCCCCGACCTCGGTCCTCGACGTGTCGGGCCTGCTCGCCGGCCCTCAGGACCCGAAGGACGAGCGCGGCTTCCTGGGTGCCGCCTTCTCGCCGGACTTCTCCACCGACGGCCTCGTCTACACCGACACGTCCGAGCCCCTCGGCCCCGCTGACCACCCCCTGCGTCCGAGCACCGACGCGTGCCTGAATGGGTTCCCCCAAAGGCCTGACCACGTCGACGTGATCCGCGAGTGGCACCTCGTCCCCGATGCGTCGGGTGCGCTTCACGTAGACCCGGCCCTACCGGCCGGCCGCAAGCTGCTCTCCTCCGAGCACCCGCAGGCGAACCACAACGCCGGCGACATGCACTTCGGCCCAGACAGATTCCTCTACGTGACCGACGGCGACGGCGGCGGCGCCGACGACCAGAACTGCCAGACCAACTTCGACGGCAACCCGATGTTCGGTCACCCTGGCATCGGCAACGGCCAAAGCCTCGACACCCCGCTCGGCAAGCTGCTCCGCATCAACCCGCGGCAAACCGACACACGCGGAACCTTGTCGGCCAACGGCGCCTTCCGGATCCCTCCGGGCAACCCCTTCCCGAACGGCGCCGTGCCCGAGATCTACTCCTACGGGCTGCGCAACCCGTTCCGCTTCTCCTTCGACCGCGACAACGGCGACCTGTGGGTGCCGGATGTCGGCCAGAACGACGTCGAAGAAGTCAACCTCGTCTCCCAGCCCGGCCAGAATTTCGGCTGGCACCTCAAGGAAGGAACGTTCCTCTTCGACGCAGGAGGCTTCCAGCTCAAAGGCGCCCGCTCTGACGCGTTCGTGTTCGCGCAGTCCCCTGGAACCCCGGCCGGCCTCACCGACCCGGTCGCCCAGTACGACCACGACGACGGCACCGCCATCATCGGTGGCTATGTCTACCGCGGAGCCTCCATGCCCGGCCTCAGGGGCCACTACGTGTTCGGAGACACGTCGCGACGACTCAACAACGGGCACGGCCGGCTCCTCGCGTTCGACTCCGACCGCAGGTCGCTCGTGACAGCAGCGAACACGATCGTGGAGCTACGTGACGGACCGCTCGACTTCCAGCTCATCGGCTTCGGTCAGGACAGCGCCGGCGAGCTGTATGCGCTCGTCTTCGGTGTTCCGGGTCCGAACGGGCCCACGGGGGCCGTGATGCGCCTGAGCCAGTCGAGGCAATAGGCGCCCTGGCCGACGCTCCCGACCTCGGTTCGTCTTCCGCAAGTCGGCGGGCCGCACGGAGAGCACCGGTCGACGGGACACTCGGCACCGACGCAACCCTCTGGTCGTAGAACCATTGTCCTCCGACCTACCCTACGGGCCGCCCCCACTCCCGGGGGGCGGGCCGTAGGCGTGCCCGGCCTGCTCCGTGGCAGAAGTCAGGCCGCCGACGTGACGTCGACGGCCTGCACATTCGGTCGGGGAACATCCGACCTGCCGCGTGAGCCCGCTAGAAGCCGAGCTTGTCGGCGATGCCGCCGGCTCCGCCGAGAAGTTCCTGCGGGTTGATGCCGAAGCGGTTCAGCAGGTCGGCGTGCTGCTCGGTGTCGACCTGGTCGGGCAGCTCACTCTCGGCCTGCTGAGCCTGCTGCTGGTCGCCGCGGTTCTTGAGGAACTCGATGATCTGCTGCTTGTCGATCTGCATCTGTTCTCCTTTCTCGACTGCCCTGCGAATGCTGGCAGTTCACATCCTCGGAGCCCGTGGCCCACGGGTGGTTTCTCGGTCAGCCGCCGAAGACGGCGCGCTCGATCGTGTGGTGGCCCCGTCCGCCTCGACCAACCGTGGAGGGGCCGGTCCCGGGCCTGCCGGCGCCGGTGGTGCTTTCGGGGACGCCTCGACGCGGCGCCGGCAGGGCGATCTGGGTTGCCTTCGGCGGGTTCGTATGCCGTCAGCGTCGGGGGTCGTGGCCGCCGTCCGCCTGGAAGGGCTGGGTGGCGGTGTCGAGCGGGCGGTCGTGGTAGAAGTCAGCGTTGGCCTGGGCCTGCACCGAGGCGGGCACCTCCTCGCCGACCGGCGCGACGTGGGAGCCGTGGTCGGAGCCGTTGGAGCCGTGGTCGGAGCCGGCGAAGCGGTCCTTGGCCGCGCGGGCCTGCTCCGTCACCGAGGGCGCGGCCTGGACATGCGCCTTGATGCGGCCGGACTCCTGCGACATCTTCTCGAGGTACTGCTCCCACCGGGACTGCATCGGACGCACGAGGCCACCGCCGACACCGACGATGAGGACACCGGCGATGGTGGCGAGCACGGCGATCAGCACCGGGGTCGTGACGGTCGTCGCGATACCGACCTGGTTCAGGGCCGCGATGATGCCGAGGCCGAGGATGAAGATGCTCGCGATGTTGGCCAGGACCCTGCCGTAGGACAGGCCGCCGAGCGTGTTGCTGATCAGCTCGCGCACCGCGGCGGCGATGGCGGAGGCCACGACGATGATGATGATCGCGACGATCGCCTTGGGCAGGAAGGCGATGACGCCGGTGATGAGGTCGCTGATCGGGTTGGGCCCGAAGACGCCGAACGCGAGCTGCAGCACGAAGAGCAGCAGTGCGTAGTAGACGAGCTTGCCGACGATCCCGGAGGCGTCGTACTGGCTGTTCGCCAGCGCCTTCTTGACCCCGCCGCGCTCGACGGCGCGGTCGAAGCCGACGCGCTCGAGGATCTTGTCGACGGCCTTGCCGATGGCTTTGGCCACGAACCAGCCGATCAGGAGGATCAGCAGGAACGCCACGAACTTGGGCACGAACAGTGCCACGGACCGCCACAGGTCGGTGGCGGCGGCACTCAGGTTGTCTGTCATGGTCTGGGGCTCCCTCACGTTTACGTTGTAAACCGTACGAGAGCGCTCATACCCGCCTAACACCGTCCTCCCCACCTCCGACGCGAACTTTTCCGAATCGCCAGTGCCGGGGGGGCGGTCAGCGGTCCTGTACCCAGGACATACGCCGTCAGACAGACGCGCCGAGACTTCCGCTGTCACAGGCAACACAGGCTCTCCCGGAACTCCCGAGTCGGCCATCGTGCGCTGCCGTCATGAGGTAGACAGGAGGACCAAACGGAGAGGAGCGGACCATCACGTCACGAGAGCAGCCGGCAGCGGCGGAGGGCTCGTCCGCCCGGCTTCCGCTGAGCCGGGAACGCATCGTCGAGACCGCCATCGGCCTGATCGACACGGAGGGCGTGAGCGCGCTGACGATGCGGCGGCTGGGCGCTGCCCTCGACGTCGAGGCCATGGCCCTCTACCGCTACGTCAACGGCCGGGAGGACCTTCTCGAGGCCGTCGTCGACGCGCTCGTGAACTCCATCGAGATCCCGACCACCGCGCACCTGCAGCCGGTGGACGGCTGGCAGGCGTTCCTGCAGGTGCTCGCCCACAACGTGAGGCGGGTGGCCATCGAGCACCCGGCCGCGTTCCCGCTGATCGCGACGCGCCACCCGGCTGCCCCCTGGCTGCGGCCACCCCTTCGCAGCCTGCGCATGGTCGAGGCGTTCCTCACCGGGCTCGAAGCCCGTGGGTTCTCCGAGCAGCAGGCCGTCGGCGCCTACCGTTCCTTCACCAGCTTCCTGCTCGGGCACCTTCTCCTGGAGGCAGCCGTGCAAGGAGCCCCTATGGCACCCGTGGAGGAGCCCCTCGACGAAGGCGACGCGGACCTGCCCAACCGCGACGCCGAGCTCGATGTGAGCGAGTTCCCCACGGTTGCGCGGCTACGCGCGCCGCTGGCCGAGGACCACACCGACGAAGAGTTCGAGACCGCCCTCGAGCACCTCCTCGTTCGCCTCGACCTCGAGAACGCCCAGTAGCTCCGCCCCGCCTGAACATCCCGCGGGCGCGCCGACGACGACCCGCCGGCATCGGAACGCGTCCGTTCGGGGTAAGGCCAGGACGAGGCCTGAGACGAAGCGCCCTGCCGAGGCGGGCACGTCGAGGCTTCACCATCGAGGACGATCGCGAAGGGACGGACCATGCGCGTCTTGATCACCGGGGCCGGCGGCACGCTGGGCACCTCGCTGGCCCCCGCTCTGGCGGAGGAAGGGCACGAGCCGGTCCTGCAGGACGTGCGCCAGCTCGAGACGCCATACGAGTTCATCCAGGGCGACGTCCGCTCGATCGACGACGTGACCCTCGCCGCGCGTGGCGCGGAGATGATCGTCCACACGGCGGCCATCCACGGCATCCACCTGGCAGACCACACGACCCGCGAGTTCTACGACCTCAACCTCACCGGCACGCTGAACGTCTGGGAGGCCGCCGCTGCCTCCGGCACCTGCCGGGGCGTTGTCTTCAGCAGCACCATGGGTGTGTACGGCGACCACCGCGGCGGCCGGGCGGGCGCGGTGTCGCTGCACGAAGACCTGCCGCTGCGGCCAGGCGACATCTACGGCTGGACCAAGCTGGCCGGGGAGGAGCTGTGCCGGCTCTACGGCCGTAGGTACGGCATACCGAGTGTGGCGCTGCGCTTCGGCATGTTCGTGCCCGACCCCTTCTTCAGGCACGGGATCAGGCTGCTCTACGGAGGGGTCGACACCCGCGACGTCGTCCGTGCGGTGTTGGCATCCTTGAACGCCTTGGCCACCGGCACGAAGACCTGCGGCGCCTTCAACGTGCATTCACTGCTGCCCTTCCGACCGGCCGATGGGGAACGGCTGGTGAGCGACCCCATGTCGGTCGTCGACGCGTACCACCCCCGGGCCCGGGAGCTGCTCGGCGAGCGCGGTGTGGAGTCGCTGGCGCCCGTGACGGCGTGGTATCCGATGGACCGAGCGCGCGACGAGCTGGGCTTCGAGCCGAGGCACAGCTTCGACGCATGGCTGGAGGAGCTGCGGCTGCGACCGGAGGAGCGGGCCGCGAGCAGCCCACCGTGGCCCTGAACGGCAGGGAGCGTGCCCTCGAGCTGGGGGTGACCCTCATCGACACGGCCGACGTATACGGCGACGGTCACAGCGAGGAGCTCGTCGCGAAGGTGATCACGGGTCGCCGGAGCGACGTGGTCGTCGCGACCAAGGGCGGCCTCATGGGCCACCATCGCGACCCCGCCGGCGCACCGGTCTACGACCGCCCCGAGAAGGTATGCCGTGCCCTCGAGGACAGCCTGCGCCGCCTGGGCACCGATTACGTGGACGTCTACTACGACCACATCTGGTGGGACCGGCCCGAGGAGAGGGAGGCCTTCGTGGAGGCGCTTGCCCGCCTCAAGGCCGACGGGAAGGTCCGTGCGGCCGGGCTGTCGACGGACGACATCGACTACATCAGGCATCTCAACAGCAACGGCGGCCTGGACGTGGTGCAGGTGGAGTACAGCGTGCTCAACCGGCGAGCGGAGCACGAGATCCTGCCCTACCTCGCCGAGCACGGCATCGGCGCGGTGCTGCGTGGCCCCCTGCAGAAGGGATTGCTCACCGGCAAGTTCACGGCCGACACCACGTTTCCCGAGGGCGACGTGCGAGCCGACTGGCCCGAGCAGGACTGGTACCGACGCGACCTCGCACGGGTGGGCAGCCTTCGCCGGCTCGAACGCGACGACATGACACTGGGGCAGCTCGCGCTGCGCTTCGTCCTGGACCACCCGGCAGTCTCGTCCGCCATCCCCGGCGGCAAGACACCGGAGCAGGTGGCCGCAAACGCCGCGGCCTCCGCGATCCCGCCCCTCACCGATGCTGAGCGGCAGCTCATCGACGACATCGCGCCGGCCGCACTGCCCTAGTCAGGGCTCAGGCCGGCCGGGGCTCCGGTCCCCGCCCTCATCACCCGCCGAAACCGTAGGTCAGAGGCCTGAGAGTGGATGAGTCGGCCGATACGCCGGGTTCTGTTCCGCGCCTCCGTTACCAGGGACGCAGCGACGGCCATCCATCTGGGCCGGCCATTGCTGGCCGGCTCTAGCGTCCTACCCGCGCACTCGACCGGGCCGGCCTCCTCGGCGCCCGAGGGCACCGTGCGTACGCTGTCTGGACTTGCTCCGGGTGGGGTTTACCGAGCCGCTCCAGTCACCTGGAGCGCTGGTGGTCTCTTACACCACCGTTTCACCCTTACCGGCTGCCGAAGCGGCCGGCGGTCTGTTCTCTGTGGCACTGTCCCGCGGGTCACCCCGGGTGGCTGTTGGCCACCACCCTGCCCTGTGGAGCCCGGACGTTCCTCGGCAGGGCCGAAGCCCTGACGCGACCGCCTGGCCGACTCATCCGCGGACCAGCATAGGGGCCGTATGCCGCAGGCTCCCAACGCGCACCGGCGCGGCCCACGGACCAGCCCGTCCGGAAGCGCCCGGGAGTCTCAGACCATTCGCCGGAACGCGAGGAGGGCGACGTCGTCGTGACGGTCCGGGTCGGTGACGGCCTCGGCGAGGTCGTGCAGCACCTCGTCGAGGTCGGTGTCGTCGTCGACGCGTCCGAGCATCTCCTCGGCGGCAGCCTGCAACCGTCCGAGGCCCGCGTCGATGCTCTCCCCGCGCCGCTCGACGAGCCCGTCCGTGTAGAGCAGCAGGAGGTCGCCGACCGCGAACGGCACGCGAGCGGCAGGCCGCTGCACGATGCCGATGCCGTGGACCGGCGACCCCTCCTCGACGACGTAGCGGCTGACCCCGTTCTGCAGCAGCAGGGGCGGGGGGTGCCCGGCGACGACGGTCGACAGCTTGTCGTGGGCCGGGTCGAAGAGGGCGTATGCCGCCGACGCCATGGGGGTGGGTGGCTGGTGGGTCATCAGCCGGTCGATCGCCGATGCGAGAGCTGGCGGCTCAGGGTCCTGGGTCACGAGCACCCTCGTCGCGGAACGCATTCGCGATCCGGCGACGGAGGCGTCGACTCCTCGGCCCATCACGTCACCGACGAAGGCGATGACCTTGCCGTCGGCGAGCGTGCTCACGTCGAAGTAGTCGCCGCCGACGTCGGTGCGCCCGGCCTGTCGGTAGACCATCCCGACCTGCCAGCCGGGCACCTCGGGGAGGTCGTGGGGCAGCAGCGTCGCCTGGAGCACCGATGCCACGCGGCGCGTCTGGGAGTAGAGGTCGGCGTTGTCGATGGCGATTCCCGCACGGCGGGCTAGGTCCTCGGCGAAGGCCACGTCGTCGGCCGTGTAGCGGCGGCCCGACTCGGCCGCGACGAAGGTGAGGACGCCGATCACCCGGTCGTGGGTCCTCAGTGGGACGGACATCGCGCTCAGCAGGCCCAGCTCACGGGCAACGCGCAGGTGCTCGTCGTCGCGGGCCGCGGCCACGAGCATCTCGTCGGTGATCTCCTCGACGAGCAGGCTCCTGCCGGTTCGCGCGACCTCGCCCGCTCCGCCGGGTTGGTTCGGGTCGGGCGGCCAGCGGGTCTCCAGTTCCTTGGCCATCTGCACCTTCGCCGGGTCGACGTGGGCCACGGCGAGGGTGCGCAGCACGCCATCGTCCAGCATCTGCACCGAGCACCAGTCTGCGTGCGTGGGCACCGCGAGCGAGGCGACCTGCCGCAGGGTCTGCCGGTAGTCGAGCGACTCGGCCAAAGCCTGCGACGCATGTGCGAGGAACTCGAGGCGGGCCGCGCGGTCGGCGCTCTCGGCCTCGGCCCGCAGCCGGAGCATCGTCTGCGCGCACATGTCCGTGAGGAACTGCAGCACGGAGAGCTCGTCCGCGTCCAGATGACCTCGTTGGCCGTCGAACCGGAAGCCGACCGCGCCGACCGCCTCGCCGGTGGTCGGCGACATCAGGGGCAGGGCCACGGTGAACCGCTCGGCGGCGTCCTCGAGGTCGGGGTAGCGCTCGAGCAGCTCGGCAACGGTCGTGATCACCACCGGCTCCCGGGTGCGGACGGCATCGGTGAGCGGCGTCGGGACCCGGGTGTCGAACGAGGACCACTGCTGGACCAGGTGGGGGCTGAGCCCGTGCGTGCCGATGGTGCGTAGGCGGTGACGACCCTCCCGCACCACGAGCACGGCACGCGAGGCGCCCATCACGGCGGACGCCCGCTGCGTGATGGTCTCGGTGAGGTCGTCCAGGGTGACGGCGCTGGCGAGATCGGCGGCCATCCGCCCCAGCTCCACGAGCCGGGTCGCGACGGTCGAGGACGCGTCGCCGCCGTCCCACGCCGTCGTGTTCATGGCGTCATCCTGACACCACAGGGGCCTTGACGTCCCACAGATGTCCCATGAGTGGCACGATGGCAACGTGGGCGGGCCGACGATCACCGGCGAGGGCGGGCTCAGCCGTGTCGAGTTCGGCCCGGAGGACCTGCGTCTCGTGCGTGAGACCGTCCGCAGGGTCGCCGAGCAGCATCTGCCCGAACGGGCCGGGGACGCCATGCTCGCAGTGCACGAGCTGGCGGTGAACAGCATCATCCACGGTGGCGGTCACGGCGTGCTGCGCATCGACCGCACCGCCGACTCGCTCGTCTTCACGGTCGAGGACTCCGACGGCACGTCGTCGAAGCCTCGGGTCAGCGAACCCACCGGCCAGGCCACGAGCGGACGTGGCCTGCTCATCGCGCAGCGTCTCAGCGACCGTCTGACGATCGAGGCACCGCCCGGCCGCACCCGCGTGCGACTCCACCTGACCCTGCAGCCCGTCGCCGCCGGACACGTCTGACGGCCGACGGGTCTCACGCGTCGGCCCTCCGCGCGTGCCGCCTCAGGCGAGCGCCGCTCCTCCGTTGGGCGAGACTCCGGTGGGCGAGACTCCGTTGGGCGAGACCTCGCCGAGCTCGGTGCTGATGTCGAGCACCTGGCCGAGGTTCATCAGCTCCATCAGGCGCAGGGTCACGCCGGCGCAGACGAGCCGCAGGTGCCCGCCCGCATCGCTCACACGGTGGTAGAGCCCGATGAGCGCACCGAGACCGGACGAGTCGAGGAAGGTCACCTCCCGGAGGTCGACGACAACCTCGGACCCCGTCGTGGCCCTCAGCCCGTCGAACACCCTCCGGGCGTCCGGGACGGTGTAGGTGTCGAGCTCTCCCGTCACGTGGGCCACGACCACGTCGCCCCTGTCGTCGACCGTCACGTCCACCGGCTCCCCCTCCTCGCACGACCGTCACCGCCCACGTTAGGCCTCGCAGCCCCTGCGGCATAGGGCAATCACGTATGCCGCATGCGGCCGAGCGGAGTGTGAGGCACGTCACGCCTTGTGCGCGGTCGTCAACGAACGCACCGGCTCGTTCGTCATCACTGGGAGACGACGACGTCGCACGCAGACGAACGCAACCCCTCCAGGAACATGACGCCACCGCTGACCGCACCTCTGCCCGACCTCCCGATCCGACCCACCGGCAGTCTCGACGCCGAACCTGACGCCGTTGACGCAGCCGACCGCGCGACAGCCACGGCGCGCCCCTCGTCGCTGCACGCCGCCCACACAGCCAAGCGCGCCGACATCGCCGACACCGCCGACGGTGCCGAGCCCAGGTCCAAGCTCTTCGACCTCTCGCTGACCCAGCTGCTGGGCGGGTCGATGGCAGCGGCCACCGCCGCCGCGCTCGGGTCCCGCCTCGGCGTCGTGGGGACCATCGCGGGGGCCGCCGTCCTCAGCGTCGTGTCCGCGATCGCCGGCAGTCTCTACACGACCTCGATGTCTCGGGCCCGGGACGTCGTGCTCCTGGTGCGCGCGCGGCGCGACGTCGCGGCTGTACGCCCGGCTCTGGCGCTCCCGACCCAGACCCGCCGACCGTGGTCGCGACCCGATCGTGCGACCCGGCGGCGGACCCTCGCGATGGCCGGAGCAGTCTTCGCGCTGGCGGCCGCCTTCCTCGCCGGGCTGCAGCTCGCGACGGGGGCCCCTGTCACGGGGACCGATCTCGGCGGTCGCACGGCCGCCGGCGCGGTGGTCGACGGCTCGGCGGAACCGGCC
This sequence comes from Terrabacter sp. AAH1, assembly GCF_054456855.1. Lineage (NCBI taxonomy): Bacteria > Bacillati > Actinomycetota > Actinomycetes > Micrococcales > Intrasporangiaceae > Terrabacter > Terrabacter sp. AAH1. Next base: position 23,750 of record NZ_JBTJJV010000005.1, on the reverse strand, counting down.
ACCGGGACCGCGGGCGATGCGAAGGCAGGCGACGGTGCTGGGGCGCCGGACGGTGCTGGCACCGCGGCGGACAGCCCGACCGCCGCCGGGCCGGGCAGCGGCTCCGACGCCGCCTCCGGCGCCGGTTCCTCGGCTACCGGCACCCCGACGACTGCCGCGGGCGGTACGCCCTCCGTCGCGACCACGGCCGACCCGGGCGGCCCGGCCGCGCAGACGCCCGCGGCCACGCCGCCGGCGACGCCCGCGGCGGGTGGCTCCACGCCAGGCTCCCCCGGCGCGACCGGGTCCGCGGGTGCGACCGGGTCCGCGGGCGCGACCTCGGCCTCAGCGACCGCCGGGCCCTGAAAACCGGGCCCCGAATAAACCAAGCCGTGAGAGCCACGTCCTGAGAGCCGGGCCCCGAGAGCCGCGCCCAGGGAGCGGAAGGCGGCCCTTCAGGCGATCGAGAGCGTGATGGTCCCGGAGGCGATGTCAACGGCGTCGACCCGCACCGTGACGGACTCACCGGCCTTGGCCGAGCCGGCGGCACGGGCCACGACCGCGTGGTCGACCAGCTGCACGACGACACCCTTGTCGTTCTCGTCGACGACGACCCCGGCGAGCGTCTGGCCGACGAACGGCTGCAGCTCGGCCGCCTCGACGGCATCGGTGCAGGCGCGCTCGACGGCGTTGGTGCGCCGGTCGGAGGTCGCCATGAGCTCGGGCAGTGTCGGTAGGGCTTCACGCACCCAGGCGGGCACCTCGTGCCCCGCCGACAGCGCCTCGCACACGACGAGGCCGAAGCGGTCGACCAGTCGCCGCAGCGGAGCCGTGACGTGCGCATACGGGTTGGCGACGGCGGCGTGCATCGGCTGCTCGGGCACCGCGCCGTCGAACGGCGTGTAGCCGGCGCCGCGGAAGAGCGTCGTCGCCTCGTGGATGAGCGCCAGGTGCCTGGGGTCGGTGCGGTCGAGCGTGCGGAGGAACTCGCCGTACGCCATACCGTCGGGCCACGGCACCCCTGCCGCGGCTGCCTGCCGGTGGAAGCGCTTGAGGTCGCGCGGGTCGGGCGGGGGCATCGTGCGCAGGATGCCGACCTTGCCCTTGAGCATGAGGTCGGCGGCGCCCATGCCGGTGAGCAGCGAGATCTGGGCGTTCCAGTCCTCGGCGAGCAGGACCGGCCGGAAGGAGATGTGGAACGAGCCGTCCTGGCCCTCCTCCACCTCCTGCTCCGGCATCGGCAGGCTGGCTCCGCCCCGTTGGCGCTCGAGGGCGATCCGCTTCTCGCCCACCTCCTTGAGCAGCATGAGGCAGTCCTCGGCGGTGCCCGCGTCGATCTCCTTCTGGACCTGCTCGTAGTCGTAGCGGCGCACGCTCCGGACCATGGCGCGCGACACCTCCACCGCGGTGCCCTCGCCGTCCGCGGCGAGCCTGATGTCCCAGACGAACGCCGGGCGCACCTGGTCGGGCAGCAGGCTCGCGGCCCCCTCGCTCAGCTCGGTCGGGTGCAGCTGCACGCGCCTGTCGGGGCAGTAGACGGTCTGGCCGCGCCGACGCGTCTCGCCGTCGACGGCTCCGCCGGCCCGCACGAACGCGGGCACGTCGGCGATGGCGTAGCGCACCCGGTAGCCGTCGCCGTCACGCTCGATCGACATGGCCTGGTCGAGGTCCAGGGATGACGGCGGGTCGATCGTGATGAACGCCACCGCCGTCTCGTCGCGGTCCGGCAGGTCCGCCTCCGCTGCGGCCGACCTCGCCTCGGCGAGCACCTCGGGAGGGAACTCCTCGGGGACCTCGAGCTCTCGGCGCACGGCCTCGAAGCGGTCTGCGAGCTGCCGGGCCACGTCGCCGGGCTGCGTCGCCGGGCGGAAGACGATGTGTCGCTGCGCCATGGCGCCACCCTACGCACCCAACGCGTACGCAATCCGCGCGTCGCTGGACGTTTTGGGACTTTGGACCCCGGCTTCCCTAGGCTGACCCCCGTGCTCATCCTGCTCCCGCCGTCCGAGGGCAAGACCAGGCCCCGGCGGGGGTCCTCGCTCGATCTCGGCTCGTTGTCCTTCCCGCAGCTCACCCCGCTGCGCGAGGCGGTCGTCGACACCGTCGTGAAGCTGAGCGGTGAGCCCGACGCCGCGAACCTGCTCGACCTCAACCCCAACCTCGTGGACGACATCGCCGGCAACACACGGCTGCACAGCGCCCCCACGGCCACCGCCTCGCGGGTCTACTCCGGCGTGCTCTACCACGCCCTCGACGTGGACTCGCTCGACCCGGCCTCCAAGCGCCGGGCGAACCGCTGGATCGTCGTCGTGTCCGCCCTCTTCGGAGCGCTGCGCCTCGGCGACCGCGTGCCCGCCTACCGAGTCAACATCTGCAGCACCCTCCCCGAGGTCGGCCACCTCTCCCAGGAGTGGCGCCGTGAGCTGCCGGCCGCGCTCGACGCCGCGGTGAAGCCGCGTGAGCTCATCGTCGACTGCCGGTCCAGCACGTATGCCGCCGTGTGGCGTCCCCGTGACGAGCGGGCCGACCGGTGGGTTCAGGTCACCGTGCCCGGCGCCTCACACATGGCGAAGCACACGCGCGGCCTGGTGACCCGAGAGCTGGTGCAGGCCGAGGCTCCGCGCACCCCCGAGGCCCTGGCCGAGCGCCTGTCCGAGCGCTTCGAGGTGGCGCTGACGCCTCCGCCGCGCCCCGGCAAGCCGTGGCAGCTGGCCACCACCCCGAAGTCCTGACGTGCTGCTCGACCTCGCCCAGCTCGTCGAGCGCGTGGCACCGATCCTCGTCTTCCTCGTCGCCATCACCCTCGTCGCCGAGATCTGCGACCTGGCCGGTCTCTTCGACGTCGCGGCGCACTACGCCGCGCGGCTCGCGAAGGGCCACGTCCTCGTGCTCTGGCTCCTCGTCGTGGTGCTGGCCGTGCTGTCCACGACCGTTCTCAGCCTCGACACGACGGCCGTCCTGCTGACACCGGTCGCCATCACCGTGGCGCGGCAGGTCGGCGCCCCTCCCCTGCCCTTTGCGATGACGACCCTGTGGCTCGCCAACACGGCCTCGCTGCTGCTGCCGGTCTCCAACCTGACGAACCTGCTCGCGCTGCACCCGTTCGCGGCGCTCGACGTCCGCACGCTCGGCTACATCAAGCTCATGGCCGTACCGGCAGTGACGGCCGCCCTCGCGACCGTGGTCGTGCTCTGGCTGCTGCACCGGCGCGACCTGCGCGGCTCCTACGCGACTCCCCCGCTGGCCGAGCCGCACGACCGCGTGCTCACCCAGGTGACCGGCGTCGCCTGCGGCCTCCTCGCGGTCGCGTTCGTCGCGGGCGTGCAGCCCGCCCTGGCCTCGGTGCCGGCCGCGGGTGTGTTGGTCGCGGCAACCTACTGGCGCGCCCCCGAGCTGCTCCGGCGCATCCGCATGCCGTGGCTGACCGTCGTCGGCGTCTGCGTGCTCTTCCTCGTCGTCGACGCCGCTCTGAGGTTCGGGCTCGAGGCGTGGCTGCGCACCGTCGTCGGCACGGGCACGACCGTCGGCGACCTCCTGCGCGTGAGCGGCCTGGGCGCGCTGACGGCCAACGGCATCAACAACCTCCCGGCGTACCTCGCGCTAGAGCCGACCGTGGCCGACTCGCCCACCCGGCTGGCCGCCCTGCTCGTCGGCGTCAACACGGGTCCGATCGTGACGATGTGGGGGTCCGTGGCGACCCTGCTCTGGGCGCAGCGCTGCCGCTCGGCCGGGCTCGAGGTGTCCGCCCGCCGCATCGCCGGCACCGGCCTGCTGTGCGCGGTCGTGGTCGTGGTGGCGACGACCCTCACCCTCACCGCGACCGCCTGACCCCAGCCAACGGCATACGCCCCCGTCTCGCCGTCGAGCGCGCGGTTCCCGACGCACGGACGCGCGGTGGGTCGGTTCAACCGAGGGCGCGGCGCAGGTCGTCGACGAGGTCGCGGACGTCCTCGAGCCCGACCGAGACACGCAGCACGCCGTCGGTGATGCCCACGGCGGCACGAGCCTCCGGCGTGAGACGGCGGTGCGTCGTCGTGGCCGGGTGCGTGATGAGCGACTTCGAGTCGCCGAGGTTGTTCGAGATGTCGATGACCTGGAGGGCGTTCATGAGCGCGAACGCCTCGTCCTTGCCGCCGTCGAGCTCGAACGTCACGACGGTGCCACCGGCGAGCATCTGCCGCTTCGCGAGGTCGTGCTGCGGGTGCGACTCGAGGAACGGGTGCACGACGCGCGTCACCTTCGGGTGCGACTCGAGGAAGCGAGCCACCTCGAGGGCCGAGTCGGCCATCCGCCCGACGCGCAGCGACATCGTCTCGAGCCCCTTGACGAGCACCCACGCGTTGAAGGGCGACATGGACGGACCCGTGTGGCGCATGAGGTTCTGCACCGGGCCGTCGATGAACTCCTTCGGCCCCAGCACCGCCCCGCCGAGCGTGCGTCCCTGGCCGTCGATGTGTTTCGTCGCGGAGTAGACGATGATGTCGGCCCCGAAGTCGAGGGGCTTGGAGAAGACCGGCGTTCCGAAGACGTTGTCGACGACGACCTTGGCGCCGGCGGCGTGGGCCAGGTCGGTGACGGCGGCGATGTCGACGAGCTCCTGCATGGGGTTGCTCGGCGTCTCGAAGAAGACGGCTGTCGTCGGCTCGGAGAGGGCCTCTCGCCACTGGTCGAGGTCGGCCCCGTCGACGAAGACGGTCTCGACGCCCCAGCGGGGCAGGATCTCGTCGAGGATGACGAAGCACGAGCCGAAGAGCGCACGCGAGGACACGACGCGGTCACCCTTGCCGAGCAGCGCGGCCAGGGCGACGAAGACCGCCGACATGCCGGAGCCGGTCGCGAAGCAGGCCTCGGCGCCCTCGATCTGGCGCAGCCGCTCCTCGAACATCGTGACCGTCGGGTTGCCGTAGCGGGAGTAGACGAACCGTTCGACGTCGCCCTTGAACGCCGCCTCGGCGTCCTCGGCCGTGTCGTAGACGAAGCCCGACGTGAGGTAGAGCGCCTCGGACGTCTCCTCGAAACCGCTGCGGGACAGTCCTCCTCGCACCGCCAGGGTGTCGGGGCGCCAGCTCTGCTCCACGTCGTCGCTCATCCCTGCACCCACGGCAGGCCCGCGACCTTCCAGCCCGAGACGGTGCGGTGGCGCTGGGCGTCGTGCGGACCCTCGAAGCCGTCGAGCACGTTGCGCGACTCGGACCAGCCCGCCGCGGTTGCGGCCTCGGCGGCGCTGACGGAGCGCACGCCGGAGCGGCAGAGGAAGTAGAGCGACTGCTCCTTGCCGATGCCGGCCGCCTCGAGCGCGCCGACGAAGCCGTCGTTGACGCGGCCGTCGGGGAACGACTGCCACTCGACGAGCACGACCTCCTTGCCGATCGGGCCGAGGTCGGGCAGGCCGACGTACGACCACTCCGCCCTCGTGCGCACGTCGACGAGCACCGCGCCGGGCTCGTCGCGCAGGGCCGCCCAGGCCTGCTCGGGGGTCACGTCACCGGCATAGCTCATGCAGCGACTATAAAACCGCGTCCGTCAGGCGAGATGGTCGGTCCGATTGGTGAAAGCGACCGAGGCCGAGCCGTCCTCCCAGACCTCCACGGCGGTCAGGCTGCCCGGCGCGGTGGCCAGGGCCCAGAAGCGCTCGACGGGCGTGCCGAGCACGTCGGCGAGCACCGACAGCACTCCGCGCCGGCTCGTCACGGCCACCGCCGTGCCGCCCGTGGCCACGAGGCTCCGGTATGCCGTCACGACCGTCGCGTCGCCACCCTCGCCGGGTGCCCGCCCCGACCAGTCGCCGGTCGTCGTGGCCCCGGTGCCGACGGCCGCCGCGACCGCGTTCGCGACCCGCACCGACTGCTCGTCGTCGGCTCCGAAGACTGCCGCCCCTGCGCCGACCAGGCGACGCGCCGCATCGGTGATCGCCGCCGTCGGGCCGTCGTCATGAGGCGTCTGCACGAGCAGCAGACGCAGTGGGCGCGTGGGCGTCGACGGTGCCTCTGTCGCCGAGCCGGGTTCCCCCGCAGCCGCGTCCGTCTCCTCGCCCGCGTCGCCCACGAGCACGCGGTGCACCCGCTTGCCGTCCATCGCCACGTTGCTCAGGGCGTCGGCGTCCTTGTTCCTCTCCCGAGGGATCCACTCGAAGTCGACGCTGCCGCCGCTGTCGGAGATCCGCGCGCAGAGGTCGCGCGCCTCCAGGGCCAGCCGGCGCATGTCCTCGTGCTTGATCTTCCAGCGGCCCGACATCTGCTCGACGACGAGCTTGGAGTCCATCCTCACCCGCACCTCGGCGCCGGCATCGATGTCGAGCACCGCCCGCAGCCCGGCGATGAGCCCCGAGTACTCGGCGACGTTGTTGCTCTGCTTGCCGAGCGGTTCGGCGAGCTCGACGAGGACGGCGCCCGTGGCCGGGTCGCGCACGAGCGCGCCGTAGCCGGCGACCCCGGGGTTGCCGCGTGAGCCGCCGTCCGCCTCGACGACGAGCCGGCGGCCCACCGCGCGAGACCCTGCGCTCACGGTCGGCTCACGGTCGGCTCACAGGCCGGACTCGCCCGTGCGGATCATGATGCGGCGGCACTCCTCGCACCGCACGACCTCGTCCTGGGGGGCGCGCCTGATGCGGTCGAGGTCGACGTTGCCGAGCTCGAGCCGACAGCCGCCGCAGCGACGGTGGCGCAGCTCGGCCGCGGCCAGGCCCCCGCTCACGGCGCGGATCTTCTCGTAGAGGGCAGCGAGGTCGTCACCGACGCCGGCGACGATGTTCGCCCGTCCGGAGCCCACCTGGACCGCCTCGGCGTCGAGCTTCTCGATGGCGGCGTCGCGCTCGGTCTCGAGCGTCTCGACCCTCTGCACGAGCTCGGTGTGGCGTGCCTCCAGCTCGGCGACCTTGGCCGTGAGCGTCTCGGAGCGCTCCATCACCTCGATCTCGACGTCCTCGAGCTCGGACTGGCGTCGCGCGAGCGAGGCCAGCTCGTGCTGCAGCGCCTGCAGGTCCTTCGCACTGCCCTGCCCGGCGTCGAGCCGCGCCTGGTTGCGCGCCGCGCGGTCGCGCACGAGCTGGACGTCCTGGTCGGACTTCGTCAGCTCGCGCTGCACGTCGCCGGCAGCCGTGCGCGCGTTGACGATCTCCGTCTCGAGCGCGGACAGCTCACGCCGCGCCGCCTCGACCGCAGGTGTCTGCGGCAGGTTGGCCTTGGCGTGGGCGATCTGGTCCAGGCGCGTGTCGATGGCCTGCAGGTCGAGCAGGCGCCACTGACGGGACGGGTCGGCTTTCAGGACACACCTCCGGGTTCGGTGGCCGCCCGGTCCTCCCGGGCGGCGTTCGCACCGACGACGAAGGTCCATGGCTCGGTGCGGATCGCTGAGACTCTGGTCTCGACCCTAGTCGCTCCGGCGGCGTGCTCCAGCGCGGCGAGCAGCCGGTCGCGCCCGTCGGCGAGCCAGAGGGACTCGGTGGCCCAGTGCCCGGCGTCGACGAGGAACGGGCGACCGCCGCGCGCCTCCTCACGTGCCTCGAGGACAGGGTGGTGGCGCAGGTCGGCGGTCACGTAGACGTCGGCGCCGCACGCCCGCACGTCGTCGAAGCGGTCGTCGCCCGAGCCACCCATGACAGCGACGACGGACACCTCGGCGGACGGGTCGCCGCTCACCCGTATGCCGCCCGCGGTCGCCGGCAGCGCCTCTGTCAACGACTCCGCGAACCGCACCAGGCTGGTCGGCGCGGGCAGCAGGCCGACGCGGCCGATCGCGTGGTCCCCCTCGCGCGACAGCGGTCGCTGGTCGGTGAGCCCGAGCGCATCGGCCAGCACGCCGGACACGCCGGGGTCGGCGACGTCCGCGTTGGTGTGACCCACCCAGAGGGCGACGCCGGACCGGACGAGCGCCGTCACGGAGGCGCCCTTGGCACTGGTGGTCGCGACCGAGTGCACCCCGCGCAGCAGCAGCGGGTGGTGCGTCACGAGCAGGTCCGCGCCCCAGGCACTCGCCTCGTCGATGACCGCGAGCGTCGGGTCGAGCGCGAAGAGGATGCGGCGTACGGGCTGGTCCGGGTCACCGGCGACCAGACCGACGCGGTCCCAGTCGGCCGCGTGCTCGAGCGGGTAGAGGGACTCCAGCGCCGCGACGACGTCGCGCAGCCGAAGGTCTCCCCTGGGTTCGGGGGCTGGGTCGTCCACGTGGGCCCGGCCGGGCTCGAACCGACGACACCCGCGGTGTAAACGCGGTGCTCTACCAACTGAGCTACAGGCCCTCACGCACCGGCAGGTGACAGGTTGGCGTCACCGGCGGGCGGCGGTCAGCCTACGGCATCCGGTGCGCTCGCGCGGAGCGCCGCGAGCGCCTGCCGGTAGGCCGTGAAGTCACGGCCGTGACCGATGGCGCGCGCCTCGCTCCAGACGATGTGCCCGCTGCGGTCGATGAGGAAGGTCCCGCGCCGCGCGAAGCCGTCCTCCTCGTCGAAGACGCCGTAGCGGCGAGCCACCTCCCCGTGCGGCCAGAAGTCCGACAGCAGCGGGAAGAAGTGTCCCTCGGCATCGGCCCACGCCCGCAGGGTGTACATCGAGTCGCAAGAGATCGCGAAGACCTGGATGTCGTCGTCCTGGAAGTCCTCGAGTCCGTCGCGGATCTCGCGCAGCTCGCCGCGGCAGATGCCCGAGAAGGCTGCCGGGTAGAAGACGACGACGGCGTTCTTGAGGTCACGGACGGCGGACAGGCTGACGTCGACGCCGTACTGGTCGACGAGCGTGAAGTCGGGGGCGAGCTCGCCGACACCCAGTGGGGCGGCCGCGTGGACCGACTCGGTCGGGTGCGCGTTCATCATGTCCGCCAGTGTGACACCCGACGGGCGCCCGACCGAAAAGCCGCCCGAAACGCCGTCAGCGCCTCGGACCCTTCGGCGGCATGAGCCGGGTGGCGGCCCACTCCTTGGCGACGTTGACCTGGCCACCCGTGACGAGACCGGCCGTCGACGCGGCCTCCTCGACGTCGCTCGCGTCGACGTGGCCGGGGCGCCCGGCCTTCGGCGTGAGCAGCACGATGAAACCCTGGTCGAAGAGCTTGGTCAGGCCGTCGACCATGAGGTCGACGAGGTCCTCGTCGCCGTCGCGGTACCAGAGCAGCACCCCGTCCGCGCCGTCGTTGAAGTCCTCGTCCTCGAGCTCGCTGCCGATGACGTCCTCGATCGAGAACCGCAGCTGGTCGTCGACGTCATCGTCATGGCCGAACTCCTGGATGATCTGCCCGTTGGCAAATCCGAGCTTGCTGAAGGACGCCGCTCCCGCGGTCTCGCTCACTGTCACCGGTCCTCTCGGTCGTGGCCGACGGGCCCTGGTGGTGTCGTCGGTCGCATCTGTCATACCCGTGACACCACCGTCGTGACGTCACGTCCACGGCATCCAGTGCACTGGTTCCGACGCTACCGCGCAAGCCCGGCCCCGCGTCGGCACAACGCCCAGTCGGACTCCGTCGGCGTGCCGCTCGCGCGCCAACCGGTGAGCCACCCGGGTTCCCGTCGCGACCCGACCGGCCCCCACGGCATACCACTGCAGAGGCGTCCGTGGGAAGGAGCGAAGCGTCCCATCGCTGGACCCGAGTGTGACGGTCACCACGGATTGGTAGAGGATGGGCGAAGCAGCGGCGTGGCCGACCGGTCACGCGCGCGGCGGACGCGACGAGAAAGGACCCACGACGTGGCATCCGAGGCCGGCCCGATCCTCAACGGCATCCCCAGTCAGCTCCCGGACATCGACCCGGACGAGACGCAGGAGTGGATCGACTCCCTCGACGCCGTCCTCGACGAGAAGGGCCGCACCCGGGCGCGCTACATCATGCTCAAGCTCATCGAGCGGGCGCGCCAGCAGCAGGTCGGCGTGCCTTCGCTGACGGCGACCGACTACATCAACACCATCCCGCCGGAGCGCGAGGCCTGGTTCCCCGGCGACGAGGACGTCGAGCGCGAGATGCGCCGCTACATCCGCTGGAACGCCGCGGTCATGGTGCACCGCGCCCAGCGCCCCGGCATCGGCGTCGGCGGCCACATCTCCACCTACGCGAGCGCCGCGACGCTCTACGAGGTGGGGATGAACCACTTCTTCCGCGGCAAGGACCACGAGGGCGGCGGCGACCAGATCTACTTCCAGGGCCACGCCTCCCCCGGCATGTACGCCCGCAGCTTCCTCGAGGGCCACCTCACCGAAGCCGACCTCGACGGCTTCCGCCAGGAGAAGAGCCACCTCGTCGACGGCGCGGTCAAGGCCGTGCCGTCCTACCCGCACCCGCGGCTGCTCCCCGACTACTGGGAGTTCCCGACCGTGTCCATGGGCATCGGCCCGATGAACGCGATCTACCAGGCGCAGTTCAACAAGTACCTCCACAACCGCGGCATCAAGGACACCAGCCAGCAGGACGTCTGGGCCTTCCTCGGCGACGGCGAGATGGACGAGCCCGAGTCGCGCGGCCTGCTGCAGCTCGCGGCCAACGAGGAGCTCGACAACCTCAACTTCGTCATCAACTGCAACCTGCAGCGGCTCGACGGCCCGGTGCGCGGCAACGGCAAGATCATCCAGGAGCTCGAGGCGTTCTTCCGCGGTGCGGGCTGGAACGTCATCAAGGTCGTCTGGGGCCGTGGCTGGGACCCGCTCCTGGCCGGCGACCGCGATGGCGCGCTCGTGCACCTCATGAACTCCACGAGCGACGGCGACTACCAGACCTTCCGCGCCAACGACGGCAAGTACGTGCGCGACCACTTCTTCGGCCGCGACCCGCGCACCGCGAAGATGGTCGAGAGCTGGACCGACGACCAGGTCTGGTGGGACCTCAAGCGCGGCGGGCACGACTACCGCAAGGTCTACGCGGCCTACAAGGCGGCCCGCGAGCACACCGGGCAGCCGACCGTCATCCTCGCGAAGACGATCAAGGGCTACAGCCTGGGCTCGCACTTCGCCGGCCGCAACGCCACGCACCAGATGAAGAAGATGACGCTGGACGACCTCAAGGCCTTCCGCGACAGCCTCCGCATCCCGATCACCGACGAGCAGCTCGAGGCGAACCCCTACCAGCCGCCGTACTACCACCCGGGCGCCGACAGCGAGGTCATCAAGTACTCCATCGACCGCCGCACCAAGCTCGGCGGCACGCTGCCGAGCCGGCGGGTCGCGTACGAGCCGGTCAAGCTGCCGGGCGACGAGGCGTACGCCCAGGTGAAGAAGGGGTCGGGCAAGCAGGAGGTCGCCACGACGATGGCGTTCGTCCGCCTGCTCAAGGACCTCCTGCGCGACAAGGAGTTCGGCAAGCGCATCGTGCCGATCATCCCCGACGAGGCGCGCACGTTCGGCATGGACGCGTTCTTCCCGACGATCAAGATCTACAACCCGAACGGGCAGAACTACACGCCGGTCGACGCCGAGCTCATGCTGGCCTACCGCGAGAACGAGCAGGGCCAGATCCTGCACCTCGGCATCAACGAGGCCGGGTCGCTCGCCGCGTTCACGGCCGCGGGCACGTCGTACGCGACGCACGGGCAGCCGATGATCCCGATCTACGTCTTCTACTCGATGTTCGGCTTCCAGCGCACGGGCGACTCGATCTGGGCGGCCGCCGACCAGATGAGCCGTGGCTTCCTCATCGGCGCCACGGCCGGTCGCACGACGCTGACCGGCGAGGGCCTGCAGCACGCCGACGGCCACAGCCCGCTCCTCGCGTCGACCAACCCGGCTGTCGTGCACTACGACCCGGCGTACGCGTACGAGATCGCCCACATCATGCAGGCCGGCCTCGACCGGATGTACGGCGAGGGCCACACGACCGACGAGTCGAACGTCATCTACTACCTCACCGTCTACAACGAGCCGATCCAGCAGCCGGCCGAGCCCGAGAACGTCGACGTCGAGGGCATCCTCAAGGGCATGTACAAGCTCAAGGCCGCGAACACCGAGGGCTGGACCCACGAGGCCCCGCGCGCACAGCTGCTCGGGTCGGGCGTCGGCCTGCCGTGGGCGCTCGAGGCCCAGCAGCTGCTCGCCGACGACTGGGGCGTGGCCGCCGACGTGTGGTCGGTGACGTCGTGGAACGAGCTGCGCCGTGACGGCCTCGCCGCCGACGAGCAGGAGTTCCTGCGTCCCGACGGCGAGAAGCGCGTGCCGTGGGTCACCCAGTGCCTCGAGGGCACCGAGGGCCCGGTGGTCGGCGTCTCCGACTACATGCGCGCCGTGCAGGACCAGATCCGCGAGTGGGTCCCCGGCACGTACGCGACGCTCGGCGCCGACGGCTTCGGCTTCTCCGACACCCGTCCCGCCGCCCGCCGCTTCTTCCACATCGACGGGCCGTCGGTCGCGGTGCGCACGCTGCAGCTGCTGGCCCGCGAAGGCAAGGTGCCGGCCGACGTTCCCGCCAAGGCCGCCGCGAAGTACCGCCTCGACGACGTCACCGCCGGCACGTCCGGCAACGCCGGCGGCGAGAGCTGACCCGCTGACGTATGCCGTGTGGCCCGGTTCCCGTGTGGGGCCGGGCCACACGCGTACGCGGGACGGATCCCACCGACCCCGGTCGCGCTCACTGACGCCGGTCGCGCTCACTGACGCCGCAGGGTTGCGGCGTCGCTGAGCGCGGTCGGGTCCGGTGAGCGGGCCCTAGGTCACGCGGCGAGGGCGAGAGCGGCGGCGATTCGTCGCCCGACGCGGCGCGGGTCGTCGAGGTCGGACCACACGAGCCGAACCACGACCCAGCCCGCGCGACGCAGGGCGTCCTCACGCTGCTTCTCCCCGAAGAGCGCGCGGCGGCCGTCGTACTTCACGGCGCCGTCGAACTCGACGAGCACACGCGTCCCTGCGATGCGGAAGTCGGCGCGGTAGAGCCGGCCCTCGGCGACGACCTCGAACTGTGGTTCCAGCGCGTGCCCGAGAGCGCCGAGCAGGAACGCCGCGCGTGACTCGCCCGGCGACTCGTGTCGTGCGTCCACGACGGACCGGGCCGCCCTGACCGGACCTATGCCGGTGTGCGTAGCGAAGACCTCGATCGCGCGGTCGAGTGCGGCCGTCGTCGTGGCGCCGGATCGCAGGGCAGCGTCCGCCGGCACCACGAACGCCTCGGGGCCCGCGATGAGCCCCGCCTGGACGGCAGCCCAGGCCGCGGGGACGAGCCGTGGCCGGTGGGGCTCCAGCATGTCCGGCACGGGGAGCCGGAGATTGCCGACACGGCGGTGCACCGCCACCTCGGGCCGGGCGACCGGACGACGCGGCTCGCGCTCACGAGGGTGTGGACGGCTCAGCGGCGCCGGAGTGCCCCACCGCGGCTGAGCGCGACCGGCGCCGCTAAGCGGAAGGAGGGCACACGGCATACCTCGTCGGCTCGTACCGCGATTGGATAAGTATGCGCGCTTATGCATATACTTACATCCATGTCCAAGGTCCTCACCTCGCTCCCCGTCGGCGAACGCGTCGGCATCGCCTTCTCCGGCGGCCTCGACACCTCCGTGGCTGTTGCCTGGATGCGCGAGAAGGGCGCGGTGCCGTGCACCTACACCGCCGACCTGGGCCAGCACGACGAGCCCGACATCGACTCGGTCCCCGGCCGCGCCGGCCAATACGGCGCCGAGATCAGCCGCCTCGTCGACTGCAAGACCGCGCTCGTCGAGGAGGGCCTGTCGGCCATCGCGTGCGGCGCCTTCCACATCCGCAGCGGCGGCAAGACGTACTTCAACACCACTCCCCTGGGCCGTGTCGTCACCGGCACCCTGCTCGTGCGTGCCATGCAGGAGGACGGCGTCTCGATCTGGGGCGACGGCTCGACCTTCAAGGGCAACGACATCGAGCGGTTCTACCGCTACGGCCTCATGGCCAACCCCAGCCTGCGCATCTACAAGCCGTGGCTCGACGCCGACTTCGTCACCGAGCTCGGCGGCCGGCACGAGATGTCCGAGTGGCTGACTGCCCGCGACCTGCCCTACCGCGCGTCCGCCGAGAAGGCGTACTCCACCGACGCGAACATCTGGGGTGCGACCCACGAGGCCAAGACGCTCGAGTTCCTCAACGAGTCCATGGAGGTCGTCGAGCCGATCATGGGCGTGAGGTTCTGGGACCCCTCCGTCGCCATCGAGACCGAGGACGTCACGGTGCGCTGGGAGCGGGGGCGCCCCGTGGCGATCAACGGCAAGACCTTCCCCGACGCGGTCGCCCTCGTCGACGAGGCGAACCGCATCGGTGGCCGCCACGGCCTCGGCATGAGCGACCAGATCGAGAACCGCATCATCGAGGCCAAGTCGCGCGGCATCTACGAGGCCCCGGCCATGGCCCTGCTCCACCTCACCTACGAACGGCTCCTCAACGCGATCCACAACGAGGACACGATCGCGAACTACCACGCCGAGGGCCGCAGGCTGGGCCGCCTCCTCTACGAGGGGCGCTGGCTCGACCCGCAGTCGCTCATGGTGCGCGAGTCGCTCCAGCGCTGGGTCGCGTCGGCGGTCACGGGCGAGGTGACGCTGCGCCTGCGCCGGGGAGACGACTGGTCGGTCGTCAACACCACCGGGCCGGCGTTCAGCTACCACCCCGAGAAGCTCTCGATGGAGCGCACCGAGGACGCCGCGTTCGGCCCGGTCGACCGCATCGGCCAGCTGACGATGCGCAACCTCGACATCGCCGACTCGCGCGCCAAGCTCGAGCTGTATGCCGCCCAGGGCCTCCTCGGCGCAGACGCCCACGAGCTCGTGGGCGAGCTCGCCCCCGGTGGCGCGGCCGCGATCTCGGCCAACCCGGCGGCTGCGCACGTCGACGAGCAGGACGACGCGCTGGACCGCGCGGCCATGGAGTTCGGCACCGACTGACGCCTCTAGGGTGGTCCGTCATGGACCACGCCACCGAGCTCACCGACAGCACGCGCGTCGCCGAGCAGTACGCGACCACCGCCAACCTGCTCACCCGACGCGGCGTCTGGGGCCCGGGCCCCGAGGGCGTCTCGCCCGTCGACGTGCTGCGCACGCTCGTCGTAGCCGGACAGCACGCCCGGATCATCGAGATCGGTTGCGGCGCGGGCCAGTTCGCCCGCTCCGTGCTCGACGAGGCACCCCACACCGACTACGTGGCCACCGACCTCTCGCCTGCGATGGTCGAGGCATCCCGTTCCTTGGGGCTGACCGCGCATCTGGCGTCGGCCGAGGCGCTGCCCTTCGCCGACGCCACGTTCGACGGCGCCGTCGCAGCCTGGATGCTCTACCACGTGCCGGACCTCGACCGGACCCTGGCCGAGGTCCGCCGGGTCCTGTGCGACGGCGGCACGCTGTACGTCGCGACGAACGGCTCGGAGCACCTGGGCGACCTGCTGCGCGAGGTCGGTGGCGAGCCGCTCGTCACGCAGTTCACCGCGGAGGTCGCGGCCGACGTGCTCGGGCGGCACTTCTCCACCGTCAGCCGGCGCGACATCGAGACCCGCGCGACCTTCGCCGACCACGCCTCCGCACAGGCCTACCTCGCGAGCTTCGCCCCGCACCTCGCCGACGCGCTGCCGCCCTTCGAGGGTCCGCGCACCTACTCCGGCCGGACCGCCGTCCTGACCGCCCGCTGACCCTGCAGAGGCACCCGCTTTGTGAACGGCATACAAACTCGGGGCGGCGTGCAGCCTAGGCTGACGGCGTGAGCCGACCCCAGCACCCGAGCGAGGAGACCTCGCGCGCCGTCGAGCGCAGCTCCGGCGAGCTCGCGACGCTGGCCTCACGCCGCATGGAGGAGAACCTCGCGTGGTACCGCCGGCTCTCCGCCGAGGAGCGCTCGCAGGTCGGGCTCGTCGCCCAGGCCGGCATCTCGCAGTTCATCGCGTGGTTCCACCAGGAGGAGGAGCACTCCCCGTCGGCCATCTCGATCTTCGCCAACGCGCCGCAGGAGCTGACCCGCTCGGTGAGCCTGAGGCAGACCCTCGACCTCGTGCGCACCGTCGTCGACGTCGTCGAGTCGAGGGTGGAGAGCCTCGCCGGGCCGGGTGACGAGCAGCTGCTGCGCGAGTCGGTGCTGCGTTTCTCGCGAGAGATCGCCTTCGCGGCCGCCGAGGTCTACGCCGGCGCGGCCGAGGCTCGGGGCGCGTGGGACGCCCGACTCGAGGCACTCGTCGTCGACGCCGTGCTGCGTGGCGAGGCGGACGACTCGATGCAGTCGAGGGCGAGCGCGCTCGGCTGGGGCGACGTCGCCGACGTCACGTTCGTCGTGGGGAGCACCCCGTCGACGGCCACTGGCGCAGTGCCCGCCGTCGACGACTTGCGCCGGTCGGTGCGCCAGCACGGCGTGGAGGCCCTCGCCATCGTGCAGCGCTCCCGGCTCATCGCGATCCTGGGCGGCACGCGCGAGGCCTCGCGCGTCGTGGAGCAGGTCGTCGACTGCTTCGGCCCCGGTCCGATCGTGCTCGGCCCCACGGTGCCGCACCTCTTCGCGGCAGGCCGCTCGGCCCGAGCGGCCCTGAGCGGGCTGTCGGCGGCCGCCGCCTGGCCCGACGCCCCGCGCATCCTCGACGCCGACGCGCTGCTGCCGGAGCGAGCCCTCGCCGGCGACCCACCGGCGCGGCGCGTGCTCGTCGACCGCATCCACCGGCCGCTCGGTGCCAAGGGCCACGCCCCGCTGCTGCAGACGGCAACGGCCTACCTCGAGACGGGCGGCTCGCTCGAGGCGACCGCTCGCGCGCTGTTCGTCCACCCCAACACGGTGCGCTACCGCCTCGGTCGCATCTCCGACGTCATCGGCTACGACCTCACCACTCCACGAGAGGCGTGGGCGGTGCGCATCGCCCTCGCGCTGGGGCGCCTGTCGGGCGCGCCGCCGGTGACGCCCCTCGCGAGCACCCCCTCGCATATGCCGTCCGTCACAGCCGACTTGGAGGAATCCTCCAAACTATCTCCATCGACTTCGTGACATTCGGTGGCGAGGTCCTCACCGGTAACCGGGAAAGGTTGGACACGTGCTAGCGATCGTCTGCCCAGGACAGGGCTCCCAGACCCCCGGCTTCCTCACCCCGTGGCTCGAGCTCGACGGCGTGCGCGACCGGCTCACCGCGCTCGGTCGGGCCGCTGGCCTCGACCTCGTCACCCACGGGACCGAGTCCGATGCCGACACGATCAAGGACACCGCGGTCGCGCAGCCGCTCATCGTGGCTGCCGGCCTGGTGACGGCGGGCGCCCTCTTCCCGTCGCGTGACGACCTGACGTCCACCGGCGCCGTCCTTGCCGGTCACTCGGTGGGCGAGCTGACCGCCACCGCCCTCGCCGGTGTCGTCACCGACGAGCAGGCGCTCTCGCTCGTCGCCACGCGCGGCCGCGCCATGGCCGAGGCCAGCGCCGTCACGCCCACCGGAATGGCGGCCGTCCTCGGCGGCGACCCCGACGAGGTGCTCGCCACGCTCAAGACGCACGGCCTGACGCCCGCGAACATCAACGGCGCCGTTCAGGTGGTCGCCGCAGGCACGCTCGAGCAGATCGAGGCACTGCGCGGCGCCCCGCCCGCCAAGGCCCGTGTCATCCCGCTCCAGGTCGCGGGAGCCTTCCACACCCACCACATGGCACCGGCCGTCGAGGCCCTCGCCGGGGCCGCGGCAGACATCACCCCGTCGGCTCCCGCGCTGCGCCTGCTGTCCAACGCCGACGGGGCCACGGTCGCCGACGGCCCCGACACCGTCGACCGCCTCGTCCGCCAGGTGAGCAACCCGGTGCGCTGGGACCGCTGCATGGAGACGATGCTCGCGCTCGGCGTCACCGGCCTGCTCGAGCTCGCCCCGGCCGGCACCCTCGTCGGGCTCGCCAAGCGGGCGATGCCCGGCGTCGAGACCCTCGCCGTCAAGACCCCTGACGACCTCGAGGCCGCACGCGCCCTCGTCGAGGCCCACCGCTCATGACCGCGCCCACCACGGCCACCTGCCGCTGCCGGACCACTGGCGCAGCGACCCCCATGAGGGGCAGGCTCGTGGTGTCGGCCCGCACCGGCGGCGACCCCGTCGGCCGCGGCACCGGGGCGGCGCCACCTCCCGACCCACTGAACCCTCACTCCCGAGAAGGCCTCACGTGACCTCCCCCAGCACCGCTCCCCAACCCAAGGGCACCGGCACACTCGTCGACAACGGCGCCCCACGCCACTCGCGGATCATGGGAGTCGGGGCCTACCGCCCGGCCCGTGTCGTCATGAACTCCGAGATCGTCGACAAGATCGACTCGAGCGACGAGTGGATCCGCGAGCGCTCCGGCATCATCAGCCGCCACTTCGCGGCGCCCGACGAGAGCGTCATCGACATGTCCGAGCACGCGGCGCGGCAGGCTCTCGAGCACGCCGGCGTCTCCCCCGAGCAGATCGGCTTCGTGCTCGTCGCGACCGTGACGCACCCCTACCAGACCCCCGCCGCCGCGCCCGAGCTCGCGTCGCGCCTCGGCTCCACCGCCCCCGCGCTCGACATCTCGGCGGCCTGCGCCGGCTACTGCTACGGCGTCGCGATGGCGAGCGACATGGTCAAGGGCGGCTCCGCCGACTACGTGCTCGTCGTCGGTGTCGAGAAGCTGAGCGACTTCACCGACCCCTACGACCGTGGCAGCGCCTTCATCTTCGGCGACGGCGCCGGCGCCTGCGTCGTCGGTCCCAGCGACACCCCCGGCATCGGCCCGACCGTCTGGGGCTCGGACGGCACGCAGCGCGACGCGATCACGCAGAAGCAGGCGTGGACCGACGTGCGCGAGTCCTGGCAGGCCGCCCAGGCCGACAAGAACGTCTGGCCCGCCATCGGCATGGCCGGGCAGACGGTCTTCCGCTGGGCCGTCTGGGGCATGGCCCCGGTCGCGCAGCAGGCCATCGACAAGGCCGGCATCAAGGCCGACGACCTCGACGCCTTCATCCCGCACCAGGCGAACATCCGCATCATCGACGCGATGGTCAAGCAGCTCAAGCTGCCGGCCGACATCCCCGTGGCCCGCGACATCGTCACGACCGCCAACACGTCGGCCGCCTCCATCCCGATCGCCACGACGCGCATGCTCGCCGAGAAGGAGATCCCGAGCGGCGGCCTCGCGCTGCAGATCGGCTTCGGCGCCGGGCTCGTCTACGCCGCCCAGGTCGTCGTGCTGCCCTGAGCCGACACGGGCATCCACCCACTCCCGCAGGTCCCGACGGGTCATTCGGGCCACGCACGACATCCGTCACGGATGACAGACGAAGGCACCACCGACAACCAACCAAGGAGCAGACAGATGGCTCAGTCCGAGCAGGAGATCCTCGAGGGTCTTGCAGAGATCGTCAACGAGGAGACCGGCCTCGACACCGCGTCCGTCGAGATGGACAAGTCCTTCACCGAGGACCTCGACATCGACTCCCTCTCGATGATGACGATCGTCGTCAACGCCGAGGAGAAGTTCGGCGTCCGCATCCCCGACAGCGAGGTCAAGAACCTCAAGACCGTCCGCGACGCCGTCACCTACATCAACGGCGCGCAGTCCTGATCATCTGATCAGACGGCTTCCGTATGCCGTCCGGCGTCGCGGGCAGCGCCCCGCCGGCCGGCATACGGAAGCCAACCCCAGCACCACCCCTCAGCCAGCACGTAGCACGACCCCCCGACTCAGAGGAGCACGTCACCATGACGTCCAATCGCGACCGACGCGTCGTGGTCACCGGACTCGGCGCCACCACGCCCCTGGGCGGCACTGCCGCAGAGACCTGGGAGGCCCTGCTCGCCGGCCGCTCCGGCGCCCGCCCGATGGACTTCGACTGGGTCTCCAAGTACGAGCTCCCGGTTACGTTCGCGGCGACCATCGCCACGAAGCCCGAGGAGGTGCTCGCCAAGGTCGAGACCCGGCGCCTCGACCCGTCGAGCCAGTACGCCCTCATCGCCGCGCGCGAGGCGTGGGCCGACGCCGGCAAGCCGGAGGTCGACCCCGAGCGCCTGGGCGCCGCGATCGGCTCCGGCATCGGCGGCGTGTGGACCCTCCTCGACCAGTGGGACAACCTGCGCGAGAAGGGCCCCCGCCGCGTCTACCCGCTCGCGGTGCCGATGCTCATGCCCAACGGCCCGGCCGCTGCCGTCTCGCTCGACCTCGGCGCCCGCGCCGGCGCCCACACCACGGTGAGCGCGTGTGCCTCCGGCGCCGAGAGCATGGGCTACGCCATCGACATGATCCGCACCGGCCGCGCCGACGTCGTCGTCGCGGGTGGCACCGAGGCTGCCGTGCACGCCCTGCCGATCGCGGGGTTCGCTGCGATGCAGGCCCTGTCGACGCGCAACGACGAGCCCGAGAAGGCCTCGCGGCCCTACGACACCGGCCGCGACGGCTTCGTGCTCGGTGAGGGCGCCGCCGTCATCGTGCTCGAGTCCGAGGAGCACGCCCGCGCCCGCGGAGCCCGCATCTACGCCGAGCTCGCCAGCGTCGGCATGTCGGCCGACGCCCACCACATCACGGCTCCGGAGCCCAACGGGTCAGGCGCCGCCCGGGCGATGACGTACGCCGTCGAGAGGGCCGACCTGTCGCTCTCCGACATCATCCACATCAACGCGCACGCCACCTCGACGCCCGTCGGTGACGTCGCCGAGTACAACGCGATCAAGCGGGCCTTCGGCGACCACACCGAGAACCTCTCGGTGACGGCGACGAAGTCGATGACCGGCCACCTGCTCGGTGCCGCAGGCGCGCTCGAGGCCGTCATCACGATCCAGTCGATCTACAACCGGCTCGTGCCGGCCACGATCAACCTCGACGAGCAGGACCCCGAGATCCCACTCAACGTCGTCACGGGCGAGGCCCAGAAGCTGCCCGACGGCGACATCGCGGCCCTGAACAACTCGTTCGGCTTCGGCGGCCACAACGTCGCCCTCGCGATCCGCAGCATCTGACGAGCCCGGTGGGAAAGTGCCCACTCGACCCTCCGGTCGAGTGGGCACTTGCTCGTCTCCGTGTTGCCGACACCGCGCACGACGGAGGAGCCGGTGCAAGGTTCGACCCGGGCTCGGAGGTCGAAGGGTGGCTCTGCCGTATGCCGGGTGGTGCGCGCCGCTGGGACCGCGCCACCCGGCACACGGGCTCAGGCCGTGCGGGCCCGGTGCGCTTCGGGGCGCACGTTGCCCGGCAGCTCCGTCGTGGGGCGCCCCTTGGCGAGCAGCTGCCCGCCCCAGACGCCCCACTCGAGCCGCTCGCGCCCGACAGCCAGGCACGCCTCCGCGAGCGGGCACCCGCCGCAGACCGCCTGCGCCGCCGCGACGTCGGCCTCGGTCGCCGGCCAGAACAGCTCAGGATCGGCGGAGGCGCAGTGCGGCACGGCGTCGCCGGGCTCGAACGGGTGCTCGGTCGCAGCGCGGAAGATCCACGGCTCAAGGCCGTTCGCGGCCGCAGCTGTCGGTCGGAGCCCGACCTGACCGAGGGACTGGGTGCGAATGGTGCGGTGCCTGGTCATCGGGGGCTCCTTCCGGGGCTACGTGACGGGAACGGGATCTCGGGCGGTGAAGGTGGTGGCCTCGCGGGCGAAGTGCAGCTGCACCCTCGTCGGGACGTACGGGTCCCAGCGCAGCGGCATACCGGCCTCCTCGGGTGTGCGGTCGCCCTTGCGGGCGTTGCACGACTCGCAGGCGGCGACGGCGTTGGCCCACGAGGTCGCGCCACCGCGCGACCGCGGTCGGACGTGGTCCATCGTGGTGGCGGTGAACCGGCCGCAGTAGGCGCACTGCCCGCGGTCGCGGAGCAGCACTCCCTCGCGCGAGTAGGTCGCCCGGGTGCGCGAGTAGAGCCACTTCTGCTCGACGTAGCGCACGAGCCGGACGACGAGGGGCACCTGGTAGGGGCCGAAGCGCGCCGTCTGATGGACCTCCACCGGCGTCGCGACGCCGCGCCAGATCATGCCGACGGCGTGCCGCACCGAGACGCGGTGCAGGAGCGTCTCGTCGGCGTTCCACACCTCGACCTGCGTCATGACCGACCACTCCTCTCTCGTCTCGTCGGGACGGGTTCGCATGGGATGCAACGAAAAGAGCCGCCGACCGGGGTCATCCCGGTGGGCGGCTCGGTCGGCAGGAGCACGTCAGGCTCGATGCACGTCGGCGAGGTCGCAGTGGGGATGCCGTCGGACGGCCCGCGGGTGCCGGTTGCGGCACTCACCCGGGAACGGGTAGGTCGCATCGGCGAGGCGCAGGCTGCGCTTCGCGTCGGTGCTGGTTCCCGTTGCCATCTCGGTGTCTCCGTGGTTCGTCGTGATCGGTGGTCGTGGGTCTCGCGCAGCGACGGGTGCGCGGCCGGGTTGATGATGACAGGCGGACGTCGTCGGTGACCACCGGTTTTCGGTGAAGCGGTCGTGGCGGGCTCGACCCGCGTACCGGCACCCGGGACGCGACGAGGGCCCGGGAGCACGAACCGCCCGGGCCCTCGCCACCTCCGGAGCCGCGCTGGAGGACACGGCTCAGTGGGTGCCGGCCAACTCAGCCGACCTTGTGCAGCCACCGGACGGGCGCGCCGTCGCCCGCGTAGCGGAAGGGCTCGAGCTCCTCGTCCCACGGGATGCCGAGGAGCAGGTCGATCTCGTCCTGGAGCTCCTCCACGTCCCCGCACGCCCGCAGCACGGCCTCACGCAGGCGCTCCTCCGACACCACGGCGTCGCCCGAGGCAGAGGTCATGGCGTGGTGGATGCCGAGCCGCGGCGTGTAGGACCAGCGGGCGCCGTCGCACCCTTGCGACGGGTCCTCGGTCACCTCGTAGCGCAGCCCGTCCCAGCCGCGGAGGGCGCTGGCCAGCTCGGCGCCGGTGCCGGGGGCGCCGGTCCACGAGAGCTCGGTGCGCACGAGCCGGGGCGCGGCCGGCTGCGGGATCCAGTCGAGCGTCACCCGCTGGTCGAGGACGGCTTCGATCGCCCAGGTGATGTGCGGGCACAGCGCGGCAGGGGCTCCGTGCACGAACAGAACCCCACGTGTCGTGGTGCGCGGCATCGCGACAGGCATCCGATCCTCCTGAAGTTGCAGGGACGTCTTCCCCAACGCCTGCTACTTCGAGCCCGAATGGTCTCTCGTGGTGCCGAACGAGCGTGCTCTCTCGAGCACTCGCCCATTGTGCACCATGGGGCACACGTGCACCAGCAGTTGCGCTGACCGAAATGTCCGGTCAGGAGGCTCGTGGCACCCCAGGGAAGAGGTAGACGTCATCGCCCCTGATCTCCACCCGGTGGGTGCGCACCGGCTTGGTCGCGGGCAGGCACATCGGCTGCCCGTCGGCGAGGCAGAACCGCGTCGCGTGGAGCGGGCACTCGACCTCGCCGGCCTCGATCCACCCGTCGGCGAGCGAGGCGTCCTCGTGCGAGCACGTGTCGTCGAGCGCGTAGTAGGTGCCGTCGTCATCGCGGAAGAGCGAGATCGGCTCGTCCGTCGCCGTGACGTCGGTGTCGAGCACGAGGGCCTCGCCGGGTTCGACGTCGTCGACCGCAGCCACGCGGATGCCGTCACTCATGCGTTCGTCCTGGGAGCTCGGGTTCAGGGGTCGTGCGCGAGCCTAGAGGGTGTCGCCTCGACGCCGGCCGGCGGTGCCGCCGAAGGCCGGCCGCGTGGTGGTTCGCGCCATGGTTAGACTCCGTGCGACCCGATCGGGCCGTGGCCGGCCCGCCCAGGTCGCGGGGCAGTAGCTCAGCCGGTCAGAGCAGCGGACTCATAATCCGTCGGTCCAGGGTTCAAGCCCCTGCTGCCCCACAGAGGTCAAGTCCCGGGTGGTGGTGTAGCGCTGCGTGTGATCCGTGGTGATGGGTTAGGCGGTCAGGGCGGGCAGGTCATCAGCTCCGATCTCGGGTTCGGTGGCGGGGACGAGGTTCATCCGG
>NZ_JBTJJV010000004.1:0-372328 GCF_054456855.1 Terrabacter sp. AAH1 | reverse complement strand
GCGACTCTCAGTCAGGCCGTCCCCGAAAGCAGGGCGGCTCGCTCAGCCCGGCAGTGACTCGACGACACCGGTAGTGCGACAAGAACTCTGCCCTTGTCACACCCCACGGTCCACCAGTGAGGCTCAGGCGAGGTCCAGGCGGTCCACGACCAGGTCGGCGATGGCCAGCGACGCCGTCGCGGCGGGCGACGGGGCGTTGCGGATGCACAGCACCCCGCCGATCCTGCTGAACCGGAAGTCCTCCACGAGGGAGCCGTCGGGGTCCATGGCCTGCGCCCGCACCCCGGCGCCGGCGGACACGACGTCGGCGTCGGTGATGCCGGGCACGTAGCGCCGCGCCCGGGCCACGAACGCATGCCTGCTGACCGATCCCACGACCTCGTGCAGCCCGGTCGCCAGGTTGGCCCGCGCGAACCGCCTGAAGCCGCTCGAGGTCGCGAGCGCTCGCACGACCTCGAGGTCCACGTCGCGACGGCGGTAGCCCTCCCGTGCCGTGGCGAGCACCGCGTTCGGTCCGAGCAGCACGTCGCCGCCGACCGTGCGGGTCAGGTGGACCCCGAGGAAGGGGTAGCGCGGGTCGGGAACGGGATAGACCAGGCCCCGCACGAGGTGCGTCGCAGACGGGGCGAGCCGGTGGTACTCGCCACGGAAGGGCACGATCGCGGGGCTCGGCCCGTCGCCGGCGAGGACGGCGAGCCGGTCGGCGTGCAGCCCTCCCGCGACGACGACCCGGTCGGCACGCAGCCGGCGCCCGTCCGCCGCGCGCACCTCGACCTGCCCGTCCTGACCACCGTCCTGGTCGAGCCCGGTCACCTCGAAGCCGGTCAGGACCTGCGCCCCGCGGTCGCTGGCGTCCTCGAGCATCGCCGCGGCGACACGGGAGAAATCGGTGATCGCGGTCGTGGGGGAGTGCAGCGCCGCCAGACCCACGGTGTGCGGCTCCACCTCGCGCAGGGCGTCCGGTCCAAGCCAGCGCAGGCCGGGGACGCCGTTCGCCCTGGCCCGGGCCTCGATGCCGCGCAATCGCTCGACCTCCACCGGATCGAGGGCGACGACGACCTTGCCGACCTCCTCGTAGGGCAGCCCGCGTTCGCGGCAGTAGGCCCGGAGCCGCCGGACCCCCTCTCTGGAGAGAGTGGCCTTGGCCGAGCCGGGCGCGTAGTAGATGCCGGCGTGCACCACGCCGCTGTTGCGGGACGTCTGGTGCCGTGCGGGCGCCGACTCCTTCTCGACGACGGTCACGTCGGGGCGCGGGTCGGACAGCGTGAGGCGGCGGGCCACCGCCGACCCGACGATCCCGCCACCCACGACGACGACGTGCGGCCGCGTCACCCTGCTGCCGCGCGAGCGGCCTCGTCAGCCGCCTCGACGTCCGCGTCGGTGGGCGTGAGGACGTGGGCGGCATACGGCTCCGGGTGCCTGCGGAGGTAGACCTTGATGTAGGGGCACAGGGCCACGATGCGGCGCCCGGAGGCGACCGTCGAGCTCAGCGCGAACTCGGCGAGCCGACCTGCCAGACCACGCCCCTCGTACTCCGGGTGCACCTCGGTGTGGAAGAACACGACCCGATCGGCGTCGGCGGGCCCGCCGTCACCCGGGCCCCGCACCACCGCGTAGCTGGCGATGCCGATGACCCGCTCGCCGTCGAGCAGCTCGAACCGGCTCCGTCCGGGGTTGTCGACCACCTCGATGGCCGCTGCCGAGTCGTCGGTCCCGTCGGTCCCGTCGTCCACGCCGTCACCCGTGCGCTCCGTCATGGCCCCAGCATGGCAGGGTGAGGTCATGGCGAAGTACTTCGACGTCCACCCGGTGGACCCCCAGCCTCGCGCGATCGGTCAGGCGGTCGAGATCCTTCGGACCGGCGGCCTCATCGCCTACCCGACCGACTCGTGCTTCGCCCTCGGCTGCTCGCTCGACAACCCCGAGGGAAAGGAGCGCATCCTGCGCATCCGCCACCTCGACGACAAGCACCACTTCACCCTCGTGTGCTCGGACTTCGCGCAGCTGGGCCAGTTCGTGCACCTCGACAACTCGGTGTTCCGGGCCATCAAGGCGGCGACCCCCGGCCCCTACACGTTCATCCTGCCGGCGACCAAGGAGGTGCCGCGACGCCTGCTGCACGCGAAGAAGAAGACCGTGGGCGTCCGCATCCCCGAGCACCCGGTCGTGCGCGAGCTGCTCAAGGCGATGGGTGAGCCCATCCTGTCGAGCACCCTGCTGCTGCCCGACGACGACGAGCCGATGACCGAGGGCTGGGAGATCAAGGACCGCCTCGACCACGTCATCGACGCCGTCATCGACTCGGGGGAGTGCGGCCTCGAGCCCACGACCGTCGTGGACTGGTCCGACGGTTACCCGGTCGTCACCCGCGTCGGCGCGGGCGACCCGACCCCCTTCGAGTGAGCCGCCGCGCCGTCGCCCCCACTGTCGCGCCGAGGCGCGGTGCTGTTCAATCGGGCCATGAGCCATGGCGCCCGTGACGTGCCCACTGCCGAGTCGCCGGCGGGCGACTCCCTGGGCTCGCTGCTGACCGGTCTCGACGAGGCGGACCGCGAGACGCTGGAGCTGCGGCTCGAGCGCTGGTCCGACGACCTCCTGGCCGCGCTGCGGGTGCTCTACCCCGAGCAGGACGTCTCCGCCATCGCCCAGCGGCTCGTGGGGCGCGCCGTCTCGGCCTACTCCGAGCGACCTCCGGAGCTGCGCCGCCTCGACCAGCGACGCCTGCTGCGCCCGGACTGGCTGCAGCAGCCCGGGATGTTCGGGTACGCCTGCTACACAGAGCGTTTCGGCGAGGACCTGAAGGGGCTCGGCGGCCGGCTCGACCACCTGCGCGACCTCGGGGTCACCTACCTGCACCTCATGCCGCTGCTGCTGCCCCGCGACGGCGACAACGACGGCGGCTACGCGGTGCAGGACTACCGCACCGTGCGTCCCGACCTCGGCGATGTCGACGACCTGCGCGACCTCGCGACCACGCTGCGGGCCGACGGGATCTCCCTCGTTCTCGACCTCGTCCTCAACCACGTGGCGCGCGAGCACGAGTGGGCGCGGCGCGCCCGGGCGGGGGAGTCGCACTACCGCGACTACTTCCACGTCTATCCCGACCGGGTCATGCCCGACGCCTACGAGCGCACGCTGCCCGAGGTGTTCCCCGACTTCGCCCCCGGCAACTTCACGTGGGACGACGAGCTGGACGGCTGGGTCTGGACGACCTTCAACGAGTGGCAGTGGGACGTCAACTGGGCCAACCCCGACGTGCTCGTCGAGTACGCCGACATCGTGCTCTACCTCGCGAACCTCGGTGTCGAGGTGCTTCGGCTCGACGCGATCGCCTTCACCTGGAAGCGCCTCGGCACGAACTGCCAGAACCAACCGGAGGTGCACGCGGTCACGCAGGCCCTGCGCACCGTGGCGCGCATCGCCTGCCCGGCCCTCGCGTTCAAGGCAGAGGCCATCGTCGGGCCCCGCGACCTCGTGCAGTACCTCGGACAGGGCGAGCACGCCGGCCGGGTGAGCGACATCGCCTACCACAACAGCCTCATGGTCCAGGTGTGGTCGATGCTGGCGACGGGCAGCACCGGACTGACCAAGCAGGCCCTGACGGCCCTGCCGCCGACGCCACCCAGTGGTACGTGGATCTGCTACGTGCGCTGCCACGACGACATCGGGTGGGCCATCGACGACGCCGACGCGGCGGCTGCGGGCCTCGACGGCTACGCCCATCGCCGCTTCCTCTCCGACTGGTACGCCGGTGACCAGCCGGGGTCGTGGGCGCACGGGCTCGTCTTCCAGCACAACCCGGCGACGGGCGACAAACGCATCAGTGGCACGGCCGCGGCGCTCACGGGACTGTCCGACGCGGAGCGTCGCGGCGACGCCGGCGGGGTCGGCCAGGGCCTGGCACGCCTCTTCCTGGCCCACGCCGTCGTGGCCGGCTGGGGCGGCATACCGGTGGTGTGGAGCGGTGACGAGCTGGGCATGCCGAACGACCCCCACTGGGCCGACGAGCCCGGCCACGAGGACGACAACCGCTGGGCGCACCGGGAGCGCATCGACTGGGCACTCGCGTCGCACCGGGGCGACCTGGCGACGACGGCGGGCAAGGTGTTCCAGGGACTGCGACACCTCGCGACGGTGCGCCGCAGCCTTCCGCAGCTGCACGCCTCGGCGCAGACCCGGGTGGTCCTCGAGACGAGTGACGGCGTGCTGGCCGTCGTGCGCACGCACCCGAGCGGCTCCATGGTCTGCGTCTACAACGTGACGGGGCACTGGCAGACGGTCCCGGTGCGGCTCTTCGCGGACGCCGGCATCGTGCACCCGCACGACGCGCTGGGCGGGCACCCGGTCTTCGGCGACGCGGCCGGGCAGGCGTCACTGAGCCCGTATGCCGCCTGGTGGGTCGTCGAGGCACCGGTCGAGGTGTCGCGGGCCTGAGCCGCCGCGACTCCTTGGTAAAGGTTGTGCGATAACCTTTACCAAGGAGGTGGACAACGCATGGTGCTGACCTGGCCGGCGCTCGAGTCGCGAACGGTCTCGTGGCGTCCAGTCGAAGGGCTGCTCGAGCTGTCCCGCCGCGCCCAGCGAGCCGCCCCCCGCAGCTACGCGGCGGCGGTCGTGCCACCCATCGCCGCGGCCCGACTGGTGCTCGACGGAGACCTCGCAGCCGACCTCGACGAGGCCACCCGCCTGCTCGCGGCCTTCGACGCCGGGGGAGCGGGCGAGATCGCACCCTTCGCCTCGGTGCTGCTCCGCTCCGAGAGCGCCGCCAGCTCGCAGATCGAGAACCTCACGTCGTCGGCCCGCGCGCTCGCGGAGGCCGAGATCGGCGAGGGCAACCGCGCCAACGCCGCCGTCATCCTCGGCAACGTGCGCACCATGCAGGCGGCTCTCGACCTCGCCGGGCGGCTCGACGAGCACGCGGTGCTCGCCATGCACCGCGCCCTCATGGCGCAGCAGACGCAGCACCCCGCCGGACGCTGGCGCGACCAGCAGGTCTGGGTCGGCGGCTCGGCGCTGCACCCCGGGGACGCGCACTACGTGCCACCGGTGGCCGACGACGTGCCCGCCCTGATGGCCGACCTCGTCGCGTTCATGGACCGCGACGACCTGCCGCCCGTGGCCCATGCCGCACTGGCCCACGCGCAGTTCGAGACGATCCACCCCTTCACCGACGGCAACGGGCGCACCGGGCGCGCACTGCTGCACTCGGTGCTGCTCCACACCGGCGTCATCCGCCGGGTCACCGTGCCGATATCGGCGGGTCTGCTCGCCATTCGCGAGGACTACGTCGACGCGCTCATGACGTACCGCCGAGGTGACGCCGAGCCGATCCTGCGCTGCGTGGCCGAAGCCGCGCGCAACGGCACCCACATCGGCGAGCGGCTCGTCGCGACGCTGCGCGAGGTCCGTGCGGATTGGGCCGAACGCCTCACTGCCAGAGCGGGATCGGCGTCCTGGTCGATGCTCGACCTCCTTCTGCGGCAGCCCGTCGTCACCGCGCGGGTCGTCATGCGCGAGCTGGAGGTCTCCGCCCCCACCGCCCAGTCGGCCCTCCAGCGGCTCGTCGACGACGGCATCCTGCTCGAGTCCACGGGCCACCGACGCAACCGCGTCTACCGCGCGCCGGCCGCCCTGAGAGCCCTCGACGCGCATGCCGCCGGGCTGGGCCGGCGCGCCCGATGACGGTGGTCATGCCGATGGGGGAGCGGCGCGCCACCTCCGCTGGACTGGCGAATAACGTTGTGCCGCAATAGAATTCGCCGGTAATCGACATTATGATGTTTGTCCGTCGAGCCCGCGGAACCTGAGATCCACCCACGCGCCGTGCGGGTGGCAGGTGCCGAGCGACACCGGTGCTCGCTCGTGCCCGTCGCGCCAGCGGCGCAGCCCGACGACGGTGCCGCCCTCGTCCACGTCGGCCGGGGGTTCGATGCCCGGAGCGCACGACGGGGGCTCAGCGGTGAGCCACGACAGCAGCGCGCAGTCGCGGGCGAGCGCACGCACCTCGGCCTCGAGGTCGGTGCGCCGCGAGCGCTCCAGATAGGTGAGCGCCCACGAGCTGAAGACCACGACGTGGGCCCCCTCGCCGGCCTGGCTGCGGGCGACCTCGACGGCTCTGCTCAGGCCGTCGACCATGTCTGCCCGCAGCACCGTCGGCTGCTGGTCACGCAGCAGGTCGCGCGCGGCTCGGAAGCGCTCGACCCTGCCGGGCACCTCCGGCCAGAGGCAGGCCTCGAGCCAGCGGACGGCGTCGTCGTCGGCAAGGTCAACGGGATCGAGGTCGACGCCCGCTCGCCCCAGCACCGAAGGCAGCTCGAGCGCCTCAGCCCTGCCGGGCGAGGCGACCCCGGACCGGTCCTGGCCCGCACAGCGGACGGTCGAGCCGGGCTCGCCCAGTACGACCGGAGGCGCCGACGGCGCGTCCGGTGAGTCCGGTGAGTCCAGTCGCACGGCATAGCGGTCGACCGCAAGCAGCAGTCCGGCGCTCGCCCCGAGCTCGACGAGTGCCAGCGGGCGGTCAGGAACGTCTCGAGACGCCGCCGCGAGGCCGAGGGTGAGGTACACCGCCCGGTTCACCTCGTTGGTCTGCGTCCCGTGCGTGGAGATCTTCTCGACCAGCTCGTCGCGGTGGTCGAGGACCGTACGCCGCACGTCGGGCCACGGGTCGCCGCTCGGTGTGCGCCCGGCTCCCGCGACGCTCGGGTACCACTTGGCTGCCGGGGTCTCCGGTAGGCGGAGCACGAGGTCGTGCAGGGCCGCCAGCCACAGCACGGGTCGCGCCTGTCCGGGTCGCGCGGCCAGGAGCAGCGACGCGAGGTCCTCGTCCTCGGTGAGGTGCCGGCAGATCGTCGCGTAGAGGGGCAGCGCCGCGTACTCGGAGCCGAACTCGGAGAACCGTCGTTGGATCCGGGCGAGCCGCTCGAGGTCGTGTCGCGCCTCGTCAGGCACCGGTGACCCCATCGAGAGACTCCCGCACGAGGTCGGCGTGGCCGTTGTGACGGGCGTACTCGCCGATGAGGTGCAGGTAGACGAACCGGAGCGAGAAGGGCTCACCACTCGCCTCGAAGACCTCGTCGAGTCCACGACCGGCGACCGCCTCGTCTGCCGCCGCCCACTCGGTCAGCAGCGCCTCGTAGTCCGCGCGGGCGGTCGCGGGGTCGATGTCGTCGAAGTCGAGATCGGCCCCGGTGCCGAAGCCGTGCAGGGCGGGGACGTCCTCGTCGGCGACCCTCTGCCGCAGCCAGATCCGCTCGACCTTGCGCAGGTGGCGCAGCAGCCCGAGCAGGCTGAGGTTCGACGGCCCGATCGTGCGCTCGGCGAGCTGCTCGGCGGTCAGTCCCGCACACTTGGACAGCAGCGTTGCGCGGTGCCAGGCGAGCATCTCCGGCAGCATCCGGGTCTCGACGGCCACGAGCGAACCGCCGGGGCGCTCGACCTCGGGGGCCGTCCACGGCGACGTGCTGTCGGCGGTGGCGGTGTGGCTCATCAGGGTCGGCCTCCATCGGCGAGCAGGCTTGTGACAGAAATGGTTTCGCGTTCGAGAAGCATGATCACCTCGTGGTGCGAGGTCTGTGGGAACATGTCGAAGAGTCGAGCCCGGCGGGCGACGTAGGAGGGCAGCCGTGCGAGGTCGCGCGCCAGGCTGTCGACGTTGCAGCTGGAGTAGGTCACGTGGTCGGCGCCCGATCGCTCGATCCAGTCGGCCAGCTCGGGCCCGATGCCGCGACGGGGCGGGTTGACGACCACCATCGAGGTGGTGCCTCCCAGCTCGGCCGGGTCGAGGGCCGACACGTCCGTCGCATCGCCGGCCCGGAACTGCACGCCGACGGCGCCGGGCGAGCTCGCGCGCAGACGCTCGGCGCTCAGCTCCGCGCTGCGCACCGCCTCGGGGGACACCTCGACGCCGAGCACGCGGCGAGGAGCGCCGCCGCGGTCGGTGGCGCAGTGGAGGGCGAAGCCGCCCACGCCGCAGTAGAGGTCGAGCACGGCAGCCGGACGCACCTCGTCGGCCCAGTCCCTGGCCTGGCGGTAGAGGCCTGCGGCGACGGCGGTGTTGGTCTGGAAGAAGCTGTTGGGTCGTAGGTTGAGGGTGACGTCGTTGACGGGCATCTCGAGCAGGCCCTGCTCGGTGAGGACGAGCTCCGTCTCGCCCTCGAGGACGGCCTTGTGCTCGGGCTGGAGGTTCACCGAGACGACACGCACTTCGGACAGGTGTTCGAGCATCCGCGGGAGGCGCGACTCGAGCAGCGCCAGGTGCTTCTTCGAGCGCAGCACGAAGCGCAGCATCACCTCACCGGTGGGGGAGAGGGTCAGGATGAGGTGCTTGAGCTCGCCGCGCCGGGCCGCGACGTCGTAGGGCTCGAGACCGATCTCGTCGACGACGTCGGCGAGCCGGGGGATCAGGCGCTGGAGCGGACCCTCGTGCAGCCCGCAGGCCCGCAGGTCGACGCCGCGCGACTTCGGGTCCAGGATCCCGAGGGTGACGGCGCCGGGACGGCCGCCGACGACGAGCTTGGCCTTGTTGCGGAACGCGGACTCGCGGCTGGCGAACGGTTCGAGCCAGGTGACATCGGGGGCGACCGGTGACAGCGCCTGTCGGCAGCGCTCGTGCTTGTCGGCGAGCTGCACGGCATACGGCACGCCCATCAGGGCGCACGAGCGGCAGCGCCCCGCGTCGAAGTAGTCGCACTGCACCGGGCAAGGCTACGGCTCGCGGCGGGACTCTACGGCCACGGGTAGACCGCCGGGGGGAGCCCTCTCGTGCGTCGAAGTGACATAATGTCGATTATCGGCGTTATGCGCTCGCGCGTGGATGCAGGGCTGGCAGCGCGGATGCGAGCCGCTGCGCCTCGTCGAGAACACCGGCAGCGACATCAGGATGGTCACGCATCCACGTCCAGCTCGTCGCGATGCGCACGAGACCCACGCTGCGGTGGAAGGCCAGCGCATGACGGCGCTCGTCGTCGTCGCGGCCAGCCTCCAGCTCGTCCAGCCCGCCCAGCTCGTCCAGCTCGGCTGCGTGCTCTCGTGCCAGCTCGTCTCCGGGCCTCCAGCTGCCGTCGCGGCCCAGCACCCGGTCCGTGGCCCACAGCCAGGCGCCGAAGTACGCCACGTCGTGGACCGGGTCGGCCATCTGGAGCCGGTCGAAGTCGATGAGCACCAGACCGTGCCCGCTGACGATGAGGTTGCGCGGAGAGAAGTCGCCGTGGTTGACGACCAGCGGATCGTCCTGCGGCATCGACAGCTCGAGACGCGCCACGACCGACTCGACGTGCGCCGCGAGCCGGCCGCCGACGGCGTCTCGCTTACGACGCAGCGACAGCAGCAACCTGGCGGCGGTCCGGCGGCGTGGCACGACGACGCCGCTGCGGTTGAGGTCGGCCAGCAGCCGCGCGACGTCGTCCAGTCGCGACAGCGTGTCGCCCAGGTTGGTGCGCGTCGCCATCTGGCGGCCGGCGACGAACGACATCCAGAGCTCGTCGCGCGACGCCTCTGCAACGGGCCGCCCGACGGGCCCCGGCATGGCCGGTGACGGCCTCGAGGCGCCGAACGGCGACGCCCAGAGGGCCTCCATGGCCGCTCGCACCTCGTCCGCCCCACCTCGGGCGTAGCGCTTGACCACCACGTCGCGCCCGTCGACGCGGCGTCGCGCCACCGTTCGCTCCGGATGGGTCGGGTTGAACACCTGTTCCACGGGGCTCAGCCTTGCCTGTCCCGAGGGCTCCCCACCATCAGACCTTCGTCCTAGTCCCCCGCACTGGTCCCCGAACTGGGCCCGCCATCTGCTCGCGTCACGGCTCCAGCCTCTCGAGCCAGCCGCCCAGCGCCGTCTCCAGCGTGGCGCGCTCGGCGGACGTCAGCCCCGACAGCATCAGCTCGTCACCGGCCATGACGTCTCCCAGGATGCGGTCGACCGCGGCGACCCCCTCCGCGGTCAGCTGCACGTGGACGGTCCGCCGGTCCGGCTCCTCGCGCACGCGCTCGACGAGACCGAGACGCTCCATGGCCTGGACGCGCTGCGTCGTGGCTCCAGCGGTGACCCGGCACCGCCGGGTCAGCTCGCCGGCCGTCAGCCGGAACGGCGCGCCGGCACGTCTCAGGGTCCCGAGGACGTCCACATGGCTCTGCTCGATGCCGTGCTCGGCCAGCACCCTGACGCGGTTCTCGGTCGCCCGTGCGGCCAGCCGCCAGAGGGGTGTCAGCACGGCGATCGACGAGACGTCGACGTCAGGCCGTTCCCGCGCCCAGGCCGCGACGATCTCACCCACCCGCTCCTCCGCGAACTCGCTCACACCTAACACTTTAGTGCTAAAACGAGACCGTTGAAAGGAGCACGTCCTCGCCGTCGCCGCGCGGGTCGGGCACACAGCCCGACCCGCGCGACAAACCCCTCCCCCGGGGCCACGACGTCTCAGCTCGTCGTCAGGGCCGTGTCGTCGATGACGAAGGACGTCTGGGCCGACGAGTCCTCGGTCGCCACGAACTTCACCGTCACGCTGCTCCCCCGGTACGCGCTGAGGTCGAACGACCGCTGCACCCACGTCGCCGATGCCCCGACGTTGCTGTAGGTCGCCAGCGTCGTGGTGACGCCGTTCCTCACGACCTGGACCTTGAGGGTGTCGTAGACGGTGCTTCCCACCTCGGCGGTGTCGAAGCGTCCCCAGAACGACAGCTGCGCCGTGGCCGCCGTCGACGGGATGGTCACGGTCTGCTGCTCGTTCTCGGACGCCGTGCTCCCGTTGCCGCCGAGCCACATCTTCCACGTGCCGCTGTGCGCGGGCCGCGACGTCGAGCTGGTGATCGGTCCGGACGTCCCGGTCCACGAGACGGCTCCCGACTCGAAGCCGGGGTTGGCGAGGAGGTTCCCACCCGCCGGCGGCGGCGTCGTGCCGTAGTCCTTGGCGGCATACGCCCACACCATGGCGCCGATGGCATCGACGTTGACGTCCAGGGCCTTGAGGTCGAGGTTCGTGTTCGTGTCGCAGGACCGGTGGTAGCACGCGTCGAAGGCCTGGCCGGCCGTGCCGCCCCACTTGCTCGCCTGTGCGCTCGTCTTCGTCGTCTCGGCGCCGCTGAAGATGCCTCCGGTGGGCAGACCGAGCGACCGGAACGCGGCGTGGTCGCTGCGGCCCTGGACGTCGATGTACTCCCAGGGGATCCCCTTGCCGTCGTAGTACTTCGTGAAGTCGTCGCGGATGCCGTTGCCCGCCGTGTTGTCGTCGTAGACGAAGTAGCCGACGTTGGGCGAGGCGATCATGTCGAAGTTCTGGTAGCTCTTGATCGCCGAGCGCTGCGCCGTGGTCAGGTTGTTGACGTAGTACTTCGAGCCGAGCAGGCCGAGCTCCTCGGCGCCCCAGAACCCGAAGCGCACGTGGTTGCGCGGCGTCTGCCCGCTGGCGGCGTACGTCAGGGCCGTCTCCAGGATGCCGGCGCTGCCGCTTCCGTTGTCGTTGATGCCGGGGCCGACCGAAACCGAGTCGAGGTGGGCGCCGAACATGACGACCGAGCTCGTGTCGCCGCCCGGCAGGTCCGCGACGAGGTTGTACGAGGTGCCCGACGACGTGCTGAACGACTGGACGGTCGTGGTGTAGCCGGCCGCGTCGAGCTTCGCCTTCACCCAGTCGACCGAGGCCTTGTAGCCGGGCCTGCCCGTGCTCCGGTTGCCGCCGTTGGCGTTCGCGATCGACTGGAGCTGGTCGAGGTGGGCCTTGGTGTTGGCCACCGAGATGTCCGGCCCCGCCGCCAGGGCCGCGGGTGGGGCGATGGTGAGGCCGGCCGTCGTGACCGCAGCGAGCACCAGCGGGGTGAGCAGGGTGCGCTTGCGCATGGATCTCCTTGGGGATGAAGGGGTGTGGGGAGGTCGAGCGAGCGAAACCCTGTCCAGCCCCCACTTCCCGGGCAATGCACCTTGCGATCCCTTGGCCACGGGTTGCCAAGTCCTGACGCCTCGCCGAGCGTCCGCTGAGTGGACGTATGCCGTCCGCTGACGCTGGATGGGCAGGGTGCGCGGCGTGTTTGCGCGGCTCGCGGTGCCGTGGCGGACGCGTTGTGGGACGGTTGCGCCATGTCGCACGCCGTCGTCAACGCCGCCCGCCCGGAGACCCGGGAGCAGCGCGCCTGGTACTGGTACGACTGGGCCAACTCGGCCTACGTCACCACCACCGCGACGGTGCTGATGAGCCCGTACCTGACGTCCGTCGCCGAGGATGCCGCGTGCCCCGGGCTCGCCGACGGGCAGGACTGCACCACGACCCTCTCGGTCCTCGGCATCCCCGTCGCGCCGGGCTCGCTCTGGTTCTTCACGGTGACGTTCACGACCATCCTCTCGGCGATCGTGCTCATCTTCATCGGGGCGATCGCCGACCGCAGCCAGCGACCCACGAGGCTCTTCGGGTCCTTCGCGTGGGTCGGCGCCGCAGCGGCCAGCCTCATGTTCTTCGTCGCGGGAACGAACTGGCAGCTCGGGGCGGCTCTCGTCGTCGTGGCGGGCATCTGCCTCGGCGCCTCGCTCGTCATCTACGACTCGATCCTCGTGCGCATCGCCAACGAGAACGAGCGCGACCGGGTCTCCTCGAAGGGGTGGGCCTTCGGCTACCTGGGCGGTGGCATCCTGCTCGCGCTCAACTTCGCGCTCGACTTCTTCCACGAGGACCTCGGCCTCGACCGGGCGCTCAGCACGCGCATCAGCATCCTGTCGGCCGGGCTCTGGTGGGCCGGCTTCACGCTCATCCCCTATCTGGGGCTGCGCCACCTCACCGGCACCGTCGAGACGCCCGTCGAGCGCTCGGCCGGCGTCGTCCGCGGGAGCGTCGCCCAGCTGCGCAGCACCTTCCGCGACCTCGCCCGCTACCCGCAGACGAAGATGTTCCTGCTCGCCTACCTCTTCTTCAACGACGGCATCCAAACCGTCATCGGCAGCTCGAGCATCTACGGGTCGAAGGAGCTCGGCTTCTCGGAGACGACCGTGCTCGGCGTCTTTCTCTTCGTGCAGTTCGTCGCCTTCTTCGGCGCCCGCCTGTTCGGGCGGGTCGCCGCGTCGATCGGCGCGTGGCGCACCGTCCTCTACGGCATCGGCCTCTGGACCCTCGTGGTCGTCTTCGCCTTCCTCGTGCCGTCGAAGTCGCTCGTCATCTTCCTCGCGCTCGCCCTGCTCATCGGCATCGTCCTCGGCGGCACGCAGGCACTGTCGCGCTCGCTCTACAGCCAGCTGATCCCCCGCGGCCGTGAGGCGGAGTACTTCAGCCTCTACCAGGCCATGGAACGCGGCACGAGCTGGTTCGGCACCCTCATCTTCGGGCTCGTCTACCAGGCCACCCTCAGCTACCGGTGGGCCATCATCGCGCTCATCATCTTCTTCGCCATCGGAGGCGTGCTGCTCTCCCGCGTGCGCATGCGTGAGGGCATCGAGCAGGCCGGCAACCCGGTCCCTGCCGTCATCTGAGACGCGCTTACAATCCGCCGGTCTGCGGGGAACAAGTCAACCGTTTCGCTCGTTCAAGCGTCTGTGAGGGTATGACACCAACGGGTGTCACAGCGGCAGAAGTCCTGGAGGGGTCCACATGGCCGATCGAGCACTACGCGGTTCCAACCTCGGCGCGAGGAGCATGGAGTCCGACGAGAACGTCGTCCCGAGTGAGCGTCAGCTCACCGTCTACGTCTGCCCTGAAGGCCACCGCACCGAGCTCCCGTTCTCCATCGAGGCCGACGTCCCCGCCACCTGGGAGTGCCGTTGCGGCCTCGACGCCAGGCTGCAGGGCGGCCCCGAGCCGGAGGCCAAGCAGGTCAAGCACCAGCGCACGCACTGGGACATGCTGCTCGAGCGCCGGTCCATCCCCGAGCTCGAGGAGCTCCTCGAGGAGCGCCTGACGCTGCTGCGCGAGTCGCGCGGCGAGAAGCCGCGCCGCCGCAAGAGCGCCTGACAGACGTACCACCGAGAAGCCCGTCCCGTTCGTGGGGGCGGGCTTCTCGCTACCCCCACTGCTCGCTACCCACCGATCGAAAGAACGCTCCGTGACGCGCAGAACGTGACGGAGCGTTCTCTCGATCAGTCCTCGTCGATGATCTCGCCCTCGACGACCTCGTCGCTCGAGGTCGAGCGGCGCGGCCCCTCGGGTGCCTGCTTGTCCCACCCGGGCTGACCAGCGACGGCCGGGCCGGTGAAGCGCTCCGTCTGGGCCAGCATGCGGCGCGAGATCACCGCAGCGAGCATGCTCCGGGCGACCGGCCGCGTGAACGGCAGCACGAGCAGCAGCCCGAGCACGTCGGTGACGAAGCCGGGAGCGAGCAGCAGGCTGCCGCCCACCAGCACGACGACGCCGTCCGCGATCTCGCGGGCCGGCATGCGGCCACTGCGCACCGCCTGCTCGAGGGCACGCCACGCACGTGCGCCCTCACGGCGGATCAGCCACGCGCCGAGCAGCGAGGTGGCGACGAGCAGCAGGAACGTGGGCCAGCCGCCGATGGCCTGCCCGACGGCGACGACCACCACGATCTCGATGATCGGCAGGGCGAGCAGCGCCACGAGGGCGAGCCGCGTCAGCCGCACCCGCCGGGCCCGCGGCGAGCCGGGCGCCGTGGTCATGTGCGGTCACCCACCGGCTCGCGGCGCCGGGCCTTCTGCGTGACCGCACGCAGCTGCCCGACCCGGTGCTCGACGCCCCAGCGGGTGACGCTCGTGAGCGCCTCGCGCACGATGTCCTTGCCCATCTTGGAGACGCCGACCTCGCGCTCGACGAACGTGATCGGCACCTCGACGACCGTCAGGCCGGCACGGACGGCGCGCAGGGTGAGGTCGATCTGGAAGCAGTAGCCCTGGGACTCGACGCCCTGCAGCCCCATGGTGCGCAGGGCGCTGGCGCGGTAGGCGCGGTAGCCCGCCGTGGCGTCGTTGACCGACATCCCCAGCATCAGCTTGGTGTAGACGTTGGCGCCGACCGACAGGACCTTGCGGTGGACCGGCCAGTTGCGCACCTCTCCCCCGCGCACCCATCGGGCGCCGATGACGACATCGGCCTCGCCGAGGGCGGCGAGCAGCGACGGCAGCTGCTCGGGCAGGTGCGAGCCGTCGGCGTCCATCTCCACGGCGGCGTCGTAGCCGCGCTCGAGCACGATCGCGAAGCCCGCGAGGTACGCCTTGCCGAGGCCCTCCTTGCCGGCGCGGTGCACGACGTGGACCTGCGGGTCGGCCGCGGCGATGTCGTCGGCGACCTGCCCGGTGCCGTCGGGCGAGGCGTCGTCGAGCACGAAGACGTCGACGGCCGGGGCGCTGGCCCGCACGCGGGCGATGATGCCGGGCAGGTTGTCCCGCTCGTTGTACGTCGGGATGAGCACGGCCACCCTGGTCACCGGCTCACGCTGCGTCGTCGTCATCCTCTTCCTTCGTCGTGTCTGCCACCGGTCCCTGCAGCGGGCGCCCGCGGCCGATGCCGAGGGCCAGCACCACCAGCAGTGCGGCGGCGGCGACCCATTCGGGGGCCTCACCGACCCGGGTCGCCAGTGTCGTGGCGTCCCGCAATGGTAGGGCCCCTCGGACGACCGCCTGCGTGAACAACGACGTGACCTGGTGGGCGGTTCCATCGGGCGTGATGAGGGCGCTCTGCCCCACGGTCGAGATGTGCACGACCGACCGACCGAACTCCATGGCACGAAGCCTGCTGATGGCCAGTTGCTGAGGCGACTCGGCGGTGAAGCCGAAGGTCGCGTTGTTGGTCTGCACGACGAGCACGTTGGCCCCGGTCTGCACCGCGTCGCGCATGATGTCGTCGTAGGCGACCTCGAAGCAGATGGCGAGACCCGCCCGGATGGACTGGCCGCTCGGCGTCGTCACGCGGAAGACGCCGGGACCGTCGCCGGGCACGAAGTCGTTGCGGACGAGGTCGACCTCCTTGCTGAGGGTGCGCCAGAACGACCGGTTCGGGATGTACTCGGCGAACGGCACCGGGTGGCGTTTCACGTAGCGGTCGGTGTTGCCCTTGCCCGGCTCGAAGAGCAGCGCGACGTTCGAGACGAAACCGACCGGCTCCTCGAGCAGGCCGCCGACGATGAGGGGGCGCCGCAGCGCGTCGACCGTCTCGAGGATGAGGGACTTCGCGTCGGCGTTGCGCAGCGGGTCGATGTCCGAGGCGTTCTCGGGCCAGACGACGAGGTCGGGTGCGGGCGCCCGACCGGCCGTGACGTCCTCCTGCGCCTTGAGCGTCGCCGCGACGTGGTTGTCGAGCACGGCACGACGCTCGGCGTTGAACTCGAGCCCCGGGCGTGGCACGTTGCCCTGCACGCCCAGGAACTGCGCGGTGGGGCCGTCGGTGGGCAGCGGCACGGCGAGACCCACGAGGCCCAGCAGGAGCGTGCCGGCCACCGGGAGCGTGACCGCGCGAGACGGCATACGCGACCGGTGGGGACGGAAGGCGAGCGCCCGCTGCGCCGCGAGCGCCAGGAGGGCCCCGGCGAGGGCGATGACGAAGCCGACGAAGGGAGCACCACCTAGGGCTACGAGACGTCCGAACGGCGAGTCGGCCTGTCCGAACGCGATCTTCAGCCACGGGAAGCCGCCGTACGGGGCCCGCGCGCGGAACCCTTCGGTGACCACCCAGACGAGCGCGAACGCGAGGGGGCGCACCCGGCCGTCACGGCTGAGCCACCCCACGAGCGCGCCGGCCAGACCGACGAAGACCGACTCGAGCACCGCGAGCGCGATCCACGGAACGGCTCCGACGTAGATGCCCGACCAGCTGAGCGTCGGCACGAAGAAGACGAGGCCACCGGCGAGCCCGAGCCCGAAGCCGCGGCCGAGGCCGGCGCCCGCCCACGCCCACGACCAGAGCCCCAGGGCGAGCGGCGCGGCGACCCACACGTCGAACGTCGGGAAAGCGAAGCAGAGGAGCCCGCCCGCGAGCAGGGACACGAGAAGACGCCGCACGGGGTTCACCGTATGCCGTGCGGCCCGGACGCCCGACCTCAGGGGACGACGACGACCCCGCGGGCCGTCGTGGCGACGATCGGCGGGTCGAGCACCTCGGCGGCGGACTCGCCGCGCTCGGGTGTGCCCCGCCCGACGACGCGCACCTCGAAGGCCATCTCGCGCGAGCGTGACCCGACCCGGACGAGCTCGGCGGAGATCTCGATGACGTCGCCTGCACGGACGGGCGCCTTGAACTGCACGTCGCTGTAGGAGGCGAAGAGGCCCTCGTCGCCGTCGGTGACGATGCACATCTCGGTCGCGACGTCGCCGAAGGCGGCGAGGGAGTACGCGCCGTCGACGAGGTTGCCCGCGTAGTGGGCGTGGCTGTAGGGCACGTAGCGGCGGTGGGTGACCCGCTGCCCGACGCTCGCAGTGGTGGTGCGCTCGGTGGTGTGCTCGGTGGTGTGCTCGGTGGTGTGCTCGGTCATGACTTCCTCGCCTTCCGCTGGGTCATCTCGTGGACGAGGTAGCTGGCCACCTCTCCGGGGGTGGTGCCGCGCCCGAAGATCCGGTCGACGCCGAGCGCCTTCTCCGAGCCGTCCTCGAAGCGCGGGCCTCCGGCGATGAGCACCGGCACCTGCCCGGCCGGGTAGGCCTCGCGGAACGCCGCGGACATCTGCGTCGTGTTGTGGATGTGGGCGTCCTTCTGGGTGACGACCTGGCTCACGAGCACGGCGTCGGCCTTCTCGGCGCGGGCGCGGGCCACGAGGTCGGGCACGAGCACCTGGGCGCCGAGGTTCACGACCTTGATCTCGCGGTAGTACTCGAGCCCCTTCTCCCCCGCGAAGCCCTTGATGTTGAGGATCGCGTCGATGCCGACCGTGTGCGCGTCGGTGCCGATGCAGGCGCCGACGACGACGAGCTTGCGGCGCAGGTGCTTCTTGATCGCCAGGTTGGCGTCCTTGGCCGACAGCAGCGGGTACTCCCGCTCGACGATGTGCACGTCGTCGAGGTTGACCAGGTGCGTCGAGCTGCCGTAGACGACGAAGAACGTGAAGTCGGGTCCCATCGCCTTGGCGTGGACGAGCAGCGCCGGGTCGAGGCCCATCTTGCGGGCCAGCTGCAGCGCGGCACCCTCGGCCTTCTTGTCGTGTGCCAGCGGAAGCGTGAACGACATCTGCACCATGCCGTCGCCGGTGGTGTCGCCGTAGGGCCGGATGATGCTGCCCTGCTTCTGCGCGTCGGGGGTCATCGTCGTGCTCCCTTCGCCGGCGGCGTCCAGGCGTCGAGGGCCGTGATCGCCGGGTTGTCGTATGCCGCAGCCCGCTCGAACACGCCGTCCAGCCCCTTGCCGCCGGTGGCAGGTCGCTTCATCAGCCCGAAGGTGCCGTCGGCGATGGCCGCGAGCAGCGGTGCGTCGCCGGCCGCGTCGGTGTCGTTCACGATGCGCTCGAGCAGGTCGACGGCCTCGGAGAGCACCTGCCGGGCGCGGGTCTGGATGAACCCGTCACGGGGCGGGTGGAAGTCCTCGGTGAGCCCGCTCGCGGCGTTCATGACGTAGCGGACGTTCTGCAGCGCGAGGTCACGGTCGGAGAGGAACGGCGTGACGACGGCCTCGGTCATCATGCCGACGAGCAGGATGCCCTGGCCGGTCATCGCGCCGACGAGGTTGAAGAAGCCGTCGAGCAGGTAGCCGCGGAAGACGTCGCCCGTCATGTGCTTCGTCGGCGGCATCCACTTGAGCGGTGCGTCCGGGAAGAGCTGGCGCGAGAGCATCGCATGGGCCAGCTCCATGCGGAAGCTGTCGGGGATCTCGGGGTTGATCTCGAACGCGTGGCCGAGGCCGAGCTGCCAGTCCTCGAGGCCGGCCTCCTTGGCGAACCGCTCGTTGAGCAGCTGGCTGACGGTGACGGTGTGGGCGGCCTCGACGGCGTCGGCGGTCGTCAGGTAGTTGTCCTCGCCGGTGTTGATGATGATGCCGGCGCGGGCGTGGACCTGCCGCGAGAACCGCTGGTCGACGAAGGTGCGGATCGGGTTGATGTCGCGGAAGAGGATGCCGTACATCGAGTCGTTGAGCATCATGTCGAGCCGCTCCATGCCGGCGAGGGCCGCGATCTCGGGCATGCAGAGGCCGGACGCGTAGTTCGTCAGCCGGACGTAGCGGCCCAGCTCCTTGCTCACGTCGTCGAGCGCCGCCCGCATGAGACGGAAGTTCTCCTGCGTCGCGTACGTGCCGGCGAAGCCCTCGCGCGTGGCGCCCTCGGGCACGTAGTCGAGCAACGACTGCCCGGTCGAGCGGATGACGGCGATGATGTCGGCACCCTCACGCGCGGCGGCCTGGGCCTGCGGGATGTCCTCGTAGATGTCGCCGGTCGCGACGATGAGGTAGATCCACGGCTTGGTCTTAGGGTCGCCGTGCCGCTTGACCAGCCGGTCGCGGGTCGCGCGCGAGCGGTCGATGGTCCTGAGGCCCACGCCGACGCCCTTCGCGGCCGCCCGCTGCGCCGCCTTCGCCTCGCGGCCCGTCGGCAGGCGGAACGAGACGTTGCCGCTGGCTGCCTTCTGCGCGAGCGTCGTGAGGTCCGGTGCCTCTCCGCGCAGCAGCGCGTCGTAGACCGGAGTGGTCACGCCGTGCTCGAGGCCGACCTCGTCGCGCACGGCGTTGACCAGGTGGTTGACCCACGGAACGCGCTCGTGGTCGGCGCCGGCCAGCCCCGCGAGGCGCAGCGTCGCCCGCTCGACGGAGACGGTGGTGTGGCTCTGGGCGATCTTCACGACCGGGGCCGCCGCCTTGCGGGCGAGAGACCGGGCCTTGCGGACGACGGTGGGGTCCAGCTCGAGCATCGCGTTCGGGCGGCTCATGCGCCTGCCCCCGCGGTCTCTGCGGCGAGGCGGCCCTCGAAGAGGGCACGAACCGCAGGCACCTCGCGCACGAGTCGCAACGCCGTCTCGGCGTGCCCGGGCACGTAGCCGTTGCCGACGAGCATGCGCACGTCGGCGGCAAGACCCTCGGCGCCCAGCGCCGCCGCCGCGAAGTTCGTCGCCATGCTGAAGAAGATGATCGTGCCACCCTGGGCGGTCGCGAGGATGGCCGGCTGCTCGCAGCCGGGCACGTCGACGCAGACCACGGTGACATCGGCGGGCCCGCCGGCGGACTCGACCGCAGCGGCCAGCCCGAGCGGCGAGCGCGCGTCGGCGAGGACCACGGCGTCGGCGAGACCGCTCTGCTCGAGCACCGAGCGTTC
Source organism: Terrabacter sp. AAH1 (assembly GCF_054456855.1). NCBI lineage: Bacteria > Bacillati > Actinomycetota > Actinomycetes > Micrococcales > Intrasporangiaceae > Terrabacter > Terrabacter sp. AAH1. The sequence continues at coordinate 352,186 of NZ_JBTJJV010000004.1, read as the reverse complement.
GCGCTCCACCGGGACGACCCCGATGGTGCGGCCGGCACCGGCAACACGGGCGGCGGCCAGCGAGAGCGAGCCGGACTTGCCGGCACCGCCGAGGACGGCCACGGTGGGCGCTACGCCACGAGCGGCGTACTCCCCCACGACCCGCTCGACGAGCGCCGGTGCTCCGCACACGTCCATGACCATGAGGGCCAGGTGCGGGTCGAGGTCGTCGGGCAGGGTGGCGGCGATGCTGCGACCGAAGAGGATCGCGTGGCCGGCGGCGGGCACCTGCTCCGACAGGCCGTCCCAGCGCTCGAGGCCGTCGGTGAGGGCGAGCGGCGTCAGCGAGAGCGAGACGAGGGTGGCGACGCGATCGCCGACGGACAGCCCCAGGGTGCTCTCGGGCCCGACCTCGTCGACCGTGCCGATGAGCATGCCGCCCGAACCGGTCACGGGGTTCTGCATCTTGCCCCGGCTCGCGACGATGTCGAGCACCTCGGCGCGCACCGCGGCGCCGTCGACGCGCCCGTCGGTGGTGTGCTTCTCGGAGAGCTGCCGGTAGGAGGCGGCGTCGAGGTTGAGGGTCTCGACCGCGATGCGGACCTCGTCGGGCCACAGCTCCGGGCGGGGGTCGAGCCGGCGCGCGGCCTGCGGCAGCGTGATCGCGTCGCCGGTGGGCTCGAGGACGCGGTGCAGGCCCACGGGGGACGGTCGGGTCGGCAGGGTCACCTAGAGATCCTTCGGTTTCGGAGGGGTCAGACAGCAGATCCTTCAGCATCATATGGGTCTATGCGGTGATGCTTCGGTTATCCTCGCCTCATGATCAAGGTTGAGCAGCCCTACGCCTACCGGCGCCGAGAGCTCGTCGAGCCCGACTGGACCCGCTTCCCCGGCTGGCGTGACGTCACCCAGGAGGACTGGGACAACGCCCAGTGGCAGCGCGTCAACTGTGTCAGGAACATCAAGCAGCTGCGCGCCCTGATGGGCGACCTGCTCGACGACCGGTTCTACGACGACCTCGCCAAGGACCAGTCCGAACGCGCCACGATGTCGATGCTGGTGCCGCCGCAGATGCTCAACACCATGGTCCCGGCCACCGAGTCGCCGCTGCCGCCCGCCGGGCACGACTTCACCGAGGCGTTCTACGCCGACCCGATCCGCCGCTACATGCTGCCGGTCTTCTCCGACCGTCGCACCGACTGGCCGTCGCACCCGCACGCCTCCCGTGACTCCCTCCACGAGCACGACATGTGGGTCGCCGAGGGGCTCACCCACCGCTACCCCACCAAGGTCCTCGCCGAGCTGCTGCCGACGTGCCCGCAGTACTGCGGCCACTGCACCCGCATGGACCTCGTCGGCAACTCGACGCCCCAGATCGCCAAGCTCAAGTTCGACCTCAAGCCGGTCGACCGCTACGCCGCGATGCTCGACTACCTCCGCGAGACACCCGCCGTGCGCGACGTCGTCGTGTCGGGCGGCGACGTCGCCAACATGCCGTGGAAGAACCTCGAGGCATTCCTCGACCAGCTCCTCGAGATCGACAACATCCGTGACATCCGGCTCGCGACGAAGGCCCTCATGGGGCTGCCGCAGCACTGGTTCGCCGACGACGTCGTCGAGGGCGTCGGCCGGGTCGCCACCAAGGCCCGCGCGCGCGGCGTCTCGCTCGCGATCCACACGCACGTCAACAACGCGCAGTCGGTGACCCCGTCGGTGGCGCGCGCGTCGAGGGCGATGCTCGAGGCCGGCGTGCGCGACGTGCGCAACCAGGGCGTGCTCATGCGGGGCGTCAACGACACCACCGAGCAGCTGCTCGACCTCTGCTTCTCCCTCGCCGACGGCGCCTCGATCACGCCGTACTACTTCTACATGTGCGACATGATCCCGTTCTCGGAGCACTGGCGCGTGTCGCTCGCCGAGGCCCAGCACCTCCAGCACTCGATCATGGGCTACCTGCCCGGCTTCTCGACGCCGCGCATCGTCTGCGACGTGCCGTTCGTCGGCAAGCGCTGGGTGCACCAGGTCGAGGAGTACGACGCCGAGCGCGGAATCTCCTACTGGCGCAAGAACTACCGCACGTCGATCGAGGGCGCCGACACCGACGCTCTCTCACGCGAGTACGTCTACTACGACCCGATCTACACGCTGCCCGAGCCGGGCCAGAAGTGGTGGCACGACTCCGTCGACCACGAGTCGGTCATCGCCGAGGCCGTCGAGCAGGCGGCGACCAGCCGCGCCGCCGCCGAGTCCCAGCTCGTCTGAGGCCCACCCGCTGCCGTATGCCGGGCGGCCCGGTCTCCTCGTGTCCTCGAAGGGACCGGGCCGCCGTCGGGTTGCACCACCGTCGGTTGCGCTGCCGTCAGACGCCGGAGAGCGCCAGCAGCTCGTCGTTCGCCGCGCGCCACCGCTCGGCCATCGAGGCCCCACCGTGCCCGTCGCCCTCGTCGACGACGAGGCGCGATCCGGGCCAGGACCGGTGCAGCCGCCACGCGGTGACGACGGGCGAGGAGATGTCGCGCCGACCGTGGATGAGGACCGCCGAGATGCCCCTCAGGGCCTCGACGTCGGACAGGATCGGCGGGTCGCAGAACCCCTCGTGCGACCAGTAGTGCGTCGTGAGCCGCACGAACGCATGCCGGAAGCGCGGGTCGTCCCAGCGAGGATCGCGGTGCAGGCCGCCGGCGCCGATGGAGACGTGCGTGTCCTCCCACAGGGCCCACTCGAGCGACGCCTCGTCACGCACGGCGGGGTCGGGTGACTCCATGAGCCGTGAGTACGCCTCGACGAGCCGGCCCTCACCGCGCCGGTAGCCGATGCCGGCGCCCTCGGCATGGGCGGCGAGCCGGTCCCACGCCTCCGGGAAGACGGCGCCGACCCCTTCGGTGATCCAGTCGACCTCGGCGCGGCTCGTCGTCGTGACGGCGAAGAGGACGAGGCCGCGGACGCGCTCGGGGTGCGCTCGCGCGTACGCCAGGGCGAGGGTGGACCCCCACGACGCGCCGTTGACGACCCATGAGGTGATGCCGAGGTGGTCGCGCAGCCGCTCGACGTCGTCGAGGAGCTGTCCGGTCGTGTTGCCGGCCAGAGAGGTCGTGGGGTCGGACGAGTGCGGCGTCGAGCGGCCGCACCCGCGCTGTTCGAGACCGATGACGCGGGTGCGGCCGAGGTCGAACCGCCGGCGATAGAGGCTCGTGCCGAGGCCGCCGCCGGGCCCACCGTGCAGGTAGAGGGCGGGGACACCCTCGGGGTGTCCCCACTCCTCCCAGTAGAGGGCCGTGCCATCACCGACGTCGAGCATCCCGGCGACACGCGGACTCTCCTCAGCGACCATCCATCGATGACACCACAGCCGTCGTGCCAGCGGCGCGGTGGGCAGCCCGGTCGAGGGACGGCAGCCCCAGGGCCATGACGACGTAGAGCGCGGTTGCGACGCGGGGCAGTGCGCTCGGTTCGAAGCCTCGTGACCCGACGGCGAGGCCGCCCATGACGAGGAAGACACCGGCCAGCACACCGCTGACGCCGGCGAGACGGACTGCGGTGCCGACGTGCGCGCACTGCAGCAGCGCGGCCGCGAAGAGCAGCACCGTGAGCCCGAGCAGCACGGTGAAGAACGAGTTGACGCCCCATTCGAGCCAACGCATCGCCTCGGCGGCCGCGAAGCGCGAGGCGCTCTGGTCGGGACCTGCGGTAGCCCACGCGTCGACCGCACCCTTGAGGGCGACCCCGTCGACGGCCATGTTCACGCCGATGAGCGACACCGTCGCGGCCGCCGTTCCGTTGCCGAGGCGGAGCAGGGTGGGCGATGCGCCCGCCAGGGTCAGCGTGCCGCTGACGACGACGAACCCGGCCGCGACCACGGCCGCCGAGAGGAACTGGAGGTCGTGCACCCAGACCCAGTCGGTGCTGTGGGCGTACTCGGCGAAGACCGCCGCGTGCGAGTTCGGCGCCTCGGTGTGGGGGTGCAGCACCCCGGCCACGAGTGCCAGCGCGGCACCGCCGACCAGCAGGGCCGCGGCAAGCCGGCCTCGTCGGGCGGCTGGCCGGCGGAGCGTCGGTGAGGACGTGCGCGCAGGGTGCGCACCGGCAGTGTGGGGCCTGGCCCACAGGTAGGCCGCCATGAGGGCGAACATCGCGACGTGGCCCCAGGTGAGCAACGCGTCCCCGGAGAGCAGGCCGAGGTGGAAGGGCAGGAGCAGGAGCACGAACGGCAGCACCATCACCGCCGACATCTCGAGGATGTGCCGCGCGGAGTGACGCCGCACCCACATCCAGGCGCCCATGCCCACGGACATGTCGAGGCCCATGGTGAGTGCCATTCCGTCGGGGTGCCGCACCACGTCGGGCCACGCGGCGTCCCAGACGGCACCGAGGACCGCCATGCCGACGACCATCGCGACCGTCATCTCGAGGTAGGTGGCGAGGAAGCGGCCGAACCGCGTGTGGAGGAACCGTGAGACCCGCGCACGTGGCGCGAGGTCTGCCCGCGAGCTGGTGAGAGCTGTCATGCCCACGAGCATCCGGCGCCCACCCCGCTCGACGGACGTGCCGGACGTCATGGTCGGGGTCACCTTCACGGCATGACCCCGACCGCGTTCCGGCGCTCAGGTCAGAGGAGTCCGAGGCTCCGGGCCCGCAGCGCCGCCTGGGTGCGGTCCCGGGCGCCGAGCTTGGCCAGCACGTTCGTGACGTGGTTCTTGACCGTCCCCTCGGAAAGATAGAGGCGAGAGGCGATCTCGCGGTTGCTGCGGCCGTCGGCGAGCTCGTGCAGCACCTCGAGCTCGCGCGGGCTCAGGGGGTCGACGAGCGGTTGCGGTCGCGGTCGCTCGGGCAGGTCGGGCAGCCGGCTCACCATGGCCACCACCTTGGCCGCGACCGACGGCTGCAGCACGGACTCTCCCCTCGCCGCGGCCTGCACGCCCTCGACGAGGCGAGCGGCGGTCGCGTCCTTGAGCAGGTAGCCGACGGCCCCCGCTCGCAGCGCGGGGAACACCTCGTCGTCGTCGTCGAAGGTCGTCAGCACGAGGACGCGCACCTCGGGGTGCTCGACGCGGAGGCGCCGCGTCGTGCTCACGCCGTCGAGGACCGGCATCCGCAGGTCCATGAGCACGACGTCGGGCCTCAGCTCGCCCACGAGCCTGAGGGCCTCCGACCCGTCGGCGGCGCCACCGACGACCTCGACCTCCGCGCGGGCCTCGAGCAACGTCGTCAGGGCCTCACGGAAGAGGGTCTGGTCGTCGACGACCAGGACCCGCACCGGCGCAGGAGTGCTCATCCCGGCAGCTCGACCCGCAGCGCCAGGCCGGCGCCGGGAGTGGAGACGACGGCCATGGAGCCGCCGAGGTGCTCGGCCCGCTCACGGATGCCGGTGAGGCCGAAGCCCCCGGACGCCGGGACGTCGTTGCTCACACCGCAGCCGTCGTCGCGCACCTCGAGGGTCATCCGGTCGGGCAGGTAGCCGAGGCGGAGCACGGCGGCCCGGGCGTGGGCGTGCTTGCGCGCGTTGGTGAGCGCCTCCTGCGCCACCCGGTAGAGAGCGGACTGGACCTCGTCGTCGAGCCGCCGCTCCGCGCCGTCCACCGCCACGGAGGTCGGCAGCCCCGCCGCAGCGCTCTCGTCGGCGAGCGCCCGGAGACGGTCCGGCAGGGGCGTCACCGGCCGGCCTCTCAGCGCCCCGACCGACTCACGGACCGACGTCAGTGCCTGCCGGACCTGCTCCTCGGCCTGCGCCAGCAGACCGTCCGCCCGCGCGACATCACCGGCCAGCACGGCGCGGGCGGCCTGGACCTGCATGCCGACCACCGTGAGGTGGTGGCCCAGCCCGTCGTGGATGTCCCTCGCCATCCGCGTGCGCTCGCGCATGGCCGCCAGCTCCTCGGCCTGAGCCCCGAGCACGCGCAGCTGCTCGTTGGCCACCGCGAGCTGCTCACGAGCCTGCTGCTCGCGCAGCCACAGGCGCGCGAGCACGAAGGCGACCGCACACGCCAGACCGGTGCTCACCACCTCACGGAGCCCGTCGGCCATCGGCATCCCGACGTGGACGAGCGGCACGGTGGCCGCCACCACGAGCGACCAGCCGAGCGGCAGCAGCATGACCGCCTGCACCACGACGAGCACGAGCAGCACCGTGCTGCCGACGCCCGGGCCGGTCAGGTCGAAGGTGAGGAAGCCGAGCACGAGGGCCGACCCGAGGTAGGCCACGCAGGCGCCCCGCCCACGAGTGAGCGCCCAGCGGTAGCCGACGACCGACCATGCGACGAACACGACCCCCGAGAGGACGGTCAGCACGGAGAGACCGCTGGGAGCAGCCTCGAGCAGCATCACCAGCAGCGCAGCAACCGCCAGACCCGGCAGCGCTCGGTTCACTGCTCCAATGTCGCTCCGGGCACGGGCCGCGTCAACCACGAGCGGGAGGTCGCGCGCAGCCCCCGTAGACTGCCGCGGTGACCTCCCGCTCCCCCGGCACCCGCGTGCGCATGCCCAGAGCCGAACGTGAGGCGCAGATGCTCGCCGTCGCCGAGCAGGTCTTCTCCAGCCGCGGCATCCAGGCCGCGACGATGGACGAGATCGCCGAGCTCGTCGGGGTGACCAAGCCGCTCATCTACGACTACTTCGGGTCCAAGGAGGGGCTGCTCGCGGCGACGATCGAGCGGGCACGCGGGCAGCTGCTCACCGCCCTCATCGACGCGTGGGTGGCGCAGCCGCTCGCACCGGCGCGTGACCGCGTGGCCGGGGTGGTCCACGCGTTCTTCGCCTTCATCGACGAGCACGAGCAGGCGTTCACCCTGCTGCGCACCGAGGGGGCACTCATCGGCGAGGCGTCGGCGTCGGTCGAGCGCATCCGGCAGCAGACCGCGAAGGCGTTCGCGGAGGGCCTGCGCACCCTGCCCGCGTTCACCGCGCTCGAGCCGCGGCGCGTCACGGTCATGGCCGAGATCCTCATCGGTGCGTGCGAGCGCCTCGCCGTCTGGCGCACCACCCACCCGGGCACGACCGCCGACGAGGCGACCGACCTCGTGGTGTCGACCATCTGGGACGGGCTCGCGTCCGTGTCCGGCGCCTGATGGCCCGGCAGCGCCAGCCCGGTCCCTCCACCCCGGCGACCGTCGCGCTCGACCGTGCGGGCATCGCCTACACGAAGCACCCCTACGAGCACGACCCCGCTGCCACGAGCTACGGGCTCGAGGCGGCCGAGGCCCTCGGCGTCGAGCCGGCCCGCGTGTTCAAGACGCTTCTCGTCGACACCGGCAAGGGCCTCGGCGTGGGCGTCGTCCCGGTGGAGAGCCAGCTCGACCTCAAGGCCGTGGCTGCGGCGCTGGGGGCGAAGAGCGTCACGATGGCCGACCCCGCAACCGCCGAACGCAGCACCGGCTACGTCGTGGGCGGCATCTCCCCGGTGGGGCAGAAGCGTGCGCTGCCCACCGTGCTCGACGAGACGGCATACGGCTTCGACGTCGTCTACGTCTCCGGGGGCCGGCGTGGGTTCGACATCGCCCTGGCACCGGCGGACCTGGCGCAGGTGACGCGCGCCGTGCGCGCGCGGATCGGGCGGCCATGACGGGCTCCCCCGACGGCCCGCCGGCACCGACCGGCTCGCGCCTGTCGCATCTGCGGCTCGTGCTCATCCTCGCCGCGCTGACGATGGTCGGCCCGTTCACCATCGACGCGATCTTTCCGGCGTTCGAGGTGATGGGCCGCGACCTGGGCGCCGACAAGGTCGCGATGCAGCAGACGATGAGCGTCTACCTCGTCGCCTTCGCCGTCGCGAGCCTCTTCCACGGCTCCCTGTCCGACGCTCTGGGGCGCCGGCCCGTCATCGTCACGGGCTCCCTGCTGTATGCCGTCACGAGCGCCGTGTGCGCGCTCGCGCCGAGCATGCCGACTTTGCTCGGTGCCCGCGCGGCCCAGGGGCTCGTCGCAGGAGCGGGCATGATCGTCGGGCGCACCGTCGTGCGCGACCTCTTCGACGGCGCCCACGCCCAGCGCTTCATGAGCCACATCTCGATGATCTTCGCGGTGGCACCGGCGCTCGCACCGATCGTCGGCGGCTGGATCCTCGGCTGGGGCTCGTGGCGCACCATCTTCTGGGTGCTCGCGGTCTACGGTCTCGTGCTCGTGGTCCTCACGCTGACCGCACTGCCCGAGACCCACCCGGCGGAGCGACGCGTGGCCTTCCACCCTCGGCCGCTGTTGGCGTCGTTCGCGTCGGCCGCCGGCGACGGCGGGGTGCTGCGCCTGAGCGCCGCGATCGCGCTGAACTTCGGGGCGCTCTTCCTCTACATCTCCTCGGCGCCGGCCATCGTCGTCGACCACCTGCACCTCGGGGAGCGCGACTTCGGCGTGCTCTTCGTCCCGCTCGTCGTCACGATGATGCTGGGCTCGTTCCTCACCGGACGGCTCGCGGGCAGGGTCCGCCAGGGCGCGTTCGTGCTGGCCGGCTTCCTCGTCGCCCTGGCCGGTGGGGTCCTCGCCGTCGCGTACCAGTCGACCGTCGACGAGCCGGCGGTCGCGTGGACGGTCGTCCCGGCAGCCGCGGCCTCGCTCGGGGTCTCGCTCGTCTTCCCGATCCTCACGATCGCCCTGCTCGACCTTCGACCTCGCGAGCGCGGCGCGGTGTCGTCGTTCCAGTCCTTCCTCAGCACCTGCGTCAACGCCCTGGTGGCCGGCGCGGTGTCGCCACTCGTCAGCGGGTCGCTGGCGACGCTCGCCCTGGTGGCCGGGGCCATGACGCTCGGCGCGTTGGCCCTCTGGTGGTGGCACCGCGCACGCACCCACGCGAAGGCGCTGCGCCGCGACGACCACGTCCGCATCGAGGGGCTGGCCCCCGAGCCGACCGACCAGCTCTGATCGCCACGCCCGGGCGTCGTCGTCAGGCGGGTGCCAGTGCCTCGTCGACCATCCGGAGCCCCTGCGCCTCGAAGTCGGCGTCGCCCACGGCATACGCCCACGTCGCGGTGCCGATCGCCTCACGCACCCGCTGGCGCAACCAGGCACCCGTCTCACGCGGATCGTCTCCGTAGCCCTCGAGGAACGCCCGCTCGAGGGCCGGGTCGCGGCGGAAGTCCTGGGCCGCGAGCCGCGCGAAGTCGGTGAGCGCCGGCCGCAGCGCCGCGCGGCCGAAGTCGATGACCGAGACGACGCCGTCTGCGACGAGCCAGTTGCGCGGCTGCCAGTCGCCGTGGGTCGGCACGACCGTCGCGGACGGCACAGGCCACGAGGCGATCTCGTCACGCAGACGCTGCTCGACGGCCGCGTCGATGCGGTGCGGCTCGTCGAGCCAGGCCAGGGCCTTGTCGTTCTCGAGGCGCTCGTGGTCGGGGTCGACGTGGCTCTCCTGGCCGTGGAACGCCGCCAGCAGCTCACCCGCCTGGCGGTAGGTGTCCGGATCGTCGGCGCTGGGGTCGCCCAGGACGAGCCGGCCGGGGAGGTAGCGGGTCACGACGAGCTTCGCGTCGACGTCGCAGTGCACGATCAGTGGCGCACGCCCGCGGGCCGTCCAGGGCGACAGCCAGTTCCGGTGGGCGGTGATCTCGCGGGTGATGTGGCCGTCGCGTTCGCCACCGGCCTTGACGATGAGGCGGTCCGAGCCGCGCTGGACCTCGAGGACCGTGGTCGCGACCAGGCCCCAGCCGTGGTCGTGCACGACCTCGGCCCCCGTCAGCCAGGTGTCGAGGAGCTCGGCCTGGCGGGCCGACAGCGAGCCGATCGAGGCGAAGGTCATCGCACGATCCTAGGACAGGCGTGTCGCGGCGGCGCCCGTAGGCTCGGGACGTGATCCAGCGTTCCGACGTCGAGAAGGCCCGCGACCGCGTCCAGGGACACGTCCGCACCACCCCGGTGCTGGCTGTGGAGCGCGAGGCGCTCGGCGCACCGGTCTGGTTCAAGCTGGAGCTGCTCCAGCACACGGGGTCGTTCAAGGCGCGCGGCGCGTTCAACCGCATCCTCGGTGCGCAGGAGGACGGCCTGCTCGACCCTCGCGTGGGGATCGTCGTCGCGTCCGGCGGCAACGCCGGCATGGCCAACGCGTATGCCGCCGCGCGTCTCGGCGTGCCCGCAACCGTCTTCGTCCCCGAGACGGCGCCCGCGGTCAAGGTCGCCCGGCTGAAGGCGTACGGCGCCCGGGTGGTCCTGTCGGGACGGGAGTACGCCACGGCGTACGAGGCGGCGCAGGAGGAGGTGGCGCGCACGGGCGCGCTCCACTGCCACGCCTACGACCAACCCGAGATCGCTGCCGGCGCAGGCACGCTCGCGCTCGAGCTCGTCGAGCAGGTGCCGTCCGGCATCGACACCGTGGTCGTGGCCGTCGGAGGGGGCGGGCTGCTCGCCGGGGTCACGGCGGCGCTCGACGGGACGGCGACGGTGATCGGCGTCGAGCCCACGGGCGCCCCGACCCTGCGGTCGGCACTCGAGTCCGGACGACCGGTCGACGTGCCCGTGTCGGGCGTCGCGGCGGACTCGCTCGGGGCGCGTCGGCTCGGCGACATCGCCTTCGAGGTCACGTCTCGGCTACCCGTCCGGAGCGTCGTCGTCTCGGACGACGACATCGTCGCCGCGCGCGAGCTGCTCTGGGAACGCTGGCGGGTCGTCGTCGAGCACGGCGCAGCCACGGCGCTCGCCGGCCTCGCGGCAGGTGCGTACGTGCCCGAGCCGGAGGAGCGGGTCGCGGTCGTGCTGTGCGGGGCCAACACGGACCCCTCCGGTCTCTGACCCTTCCGAAGAGGGTTCCGCGTCAGGCGTCGTCGCGTGGGAGGGCCGACGCGCTGCGCCCCTCCCAGGGGGTGGAGAGCACGACGGTGGTGCGCGTGGAGACGTTGGCAGCAGAGCGGATTCGCGCGAGGAGGTCCTCGAGGTTGCCGGGCGTGCCCACCCGCACCTTGAGGATGTAGCTCTCGACGCCGGCGACCGAGTGACAGTCCTCGATCTCCTCGATGTGACGGAGCCGTTCGGGCACGTCGTCGGGCTCGCTGGGGTCGAAGGGCGTCACCGAGATGAGCGCCGTGAGCGGGAGGCCGAGCGCCTCGGGAGAGACCTGGGCGGTGTAGCCGGTGACGACGCCGCGCTCCTCGAGCCGCCGCACCCGCTGGTGGACCGCCGACGTCGAGAGGCCCGTGGCCTTGCCGAGGTCGGTGTAGCTCATGCGGCCGTCGGACAGCAGGAGCCCGACGAGGCGGCGGTCGAGATCTTCCATGGCCGAAGGGTAGACCAGCGGTTACGGACGGGGCGGTCCATTCCTCATGCCGGTACGGGACGCGCGTCCCGCCCGCCACGCTCCGGTCACCGCGCCCCGGTAGCCTCTCGCGTATGCCGTCCCACGCGCCCCGGTTGCTGCTGCTCGACTCCGCGTCCCTCTACTTCCGGGCCTTCTTCGGCGTGCCCGAGGTCATCGGCCCCAGCGGCGTCCCCACGAACGCCGTCCGTGGGCTGCTCGACATGATCGCCTCGCTCGTGGACCGGGCGCACCCGACCCACCTCGTCGCCTGCTGGGACAACGACTGGCGTCCCGCCTTCCGGGTCGAGGCCATCCCGTCCTACAAGGCGCACCGCGTGGCCGAGCCCGGCGACGACGAGCTCGCGGGCGAGCAGGTGCCCGAGGCGCTGGGCGTCCAGGTGCCGATCATCGAGGACGCGCTGAGGGCGCTCGGCATCGCACGCGTCGGGCTCGACGGCCACGAGGCCGACGACGTGATCGGTACCTACGCGACCGCGTGGTCCGGCCGTATGCCGGTCGACATCGTCACCGGCGACCGTGACCTCTTCCAGCTCGTCGACGACGCCAACCAGGTGCGTGTCGTCTACACGGCTCGTGGCGGGGTGCGCTCCCCCGACTTCGTGGACCAGTCCTTCATCGCCGAGAAGTACGGCGTGCCCTCGGGTGCCGCCTACGCCGACATGGCCGTGCTGCGCGGCGACACGAGCGACGGCCTGCCCGGGGTGGCCGGCATCGGCGAGAAGACGGCGGCCAAGCTCATCACCACCTACGGCACGCTCGAGGCGCTCCGCGCCGCCATCGACGACGGCGACCCGGCGCTCAAGGGCGCCCAGCGGGCACGGCTCGAGGCAGCCGCCGACTACCTCGACGCCGCGCCGCGCGTCGTCGCGGTGGTCAAGGACGCCACGCTCCCCGACGTCGACGTGTCGGTCCCGACGACGGTCGCCGACCCGGCGCTCATGTCGAAGCTGGCCGTCGAGCACGGACTCACGTCGTCGTTCGACCGAGTGATCTCCGCGCTGGGGATCGACTGAGACCCGACCCGACTGGAGGCACGACATGGCACACCGGCACCACGCGATCGACTACGTCGAGCTGGCCGCCCCTGACCTGGCCGCGGCCAAGGCGTTCTACGCGGCGGCCTTCGGCTGGGCGTTCAACGACTACGGGCCTGACTACTCGGGCATCCAGGCGGTCGACGGCCACGGCGAGGTCGGCGGACTCAACCCCGAGGGGCGGCCGGGAGCCGGCGGCGCACTCGTGCTGCTGTGGTCCGACGACCTCGACAGGACCGTCGCGGCGGTGACGGAGGCCGGTGGCACCATCACCCGCGAGCCCTACGCGTTCCCCGGCGGTCGGCGCTTCTACTTCACCGACCCAGCGGGCAACGAGCTCGGCGTGTGGCAGGCAGACGACTGAGCCCGAACGAGCCGGTCTGAGCACGACTGAGCACGTCCGACGACGGTCGACGGGCCCTCGCGGCCACCCTGACCCTCCGGAAGAGGGATACTGGGGGGTGCCCAACCGCAGAACGCCCTCATCGCCCGCCGTCCGACGCCACCTCGCCAGCAGCCCGTTCAGTCCGGCTCCCGCGCCCGAGATCGAGGAGTTCAACGTCGGCGACCGCGTCTCACACGTCCGACACGGCCTCGGCGTCGTCGTCGCGACCAGCCCTGCGACGGTGACGCTCAAGTTCGAGTCGGGGCTGGTCCGGGTCAACAGCCCGTTCGAGCGGCTCACCCTGCTCTGAGACCGCCCGAGCAGGGTCCAGCTCCACCACGACGAAGGCCGGCCCCCTGTCGGGGACCGGCCTTCGTCGTGTGGCTCTGGGAGCCGATTGAATCAGAGAACGCGGACGCGCATCGCCTGCGGGCCCTTGGGACCCTGCTCGACGTCGAACTCGACGGCCTGGTTCTCCTCAAGGCTGCGGTAGCCGTTGCTCTGGATCTCCGAGTAGTGGACGAAGACGTCAGGCCCCTCGGTGGGAGCGATGAAGCCGAAGCCCTTCTCCGAGTTGAACCACTTGACAGTACCCTGCGCCATGACTGGCTCCTTCAGGTTGGAAGCTGAGACCACCCGGCCGGGCGACCCCGTGTCGAAAAGGGGACGCAACCCTTCAAACCTGAAGAAACTGCGCTCGCTGGTCGTTCCTTGCGAGCGTGCGAACACGAGCACCAAAAACGTCGACGGTCCGCCAAGACTAGCGGACAAGGTGCCGCCACGACGATTCGCGGGCTCCTAGTCGAGCCGGTCGGCCGCGACGACGCCCCTCAGCACGCCGTCGCTCGCCTTGCGGGCCGTCGCCGCGAGGTCCGGGTCGGCGGCGTCGGTGAGCTGCCCGAGCAGGTCGATGACCTGCTTGCACCGTCGTACGAAGTCACCGGCCGCGAGGTCGGTGCCGCGCAGCACGTCCTCGAGCCGCTGCCCGCTCGCCCACCGGTGCATCGCCCACGCGATCCCACCGTCCGGCATACCGGTGCGCGGCAGCGCCAGCGCGCCCTCGGCGTCCTCGAGGTCCGACCAGACCGTGATCATCCGGTCGAAGGCCTCGCGCACGTCGTCGTTGGGCCAGCGTGGCGTGAGCCCGCCCTCCTCGCGCCGCGGCTCGTGCACGAGCGAGGAGACGATGGCGGCCAGCGACGGGGCGTCGAGACGCCGCCACGTGCCTTCGCGCAGGCACTCCGCAGCGAGGAGGTCCTTTTCCGTGTAGAGCTGGCGCAGCCGGTCGCCGTGCGTGGTCACGGACTCGCCGCCGTCGCCGAGGTAGCCCATCTCGACGAGCAGGTCGCAGATGCGGTCGAACGTCTTGGCGACGGAGTTGGTGCGCCCGTCGATCTTGCGCTGGAGCCCGTCGGTCTCGCGCCGCAGCCGCCACCAGCGCTCGGCCCAGCGGGCGTGGTTCTCGCGGTCGGGACAGCGGTGGCAGGGGTGCGCCTTCATGCGGCGGCGCAGCTCGTCGAGGCGGGCGTCGGACGGGTCGGGCTCGGCTGCCCGGCGCCGGGGCGGCGGGTCGTGCGGCATCGTGGCGCGCAGGGTGGCCGCGAGGTCGCGACGCGCCTTGGGGTTGCGGGCGTTGAACTGCTTCGGCACCCGCATCGACCCCAGCGGCTCGATCGCCGTGGGCACGTCGTGGAGGGTCAGGCGCCGCAGCTGGTGGTCCTCGGTGACGACGGCCGGGGAGGCCGACTCCCCCTTGCCGCCGCGGTTCGGCATGACGACGACGGCGAGCCCGCTGTGCCGGCCGGCAGGGATGCGCACGATGTCGCCGATGCGCAAGGACTCCAGGGAGATCGCGGCCTCGGCGCGCGCCGACGCGGACCGCGCCTTGGCACCCTCCTTCTCGATCGTGCGGATCTCGTCGCGGATCGCGGCGTACTCGGAGAAGTCACCGAGGTGGCAGCTCATCTGCTCGGCGTAGCCGGCGAGGGCCTCCTCGTTGCGCCGAACCGTGCGGACGAAACCGACGACGGCCCGGTCGGCCTGGAACTGCGCGAAGGACGTCTCGAGGATCTCGCGCGCGCTCTCGCGGCCGAACTGGCGCACCAGGTTGACGGCCATGTTGTAGGTGGGCCGGAAGCTGGAGCGCAGGGGGTAGGTGCGGGTCGAGGCCAGGCCCGCGACGCCTGCCGGGTCGAGACCGCGGTTCCAGATGACGACCGCATGGCCCTCGACGTCGATGCCTCGACGTCCCGCCCGACCGGTCAGCTGGGTGTACTCGGCAGGCGAGATGTCGACGTGGTTCTCGCCGTTGAACTTCACCAGCTTCTCGAGCACCACCGTGCGCGCCGGCATGTTGATGCCGAGCGCGAGCGTCTCGGTGGCGAAGACGGCGCGGATGCGCCCCGCCGTGAAGAGCTCCTCGACGATCTCGCGGAAGGTCGGCAGCATCCCGGCGTGGTGGGCCGCGAAGCCGCGCGAGATGCCGTCGACGAAGTCCCAGTAGCCGAGCACCGTGAGGTCCTCCTCGGCGAGGCCCTGGATGCGCTCCTCGACGACACGGCGGTTCGCCTCACCCTCGGCCTCCGGCACGAGTCGCATGCCGCTCGAGAGCAGCTGGCCGACGGCCGCATCGCAGCCGGCACGGCTGAAGATGAAGGTGATCGCCGGGAGCAGCCCCTCGCGCTCGAGGCGCTCGATGACCTCGGCGCGGGTCGCCCCACCGCCCGGACGGCCTCCCCGGGCGAAGCCCCGTCCGCCGTCGCCGCCACCGGGACCGCGGCCCCTGCCGGCGTCGCTCCCCCGTCGGCCCCGGCCCGACCAGTCGTCACCACCACGGTTGCCATTGCCGCCGCGGCCGCCCTTGCCCTTCGGGCGGCCCTTGTCGCGGCCGCCGCGGTTGCTCACCCAGTGCGAGTCCCAGGCGCCCCGGCCCTCGTTGCCGCGGATCGCGTGGACGAGGTCGGGGTTGACGCTCACCGAGTAGTGGGACGGGCTCGCCCGGAAGTGCTCGTCGTCCTCGTCCGCGTCGCGCTCCTCGACGAAGAGGTCGAACAGGGTCTGCCCGACCATCATGTGCTGCCACAGGGGCACGGGCCGGTGCTCGGAGACGATGACCTCGGTGTCACCGCGCACCTCGCCGAGCCACGCGCCGAACTCCTCGGCGTTGCTCACGGTGGCGGACAGCGACACGACGCTGACGTCGGGCGGCAGGTGGATGATGACCTCCTCCCACACGGCGCCACGGAACCGGTCGGCGAGGTAGTGGACCTCGTCCATGACGACCCAGCCGAGCCCACGCAGGGTGGTCGAACCGGCATACATCATGTTGCGCAGCACCTCGGTCGTCATGACGACGATCGGCGCCTCCCCGTTGATCGAGGCGTCACCCGTCAGCAGACCGACCTTGTCGGCACCGTGCCGGCGCACGAGGTCGGTGTACTTCTGGTTCGACAGGGCCTTGATCGGCGTCGTGTAGAACGCCTTGCGGCCCGTGGCCAGCGCCATGTGCACGGCGAACTCGCCGACGATGGTCTTGCCCGCCCCGGTCGGTGCGGCCACCAGCACCCCCCGGCCCTCCTCGACCGCCCGGCAGGCCTCGGTCTGGAAGTCGTCGAGCGGGAAGTCGAACTGCGCCGCGAACTCCGCCAGACGCGGCCAGGCGGGCATCATGCGGCCACCACCGACGGGGTGACGACCCGTAGGGCGCCGGGCACGACCTCGGCGTCGATCGGCAGCTCTGCGAAGGACTCGCCATCTGCTTGGGAGTGGATACCGCTCGCCTCCAAGCGAACTCGCCGGGCGCGATGGATCTCGACGGCCGGATGGGTGGTGTGCGTGCCGGAGTAGACCTTGGGGAAGACCCGCAGGAAGGCCGCGACCGACAACGCGTGGACGATCATGACGTCGAAGAGCCCGTCAGCCACGTCGGCGTCGGGGCAGACCCGCATGCCGCCGCCGAACGACGTCGTGTTGGCCACGGCCACCAGCATCGCGCGGGTCTCGATGCGGTGCCCGTCGAGCTCGATGGCGTACGGGATGGGACGGAACACGGGTAGCTCGCGCAGCACCGCCAGGTTGTAGCGCATCTGCCCCCGCGGCCACGTCATGCGCTGGGCCCGCGCGTTGACGACGGCGTCGAACCCTGCCCCGAGGACGCCGCCGAACCACTTCTCACCGGCCACGCCGTGGCTCACACGGCCGAGGTCGATCTCACGGGTGCTGCCCTCGGTGAGCAGCGACACCGCCGCCGCCGCGTCGCGCACCGGCAGGCCGAGGTTGCGGGCGAAGTCGTTCCCGGTGCCGGCCGCCACCACGGCGAGCCGCGTCGGGGAGCCGGCGCAGACGTTGACGCCGAGGTGCACCATGCCGTCGCCCCCGACCACCACGACGGTGTCGACACCGTCGGTGACAGCGGCCAGCGCCTGCGACCGAGCCTGCTGGTAGGTGTCCCCCGAGACGTCGACGACGTCGTGACCCGCCTCGTGCAGCAGCCGCCGGGTCTGGGCGCCCAGCTGCCGCCCGACGCCCTTGCCCGACGTGGGGTTGACGATCAGGGCGACGCGTTGGGGCACACCCGAAACCTACAGGGGTGACGGCCGGTCGTCGGGGACGTCCAGCCAGTCGGGCTTGTGCTCCTCCTTGCGCCGGTCGAAGAGGAACGCCAGCCCGACCGAGGCGAAGTAGAGCAGCACCATCGGGCTCGCGAGGAAGAGCATCGTGTAGGCGTCGGGGGTCGGCGTCATGATCGCGGCGAACACCAGGATGATCATGACGGCCGGGCGCCAGCCCCTGAGCATCGCGCGGGCCGAGAGGACGCCCACCAGGTTGAGCGCCACGAGGAAGACCGGCAGCAGGAACGCGCAGCCGAAGGCGACGATGAACTTGAGAACGAAGTTGAGGTACTGCGAGCCGTCCTGCAGGTTGTAGGCGCCCACCGGGGTGAAGCCCAGCAACACCGCGACCGCCTTGGGCACCATCACGAAGGCGAAGAAGCACCCGGTGAGGAAGAGCGGGACCGCCGCGACGACGAAGAGCCGCGAGACGAGCTTCTCCTTCTGGGTGAGCCCGGGGACGATGAAGCGCCAGATCTGGAAGAGCCAGATCGGGGACGCCAGGATGAGCCCCACGAAGATCGACGTCGTCAGCTGCAGCGCGAACGCATCGGTCATGTTCGCGAAGTTGATGTTGACGACGCCGTCGCGCTGCCTGTCGAGGTCAGTGAGGGGCTTCGTCAGTCTGGCGATGATCTGGTTGTAGTAGATCCAGCCGACGACGGCCCCGACGAGGATGGCGATCGCGCTGACCGTGAGCCGGTTGCGCAGCTCCCGGAGGTGGTCGGCCAGCGACATGCGCCCCTCGGGGTCACGCTGCTTGCGGAGTGAGGGCATTCAGATGAGTCCGTGCGCGAGCTCGGGCAAGGTGCGGGTCGTGGAGCGACGTCGTCAGAGCGTCGTGTCGCGACGGATGTCGCTCTCGGCACTGCCGGCTGTGCTGCCGGTGCTGCTGCCGGTGGTGGTGGAGGGTCCGGAGGCACGGAGCCGGTCGGCTTCGGCACGGGCCTCGGCGGCGCGCCGCTCCGCGTCCGCGAGGCGGGCCTCCGCGTCGCGTCGGTCGGCCGCACGGCGCTCGGCCTCGGGGTCGAAGGCCTGACCCTGGACGGTGCTCTGGGAGGCGTCGCTGGGAGCGGGCTTGCCGTCCTTCTTCAGCTCGTCGACCTCCGACTTGAAGACGCGCGCGGAACGGCCGAGGCTGCGAGCCATGTCGGGGAGCTTCTTCCAGCCGAACAGGGCGATGAGCACGACCGCGATGATGATGAGTTCGGGGGCACCCAGACTGGGCATGGTGATGTCTCCTCGTCGAAAGCCGGCCCCGTGCGGACCGTCACGTTGCAGCCTCAGGGCCGCAGATGTCCAGCATACGTGCGTGGGGTGAACTCCACCCGTGGGACGGCCGGACGGACGCCCCACGGTCCGGTCAGCGGACGGGGTCGTCGTAGGCGGCGAGCGCCGTGCGTGCCTCGTCGGCCACCGCGTCGGCCAGCTCACGCGGCTCGACGACGCGCACCTCTCCCTCGAGTCGCAGCACGAGGCGGCGCACGAGTGCCGGGTCGGCGACCTTGAGCGTGACCCGCAGCGAGCCGTCGCGGCGTCGCTGCACCCCCTCGTTGGGGTAGTAGTCGGCGATCCAGGCCGCCCAGCGGCTGGCGTCGAGCACGACCGTCAGGTCGTTCTCGCCGGGCACGAACACGTCGTCGAGGTCCCGGGGTGTCGCGCCGGGAGGCGGCGTGCCGTCGACGTCGAGCACGGTGACGTCCTCGATGCGGTCGAGCCGGAACAGCCGGACGTCCTTCGCCCGGTGGCAGTAGCCCTCGACGTACCACTGCGAGTCGAGGTTGAGGATGCGCATGATGTCGACGTCGCGCTCGGTGGACTCGTCACGCGTCGCCACGTAGTAGCGCAGGTGCACGCGGCGCCCGCGCGAGAACGCGTCCTTGAGCGGCGCCATGGCCGGGTGCTGGCTGCCGTCGTCGAGGTCGAGGTCGATGCGACCCCTCGGCTCGTCGACGGCGCCGCCCGCGGCGTCACGGATCTTGCGGAGCGTGCGCTCTGCGACGTCGGAGCCGACGAGGGTCGACCCGAGCGCCTGGAGGCCCGCGGTGAGCGTCACGGCCTCGTCGCGCGACAGGCGCATGGGGGCGGCGATGTCGTCGGCGTTGTCGAGGTAGATGTGCCCGCTGTCCCACTGGGCGTCGATGAGCTCCGCGTGCCCGTAGCCCGGCGTGCCGCACACGAAGAGCAGCTCGAGGTCCTCGACCACCTGATCGTCGGTGACGCCGAACTCGCGCGCGGCCTCGGCGATCGGCACGCCCCGGTGCTGGAGCAGCCAGGGCACCATGTCGAGGAGCCGGCCCAGCCGCTGGGTCGCGGTCTCGGGTGCGCGGCGCGGCGCCGGACGTCTCGTCTCGCTCATGCCGGCTCCCCCGTCAGCTCGCTCCCGGCCTGCGCGGCCGCCACCGCCTGCAGCGCCGCCCGCACGCCCGCCACGAGCTCGGGCGGCGAGACGGCGACGGCGTGGGTGCCGAGCGCGACGACGTCGCGCTCGGTCGTGCCCGGCTGGTACGGGACCTCGATCTCGGCCCACCGCTCGTCGATCTCGGCGGTACGCGTGGCGTTGCGCCGCAGGGTGTGTCCGCGTCCGTGGCGCACCCGCACCACCGCGGAGCCGACCGGCTCGGGCGGCTGGGCCTCGAGGGCCACCTCGGGCACGTGGTCGGACGGGACGGCATACGAGCCCGCACGGCCCTTGCGCTTGACCGGGCCCTCGAAGCGGCTGAGGCGGAAGGCGCGCTCGTCACCGCGGTCGACGTCGAACGCCGTGAGGTACCACCGGCCGTGCCAGTTCTTCAGGGCCCACGGCTGGACGTGGCGTGTCGACAGCTCGCCGTCGTTCTTGCGGTAGTCGAAGGTGATGGGCTGCAACGCCGAGACGGCGGCGTGCACGGCCTCGAAGGCCGCCTCCTTGGTGCGGATGCGCGGCTCGGCGCCGGCAGCCACCGACTCGTCGATCTCGACGCCGGAGAGGCGCAGCTTGCGCAGCCCGGCCGAGGCGGCCCCCGAGATGCTCGCCGTGGACCACGCACGGGCCGCGAGTGCCAGGGCGGCGACCTCGTCGGGCTCGAAGCTGATCGCTGGCAGGGTGGTCTCGCTCGAGTCGATGCGGTAGCCGACCTCGTCGTCGAAGAGCACGTCGATGACCGTCGTCGAGATCGGGATGCCCATCTCGCGCAGCTCGTCCTTGTCGCGCTCGAACATGCGGTCGAACGCCTCGTCGGAGGTGGCGGCGGCGTACGCGGGCAGCGACTCGCGGATCTTCTGCTTCGAGACCGGTCGTCGCGCCGACTTGAGCGCGAGGATGAGGTTGAGCAGCCGTTCGGTCTTCTCTGCCGAGGCAGACGCAGGACTCATCGAGACCTTCCTGGGAGGCGGCGGCGCGGGCGGGCAGTCCGACGCTACCCGAACATGCGATCGATAGGGTCGCCTCATGATCCAGTGGCGCCGGGGTGTCGTCGACGAGGTGCGTTCCCGCTGGGCGGGCGCCGTCGAGTACGCCGTCCGGCTCCCCTCCGGAGACGTCGTGCGGGCACTCGGCTACGTCGACGTCGTGGGCGCGCTGAGCGCCGGAACCGAGGTGCTGCTCAACACCACCGCCCTCGAACGTGGGCTCGGCACGGGTGGCCTCGCCATCGTGGTGGCGGCCCCCGATGCGCTGCCCGACCCCGTCGCCGACGTCAACGGGGTGCCCGGCCACATCGTCAAGGCCCGATACACCCCCAGCCAGACCATGGTGCTCGGCGTCGACGAGCAGGACAGCGCGCACCACGCCGTGCTCGCCGAGGCCGACGACCTCGCCGGTCTGCCGGTGGTCGTCGCCGACCTGCACTCGGCCGTGCCCGCGATCGTCGCGGGTGTCCGTGAGACCGACCCGGCGCTGCGCGTCGCCTACGTCATGACCGACGGGGGCGCGCTGCCGATCGACTTCTCCCGCACGGTGGCCGGGCTCCGCGATGCCGGGTGGCTGGCGGCCTCGATCACGGTGGGGCAGGCCTTCGGCGGCGACCTCGAGGCCGTCAACGTGCACACGGGCCTGCTCGCCGCGCACCACGTCGTCGGCGCCGACGTGGTGGTGGTCGCCCAAGGACCCGGCAACCTCGGCACCGGCACCCGCTGGGGCTTCTCCGGCACGTCGGCCGGCGAGGCGGTCAATGCCGCCGGGGCGCTCGGCGGGCGACCGGTCTGCTCCCTGCGGATCTCGGAGGCCGACCCGCGCGAACGGCACCGCGGCGTCTCGCACCACAGCCTCACGGCATACGGCCGCGTGTCGCTCGTGCCGGCCGACGTCGTCGCGCCCCGGCTCGAGGGGGACCTCGCCGGCATCGGGACGCGGGTGGTCGAGCAGGCGCGTGCGCTGTGCTCCGCCAGCGGCGGACGCCTGCGGTTGCACGAGGTGCCGTGCGACGGCCTCGAGGCCGCCCTTCGCGACTCCCCCGTGCCGCTGCGCACGATGGGCCGCGGATACGACGACGACCGCGCCGGTTTCCTCGGCGCGGCCGTCGCGGGGCGGTATGCCGCCCGGTTGCTGAAGGTCTAGGCCACTCTCACTTCACGTCGTCCAGGTCGACGACGAAGATGAGCGTCTCGCCGGGCTTGATGGCGCCGCCGGCGCCGCGCTCGCCGTAGGCGAGGTGGGACGGGATGGTCAGCTTGCGGCGGCCGCCCACCTTCATGCCCTCGATGCCCTTGTCCCAGCCCGGGATGACCATGCCGACGCCGAGGCGGAAGTCGAGCGGCGCGCCACGGTTCCACGAGGAGTCGAACTCCTCGCCCGTCGAGTGCGCGACACCGACGTAGTGGGCGCTGACGGTGTCGCCGGCCTTCGCCTCGCGGCCGTCACCCTCGATGAGGTCCTCGACGACGAGGTCGGCGGGAGCGTCGCCCTCCGGGAAGTCGATCTCGGGCTTGGTGCGGTTCGGGTCCAGTGCCATGCTTCGTGTCCCTTTCGGTGAGTGGGTCCTGTGTGCGGGGTAAGGGTCTGTCGGGGCCGGTCGGGCCGGTCGGTACGGCCGGTGCTCAGTACGCGTCGAGGATGTCGACGACGAACACCAGCGTGTCCTTGCCCGAGATCTTGGGCGGGCTGCCGGCGTCGCCGTAGCCGTCCTTCGGTGGGATGACGATGAGCACGCGGCTACCGACCTTCTTGCCCACGAGCGTCTTGTCCCAACCGGGGATGACGCCGCCGACACCGATCGGGAAGTCTGCGGAGGCGCCTCGCTGCCAGGACGAGTCGAAGACGCTGCCGTCCTTCCAGAGGACGCCGTAGTACTGCGCGCTGATCGTCTGGCCCTGCTGCACCGTCGCCCCGGTGCCCTGCACGAGGGTCGCCTGCTGCGTCGTGGTGGGCGCCGCGGACTTCGGGACCGTGACGGTCGGCTCCTTGGCGGAGCCGTTCTTGAACTCGACCGTCGGAAGGCCTGCGGGGGCAGCGGTCTGCGCGCCGTCGATCTTGGCGAGCGGCGTGTGCACGTCGGCGATGTCCGCGACGACGACGATGGTGTCGGTGCCCTTGACGCCGAGCTGCTCGTTGCCGGCCGAGCCGAAGCCCTTCTCCGGGGGGATGGTGAAGGCGATGCGTCCGCCCTTCGTGGCGCCGACGAGGCCCTCGGTGAAGCCGGCGATGAGGTCGGCGCGACCGAGGCGGTAGCCCTCGGCCCTGCGGCCGGACGCGTAGCCGTCGTCGAGGAGCTTGCCGCTGGTGCCGTTGTAGATGCGGGCGCGCAGGCTCACGGTGTCGGCCTTGGTGGCCGCCTTGCCGCTGCCCGGCGTCAGCACCTTGTGCTCGACCGCCTTCGAGCTGATCGGCGTCTTGCCGAGCGTCACCTTCGGGGCGGTCTTGAGGTCGACGGCACCGGTGGCGCTCACCCCGGCCAGCGCGACCGAGGCAGGAGCGGTGGTGGCCGAGCCGGTGGAGCCGCTGGGGGTCGACCCGCAGGCCGCGACGGTGGTCAGCCCGAGGGCAGCGAAGAGGGCAGCGGCCGTGCGAGCGGCCGTTCGGTTGTGACGCACAGGTGAGACTTTCGGTCGGGGGCGGGCGGGTGTGGAGGTCCCGCTGGGCAAATCCCCGTCACTGTAACGCCCGCCCTTGTGCGAGGTTCACAGCCCGCTGACAGGTTGGCCCCGTGCGACGCCGTGTGCGACTCAGTGTGCGACTCAGAGCGGGCGCTGGACCGTGGGCGAACGGTCGATGGTCTCCATGAGTCGCTCGACCCGCTCGTCGACGGCCCGGAAGGGGTCCTTGCAGAGGACCGTGCGCTGCGCCTGGTCGTTGAGCTTGAGGTGGACCCAGTCGACGGTGAAGTCGCGGCCGTGCGCCTGGGCGGCGCGGATGAAGTCACCCCGGAGCTTGGCCCGGGTGGTCTGGGGCGGACGAACCTTGGCCTCGAAGATCTCGACGTCGGACGCCACGCGCGCCGTGCGCCCGTGGCGCTGGAGCAGGTAGAACAGCCCGCGACGACGGTTGATGTCGTGGTAGGCGAGATCGAGCTGCTGCACCCGGGCGTCGGTGAGGGCCAGGCCGTGGCGCTCGCGGTAGCGCTCGATGAGGCGGTGCTTGATGACCCAGTCGATCTCGGTGTCGATGGCGTCGAGGTCACCGCTGCCGATCGCGTCGAGGGCCCGGCCCCAGAGGTCGATGACCTGCTTGGTGTCGGGACTGCTGACGCCCTCGCGGTCGACGAACTCGATGGCCTTGTCGAGGTACTCGCGCTGCATCTCGAGGGCTGAGATCTCGCGTCCGTTGTTGAGCCGCACCGTTGCGCGCCCCGTCGGGTCGTGGCTCATCGTGCGGATGGCCCGGATGGGGTTCTCCATCGACAGGTCGCGCATGACCACCCCGGACTCGATCATGCGCAGCACGAGGTCGGCGCTGCCGACCTTGAGGAGGTTCGTCGTCTCGGACATGTTCGAGTCGCCGACGATGACGTGCAGCCGGCGGTACTTCTCGGCGTCGGCGTGCGGCTCGTCGCGGGTGTTGATGATCGGCCGGCTGCGGGTGGTCGCCGACGAGACGCCCTCCCAGATGTGGTCGGCCCGCTGGCTCACCGCGAAGCTCGCACCGTGCGCCGTCGCGACGACCTTGCCCGCGCCGCAGGTGATCTGGCGGCTGATGAGGAACGGGATGAACATGTCGGAGACGCGCTGGAAGTCGCCGGTGCGGCCGTAGCAGTAGTTCTCGTGGCATCCGTAGGAGTTGCCGGCGGAGTCGGTGTTGTTCTTGAAGACGAAGATCTCGCCTTCGACGCCGTCGTCGCGCAGTCGCCCCTGGGCGTCCTCGACGAGGCCCTCGAGGATGCGCTCCCCCGCCTTGTCCTGGATGACGAGCTCGCGTACGGAGTCGCACTCGGCCGTGGCGTACTCGGGGTGCGAGCCGACGTCGAGGTAGAGCCGGGCGCCGTTGCCGAGGAAGACGTTGCTCGAACGTCCCCACGCGACGACGCGTCGGAAGAGGTAGCGGGCGACCTCGTCGGGAGTCAGGCGCCGCTGGCCCTGCGTGGTGCAGGTGACGCCGTACTCGTTCTCGATCCCGAAGATCCGCCGCTCCATGAACCAACTCTAGGCGGACCTCCTCGCTCGGGTCGGCACCGTCCGTCACCTCACGCGTGTCATCCCGCGACGAACGCACCGGACAGGCACGAGAATGTGGCTGCCACAATGGATGCTGCTGATCCCTCACGGCTGGCCCCCACACCCTCCCCCCTGCATTGGACGGAAATGATCGACAGACCGCACTTCAAGTCCTCCCGCCGCGGCTACGAGCCCGAGGAGGTCGACGCCTTCATCGAGTCGCAGAACCGCATCCTCCAGGCTGCGAAGAAGGACGCCGCCGAGCGCAGCGTCGAGCTGACCAAGCTCAACGCCGCCCTGACCGACCTCCGGGGACAGCTGGGGCAGCAGTCGCGCGTGATGGCCGACCTCAAGAAGAACAGCAGCCCGACGGCCGCGCAGACGTTCACCGACCTCGGTGAGCGCATCGGACAGATC
The DNA here is from genome assembly GCF_054456855.1 of Terrabacter sp. AAH1. Classification (NCBI taxonomy): domain Bacteria; kingdom Bacillati; phylum Actinomycetota; class Actinomycetes; order Micrococcales; family Intrasporangiaceae; genus Terrabacter; species Terrabacter sp. AAH1. The sequence continues at coordinate 326,968 of NZ_JBTJJV010000004.1, read as the reverse complement.
CTCTCGCTCGCCGACGAGGAGGCCGCCGACATGCGCAAGCGGGCCAACGCCGAGGCCGACGAGATCCGCGAGCGCGCCAACCGCGCCGCCAACGACCTCAAGTCGACCACGAGCACGTACGCGGAGCAGGCCCGCGCCCGCGCAGACGAGGAGGCCGTGCGCATCATCGCCCAGGCCAACCGTGAGGCCCAGGCCATCGTCGCCGAGGCGCAGAGCGTCACCGCCGCCCAGCGCCAGGAGGCGGCCGCCGAGTTCGAGGCACACCGGCTCAAGGCCTCCACCGCCTCGGCGGAGCTCGAGGTCAAGCTCGCCGCGCGGCGCGAGGCCGCCGACCTCGAGTTCGAGGTCCGCCGCCAGCAGCAGGAGGCGGCACTGAGCGAGAGCGAGACGCGGCTGCGCCAGCTCACCGAGCGGGCCGAGCACGACGCTCAGGAGATGCGGACTCGCGCGGAGCGCCTGCTGGAGAACGCCCAGGCGCAGGCCGACCAGATCGTCTCCGAGGCACGCGACCACGCGTCGCGGCTGCGCGAGGAGTCCGACCGCGAGCTCTCGGCCGCCTCGGCCCAGCGCGACGCGATCACGGCCCAGCTGGGCAACGTCCGCCAGATGCTCGCCACGCTCGGCGGCGGGGCCCTCGTCGACACCCTCAACACTCCCGACAAGCCGGCCCAGCCCGCGCCGCCGGCCGACGCCACGCAGGTGCTCCCGGCCGCCGATGCGGCGGGCAAGCCCGCCGACGAGGCGGCGGGCGACTCGGACGGCGGGTCCGCCGACGAGTCCGGCGCCGACGACGCGGAGGCCCACCATCCCGAGCCGACGAACCAGGTGACGGACGAGGCTGCCGACGCAGCAGACACCGCAGGCTCCGACGCTGCCGACGGTGCGCAGCGTCAGGACGCCGACGCGGCCGGCGACGAGAAGGGCGAGGCCCCGTCGAGCGGTGCGTCCTACTACCAGCGCAAGCCGGGCGACCAGAAGGTCGGCGCGTCCAACCGCTGAGCCGCCGGCCGACGACACGACGGAGGCCGCCCACCTGACCCGGTGGGCGGCCTCGGTCGTGTCCGTACGCCTACGGCTCGGTCGGGCGGTCGGGCTCGCCGCCAGGGGGCGGGCTGTCGGCCGCGGTGGCAGGCGGGGAGCCGAGCACGTCGGCCGGGGCATCGGTGGTCTCTCGCGGCTCGATCAGCCTCGAGAGCAGGGGTCCGACGATGCGGCGGAACGACCGGCGCGGCCGGTCGCGGTCGAGGACGGCCACCTCGAGCTGCGCGGCGTCGAGGGCCCGGCGCTCGCCGTTCTCGCCCGCGGCGAGCACGTCGACGGCGACCCGGAGCACCTCCCCGAGGTTCATCCCGGGGCGCCAGGCGGTGCCCAACCGCTCCTCGGCGGCGTCGCTGGCACCGCCCATCGCCACGAAGCCCTGCTCGTCTGCGACCGACCCGTCGTAGGTGAGCCGGAAGATCTGGTCACCGTCGCTGTCGACGCCGACCTCGGCGACCACGATCTCGATCTCGAACGGCTTGGACTCCTGGGTGAAGACGGCGCCGAGCGTCTGGGCGTAGGTGTTGGCCAGCGCGCGCGCCGTCACGTCGGTGCGGTCGTAGGAGTAGCCACGGAGGTCGGCGTACCGGATGCCGGCGACGCGCAGGCTCTCGAACTCGTTGTAGCGGCCCACGGCGGCGAACGCGATGCGGTCGTAGATCTCCGACACCTTGTGCAGCGCCCGCGAGGGGTTCTCGGCGACGAACGCGATGCCGCGGTCGTAGCCGACGACGATGACCGAGCGCCCGCGCGCAATTCCCTTGCGCGCGAAGTCGGCCCGGTCCTTCATGACCTGCTCGGGCGGGACGTAGAACGGCATGCTCATCGGGCACCTCCCGGGTTGCCGCGGCGAGAGGCCACGACCTGTTCGACGTGGCCCTCGAGGAGGTCCTGGGGCACGAAGCGGGCGCCGGCATGGTCGACGACCGCGACGGTGGGCCAGATCTGGCGACCGAGGTCGGGCCCTCCGGTCGCGGAGTCGTCGTCGGCGGCGTCGTAGAGCGCCTCGACGGCGATCGACACCGCCTGCTCCTCGGCCAGCCCCGGGCGCCACAGCTTCTTCAGGGCCCCACGTGCGAAGACCGACCCGGAACCGGTCGAGTGGTGGCCGCCCTCGACGTAGCAGCCGCCGGTCACGTCGTAGGAGTAGATGCGCCCGGTCGCGGACTCGAGATCGAACCCGGCGTACGTCGGCACGACCGTCAGGCCCTGCATCGCGAGCCCCAGGTTGCCCCGGATCATGGACGCGAGGCGGTTGGCCTTGCCCTCGAGCGACATGATCGCGCCCTCGATCTTCTCGTAGTGCTCGAGCTCGACCTGGTAGAGCCGGACCAGCTCGATGGCGATCCCCGCAGTCCCGGCGATCCCGACGACGCTGTAGTCGTCGGCCGCGAAGACCTTCTCCATGTCGCGGTTGGCGATGATGTTGCCCATCGTGGCCCGGCGGTCGCCGGCCATGACGACGCCGCCGTCGAAGAGGAGCGCGACGATGGTCGTGCCGTGCGGGGCCTCGATGCTCGCCCCCGAGGGCAGGCGCCGACCGGCGGGCAGGAGCTCGGGCCGGTAGGCGGAGACGAACTCGGTGAAGGAGGACGACCCCGCGCTCAGGAAGGCGTCATCGAGCCGACGCGAGCGTCCCGGGAGAGCGTCGGTCACTGGCCGCCCTTCTGGACGAAGCCGCGCACGAACTCCTCGGCGTTGGACTCGAGCACCCCGTCGATCTCGTCGAGGACGCTGTCGATGTCGTCGGTGAGGCCCTCCTTGACGGCAGCGCCGGCGGGGGCGGCGGGAGGTGCCTCGGGCGCCTCGGGCGGCTCCTCGTCACGACGCTGCGGCTTGGCGTGCTCCTGACCCGGCATGGCTACCTCCCAGAGTGAAAGACCTCGTTGGCTCGACCCTAACCCGTGCGAGCGTGCGTTCCGAGCACCGCCTCGGCGGGCGGACGGCATACGGCCCGGGGACGCCTCGGGAGTCGCGCGAAGGGCAGGTGGGAGGCCGGCGCCTCACTCGGGGGTGGCGAGGCCGCGGAGCAGCTCTGCCACGTCGGCGCTGTCCTCGAGCAGGGCGCCCACCTGCGCCCGGGTGCCGCGCTCCGGCTCGAGGATGGGCACGCGCTGCAGGCTGGCGCGACCGGGCACGTCGAAGACGACGGAGTCCCAGCTCGCCGAGAAGACCTGCCCGGTGAAGCGGCGCACGCACTCGCCCCGGAACCAGGCCCGGGTGTCTTCGGGGGGCGTCGCCTGGGCGGCCTTGACCTCCTCGGGCGACACGAGGTCGCGGAGCATGCCGCGGTCGCGCAGGCGGTGCACGATCCCCTTCTCGGGGCGCACGTCGGCCCACTGGATGTCGATCGCGGCGAGGCGGTGGTCGTCCCAGGCGAGGCCGTCGCGGGCGCGGTAGCCCTCGAGCACCTTGAGCTTGGCCACCCAGTCGAGCAGCGCCGAGCACGACATGACGTCGCGGCCGAGACCGGTGAGGACCTCCTCCCAGAGGGCCATGACCTCGGCGGTGGCCTCGGGCTCCGGGTCGTCGCCGCGGCGCTCGAGCCAGCTGCGGGCGGCCTCGAGGTACATCCACTGGATGTCGAGAGCGGTGACGGTGCGCCCGTCCGTGAGCTCGACCGTGGCCTGGAGCGTGGGGTCGTGCGACACCGTCTGCAGCGCGGCGACGGGGCGGCGGATGGACCAGTCCTCGGTGAGGTGGCCGTCCTCGATCATGCCGAGCACGAGGGAGGTCGTGCCGGTCTTGAGGAGGGTCGCGACGTCGAGCTGGTTGGCGTCTCCGATGATGACGTGCAGTCGGCGGTAGCGGTCGGCGACGGCGTGGGGCTCGTCGCGGGTGTTGATGATCGGCCGCTTCAGGGTCGTCTCGAGCCCGACCTCGGTCTCGAAGAAGTCGGCGCGCTGGGAGACCTGGAAGCCCGCTCCCCTGCTGTCGACGCCGAGCCCGACCCGCCCGGCGCCGCAGACGACCTGGCGCGTGACGAAGAAGGGGACGAGGTGGCGCACGATGTCGGGGAACGGCGTGCGTCGCGGCATGAGGTAGTTCTCGTGCGTGCCGTAGGACTGGCCCTTGCCGTCGGCGTTGTTCTTGTAGAGGTTGACCGGGGGCTGGCCGGGACGGGCGGCGAGCAGGCGCACGGACTCGAGCGCGATGGCGTCGCCGGCCCGGTCCCACGTCACGGCGTCGCGCGGGAGCGTCACCTCGGGCGAGCTGTACTCGGGGTGCGCGTGGTCGACGTAGTAGCGGGCGCCGTTCGTGAGCACCACGTTGGCGAGCGTCGGGTCCTCGACGTCGGTCAGCTGGCTCGGGTCGGCGGTCTGCCGGTCGAGCTGCCAGCCGCGCGCGTCGCGCAACGGGTCCTCGAAGGCGTAGTCCCAGCTCGACTGGTTCGACCGGATGCCCTGGGCGGCGGCGTACACGCTGACGACCTGACCCGAGAGGAACATCGGGTTGGCCATCGGGTCGCCCGGCACGGAGATGCCGTACTCGGTCTCGAGCCCCATGATCCGACGCACCGTCATGGCCCGACCCTAACCGGAGCTGCGCGGGGTCTCCGCGACGGTCCGACCCGCGTACGCGTGCGGCCCCTTCAGAGGGCGCCGACCTTCTGGAGCCGGTTGAGCGAGAACCACCCGAACGGGATCGGCAGCCAGTAGGTCGCAAGGCGGTAGAGGATCACCGCGGGCACGGCCACGGCGCTGTCGACGCCGATCTGGATGAGGCCGAACGACATCGCCGCCTCGATGCCTCCGAGACCACCGGGGGTCGGCACGGCCGAGCCGACGATGGCACCGGCGAAGTAGACGACCGCAACCGACGCCACCGACGGCTCGGCACCGAAGGCCCTCGTGGCGCACACGAGTGCCGCCACGAACGACACGTCGAGCACGAGCGCGCCGCCGAGCAGCTGGGCGAGGCGCTGCGGGTGCTGGAACGTCTCGAGCACCTGCGGCAGCGCGGAACGCACCTGCGGCATGACCCGCTCGGTGAGCAGCGCCCGGATCTTCGGCACGGCGAGCAGCCCGAGCGCCGCGATGACGACGGCCAGGATCGCCGCGACGAGCACGGGCGACGGGCTGAAGGAGACGGAAGGCCCGGTGCCGGCCAGCACGCCCGAGACGACGAGCAGCACGAAGTACGAGCAGAACTGAGCCACCTGGGCCACGCCGACGCTCGCGCCGGCCAGCGTCGGCTGCAGGCCGGACGTCTGCAGGTAACGGGTGTTGAGCGCGATGTTGCCGACCGCCGCCGGGGCGACCAGACCGCTGAACGCGACCGCGAGCTGCGTCATGTACGTGCGGACGAACCGCAGGTGGATCGGCGAGGCCCCGGCGAGCGCGATGGAGGCGCCCGCGAACGTCGCCGCCGCGAACGCCACGAGACCGAGGATCCAGCGCCAGTCGGCCTCGCGGAAGACGGTGGCGAGGTCGAACTGGGTGAGCTGGGTGAGGATGAAGTACGCGGCCACGGCGCCGCCGATGACGGTGACCACCGCGCGGGCCGAGACGCGACGCAGCTGCACCGGCTCGACGTGCTCGATCGAGGGACGCAGCTCGACGAGGCGGCTGCGCAGCTCCTTGAGGACGCCACGTCGTTCGCGCAGCGCCTCCCGGGTCTCGGGCGTCAGGGCGACGGACTGGAGCAGCGGCACGGCGCGCAGGACAGCCTCCTCGCCGAGCGTCTCGGCCGCGGCCCGGACCGTGCGTTCGGGACCGACGGCGAGGGCGACCGTGGTCAGCAGCTGGGCCAGGTCGATGCGCAAGCTGATGTCGTCGGCGGCGACGTCCCCGCTGCCGAGGCTCCCGAGTGCCACGGTGTCGCCGTCGACGAGGACGTGCTGTGGGCTGAGGGAACGGTGGGCCACCCGCCGCCGGTGGAGGGTCTCCGAGAGCCGGAACACCGCTGCGAGCTGGGCATCGGTGAGGTCGGACCCCACCTCGGCCAGGGGACGTCCCTTCGGCTCGAGGTACGCGACGACCGCCGAGAACGGGCCCACCTCGGCGACGGACACCGGCCGTGGGGCCGGGATGCCGAGGTCCTCGAGGACGAGGCCCATGAGGGTGCGGTGCTCGACCTCCGAGCGCAGCGTGAGCGCGGGCGGCCGGGTGAAGCCGCTCCTCAGGCGGAGCACGCGCAGGAAGCGCCGCCCCGAAGCGAGGCCGAAGGTGTCGCGGTCGATGACGTGCACGTCGACGGTGCGCGCGCCGTCGGAGGCCTCGGTGGTGCCGAGGTAGCGACGGTCACCGGCGTCGTTGGCGTCGATGAGCTCGAGCCGGCGCAGCGGCACGCCCGTGGCGACGAGCACGTCGGCCACGTCGCGCCCCGGCGCGCGGGTCGACGTGACGCCGAAGACGAGCCGGAACGCGATGCCGACGAGCCAGCCGAGCAGCAGCGAGGCGGTGAGGGCCGCCAGCGTCATGGCTCCCGAGAGCAGCGTCGTGACCAGGGTCGCGACGACGACGGTGACGGCGATCGGCCAGATCCACTTGCGGCCGGAGATGTCCGCCACCGTCAGCAGCGAGACCGTCGAGACGATGACGATGTCGAGCGGGCCGGTGTGCCCGGTCGGGGTCGGGCGCGTGAGGACGTCGGTGACGAAGCCCCCGTTGCCCGACTGCACCAGCACCGCGAGCACGATGACGATGACACCGGCGACGACGGCCGCTCCGAGCGCCTGGATCAGCTGCAGCCCACGCCGGCGCAGGACGAGGTCCACGCCCACGCCGATCGGCACGAGGAGAACCCCGATGCCGCTGACGAGCGAGAGCAGCGTCAGCAGCACCCTCGGCAGCCCGCTGGTGACGTCGGTGAGGTCCTGCTCCACGGCGCCACGCGTGCCTGCCGCGAGGTCGGCCACGACGAGGCCGAGCACCAGCAGCAGCAGCGCCACGACGAGGCGCACGACGTCCGCAGGACGGCGCACCCGCTCGGGGATGGCCGGCTCCACGACGTCGACGTCGGCCGGTGGCACCGGAGTCGGCGCCTCCGGGTCGATCGCCTCGACCTCCCTGGCCGGCTCCGGAGTCGGTTCCTCCGGTGCGGTCTTGTCGACCGCCTCCTGCTGCGCCGTCGTGCGCATGTCTTCCCCCGTGCTCTCGTCTGCGTGCCCCGGACGACCTTCGTCGACGGCGCGACCGGAGTGTCGCGCGCGGTCGGTGTCGTCGGGCATGGGGTCAATCCTGCCTGAGCCACGCCCCGATTGGCCGCACCTGAGGCCCCGTTGCCGCCCGGGCACTCGTCCGCCTCACGGGTGAAGGTGCCAGACTGGCGCTCGTGACGGCGACCGGCTCCTGGGACATGCCCCTGCGCACCAAGCTGCTCGCCCGCGCCGTGCAACGGTGGCGCGGCGGCATCGCCACCCTCACCCCCGACGGAATCGCCCGCAGCAGAGCGCTTTTCACGCCGCCGCGCGCTCCGTACACCTGGGTGACCGGCCCCGTCCCGGCGTCGGTGCTCGTCGGAGACCTGTCGTTCCCGGCGCGCGACGGGCACCGGATCGCCGTGCGCACCTACCGCCGCCGGGACTCCCAGGGCGACACGCTGCCGGCGCTGCTGTGGTTCCACGGCGGCGGTTGGGTGCTCGGCAACACCCGCGGCTACGACCCCATCTGCGCCTGGCTCGCCGACGTCTGCCGGGTCGCCGTGCTCAACGTCGACTACCGCCTGGCACCCGAGCACCGCGCCCCGCAGGCGGCGCACGACTGCGTCGACGCGGCACGGTGGGTCGCGTCGAGGGGCGAGGCGGACGGCATACGGCCGACGGGGATCGGCCTGGCGGGCGACTCAGCGGGTGGCAACCTCGCCGCCGTGGCCGCGCACGTGCTGCGCGACGAGGCAGTCGACGTGGGCTACCAGGCCCTGCTCTACCCCGCGGTCGACGCCACGATGAGCAGCCCGTCCGTCGCCCAGCACGCCCAGGCCCCGATCCTGACCCGGCCCGACATGGACGCCTTCCTCGCGCACTACCTCGGTGACGGCGAGGACGCCCTCGACCGCCGGGACCCACTCGTGTCGCCGCTGCACGCCCCCGACCACGCGCGCCTGCCGGCCACGCTCGTGCAGACCGCGGACCTCGACCCGCTGCGCGACGAGGGCGGGCGCTACGCCGACGCGCTCCGCCGCGCGGGCAGTCCGGTGCGGCACACGAACTACCCGCGGGTGCCGCACGGTTTCATGAGCTTTCCGGGGGCCACGAGAGCCGGTGCCGCGGCCCGCGCTGAGCTCGCGGACTGGGTCTCCGCCCACGCACACCGTTGAACCTCCGATAGTCTGCCAACGCACGCGAGTCTCGTGAGGGATGGTCTCGAAGTGAACGATGTCGTCGTGTTCAGCGGCTCGGCGCACCCCGCCCTTGCCGACCGCATCTGCTCGCACCTCGGGGTCACGCGGTCCCCCGTCGACATCAAGCGGTTCAGCAACGACTGCCTCCAGGCACAGCTGCTCGCCAACTGCCGGCAGCGCGACGTCTACATCGTGCAGCCGCTCGTGCCGCCCACGCAGGAGCACCTCATGGAGCTGCTCCTCATGATCGACGCGGCACGCGGCGCCTCCGCGGCACAGATCACCGCCGTCATGCCGCACTACGCGTACGCCCGCTCCGACAAGAAGGACGCGTCGCGCATCTCGCTCGGCGGCCGTCTCGTCGCCGACATGATCTCGACCGCGGGCGCCCACCGGGTGCTGACGATGGCGTTGCACGCGCCGCAGGTGCACGGCTTCTTCTCGACGCCCGTCGACCACCTCACCGCGATCGGCGTGCTCGCCGACCACTTCCGCGACGCCGACCTCACGAACTCGATCGTCGTCAGCCCCGACCTCGGCAACGCCAAGGTGGCCACGCAGTTCGCCCGACTGCTCGGCCTGCCCGTCGCCGCCGGCTCCAAGCAGCGAGTCGCCGACGACCGCGTCGTCATCGACTCGATCGTCGGCGATGTCGCGGGCCGACGGGCGATCATCCTCGACGACGAGATCGCCACCGGCGGCTCGATGCTCGAGCTGATGGACCGCCTCAAGGACGCCGGCGCCACCGAGGCGGCCATCGTCTGCACGCACGGGCTCTTCGCCGGCAAGGCCGTCGAGCGGCTGCGCGGCCACCCGTTCGTCACCGAGGTCGTCACCACCGACACGGTGCCCGCCCCCGACGGCTGGCCCGAGCTCACGGTGCGTTCGGTGTCGGCGCTCTTCGCCGAGGCGATCAGCCGCATCCACCACGGCCGCTCGGTGAGCTCGCTCTTCGAGGGCGTCGACCCCACGCACGCGCCGCCCCAGGCCAAGTTGCCGTTCGAGACGCCTGCATGAGCCGCATCCCCTGGTGGCGGCACCCCGGCGTCGCCCTCCTTCTCGACGTCGTGCTCGTCGTCGTGTTCGCTGCCGTCGGACGCGCCAGCCACGACGAGACCAACCCCGTCGTCGGCGCCCTCGCCACGGCGTGGCCGTTCCTCGTCGGCACGGCGCTGGGCTGGATCGTGGTGCGGGTCATGCGCCGCACCTGGCCGGTCGACCTCGCCCCGGGCGTGACGGTCTGGTTCGCCACGGTGCTCGTGGGGATCGTGCTGCGTCGAGCCGTCGGCTCGGGCACGGCGGCCAGCTTCGTCGTGGTGGCCTCGGTCGTGCTGGCGGCCTTCCTGCTCGGCTGGCGAGCCCTGGGCGCGTATGCCGCCCGCCGCTCCCCCGTGCGCACCTGACCCACCCGCCGCGCCCCACCGTCGAACGGGCACCTTGCCGAGCCGGCACAGTGCCCACCCGACCCAGGAAGGTCGAGTGGGCACCGTGCCCTGGCGGTTGGCTGCTCTCCGGGGTCAGAGGTACTGGCCGGTGTTGGCCGTCGCGATGGAACGGCCCGGCTCGGTGCCGTCCTTGCCCTTGATGAGCGTGCGGATGTAGACGATGCGCTCGCCCTTCTTGCCGCTGATGCGCGCCCAGTCGTCGGGGTTGGTCGTGTTGGGCAGGTCCTCGTTCTCCTTGAACTCGTCGACGCAGCTGGCGAGCAGGTGCTCGACGCGGATGCCCTTCTGGCCGGTGGTGAGGAAGTCCTTGATCGCGAGCTTCTTGGCCCGGTCGACGATGTTCTGGATCATCGCGCCCGAGTTGAAGTCCTTGAAGTAGAGGATCTCCTTGTCGCCGCCCTGGTAGGTGACCTCGAGGAAGCGGTTCTCCTCCATCTCCGAGTACATCCGCTCGACGGCCGCCGTGATCATGGCCTCGACGGTCGCGTCGCGGCTGCCGCCGTTGACCGCGAGGTCGTGCTCGTGGAGCGGCAGCGTGTCGGTGAGGTACTTGCTGAAGATGTCTCGCGCGCTCTCGGCGTCGGGCCGCTCGATCTTGATCTTGGCGTCGAGACGTCCCGGCCGCAGGATCGCCGGGTCGATCATGTCCTCACGGTTGGAGGCACCGATGACGATGACGTTGTCGAGCCGCTCGACGCCATCGATCTCGGCGAGGAGCTGCGGCACGATCGTGGTCTCGACGTCGCTGCTCACACCCGAACCGCGGGTGCGGAAGAGCGAGTCCATCTCGTCGAAGAAGACGACGACGGGCGTTCCGTCAGAGGCCTTTTCGCGAGCACGCTGGAAGATCAGGCGGATGTGCCGCTCGGTCTCACCGACGTACTTGTTGAGCAGCTCGGGGCCCTTGATGTTGAGGAAGTAGCTCTTCTCCGTCTGCTTGCCCGTGCGGGCCGCGACCTGGCGCGCGAGCGAGGCGGCCACCGCCTTGGCGATGAGCGTCTTGCCGCACCCGGGAGGGCCGTAGAGCAGCACCCCCTTGGGCGGCTTGAGGGCGTGCTCCTTGTAGAGCTCGGGGTGCAGGAAGGGGAGCTCGACCGCGTCACGGATCTGCTCGATCTGGCCGGCGAGACCACCGATGTCGGCGTAGTCGACGTCGGGCACCTCCTCGAGGACCAGCTCCTCGACCTCGAGCTTCGGGATGAGCTCGTGCACGAAGTTGGAGCGCGGGTCGAGGGTCAGGGAGTCGCCGACCCGGATGCGCTCGTCGAGCAGCGGCGTGGCGATGCGGCACACGCGCTCCTCGTCGCCGTGCGTCACGACGACGACGCGGTCGGGCTCGATGCGCTCCTTGACCGTGACGACCTCGCCCACGCGCTCGTAGCCGTGGACCGAGACGACGTTGAGCGCCTCGTTGAGCATCACCTCGCGGCCGAGCCCGAGCTCCTTCTGGTCGACCGACGGGCTGATCGCCACGCGCATCTTCCGTCCACCCGTGAGGATGTCGACGGCGCCGTCGTCGGGAGCGTCGACCACGAGCCCGTAGGTGCTGGGCGGCTGGGCGAGCCGGTCGACCTCCTTCTTGAGGGTGACGATCTGCTCGCGCGCGTCCTTGAGCGTGCGCACGAGCCGCTCGTTCTGCGACGAGAGCGTCGAGAGGCTCGTCTGCACGTGAGCCAGCCGGGCCTCGAGCTCGCGGGTGCGCTGCGGCGAGTGCCGCGCCACCTCACGCAGGGACTCGACCTCGGCACGCAGGGCTGCGAGCTCGCGGTCCCCCACATCGGGGGCTCCGGCGCCGGCGGCACCTTCAGGGTCTGGGTTGCGGACGTCGTCAGACATCTCGGCCTCCTCATCCGTCACTCGCACATAGTGACGATTCGACCCTAACCCCGCGTCAGCCCAAGTCGTCGGACGTTTCAGCCACTGATCGCCGGAGGCGCCGGATCGTCTTGTCGCTCTTGACCCGTTCGCCCAGCGCTTCAGGGGTCCAGGCATCGGCCGGGATGTCCGTGGACGCGGTGGAACCGGCGACCTGATCGCCCGCTCCGCCCGGCGTCGTCGTGGTGCCGTCCGCGGCGCCGTTGTCACCGTAGGCGCCCTTGGCCGGGCGCCGCTTGCGCTCGGGTGCCTCGACGCCCGGCGCGAGGCGGCGCGTCGTGATGAGGAAGCCGGTGTGGCCGTGCATGCGGTGCTGGGGCCGCACGGCGAGGCCCTCCAGGTGCCAGCCGCGCACCAGCGACTCCCAAGCGGAGGGCTCGGTGAAGCCGCCGTGGGCACGGATGCCCTCGGCGACCCGGCTCAGCTGGGTGGTGGTGGCGACGTAGCAGATGAGCACGCCGCCGGGGATGAGCGCCTCCGACACGGCGTCGAGGCACTCCCAAGGGGCGAGCATGTCGAGCACAACGCGGTCGACCGTGCCGCCCTCGGCGACCTGCGGGAGCGAGGCGACGAGGTCACCCACCGTGACGGTCCAGGCGGGGTGGTCACCCCCGAAGAAGGCGCGGCCGTTGCCGCGGGCGATCTCGGCGAAGTCCTCGCGGCGCTCGAACGACAGCAGGCGTCCGTTCTCGCCGATGGCGCGCAGCAGGGACATCGACAGCGCCCCACTGCCGACCCCGGCCTCGACGACCGTCGCGCCCGGGAAGATGTCGGCCATCTGGACGATCTGGCCGGAGTCCTTGGGGTAGACGACCGCTGCCCCGCGCGGCATCGACATGACGTAGTCGCTGAGGAGGGGACGGAGCGCGAGGTACTCGACGCCGGCGGTGTTGGTCACCACCGAGCCGTCGGGCGAGCCGATGAGGTCGTCGTGCCGCAGGAACCCGCGGTGCGTGTGGAACTCACGGCCGGGCTCGAGGGTGATGGTGTGCAGCCGGCCCTTGGGATCGGTCAGCTGCACCCGTTCCCCCACCTCGAAGACGCCGCGGCGGTTGTGGGCTGCACCGGTGACGAGGGACTGTGCGGCGTCGGTCATGGGAGCACAGTCTAGGTGCCCACGGAGCGGCTCCCGGACACGCGTCGGAGCGCGCTCGCCTCCACCTCGTAGCGGCTCAGGCGGCCGCCGGGACCCCCGAAGAACCGGCGCCGCAGCGCGCCCTCCAGCTCGACCTGGTCGTCCGCCTGCAGGCGCAGGGCGGTGCGACGCGTGGCGGCCGTCCAGCACACCACGTCGATCGTGTCGACGGTGGCCCGGCGCGCCCCCTCCCCCGCGTCCTTGCGCCGACGTGGTGGGTCTGCTCGAGGCACGACCAGTCGTAGGGTCGCGATCCGGTCGCCGCTCGGCAGCTCGCGCTCCTCGGCGGCAGCCGCGACCCGTCCGGCGAGGACGACCTCGTTGCGTCCGACTGCTGCGGCGCTCGCCGCCGCGGCCGCCGCCCCTCCGACCGTCGCGGTGGCGGTCCTGCTCGTGCCCATGGTCACTCCCTCCGGCCCGACCCTCGGGCACTGGCCCCACGCTGGCCCACGGCACGCACGCGGCGCACCGCTCTCGGGCGTCCTGTGGACGACAGCACCCTGAGCAGAGGGGGTGTGGACGGAGCGGGAGACAGACCCTCAGCGACGACCGCGGCGTCCGAGCTCGGCACCGACCACCGCGTTGATGCGCTCTGCCGTGGCCAGGCCCCGCACGTCACGCGTGTCGTCATCGATGACGACGGCCTGCGAGAGGTCGCGTTCGCTCATCACCCGGATGAGGTCGGTCAGGGCCGCGTCGGCGGCCAGGGCCACCACCCATGCCGTGGGCTGGGCGATGGTGACCGAGGCGACGGCCGTGCGGCCGCGTGCCTCTGCCGGCACCCGCACGGCGGACTCGGCGTCCACCAGTCCCAGCGGCCACCCGGCGGGGTCGGCGGCAGCCACGTGCGCACCCTGCGCCACCGCCGTCTGGACCTCGGAGACGGGGGTGCTTCCGGCGACGAGCACCAAGGGCTCGAGCACCTCGGTCGCGAGACCGGACGTGACCTCGTGGATGCGCCCGGTCTGGACGGCAGCCGACGCGCCCTGCCACAGGAAGAACGCGATCGCCACCGGCCACACGATCCCGAAGATGTCCGACGAGCGCCCTTCGACGAGGGGCCGCAGGGCGAACCAGGCCACCGTGAGCACCGCGACGACGCGCCCGAGCCAGCCGGCGGCCACCAGGCCTCGTCCCTTGCTGCCCGTCGCGCGCCACACGAGCGCGCTGACGATCTGGCCGCCGTCGAGCGGCAGCCCGGGCAACAGGTTGAACAACCCCACGAGCAGGTTCGCGAAGGCGACGATGCCGAGCAGCGTGAGGGCGGTCTCGTTCGTGGTGAGCGCACGGATGCCCCAGACGAGGGCGGCGAGGAGCAGGTTCGACAGCGGCCCCACGACCGCGACGATGGCCGTCGTGCTCGGGGACGTGCGCGTGGCGTCGTAGACGGTGTGGCCGCCCCACACGTCGGCGACGATGCGGCTCACGGGGTGGCCGCGCCACTGCGCGGCGAGCGCGTGGGCGGCCTCGTGCACGAGCACCGACACGAGCAGCAGCACGGCGTAGCCCGCGGCGAGCAGGTAGCCGTAGGCCGGCCCGCGGTCGGCGCGAGCGAGGTTCGGACCGAACACCACGACGATGAGCACGGCGATGACCGGCCACGAGCGGCCGAGGTAGACCGGCGTGCCGGCGAGGCTGCCGATCCGCCACCCGTGGGAGGTGCTCCGGCGGGCGGGAGTGCTCATGACCTCAACCCTAGGGCCTGCCCCGCCGAGCCCGGCCCGTGCCGGTCCCGTGCGCCGCCTGTGGGTCGAGTCCGGGTCGAGTCCGGGTCGAGTCGGGGCCCTGTCGCCGCTGCGGCATACAGTCTGGCCATGGTCTCAGCGCTGTCCCCGAGTCGGGCCTCCGACTTCATGTCGTGCCCGATGCTCTACCGCTTCCGGGTCATCGACAAGCTCCCGTCGCCGCCCACCCAGGCGACAGCGCGGGGCACGCTCGTCCACGCCGTCCTCGAGCGGCTCTTCGACCTCCCGGCCGCCGAGCGCACCATCGACGCCGCCGTCGCCCTCGTGCCGCAGGAGTGGCAGCGGCTCGCCGACGAGGAGCCGGCGATGCTCGAGCTGCTGGCCGAGCAGCAGGGCCGCACCGACGAGTGGTTCGCCGGCGCCGCCTCCCTGCTGCAGACGTGGTTCGGCCTCGAGGACCCCACGCGGCTCGAGCCCGCCGAGCGCGAGCTCTACGTCGAGACCGAGATCGACGGCCTCGTGCTGCGCGGTTACGTCGACCGCCTCGACGTGGCGCCGGGGGGTGCGATGCGCGTCGTCGACTACAAGACGGGGCGCTCGCCCTCCGAGCACTTCGAGGCCAAGGCCCTGTTCCAGATGAAGTTCTACGCGCTCGTGCTGTGGCGTCAGCGTGGCGTCATCCCGAAGCGGCTCCAGCTCGTCTACCTCGGCAACAGCGAGATCGTCGCCTACGAGCCCGACGAGCAGGACCTCCTCGGCACCGAGCGCAAGGTCAAGGCGCTCTGGACCGCCATCGAGCGGGCAGCCACCACCGGCGACTGGCGCCCGAGCCCGAGCCGTCTCTGCGACTGGTGCGAGCACCGCGCCCTGTGCCCAGCCTGGGGCGGCACCCCACCGCCGCTGCCGGTCGACGCTGCCGAGCGCGCCGTCGATCCCGCCGTCACCGGCCTCGTCGAGATCGACGCCTGACCTCCGCCCCGTTCGCGCCACCCGGGGCCGTATGCCGTCCGGTGCCGACCCGCAGGTCCGCGCCGGACGGCATACGCCCCCCTCTCCCGCGGGTCAGACGGTGAACTCGTCGGCCACCGACAGGGCCTCGTCGAGGACGGCGAGCCCCTCCTCGGCCTCGGCCGGCGTCGTGGTGCACGGCGGCACGACGTGCGTGCGGTTGAAGTGGGTGAAGGGCCAGAGGCCCCGCTCCTTGCACGCGGCGGCGAAAGCGCCCATCGGTGCGGCTGCCTCACCGCCGGCGTTGTAGGGCACCAGCGGCTCGCGGGTCTCGCGGTCGCGCACGAGCTCGACGGCCCAGAAGACGCCGAGGCCACGCACCTCGCCGACGCTCGGGTGCTTCGCCGCGATCTCGCGCAGTCGGGGGCCGATGACGTCGCTGCCCAGCGTGCGCGCGTTCTCGATGATGCCCTCCTCGCGGAAGGCGTTGATCGAGGCAACGGCCGAGGCGCACGCGAGCGGGTGGCCCGAGTAGGTGAGGCCGCCCGGGAAGGCACGCTGGTCGAAGGTAGCGCGGATCTCGTCGGAGATGACGACACCTCCGAGCGGCACGTAGCCGGAGTTGACGCCCTTGGCGAAGGTGATGAGGTCGGGCCGCACGCCCCAGTGGTCGACCGCGAACCACTCGCCGCACCGACCGAAGCCGGCCATCACCTCGTCGGCGATGAGCATGATGCCGTGCTCGTCGCACAGGTCACGCACGCCCTGCAGGTAGCCGTCGGGCGGAACGAGGATGCCGTTGGTGCCGACGACCGTCTCGAGGATGATCGCGGCGATCGTGTGGGCACCCTCGACCATGATCGTGTCGCGCAGGTGCTGGAGGGCTCGGTCGCGCTCCTGCTCGTCGTCCTGGGCGTGGAAGGCCGAGCGGTAGGTGTAGGGACCCCAGAAGTGCACGACCCCGGGGTAGCCGGGCTCGGAGGGCCAGCGTCGTGGGTCGCCGGTGAGGGTGATCGAGCCGGCGGTCGCGCCGTGGTAGCTGCGGTAGGTGGCCAGCACCTTGTGGCGCCCGGTGTGCAGGCGCGCCATCCGCATCGCGTTCTCGTTGGCCTCGGCGCCGCCGTTGGTGAAGAACACGGCCGAGAGCCCGTCGGGGGCGACCTCGGTGATGAGCCGGGCCGCCTCGCTGCGCGCGTCGTTGGCGAAGGAGGGCTGGATGGTCGCGAGCCGGCCGGCCTGCTCCTGGATCGCGGCGACGACCTTGGGGTGGTTGTAGCCGATGTTGACGTTGACGAGCTGGCTGCTGAAGTCGAGGTAGCGCTTGCCCTGGTAGTCCCAGAAGTACGAGCCTTCGGCGCGCGCGATCGGCAGGGGGTCGATGAGCCCCTGCGCCGACCACGAGTGGAAGACGTGGGCGCGGTCGAGCGCGCGCACCTCGTCCTCGCCCATCTGGTCGAGCAGGTCCTTGACGACGGTCCGGCGGTCCAGGTCGGTCATGGTGGGGATGCTCCTGTCTGTCGGCGCGGTCAGCGGGTTCGCGGGAAGCCGAGGTCGACGGTGGACGTCGCCGGGTCGGGCCAGCGCTGCGTGACGACCTTGCCGCGCGTGTAGAAGCTGATCCCCTCGGGGCCGTACATGTGCGTGTCACCGAAGAGGGAGTCCTTCCAGCCGCCGAACGAGTAGTACGCGACGGGGACGGGGATCGGCACGTTGATGCCGACCATGCCGACCTCGACCTCGTTCTGGAAGCGGCGGGCCGCCCCGCCGTCGCGGGTGAAGATGGCGGTGCCGTTGGCGTACTGGTTGCGGTTGATGAGGGCCAGCCCCTCGTCGTACGTGTCGACGCGTACGACGGAGAGCACGGGTCCGAAGATCTCGTCGCGGTAGACGGTCATGTCGGGCGTCACGCCGTCGAGCAGTGTCATGCCGAGGAAGAAGCCGTCGGTCGGCACGTCCTGCTCGCGGCCGTCGACGACGACGGTGGCGCCGGCCGCGGCGCCCTCCGCGACGTAGCCGGCCACCTTGTCGCGGTGCTCGGCCGTGATGAGCGGGCCCATGTCGGTGCCCTCGGCGGAGCCGGGTCCGACCTTCAGCGCGGGCAGTCGGTCGGAGACGGCCCGCACCAGCTCGTCACCGATGCCGCCGACCGCGACGGCGACGGACAGCGCCATGCATCGCTCGCCGGCCGCGCCGTAGGCGGCCGACACGATCGCGTCGGCCGCCATGTCGATGTCGGCGTCGGGGAGCACGAGGGCGTGGTTCTTCGCCCCGCCGAGGGCCTGGACGCGCTTGCCGTTGGCGGTGCCGCGCTCGTAGATGTACTTCGCGATCGGGGTCGAGCCGACGAAGCTGATCGCGGCGACGTCGTCGTGGTCGAGCAGCGCGTCCACGGCCTCCTTGTCGCCGTGCACGACCGTGAAGACGCCGTCGGGCAGTCCGGCGCGCTTCCAGAGCTCGGCGAGGAACAGCGAGGCAGACGGATCCTTCTCGCTGGGCTTGAGCACGAACGTGTTGCCGCAGGCGATGGCGTTGGCGCACATCCAGAGCGGCACCATGACCGGGAAGTTGAAGGGCGTGATGCCCGCGACGACGCCGAGGGGCTGGCGGATGCTGTAGACGTCGACGCCGGAGGCGGCCTGCTCGGAGAAGCCGCCCTTGAGCAGCTGCGGGACGCCGGTGGCGAACTCGACGTTCTCGAGCCCGCGGGCGATCTCGCCGACGGCGTCGGAGAGCACCTTGCCGTGCTCGGCCGTGACGATCGCGGCCAGCTCGTCGGTGTGGGTGTGGAGCAGCTCGCGGAAGGCGAAGAGGATGGCCGCCCGCTTCGACAGCGAGCTCGCGCGCCACTCCCGGCTCGCGGCGGCAGCGGTCTTGACGGCGGCATCCACCTCGGCGGCCGAGGCCAGGGCGACCTCGCCGGTCTGCCGCCCCGTGGCGGGGTCGTGCACGCGTGCGGTGCGGCCGGAGGTGCCGGGCACGCGCGCCCCCTGGATCCAGTGGTCGATGGTCGTCACGGTGGGCGTCGTCATGCCCGCAACATTACGTTCCAGTCTTGCACCATACAAAGCGCTCATTGCTATGTTACGAACGTGCGAGCGATGATCTCGGCCATCGAGGAGCGCCTCGACGCGCCCACC
Organism: Terrabacter sp. AAH1; assembly: GCF_054456855.1. Lineage (NCBI taxonomy): Bacteria > Bacillati > Actinomycetota > Actinomycetes > Micrococcales > Intrasporangiaceae > Terrabacter > Terrabacter sp. AAH1. The sequence goes on along the minus strand of NZ_JBTJJV010000004.1, from coordinate 308,421 downwards.
GCCAAGGGGCTGGCCCAAGCGGTGTCGCGGGCCATCCGCGACGCGACGCTCCTGCCCGGCGACCAGCTGCCACCGATCCGACGGGTGGCGGAGGAGCTGATGATGTCGCCGACGACGGTCAGCGCCGCCTGGCAGCTGCTCGCCCGCTCCGGCACCATCCGCTCCGACGGACGGCGCGGCACCACCGTCGCCCCGACGACACGCGGCGGTGAGCGCTACAGCCGCGCCCTGCGCCACGAGTCACCCGTCAGCCTCGACCTGTCGACCGGCATCCCCGACGGCCTGCTGCTGCCGTCCCTGCACACGGTGCTGGCCCGCCTCGACGACCCCGCCACACCGAGCAGCTACCTCGACGACCCGGTGCTGGACGAGCTGCGGACCGAGCTGCGGCGCGACTGGCCGTATGCCGCGGAGGACCTGCTCGTCGTCGACGGCGCCATGGACGCGCTCGACCTCGTCACCCGCGCGACGCTCCGGCCGGGCGACCTGGTGCTGGTCGAGAACCCCGGGTTCCCTCCGCTCCTCGACCTGTTGGAGGACCGCGGCGTCGACGTCGTCGGGGTCCCGCTCGACGAGACGGGGATCGACCTCGACCGCGTCGAGGCGCTGCTCCCCCGCCGCCCGGTTGCCGTCGTGGTGCAGCCACGGGGTCAGAACCCCACGGGGATCTCCATGTCACCGACCCGGGCCCGTCGCCTCGCCACGCTGTTGAAGGGCCGCGACTGCATCGTCATCGAGGACGACTCCAGCGGGCCGATCTCGTCGTCGTCACCGATCAGCCTCGGCGCGTGGATCCCCGACCAGGTGCTCCACATCCGCAGCTTCAGCAAGTCGCACGGTCCCGACCTGCGCATCGCCGCAGTGAGCGGACCCGGCGCCCTGCTCGCCCCGGTGCGGCACGCGCGCGCCCTCGGCCAGGGCTGGACCAGCCGCCTGCTCCAACGAGTGCTCGCCGGACTGCTCAAGGACGAGGCGTGCACTCGCCAGATCGCCTCTGCCAGAGCGGAGTACGCGCGCCGCCGTGAGCTCGTCGTCACGCGGCTCGCCGAGCACGGCATCCCCGTCCCGGGGTCGGACGGGCTCAACATCTGGGTGCCCGTGCGCGACGAGGCGGCAGCCGTCCTGCGGCTCGCCAGCCACGGCATCGCCGTGACGCCGGGCTCGCCCTTCTCCGTGGAGCCGGTCAGCGGCCCGGCGGGCCACGTCCGGGTCACGACGGGACTGGTGCGGCACGACCACGTCGAGGTCGCCGACCTCGTCGCCGAGGCCGCGACGGTGGGCGCCTGGACCGCCCAGCACCGCTGAGGAAGCGAACCTCTTTGCTGCTCAGGCGCGCTCGGCGTTGCGGGCCTTGACACGTGCGTCCTCGGCGCGCACCTGCGCGAGGATGTCACGCTCGGCGACCAGCCAGTCGGGCATCTCGTCGAGGAGTGCCTTGATCTGCTCGGTCGTCAGGTGCTCACCGACGCCGGCGCGCACGAGCCCGCTGCCCGAGATCCCGAGGCGACGCGCGGTCTCCTGACGGGTGTGCGGCCCGTTGCGACGCAGCGAGGCGAGCCACTCGGGCGGCTCGGCCTGCAGCGCGTTGAGCTCGTCACGGCTGACGACGCCGTCCTGGAAGTCCGCAGGGGTCTCCGACAGCAGGACGCCGAGCTTCTTCGCGGCCGTCTGGGGCTTCATCGTCTGGGACTTGGGCGAAGGCATGGGCCAAGCCTAGGGCGTACCCGACGGGCGTCGTGACGCCGTCGGCTTCGGGCGGCGCCGGTCCTCTACGCTCGGGTGGTGCCTGCAGGAGAGGAACCCACGAACCGGCCGGGCGACGGCGCGCCCTTCCGGGTCGAGTTCGTCCCCGGCGTCACACCCGACAAGTGGCTGCGGATCTGGGGGCGGCGTCTGCCGGACTCCCCCATCGAGGCCGTCCCGGTCGACGATGCCGACGCCGTCGCGCACCTCCACTCGCGCACCGCGTCGATGGCGCTGCTGCGTCTTCCCGTCGACAAGGACGGCCTGCACGTCATCCCGCTCTACGAGGAGGTCCCGGTGGTCGTGGTGGCGAAGGAGCACGTCGTCGCGGCGTTCGACGAGGTGGACGTCGCCGACCTCGCGACCGAGGTGCTGATGCAGCAGCCGGACGCAGTGCCCGAGTGGGCGGCGGCTGCGACGCCGGAGACCCGCGAGCGGTCGGCCGCGATGCCGGCCATGTCGGCGAAGCAGGCCATCTCGGTCGTGGCCAGTGGTTCCGGCATCGTCATCGTGCCGCTGTCGGTGGCTCGCGTGCACCACCGTAAGGACGTCGTGCACCGGCCCGTCGTCGGCGTGGCCCCGTCACGAGTGGGACTCGCTTGGCGGGTCGACGACGACGACCCGCGCCTCGAGGAGTTCATCGGCATCGTGCGCGGCCGCACCGAGCGGAGCACCCGCGGTCCGGCGGCCTCGTCCCCAACCGGCAACGGAGATGGGACCGCTGGTGGAAAGGCCGCCAAGGACGGTCGGGACGGCTCCACGCGCAAGGGCGGCGGACACGACGGCGCCCGCCACCCGCGTACGCGTCAGCGCCCGGGCGGGTCGAAGGGCTCGGCCGGCGGCAACACTCATCGAGGGCGCGGCGGCGCAGGTGGGGGACGCGGCCGGCGTAAGGGCCGCTGAGGCAGGGACGCCGGAACTGCGGGGCTGCCGGGACTGCTCAGGGTCGCCTCGGGGTCGCCTCAGTGCCCCGCCCGCGCCCCCGCCACGATCCGGGTGAGGTCGGCAGCCGAGACGCCCGCGAGCGTGTCGATGTGCACCGCTCCCTCGACCTGTGGCACCGGCACGACGTGCGGGATCGCGATGGTCGGCACCCCGGCCGCGGTGGCCGAGCGCACTCCCGCAGGGGAGTCCTCGATCGCGATGCAGTCGGCGGGGTCAGCCCCGACGAGACGTGCCGCTGCCAGGTAGGGCTCGGGGTGCGGCTTGCCGTGGCTCACCTCGTCACCGGTGACGAGGGCCTGGAAGGCACCTTCGGGCAGCCGGCCGACCACCATGTCGGCGAGGGACCGCCACGACATGGTGACCAGCAGGCTCGGCACGCCCAGCTCGCCGAGCTCGAGCAGCAGCTCGCGCGCGCCGGGACGCCACGGGACTCGTCGCTCGACCTGCGCGATGACGCGTCCGAGCAGGGCGTCGATGATCTCCGGCACCGTGAGCGCGATGCCGGACTGGTCGATGATCAGCTGTGCCGAGACCTCGAGCGCGTTGCCCACGAGCTTGTGGGCGAACTCGTCGTTCCACACCCCGCCGTGCTCGGCGACGAGCTCGTGCTCGGCCTGGATCCAGTACGGCTCGGTGTCGACGAGCGTGCCGTCCATGTCCCACAGGACGGCGGCGGGATAGGTCGGCGCGGCGCTGTCGGCGGTCGCGGCCTGCGAGAGGGTCACCGGGTCAGTCCTCCGGGTCGTAGGCGAGGTTGGCGGACAACCAGCGCTCGGCCTCGGCGAGCGTCCAGCCCTTGCGGTCGGCGTAGTCCTGCACCTGGTCGCGGCCGAGGCGGCCGACGACGAAGTACTGGGACTGCGGGTGCGAGAAGTACCAGCCCGACACGGACGCGCCCGGCGCCATGGCCATGCTCTCGGTGAGGGTCATGCCCGTGTTGGCCTCGACGTCGAGCAGGCTCCACAGCGTCTGCTTCTCGGTGTGCTCGGGGCACGCGGGGTAGCCGGGAGCCGGGCGGATGCCGGCGTACTGCTCCTTGATGAGCGCGACGTTGTCGAGGTGCTCGTCGGGCGCGTAGCCCCAGAACTCCTTGCGCACGCGTTCGTGCATGCGCTCGGCGAACGCCTCGGCGAGCCGGTCGGCGAGCGACTCGAGCAGGATCGCGTCGTAGTCGTCGAGGGAGGCGCGGAACTCGGCGACCTTCTCCTGGCTGCCGAGGCCGGCCGTCACGGCGAAGCCGCCGATCCAGTCGCGCCTGCCCGTGGGGGCGACGTAGTCGGCGAGCGAGCGGTTCGGCACCCCCGCACGGTGGTCGCCCTGCTGGCGCAGGTGGTGCAGCACCGCCAGCGGCTTGGTGCGCTCGTCGTCGAGGTAGACCTCGATGTCGTCGCCCGTCGAGTTCGCCGGCCAGAAGCCGATGACGCCGTTGGCACGCAGCCAGCGCTCCTCGACGATGCGGTCGAGCATGGCCTGCGCGTCGTCGTAGAGCTTGCGGGCCGCCTGGCCGCTGGCCGGGTTGTTGAGGATGTCGGGAAAGCTGCCCTTGAGCTCCCAGGCGTTGAAGAAGGGCTGCCAGTCGATGTAGCGGCGCAGCTCGCCCAGCGGGTAGTCGTGGAAGACCTTGACGTGCTGGGACGCCCGGTGCGACCGCGTGATGGACGAGACGTCGTGGTCCTGCTGCAGCAGCAGGTGCGGGTGCGGCGGGTGGTAGCCGGACCAGTCGATCTCGCTGCGCCGCTCGCGGGCCTGCTCGAGCGTCACCAGGGGGCGGTCCTGCTTCGTCGCGTGCCTGGCGCGCAGCGCATCGTAGTCGTCCTTGACCTTGGCGAGCAGCTTGGGGCGCAGCTCGTCGCTGAGCAGGGCGGCCGCGGTCGGCACCGAGCGTGACGCGTCCTTGACCCACACGACGGGGCCGTCGTAGCGCTGGTCGACCTTGACGGCCGTGTGGGCGCGCGAGGTCGTCGCCCCGCCGATGAGGAGCGGGATCGTGAGGCCCTGGCGCTGCATCTCGGCGGCGAAGCCGACCATCTCGTCGAGCGACGGGGTGATCAGGCCGGAGAGGCCGATGATGTCGGCGTCGTGCTCCTTGGCTGCGTCGAGGATCTTCTGCGCGGGCACCATCACCCCGAGGTCGATGACCTCGTAGTTGTTGCACTGGAGCACGACGCCGACGATGTTCTTGCCGATGTCGTGGACGTCGCCCTTGACCGTGGCCATGACGATGGTGCCGTTGGTGTCCTTCTGCTTCGCCAGCTCGGGGTCGTCGGCCTTCTCCTCCTCGATGAACGGGATGAGGTAGGCGACGGCCTTCTTCATGACGCGGGCGCTCTTGACGACCTGCGGGAGGAACATCTTGCCCGAGCCGAAGAGGTCGCCGACGACGTTCATGCCGTCCATGAGCGGGCCCTCGATGACCTCGATGGGCCGACCGCCCCGCTCGGCGATCTCGGCGCGCAGCAGCTCGGTGTCGTCCTGGATGTGGGCGTCGATGCCCTTCACGAGCGAGTGCGTGATGCGTTCGCCCAGCGGCAGGGCGCGCCACTCCTCTTCGCTGACCTCGGCGGCCGCGCCGGTCTTGTTGTACTCCTCGGCGATCTCGAGGAGCCGCTCGGCGGCGTCGGGACGGCGGTTGAGGATGACGTCCTCGATGCGGTCACGCAGCTCGGGGTCGACCTCGTCGTAGACGGCCAGGGCGCCCGCGTTGACGATGCCCATGTCGAGGCCCGCGGCGATCGCGTGGTAGAGGAACACGGCGTGGATGGCCTCGCGCACGGGGTTGTTGCCGCGGAAGCTGAACGAGACGTTGGAGATGCCGCCCGACACCTTGGCGCCCGGGAGGTTCTCCTTGATCCAGCGGGTGGCCTCGATGAAGTCGAGGCCGTAGGAGGCGTGCTCCTCGATGCCCGTGGCGACGGCGAAGACGTTCGGGTCGAAGATGATGTCCTCGGCCGGGAAGCCGACCTGCTCGGTGAGCAGCCGGTACGCCCGGGAGCAGATCTGCTTGCGACGCTCGAGCGAGTCGGCCTGGCCGTCCTCGTCGAAGGCCATGACGACCGCGGCGGCGCCGTACTTGCGCACGAGTCGGGCGTGCTCGAGGAAGGACTCCTCCCCCTCCTTGAGCGAGATCGAGTTGACGATCGCCTTGCCCTGCACGCACTTGAGCCCGGCCTCGATGACCTCCCACTTCGAGGAGTCGACCATGACCGGCACGCGGCTGATGTCGGGCTCGCTCGCGACGAGCTTGAGGAAGCGGTCCATCGCCGCGACCCCGTCGATCATGCCTTCGTCCATGTTGACGTCGATGACCTGCGCGCCGCTCTCGACCTGCTGGGCCGCGACGGACAGCGCGGTGTCGTAGTCGCCGTCCTTGATCAGCGTGCGGAAGCGGGCCGACCCGGTGATGTTGGTGCGCTCGCCGACGTTGACGAAGAGGCTGTCCTCGGTGATGGTGAACGGCTCGAGCCCCGACAGGCGCATGGCGGGCGGGATGGGTCCGAACTCGCGACGGGGCTTGCCGTCGACGGCCTTGGCGATGGCCGCGATGTGCTCGGGCGTCGTGCCGCAGCAGCCGCCGACGAGATTGACGAGCCCGGCCTCGGCGAACTCGCCGATGATCGCCGCCGTCTCCTCGGGCGCCTCGTCGTACTCGCCGAAGGCGTTGGGCAGGCCGGCGTTCGGGTAGCAGGAGACGAACGAGTCCGCGATGCGCGCCATCTCGGCGATGTAGGGCCGCATCTCCTTGGCGCCCAGGGCGCAGTTGAGCCCGACCGCGAGCGGCGAGACGTGTCGGATGGAGTCCCAGAACGCCTCGGTCACCTGGCCCGAGAGGGTGCGCCCGGACGCGTCGGTGATCGTGCCGGAGACGACGACCGGCCAGCGCCGGCCCTGCTCCTCGAAGAGCGTCTCGACGGCGAAGATCGCCGCCTTGGCGTTGAGGGTGTCGAAGATCGTCTCGATGAAGATGAGGTCGCTGCCACCGTCGACGAGGCCGCGCGCGGCCTCGAGGTAGGCGGCGACGAGCTGGTCGTAGGACACGTTGCGGGCGCCCGGGTCGTTGACGTCGGGCGAGATCGAGGCCGTACGCGTGGTGGGCCCGAGGGCCCCCGCGACGAAACGCGGCTGGCCGGGCGTGCGCGCGGCCATCGCGTCGGCCTCGCGGCGGGCCAACGCGGCCGACTCGAAGTTGAGCTCGTAGGCGAGCTCCTCCATGCCGTAGTCCGACAGCGAGATCGCGTTGGCGTTGAACGTGTTCGTCTCGATGATGTCGGCGCCGGCCTCGAGGTACTCGCGGTGGATGCCGGCGATGATCTCCGGGGCCGTCAGCGTGAGCAGGTCGTTGTTGCCCTGCACGTCACTCGGCCAGTCGGCGAAGCGCTCGCCGCGGTAGCCGGCCTCGTCGGGACGGTCGCGCTGGATCGCCGTACCCATGGCGCCGTCGAGGATCATGATGCGCTGCCCGAGGATCTCGCTCAGGGTCGCGGTGGCATCAGGTCGCTGCTGCGACGAGGACACGATGGCTCCTCTCTGCGGCGCGGGGTGTGCGCCGTCGGACGGGACCGCCCCGAGTCTACGGACCTCGGGCCCGGGCCCGCGCCACCGCCCGCAGTGCGGGCAGCCCCGGCGGCGCGCCCGGCGGCTCCGGCGACTCCGGCTCCGTGAGGGCGGCAGGTCCTAGGCTGAAGGGGTGGACGCGAGCGCGACCACGGTGAAGGAGATGACGTGCTGGAGTTCGAGGACGTGCCGGAGCTGACCAACCCGGTGCTCATCGCGGCCTTCGAGGGCTGGAACGACGCCGGCGAGGCCGCCACGAGCGCCGTCCGGCACCTGGCCGAGGTGTGGGACGCCGAGGTCGTGGCCGCCTTCGACCCCGAGGACTACTACGACTTCCAGGTCAACCGTCCCCGTGTCTCCATCGAGGACGGCCGGCGTCTGCTGTCGTGGCCGACGACGCGCATCCTCGTCGCCACCGAGACCGGCCTCGACCGCGACGTCGTGCTCGTGCAGGGCATCGAGCCGTCGATGCGCTGGCGGGCCTTCTGCATCGAGTTGCTCGAGCTCGCCGAGCAGCTCGGCGTCACGACCATCGTCACCGTCGGTGCGCTGCTCGCCGACGTGCCTCACACGCGACCCATCCCGGTGACCGCGACGGCCGACGACGAGGCGGCCATCCACCGCTTCGACGTCGAGGCCTCCCGCTACGAGGGCCCGACGGGCATCGTGGGCGTGCTGAGCAACACCGCGAGCGAGGCCGGCATCCCGACCGTGTCGGCCTGGGCCGCGGTGCCGCACTACGCCGGTGCAGCCCCGTCGCCGAAGGCGACCCTGAGCCTGCTGCGCCGCATCGAGTCACTGCTCGGCATCACCGTGCCGCACGGCGACCTCGAGGAGAACGCCCGCGCCTGGGAGCGCGGCGTCGACGAGCTGGCCCAGTCCGACGAGGAGGTCGCCGAGTACGTCCAGAGCCTCGAGGAGGCGCAGGACACCGCGGAGCTCCCCGAGGCCAGCGGTGACGCGATCGCGCGCGAGTTCGAGCGCTACCTCCGCGGCCGCGACGACGACCAGACCGGCCGCTGACCCGAAACCTACGATCGAGAGAACGCTCCGTCTCCCTGTGAAGGTGGTGACGGAGCGTTCTCTCGATGTGCTAGAGGCGGACGCCGAGAAGGGCGTCGAGGGCGCGACCGAGCACCCCGGGTGCACCCGGGTCGTCGCCGCCGCGTGAGAGCGCCTGGCTGGCCCACCGGTCGACGGCGTCGAGCGCGCGCGGGCTGTCGAGGTCGTCGGCCAGGGCCGCGCGGATGTCGTCGACCGTCTGGTCGGCGACGGGACCGCCGTTGCCGGACAACGCCTTCCGCCACGTGTCGAGCCGCTGCTGCGCCTCGACGAGCTGGTCGTCCTGGTAGATCCAGTCGTGCGAGTGGTGGCGGGCCAGCAGGACGAGACGGATCGCCATCGGGTCGACGCCCTCACGACGCAGCGTCGAGACAAGGACGAGGTTGCCCTTGCTCTTGCTCATCTTCTCGCCGTCGAGCCCGACCATCCCCTGGTGCACGAAGGCTCCGGCGAAGGAGGTCGACCCGCTCAGGGCACGAGCGTGGGCGGCGCTCATCTCGTGGTGCGGGAAGATCAGGTCGGTGCCGCCGCCCTGCACGTCGACGGGCACGCCGAGGTGGTCCAGGGCGATGCAGGCGCACTCGATGTGCCAGCCGGGCCGGCCGGAGCCGAGCGAGCCGCCGTCCCACTCGGGCTCGCCCTCGCGGTGGGCGCGCCACAGCAGCGCGTCGAGCCGGTTGCGCTTGCCGGCGCGGTCGGGGTCTCCCCCGCGCTCCTCGAAGACCTCGAGCATGCCGGCCTCGTCGAGGTGGCTCACCGACCCGAACCGCGGGTCCTTGGCGACGTCGAAGTAGTAGTCCAGCGCTCCGTCACGGGACGCGTCGGGCGCGGCGACGGCGTACGCCCACCCGTCCGCGACGAGCTTCTCGATCGGGCCGACGAAGGTCGGGATGCTCTCGACCGCACCGAGGTACTCGTCGGGCGGGATCACGGCGAGCGCGGTCATGTCCTCGCGGAAGAGGGCGATCTCGCGGGTGGCGAGGTCGCGCCAGTCGACGCCGTCGCGCTCGGCCCGCTCGAGCAGCGGGTCATCGATGTCGGTGATGTTCTGGACGTAGCGGACCGTGTGGCCGCTGTCGCGGAGCACGCGGCCGAGCAGGTCGAAGGTGACGTAGGTGGCGGCGTGGCCGAGGTGCGTCGCGTCGTAGGGCGTGATGCCGCAGACGTAGAGGGTGACGTCGTCACCGGAGGCGGCGGGCACGAGCTCGCCGGATGCCGTGTCGCGGACCCGCACCTCGGGTGCACTGCCGGGGACCTGGGGGATGAACGGCATCGGCCAGCTTCTCACCCCGAGACTGTATCTCCCGGCAGCACGAGGGCCCGCCCGGGGTTCGTGGGTCGGGCAGGCACGCCTGCGCGCCTCGGCAGCCTCGTCCGGCCTGTCCGGCCCGTCCGGCTCAGAGCGGCGGCCAGGGCACCGAGGGCCAGTCGGGGCTGGGGAACGGGTGCACACCCCGCTCCAGGAGCCGCCCGACCCGGCGCGCCAGCGCCTCGAGGTCGCCCTCGGGCAGCAGGTCGTCGAGCCGCGCCCTCGTTGCGTCGTCGTCGAGGGCCCGCAGCAGCCGGCGCAGACGGCGGGTGTCGTCCTCGGTGAACGGCTCGCCGGCCCAGCCCCAGAGGACCGTGCGCAGCTTGGGAGTCGGCGAGAAGGTGACCCCGTGGTCGATCGCCCAGAGCCGACCGTCGGCGTCGCGCAGGCAGTGCGAGCCCTTGCGATCAGAGTTGTTGAGGGCCGCGTCCAGCACGGCGAGCGAGCGCACGTCATCGGCCGCGCTGTGCACCACGGTCACGGACGCGCCGCCGGGCGTCTCGCCGTCGAGGACGGCGCGCCAGCCGTCGGGCGTGCGCCCCTCGGGCACGAGGTCGACCACGCGGTCTTCGGCCACCGGGTCGAACGGGTTGCCGATCCACAGCTGGACCGAGCCCGGGCCGAGCGGGCCGTCACGCATGACCGTCGGTGGCACGACATCCCAGCCGCCGAGCTCCGAGACGACGCAGGCCGCCACCTCCCGGCCCGCGAGCGTTCCCTCGGGGAAGTCCCAGAGCGGACGCTCGCCGCGCACCGGCTTGTAGATGACGTGCCCACCCGGCAGCGTCGAGACCGTGGCCAGCACGGCGAGGTTGGAGGAGTCGGTGATGCGGCCGACGACCTCGATCTCGCCGGTCAGGTCGACCGGCGACGGCGTCAGCTCAGCGCTTGTAGCCATTGGCCCGCGGGCAGACGTGGCCCGTGGGGTCGAGCGGGTTGCCGCAGAACGGGCACGGCGGGCGCCCGGCAGCGACGAGGGCGTTGGTGCGGCGGGCGAAGGCGCGTGCCTCGGCCGGGCCGAGGCTGACCCGGATCGAGTTGCGGGCGAGCGGCGCGACCTCGTCGTCCGTGTCGTCGTCGACCTCGTCGGGGTCGTGGTCGTGGCACTCGATGACGACCTTCTGGCGGTCCTCGTCCCAGGCGAGGGAGAGCGTCTGCACGCGCCAGTCCTCGTCGAACGGGGTCTGCAACGGCTCGGTGTCCTCGGGGGCTCCGCCAGGCTCGCCGGGCTCCACCGCGGCCACCGGGGCCAGCTGGTCGAGCACGTCGTTGATGCGGTCGGCGAGGATCGACACCTGCTGCTTCTCGACCCCGACGGTGACGATGCGCGGGCCCGCGCTCGCTTGCAGGTAGAAGGCTCTCTGGCCGGCCGGGCCGACCGTCCCGGCCACGAACCGGTCAGCGGGATCGAAGTCCTGGACCGTCATGCACTCGACCCTATCCGACGCCACCGGGCGAGCCGGCGCCCCCGCCCACGACCGCGTCGCCCTCCTCGGCGACCGGCTTCTCGGGCGGGCGGAGGCCTGCGAGGTCTCCCCCGACGTCGTTGAGCCGCAGCACGAACGGCTTGCGGCTGGTGTACCGCACGACGCTCACCGAGGCCGGGTCGACGTTGATGCGCTGGAAGTCGTCGAGGTGTGCCCCGGTGGCGTGCGACAGGATCGACTTGATGACGTCGCCGTGCGAGACGGCGACCCAGACGGCGTCCTTGCCGTGCGTCTCGAGGATGCGGGCGTCGGTCTCGCGCACGGCGCGCAGCGCCCGGTCCTGCATCTCGACCATCGACTCCGCCGGGTATGCCGCCGAGTCGGGGAAGCGTGCCTCGCTGGGCCGGTCCTGCACCACCTTCCAGAGCTCCTCACGGGCGAGCTCGGAGATGGGGCGCCCGGTCCAGGCGCCGTAGCGGCACTCGCCGAAGCCGTCGTGCACGCTGCGGGCGACATGGCGGGGCAGCGCCGCGGCGAGCAGGTCGGCGGTCTGCACGCACCGGTCGAGGGGCGAGCTGACGACCTCGGCGACGGGCAGCACCGCCGACGCGAGGCGCTGGCCGACGGCCGCCGCCTGCGCCTCGCCGGTCTCGTCGAGGAAGACGCCCGGCATCCACCCGGCGAGCACGCCGGAGGTGTTGGCGCTCGAGCGGCCGTGGCGCACGAAGAGGACGGTTGGCACGAGCGCCAGCCTAGACGCGACAGCCGGGCCGACCGGCATACGGCCGCGTCGACGTCCACCTCACCGACGCTCCCAGCGAGCCGTGGTCACATAGGGCTGTGATCGTGGACAAAGCCATCTACCGCAACGGCCGGCGGCAGGGCTGCGGCGACCTCAGCGACGAGCTCGACGTGCTGCGCCTGACCCAGGACGGCTTCCTCTGGATCGGGCTCAAGGACCCCACGGACGACGAGTTCGCCCTCGTCAACGAGGAGCTGCACCTGCACCCGCTCGCGGTCGAGGACGCCGTCAACGGCCACCAGCGCGCCAAGATCGAGAAGTACGAGTCGTCGGTCTTCGTCGTGCTGAAGACGCTGCGCTACATCGAGGCGACGAGCGACATCGAGACCGGCGAGGTGATGCTCTTCATCGGCGACCGGTTCGTCGTGACCGTGCGGCACGGCGAGGGCAACCCGCTCGCCGGCGTGCGCCAGCGTCTCGAGACCGAGCCGGAACGCCTCGGCCACGGCTCACTGACGGTGCTGCACGCCGTGATGGACTCGGTCGTCGACAACTACCTCGTCGTCGACCGCGAGGTGCGCAAGGACCTCGAGCGCATCGAGGAGCAGGTCTTCGCCTCGAACGAGGGTGGCGACGCGAACACGATCTACCGGCTCAAGCGTGAGGTGCTCGAGTTCCGCCGCGCCAGCCAGCCGCTCGCCGACACGCTCACGCAGTTCATGGAGCGCGGGCGCGGCGGCATGCTGTCGGCCGAGATCCTGCCGTTCTTCCGCGACGTCGCCGACCACCTGCGGCTCGTCAACGACCACGTCGAGTCCTACGACCGGCTGCTCACCGACGTGCTCTCGGCCCACCTGGCCAGTGTGTCGGTCAAGCAGAACGAGGACATGCGGCGCATCTCCGCGTGGGTCGCCATCGCGGCCGTGCCGACGATGATCGCCGGCATCTACGGCATGAACTTCGAGCACATGCCCGAGCTGACGGCGAGCATCCACGTCGGCGACTCGGAGTTCCAGTACGGCTACTTCCTCGTGCTGGCCGTGATGGCCGCCGCGTGCGTCGGCCTCTACCGGGCGTTCAAGCGCTCGGGCTGGCTCTAGCGACGACGCCCCCACCCGTGTGCCCGGGTGGAGGCGTCGAAGAGGTGGTCGGTGTCGCGACGGCCGGTCAGGTGGCGGAGATGACCGTCGTGGCCAGACCCACGACGAGGAGCAGACCGAGCGCCACGCGGTACCAGACGAACGGCAGCAGGCTGTTGCTCGCGACGAACTTGAGCAGCCACGCGATCGAGGCGTACGCGACGATGAAGGCGACGACGAGCCCGACGAGGACAGGTCCGGTGCCGAGCGCCTTGAGGCCGTCCTTCTCCTCGACCGCCTGGAAGAGGCCGGCCGCCGTGAGCGCGGGGATCGCGAGGAAGAAGCTGAGTCGGGTCGCGGTGACGCGGTCGATGCCGCGTGCCAGGCCCGCGGAGATGGTGGCACCGGAGCGCGAGACGCCGGGGATCAGCGAGAAGCACTGCACGAGGCCGATGACGAGACCGTCGACGGGGCGCACCGAGTGCTCGCCGCGCACGACGCCGCGGGACTCGTAGCGGGTGTGGATGCGTTCGGCGACCACCATGACGACGCTCCACAGCACGAGCGCCGCAGCGACGACCCACAGGCTCCGCAGGGCCCCGGAGATGAGGTCGCGCGCCACGAAGCCGACGATGCCGACGGGGATCGAGCCGATGATGACCGCCCAGGCCAGTCCGTAGTCGGGGTCCTTGCGGGCCTCGGCGCTGCCAAGCCCCCGGAACCACGCGACCGCGAAACGGATGATGTCGCGGAAGAAGTAGAGCAGCGTGGCCGCGATGGCGCCGAGCTGGATGACGGCGGTGTAGGCCGTCACGGCCAGGTCGTCGACCCTGAGCCCGAGCAGCTGCTCCGTGATGGTCAGGTGTCCCGTGGAGGACACGGGGAGGTACTCGGTCAGGCCTTCGACGACGCCGAGGATGACGGCGTCGAGGTAGCTGAGGTCAGCCATGGGTCAGGGAGAACCTTCTGCGCAGAGGGACAGGTCGGGCCGCCCCCAACGGGTCCGGCGGCCGCGCGGCACAATGTCGCACCCTATCCAGTGCGTTCGCTGGGAAGACCAGCGACCTCTGCGACGGCGTGGAGCGTGGCGACCGCCTGGTCGCGCGTCATCCCCCCACCGACGGCGACGGCCAGGGTCGTCACGCCGGCCCGCTCGTAGCGGCCGATGCGCTGCGCGACGCGCGCCGGAGAGCCGAGCAGGGCCGTCTCGTCGATGAACTCGAGCGGCACCGCGGCCGCGGCCTCGCGGTGCCGGCCGGCGAGGTAGAGGTCCTGGATGCGCGCCGCGGCGTCCTCGAACCCCATCCGGCACGCCAGCTGGTTGTAGAAGTTCTGCTCGCGCGAGCCCATGCCGCCGATGTAGAGGGCGCAGTAGTCGCGCACGTGGTTCGCCGCCTCCTCGACGTCGTCGACGAGCACCACCGGGGTGGTGGCGACGACGTCGAAGCCGGCCATCGGGTCGGCGCCGGTCCCGCGCCCTCCCGTACGCCGACCCTTCGCGAGCGTCGCCAGCAGGTCGGTGGCGTGCTCGGGGCTGAAGAAGATCGCCAGCCAGCCGTCGGCGATCTCGCCGGTCAGCTCGAGGTTCTTGGGCCCCACCGCCGCGAGGTAGACGGGGACGTCGGGCCGCACGGGCCGCGCCGACAGCTTGAGCGCCTTGCCCGGCCCCCCGGGCAGCGGCAGGGGGTAGTGGGGTCCCGCGTGGGTGACGGTGTCGCGGCGCAGGGCCGCCCGCACGATCTCGACGTAGTCGCGCGTGCGCCCGAGCGGGCTGCGGAAGGGCACGCCGTGCCATCCCTCACTGACCTGCGGCCCGGAGACGCCGAGCCCCAGACGGAACCGGCCTCCGGACATCGTGTCGATGGTCGCCGCCGTCATGGCCGTCATCGCCGGCGTGCGAGCGGGGATCTGCATGACCGCCGAGCCGAGGCCGACGTGCTCGGTCAGGGCGCCGATCCACGCCAGCATCGACGGGCTGTCCGAGCCGTACGCCTCCGCCACCCACACGCTGTCGTAGCCGAGCCGGTCCGCCGCCTGGGCCACGGCCACCTGGTCGGCGCCCGTCGTGCCGCGCCCCCAGTAGCCAAGGTTCACACCGATCCTCATGCTGGGCAGGCTATCGGCGTGGCGCCGGCCGTGCCGGACGGCGGGATCGCGGTGTCGCCCACTACCGTTCCGTGCATGCGCAGGCGTCTCGGCTCGTCCGGTCTCTCGGTCACCCCCCTCGCCCTCGGGACCATGCTCTGGGGCAACGCGGTCGACCGGCACGAGGCCGGTGACCACCTGCGTGCGTTCGCCGAGGCCGGGGGCAACCTCGTCGACACGGCATACGGCTACGGGGGCGGCGACGCCGAGACGATCCTCGGAGCGCTGATCGACACCGCGGTGCCGCGCGACGACCTCGTCATCTGCACCAAGGCCGGCATCTCACGCGCGCGCGGCGAGCGTCACGTCGACGTGTCGCGGCGCGGGCTCATGTCCCAGCTCGAGACCTCGCTGCGACGGCTGGGCACCGACCACGTCGACCTCTGGCTCGTGCACACGTGGTCGGACGACGTGCCACTCTCGGAGACGCTGTCGGCCCTCGAGTGGGCGGCGTCCTCCGGGCGTGCCCGCTACGTCGGCGTGTCCAACTACTCCGGCTGGCAGTCCGCGCGAGCCTTCAGCCTGCTCGAATCCGCGCGAATCCCTCTGGTGGCCAACGAGATCGAGTACTCCCTGGTGTGCCGCACCGCCGAGCACGAGGTGAGCCAGGCGGCCACCGCTCTGGGCTTCGGGCTGCTCCCCTGGTCGCCGCTGGGCCGGGGCGTGCTGACGGGCAAGTACCGCAACGGCATCCCATCGGGGTCGCGGGCGGCGTCGGTCGACTTCCCGGGCTTCGCCGAGCGCTTCCTCGGCGAGCAGTCGGCACGGGTGGCCGAGGCCGTGGCGATGGCCGCGCGCGGACTGGGCGCGAAGCCCGGCGAGGTGGCGCTCGCGTGGGTGCGTGACCGGCCGGGTGTCGCGGCGCCGATCGTGGGGGCGCGCACCGCCGCGCAGCTGCGCTCGTCGCTCGCGAGCCTCGAGCTGGTGCTCCCGGACGAGATCGTCGAAGCTCTCGACGACGTGTCGGCCTAGGGCCGGCGCTCAGGCGCGGGCACCGGCCCCGTTGCTGACCTCGACGTCGTCGTCATCGTCGACGTCGTCCTCGTCGTCATCCTCGTCCTCGTAGTCGTCGTCTTCGAGGTCGTCGTCCAGCTCGTCGTCCAGGTCGTCGTCGTCATCGTCGTCGTCATCGTCGTCGAGGTCGTCGTCCTCGTCGTCGTCCTCGTCGTCGTCGTCATCGTCGTCGTAGTCGTCCGAGTCGAGCCCGGCGTAGACGCGGCCCTCGGTGCCGTCCTCGTCCTCGTGGCCGTCGAAGTCGTCGCCGTAGATCGCGAGCGGCGTCGCGACCTCGGTGGCCTCGTAGAGCGCCTCGTCGTAGTCGTCGAAGGCCTCGGCGAGGTCCTGGGCGGCAGCCATCACCATGGGGTGGTCGGGGTCCCGGCTCGCGTTGGCGGCCTCGTAGTGTCGTTCCAGGGCGGCGACCAGCTGCTCGAGGGCGGAGCGGGGATCCACTGTCATGCCTCGACGGTAGTCGACCCGGAGCACGGAGGGCAGTGATTCCGAGCGGTCAAAACCACCCTCGGACCTCGCCGGGACGCAGACGGTCCCGCAGCGAGACTCGCTCGCTGCGGGACCGTCACCGGGTGTTGGGGGGCGTTCACCCCCGCTGGTGCCCGAGGGTCAGAGCGGCGCCTTGACCGTGTCGGCGGCGGCCGGGGCCTTGATGTCGACGGGCTCGCCGTACTTGCCCATCGTCATGTTGGCCTTGACGCCCATCAGGTCGAAGGTGACCTTGCGCAGCTGGTCCTTCTCGTCGAGCCACGCGGTGTAGGTGATGGTGTCGGGCAGCTTGGTCTGCTGGCTGCTCGGCAGCTGGGCCTGCATGGCCTTGGTGTCGAGCACCAGGTCGTACTTGAAGGCCTTGTCGCCGTCGACGGTGTCCTCTCCGACGTACTTGACGTCGGTGACGGCCGCGCCGAACTGGTCGTACATCTTCGTCGGGTCGGCCTGGTTGAGCGACTCGGCGAGCTGCTTGCCCATCGTCGAGCTGCTGTCGATGACGGCCCACTTGCCGGCGGCGAGGCCGGGGAAGCCCTTCATGAAGATCTTCTTGTCGACGAGGATCATGTCGAGCTTCATCGACGGGCCCATGTCCATGGACATCTTCATCGCCGGGTTGGCGGCGTCGATCTTCGTGTCACCCGTGATGGCGATCTTCTGGCCGGCGGCGTCCATGTCCATCGTGACGTGGGCGGTCGTGGCGTTCTTGCCGGCGGCCTTCATGGCGGCGACGAACGAGGCCTTGTCCTTGTAGGGCTGCCCGGCGGCGGGGGCGTCGCTGGTCGGGGCGCTCGACGACTGGCTGGCCGTCTGGCCGGTGGCCGGCGCCGGGGAGTCGCTCTTGCCGCAGGCAGCGACACCGAGGACGGCGGGAAGGACGATGACTGCTGCCGCGGTGCGGCGGATGTTCCACTTCATGTGTGTTGACCTCCTGGGCCCCTTGACGCCGGGCCCGGCCCGGCGGTTCCCCCGCGCCGTGACCGGCGTCGAGGGACGTCGGCGACCTCGGATGACCCAGCGACGGTATCGCGGCACGCTGACCGCGACACACGGCATACGGTCTCGTTGGGATCACGGTTGGTGTCAGAATGGCCGCGATGACGGAGTACGAGTACCGGGTCCTGACGTTCGACCGCCACACGTCCAAGGCCCAGGCGCGGCAGGCGGTGCGCGAGCACGCCGAGTACGGCCGTTGGGAGCTGTCCCGCACCGTGATCTACGAGGGCGGCGTGCGCCGGATGTGGCTGCGCCGGCGCATCATGCGCGTCGAGCGCACGGCCTGACCCGGGCGGGCCGCCGCGAACCTCTCAGCAGGTGCGCAGGAAGTCACCGAGCACCCGCGCGCCGAAGCGCAGCGAGTCGACGGGCACGCGCTCGTCGATGCCGTGGAACATCGGCGCGAAGTCGAGGTCGGCGGGCAGCCGCAGCGGCGCGAAGCCGTAGCCGTTGATGCCGAGACGGCCGAGGGCCTTGTTGTCGGTGCCGCCCGAGAGGCAGTAGGGCAGCACCGCGGCCGAGGGGTCCTCGCGCAGCAGCGACTGCTTCATCGCCTCGACGAGGTCGCCGGAGAAGGGTGCCTCGAGGGCGACGTCGCGATGCACGACCTCGATCTCCACGTGCTCGCCCGCGAGCTGGCGGATCGTCGCCATGAGCGACTCCTCGTGACCCGGCAGGAACCGGCAGTCGACGGCGGCAGAGGCGGTCTGCGGGATGACGTTGTGCTTGTAGCCCGACTCGAGCATCGTGACGTTGGCCGTGTCGCGCAGCGTGCCGCGCACGAAGCCCTGCGCGCCGCCGAGAGTCCCCAGCAGCGGCTCGAGGTCGTCGGTGGCCGGGATGCCGGTCATGGCGCCGAGCGTGTCGAGCAGCTCGCGCACCGACGCGATGTACTCGCGCGGCCACTCGTGGGCGGCGATGCGTCCGACGGCCGCCGCGAGCCGCACGATGGCGTTCTCGTCGTTGGGCACCGAGCCGTGCCCGGCGCGGCCGTGGGCGTGCAGACGCAGCCAGGCGATGCCCTTCTCGGCGGTCTGCAGCAGGTACGCGCGCTGCTCGCCCTGCGGCGTCGGCACCGTGACGCTGTAGCCGCCGACCTCGCTGACGGCCTCGGTGACGCCGTCGAACCACTGCGGGTGGTGGTCGACGAGCCAGTGGCTGCCGAGCGTGCCGCCGGCCTCCTCGTCGGCGAAGAAGACGAACGTCGTGTCGCGGGCGGGCTTGGTGCCGGTGCGGGCGAAGTGGCGGATGTTCGCGAGGATCATCGCGTCCATGTCCTTCATGTCGACGGCGCCGCGACCCCAGATGCAGCCGTCGCGCTCCTCGGCGGCGAAGGGGTCGACCTGCCAGTCGGCGGCGTTGGCCGGCACGACGTCGAGGTGGCCGTGCACGGCGAGGCCGGGGCGCGAGCCGTCCTCGCCGTCGAGCCGCACGACGACCGTGGCCCGGCCCGGCTCGCTCTCGAGCAGCGTCCCCTCGAGGCCGACCTCGGCGAGCTCGCCCATGACGTACTCGGCAGCCTTGCGCTCCCCCGGGCCCGACCCGTCGCCGTAGTTCGACGAGTCGATGCGGATGAGCTCGGCGCAGATGCGGACGACCTCGTCCTCCGGTGCGAGCGTGGTCGGCGAGGGGCGGTCGGCGTCGTCGTGGCTCATGCGAGCCAGCGTATGCCGCCTCCTCGGGACCCGCGGGTGCGGCCCGTCCCGCAGCGGCGGGCGCCGGCCGGGGCCGTTTGGTCTTTTCGGGTGGCCCCGTGCTAACGTTTCGCCTCGCCGCAAGGGAATCCCACGAGCCCCTTGCACACCTTGTCGGGGTGGCGGAATGGCAGACGCGCTAGCTTGAGGTGCTAGTGCCCTTAACGGGCGTGGGGGTTCAAGTCCCCCCCTCGACACCAACGAAAGGCCCTCGGGTTCCTGCACGTCAGGAGCCCGGGGGCCTCTCTCGTTCGGACGCAGTGCCGGCGTCAGCGCGTCGTGACGCGAGTCGTCAGGAGGCGACGTCGGCCGGAGCGCTGTCGTCGTAGAGCACGGCGAGACGCCGCTCGGGGTCGAGCCGCGGCAGCACGGCGTCGGCGATGGCGCGCAGCTGGCCGACCTGCTCGGGCGTCAGGGCGTCGAGCACCGTCGCACGGACCCTGTCGACGTGGCCCGGAGCCGCCTGCACGACGGTCTCCCACCCCTTCTCGGTGAGCCTGGCGTTCGTCGCTCGCCCGTCCTCGGGGCACTGGAAGCGCTCGATGAGCCCGCGCTCGTCGAGGCGCCGCGACACGTGCGACAGACGCGTGAGCGTGGCGTTGGTGAGGCGCCCGAGCTGGGTCATGCGCAGGGTCCGGTCCGGGGCCTCGGAGAGCATCGCGAGGACGAAGTACTCGAAGTGCGAGAGGCCGGAGTCGCGGCGCAGCTGGGTGTCGAGCGCCCCGGGGAGCAGCTCCACCACCGCCATCAGCCTGAGCCATGCCGCGCGCTCGTCGTCGTCGAGCCATCTCGTGTCCATGAGACCATCCTACGCTTTAGTTGACGCTACAACCAAGTCATGCCATCGTGGTTGAACACGCAACTACCGTCGAGAGGTCCCCATGAGCACGTCGTTCGCCCCACCCGCCGTCGCGTACGCCGGGAGCGACGACCCCGACGCACCGCTGGTGGTCCTGCTGCACGGGCGTGGCTCCCACGAGCGCGAGATCATCTCGCTCGCGGCACACCTGCCTCGTGGCGCGACCTACGCGGCGGTGCGCGCCCCGATCGCCGAGGGCGGCGGCTACGCGTGGTTCGCCAACCGGGGCATCGGCCGGCCGGTCGCCGAGTCCCTTGCCGACACGATGTCCTGGTTCCGGACGTGGCTCGACGACGTGGCGCCGGCCGGACGCCCCGTCCTGCTCGCCGGCTTCAGCGGCGGCGCCGCCTTCGCCGGGGGCCTCGTGCTCGCCGACCCCGCTCGCTACGCCGGGGCGGCCATCCTCTACGGCACCCTGCCGTTCGACGCCGGAGTGCCGGTCACGCCGTGGCGGCTCGCCAACCTGCCGATGTTCGTCGCCCAGGGCGACGCCGACCACGTCATCCCGCGCGAGCTGCTCGACCGCACCTGGACCTACCTGCTCGGCGAGTCGGGGGCTCCCACGTGGGCGCACCGCGACCCCGGCGGCCACGGGATCACCCCGACGTCGCTGCGACAGCTGTCCGAGTGGGTGCAGGCCCGTCTCTCGCACGTGCTCCAGCGGGGGTCGGTGCCGGTCGGGGTCCCGGCGGACGTCGCCTGGCCCACCGTCGCGGGCGGCTCCCTCCCCCACCGCGCCGGCTCACGACCCGACGTCGCGTGGTCCATCCCCCAGCAGCAGCAGTCCGACAACGCTCCGGCCGAGCTGCAGGAGCAGCTCTACGCGCGCATCAGCGCCTTCGCCGACGTCACCTCGGGGCCGTCCCGCATCTCCGTGCCGGGCGCCCGGGGACTCCTGCTCGAGCAGGGGGCGGGTCCTGACCAGGCGTTCCTCGTCCCCGAGGTCCGCGAGTTCGCCCACCTGCACCCGGCGTACGACGGCTCGCTCCACCTCGCCCTGCCCGCGGCACAGGCGGCGGACCTCGTCGCGCACGGCTGGGGCACGCCCCACCCGTGGGCCGGTGGTCGCCTGACGCCGGGCTTCGTCATGGTCTTCGGCCCCCGCGACGCCGCCGAGCTCGAGGTCGTGGCCGGGATCGTGGCCGCCAGCCACGCGTACGCGTCCGGTGCACGAGACACCGAATCGGCGTCACTTCCTGAGCGGGCCGCGTCGGCGAACTAGTCTGGCGGGGTGAGCCAGCCGCACCGCAGCCAGAGCCCCTCCCACACGCTCGCCGACGACCTCTACGACGTCCTGGGCCTGGTGCGCCGCCGCTCGCGCCGGCTCGTCGGCGCGCCCTTGCCCGAGCTCAACCTCTCCGGCGCCCAGCTCGAGCTGGTCCGCGTGATCCGCCGCAACCCCGGGGTGGCCGTGGCCGATGCCGCCGCCGCCCTGGGGCTCGCCCCGAACACCGTCTCGACGCTGGTCGGCCAGCTCGTGGCGCTTGACGTGGTCGTGCGCGAGCGTGACGACCGCGACCGACGCGTCGCCCGGCTGCACCTGACGGCCCACGCGCGAGCGGCCGTCGAGCTGTGGCGCGACCAGCGCGCCCACGCGATGGCCTCGGCGCTCGAGTCGCTGGACGCCTCGGCCCGCACACGCATCGCCGACGCCCTCCCCCTCATCGCCGAGGTGGCCGCCCGGCTCCCCGACGCCCCGAGGTCCCATGCCCCGCTCGCGCTCGGCGCCCAGCAGGCCGTGCTCGACGGCAGCGCCTGACGAGGCGACCGCCGCGCGCGGCAGCGGCCCTCGGACGACCCGGGGCCGCCGGGCCCTAGTCTGTGCCGCGTGACCTTCCTGCGTGCCCTGTGGACCCTGCTCCGGGGCCGAGGGTTCCGACGCCTGTTCGTCGCACGCGTCACCTCCTCCTTCAGCGACGGCATCTTCCAGGTGGCGCTCGCGAGCCACGTGCTGTTCAACCCCGAGAAGGCCGCCGACGCCCAGGGCATCGCGGTGGCGTTCGCCCTCGTGCTCCTTCCCTACAGCGCGCTCGGGCCCTTCGTCGGTGTGCTCCTCGACCGCTGGCCACGTCGCCGCGTCCTCGTCGTCAGCCAGCTCGTGCGAGCCGCGGCCATCCTGGGAGTGACCGGCTTGGTCACGGGAGCGGAGACGGGGCCGGCCTTCTTCGTCCTGGTCCTCGTCGTCTTCTCCGTCAACCGCTTCATCCTCGCCGGCCTCGGCTCGGCCATGCCGCACGTCGTGCCCCGTTCGTCGCTCGTGAGCGCGAACTCCGTTGCCCCGACGTGCGGTTCACTCGCGTACCTCCTCGGTGGCGGTGTCGGCACGGGCCTGCGTGCCGCTGGAGGCAGCGACGTCCTCGACGTGCTGCTCGCCGCGGTGGGTGTGGTCGTGGCCGCGTGGGCGGCGACCCGTCTGCCGTTCATCGGGCCCGACGACACGAGCGGGGCGCCCTCGGTCGGGCACATCACCCGCTCGGTGGTGAGCGGCCTCGTCGAAGCCGTGCGCACGCTGCCGCGCAAGGCTCGCCTGCTGCTCGTGCTCGTCTTCCTGACGCGCCTGCCGTTCGGCTTCCTGCTGCTGCAGACGCTGCTGCTCTTCCGCGGCCCGTTCGAGCAGGGTCGCGGCGCCCTCGGCTTCGGCATCGCCGCCGGCGCCTCCGCCGTCGGTTTCGCCTCGGCCGCGTTCGTCACCCCGTGGCTGGCCCCGCGCCTCACCGCCGTGCCGTATGCCGCCCGCATGCTCGCGCTCGGCGCCCTCGTCTGCGCCGTGCTGGGTCCCTTCCTCAGCCCGTGGAGCATCGTCGTCGTCGCCTTCGTCGTCGCCTTCACGTCGCAGTGCGTCAAGATCACCGTCGACTCGCTCATGCAGGCGCACGTCGACGACCACCTGCTGGGCCGCGCCTTCTCGGCGTACGACGTCGTCTACAACGCGGGCATGGTGGCCGCCGCGGCGCTCGGCGCCCTGGTGCTGCCGTCCACCGGCCTGGCCTGGTGGCCGCTCATCGCATTCGCCTGCCTCTACGGCGTCGCCGCGATGCTCCTCGGCCGGCTCTGGGCCCGGGCCTCCGTGCTCGACCTCGAGCGGCCACTAGGCTGACCGGCGTGCTGCCCGAGCTGACCGCCACCCGCTACGTGACGCCGCTCAAGGAGGGCGGCTCGCTCCCCGGCATCGTCGAGGCCAGCGACGACGGCACCTACGTGCTCAAGTTCCGGGGTGCCGGGCAGGGCCTCAAGGTGCTCGTGGCCGAGGTGCTCGTCGCCGGCATCGCCCGGCTGCTCGAGGTGCCGGTGCCCGACCTCGCCGTCGTCCGGCTCGACCCGCGCATCGCCCGCTACGAGGCCGACGAGGAGGTCCAGGACCTGCTCACCGCCTCGGTCGGCACCAACCTCGGCGTCGACTTCCTGCCCGGCTCTCTCGGCTACGACGGCTCGCGCCCGCCCGACGCCGACCTCGCCGAGCGGGTCATCTGGCTCGACGCGCTGACGGCGAACGTCGACCGCACGTGGGCCAACCCCAACCTGCTGGTCTGGCACGGGCGCACCTGGGCCATCGACCACGGTGCGGCCCTCTACTTCCACCACTCGTGGCCCGGCAAGGAGCCGTCGCCCGAGCGCTTCGCGGCGCAGCCCTTCGACGCGAGCAAGCACGTGCTGCGCGACGTCGCCGGTGACGTCGCGCGCAGGCACGACGAGCTGGCGGCCCGGCTCGACCCCGCCGCCCTCGCGGCGGTCATCGCCGAGGTGCCCGACGAGTGGCTCGAGCCGACGCCCTACCTCGCCGACCCGGACGCGGTGCGGGCGGCATACGCCCGGATGCTGCGTGCGCGCCTGGACGGGCCCCTCGCGTGGGTGCCGTCGGGGGTCGCGGCGTGAACGCGTACCAGTACGTCCTGCTCCGCCTCGTCCCCCGCGTCGACCGCGAGGAGTTCATCAACGTCGGAGTCGTCCTCTACTCGCAGGACACCGGGTTCCTCGACGCCGCCTGGGAGATCGACGAGTCGCGGGCCGCGGCCCTGTGCCCGACGTGCGACCTCGACGGCGTCCGCTCGATGCTCGACCGGGTGCGTGCCGTCTGCCGCGGCGAGACCGGACGCGGCCTGCCGACGCTCGACAAGCAGGGCCAGCGCTTCGGCTGGATCATCGCCCCGCGATCGACCGTGGTGCAGCCGGGCCCCGTGCACGGCGGTCTGTGCGAGGACCCGGCGGTGGAGCTGCAGCGGCTGCTCGACCGGCTCGTGCGCGCCTGAGCCCGAACGGGACTCGGCTCAGCGAGCCCGCAGGGCCCACATCGCCACGGCGCTCGCGGCCGCGACGTTCAGCGAGTCGACGCCGCCGGCCATCGGGATGCGCACCGTGACGTCGGCACCCTGCACCGTGTGACGCGAGAGCCCGTCGCCCTCGGTGCCGAGCACCAGCGCGACCCGCTCGGGCGGATGGGCCTCGAGCTCGTCGAGTGAGACGGAGTCGTCGGTGAGGGCCATGGCCACCACCGTGAGGCCGGCCTTCTTGAGCAGGTCGAGGCCGCCCGGCCACGGGTCGATGCGCGTCCACGGCACCTGGAACACGGTGCCCATCGACACCCGGATCGAGCGGCGGTAGAGCGGGTCGGCGCATCGCGGGGTGATGAGCACGGCGTCGACGCCGAGGGCGGCGGCGCTCCGGAAGATCGCTCCGACGTTCGTGTGGTCGACGACGTCCTCCAGCACGACGACACGTCGCGCACCGGCGAGCAGAGACTCGACGTCGGGCAGGACGGGGCGCTGCATGGCGGCCAGGGCGCCACGGTGGAGGTGGAAGCCGGTCAGCTGCTCGATGACGTCGTGCTCGCCGAAGTAGACCGGGATGCCCTGCGCCTCCGCGTCGGCGACGATGTCCGCCAGGTCGTCGAGCCAGCGCCGCGCCATGAGGTAGGACCGCGGCCGGTGCCCCGCCCGCAGGGCCCTGCGGATCACCTTCTGGCTCTCGGCGATGTAGAGGCCCCGCTCGGGCTCGGTGCGCCGCCGCAGCACGACGTCGGTCAGGGCGACGTAGTCGGCGAGCCGGGGGTCGGCGGGGTCGGTGATCTCGATCGGCACGCCCGTCAGGCTAGTGCCGTCACGAGGGGGCGCCGTCACCGGCGGGTGCAGGCCCCGGTCGCGCCGTGGCCGTGGCGGATGGTCAGGGGAACCAGACGAGCTTGACCACGGCGACGAGGCCGATCGTGATGATCAGCGCACGCAGCGCGTTGGGCGGGATGCGTCGCCCCACCCGGGCGCCGATGATGCCGCCGACGAAGGCGCCGACGGCGATGAGCAGGACGACCAGCCAGTCGATGTGGTCACGGGCGAAGATGACGAACACCGTTGCGGCCACGAAGTTCACGATGAGCGACAGCACGTTCTTGTAGCCGTTGAGCCGCTGCAGCGGCTCGAGGCTGAGGGCGCTGAACAGGCCCATGAGCAGGACGCCCTGGGCCGCGCCGAAGTAGCCGCCGTAGACGCCGGCGACGAAGACGCCGACCCCGATGGCCGGGGCGTGCCAGGCCGGCGGACGGGTGTCCACCCCCTCGGGGTGCGCCCGGGCCTGGATGCGTGGACCGGCCAGCACGAGCACGAGGGCGACGAGGATGAGCACCGGCACGATCGCGCGGAACGCGGTCGCCGGCAGCACGAGCAGCAGCCCGGCCCCGACCACGGAGCCGACGAACGACAGGGGCATGAGGCGGCGCAGCGTCGGGGCCTGGCCACCGAGCTCGTGCCGGTAGCCCCAGGAGCCCGTGATGCCGCCTGCGACGAGCCCGATGTTGTTGGACACGTTGGCGACGAGCGGGTTGACCCCGAAGAACAGCAGGGTCGGGAAGGTGATGAGCGTCCCCGAGCCGACGATCGTGTTGATCAGTCCCGCCCCGGTGCCCGCGAGAGTGATGGCGACGGCGGACCAGAACGACACCCGGCCACCCTACAGAGGGTGACCGGGGGTCGCCGTGGTGGCACTCCGTGGAGCGCCGGGGTCAGCGCTGGGTGGGCGGCTCGGGGCTGGACCCCGGAAGGTCCTCGGGGGCCGCGATGTCGGCCGGCGGCGACGCAGGCGGCGCCGGCGGCAGGGCTCCGGGCGTCGGCGGGGCTGCTGCTGGCGGCGGCGGGACGTCGGCTCCGCCGGGGCGGACCGGAGGCTGCTGCCGACCGATGGGGGCGGCGTGCTCGGTCGACTCGGCGCTGGCGGCAGCCGCCTGGCCGCGGGCCTCGGCGAGGGCCTTGGCGGAGTCCTCGAGGATCGTCTCGGCGAAGGCGTCCTCCTCGGCGTCCGTCGTCGGCACCCACGGCTCGTCGTCGTCGCCCTGCCGCGGCTCGGTGCCACCGAGGGCGTTGCCGATGCCCTTGAGGGCGTCGGTCAGCTCGGAGGGGACGATCCACATCTTGTTGCTGTCGCCGCGCGCGAGCTGCGGCAGCACCTGGAGGTACTGGTAGGCGAGCAGCTTCTGGGTCGGCTTGCCGCGGTGGATGGCCGAGAAGACCTGCTGGATGGCGCGGGCCTGGCCCTGGGCCTCGAGGATGCGCGCCTGGGCGGAACCCTCGGCGCGCAGGATCTGGCTCTGCTTCTCACCCTCGGCGGTGAGGATGGCCGACTGCTTGACGCCCTCGGCGGTGAGGATGGCCGCGCGACGGTCGCGCTCGGCGCGCATCTGCTTCTCCATCGAGTCCTGCACCGAGTGGGGCGGGTCGATGGCCTTGAGCTCGACACGGTTGACGCGGATGCCCCACTTGCCGGTGGCCTCGTCGAGGACTCCGCGCAGCTGGCCGTTGATCTGGTCGCGGCTCGTCAGCGTCTGCTCGAGGTCGAGAGAGCCGATGACGTTGCGGAGGGTCGTGACCGTCAGCTGCTCGATGCCCTGGATGAAGTTGGCGATCTCGTAGACGGCCGCCTTGGCGTCGATGACGGAGTAGTAGATGACGGTGTCGATGCTCACGACGAGGTTGTCGGAGGTGATGACGGGCTGGGGCGGGAACGACACGACCTGCTCACGGAGGTCGATGTTCGCCCGGACCTTGTCGACGAACGGCACCAGGAAGTGGATGCCGGCCGTGAGGGTCTTGTTGTAGCTGCCGAGCCGCTCGACGATCTGTGCCGTCTGCTGCGGCACGATGCGCACCGTGCGCAGCACCACGACGATGGCCACGATCACGATGAGGATCGGGATGATGAGTACCGGGTCCACGGACTACTCCCTGCTCTGTGCGCCCCCGAGGACGCGTGGTCTGGGCGTCCGGACCGGGCGGCCCGGACGGTTCGTCGGTCTCACTCGCCGACGAGGCGAGCGCGGCTGACGACGGCGGTGGCGCCGTCGATCGAGTCGACGACCACCTCTTCACCCGGCTCGATGCTGTCGCCGAGGGTGCGGGCCGACCAGGTCTCGCCGGCGAGCTTGACCGTGCCGCCCGCAGGGCTGACGCGGTCGAGGGCGACCGCCGACCGGCCGATGTTGGCGGCCGCGCCCATGAGCTGCTGTGGGGTGTTGGCCTGAAAGCGTTTCACCAACCAGGGACGCACGATGGCGAGCAGGGCGACCGCGACCAGGGCCGCGACGACCGCCTGCACGACGGGCGGGGCACCGAACGCGGCAGCGACCGAGCCGCCCACCGCGCCGCCGGCCAGCATGAGGAAGGTGAAGTCGACGGTCGCGGCCTCGATGGCGACGAGGACGAGCGCCACCCCCAGCCAGACCAGCCACGCGTAGCCCTCGAACACCAGTAGCCCCATATCGTCGAGCCGGCACCGTGAAGACACCGACGTCTCGTGCGTCACACCTGTGACGCTCTCGATTCTGCCTCAGTTCCCTTCGAGGACCTACGAATCGCGGGCGGTCGCGGGTTGCGATCAGGACTCGGCGCGAGCCGACCAGCGCTCACCGTGCTGCTCGAGCACAAGCGGCAACCCGAAGGTGGCGCTGAGGTTCTCGGCCGTGAGGGTGAGCGGAATGGGTCCGGCGGCCACGACCTTGCCGTCGCGGATCATCAGCACGTCGGTGAACGACGGTGGGATCTCCTCGACGTGGTGGGTGACGAGCACCATCGCCGGCGCCTCGGTGTCGGCGGCGAGGTCACCGAGCCGGCGCACGAGGTCCTCGCGGCCACCGAGGTCGAGACCTGCGGCCGGCTCGTCGAGCAGCATGAGCTCGGGGTCGGTCATCAGCGCTCGCGCGATCTGCACGCGCTTGCGCTCCCCCTCGCTGAGGGTGCCGAACGCCCGGTCTGCGAGGTGGTCGGCGCCGAGCGCCTTGAGCAGCTCCATCGCGCGCACGTAGTCCATGTGGTCGTACGTCTCGCGCCAGCGGCCGATGATGCCGTAGGAGGCGGTGACGACGACGTTGCCGACGAGCTCCGACGGCGGGATGCGCTCGGCCATCGACGAGCTCGCGAGCCCGACGCGAGGCCGCAGCTCGAAGACGTCGACCGCGCCGAGGACCTCGCCGAGAATGCCGGCGACGCCGGACGTCGGGTGCATGCGGGCGGCGGCGATCTGCAGCAGCGTCGTCTTGCCGGCACCGTTGGCGCCCAGCACGACCCAGCGCTCGCCCTCCTCCACCTCCCAGGTGACGTCGTCGAGCAGCGTCGTCGCACCGCGGCGAACGGTGACTCCGGCGAAGGCGAGGACGTCACTCATGGACCAGACCCTATGACACGGTCACCGGGCACCGGTGCGGCGCACCCCTACGATGACGACGTGCCCGAGCTGCCTGCCTCCGTCCGCCTCGCCCTGTGGGTCACGGCGTCGTGGCACGGAGGTCCGACGACGTCGGAGGCGCTGACCCGGGCCTTCCCCGACCTCGACCACGTGGCCGGTGACCTGGCCCGGCTCGACGTCTGGCGCGACCTCGGCGAGCAGGCACTCTTCGTCGCGCTCCCCCGGCCGGGCGACCTCAGCCGTATGCCGCGTGGCTCGGCGGCCGCGACCGCCCACGCCGCCGACGCCGGCGAGTGCGTCTTCGTCGCCGGCATCGGTGGTGTGCTCGTGCCCACGCTGTCGGAGTTCGGACCCGAGGGCGACATCGGCGTCCGCGCGGACTGGACGGCCTACGAGGCCGACCCCGTGCCCCGGCACCGCATGGAGATGCTCGACCTGCGAGACGTCGAGCGCGAGCTGATGCATCGGCTGCGCGAGCACACCGCCCGCTTCGAGCAGGTCGGTGGCCACCCGTGGGGCGACGAGGCCCGCGCCGAGGCGCAGGCCGACCTCGACACCGCGCTCTGGGGCATCCCGCCCGCGACCCCCGGCCGCGCCCTGCGCATCATGGCCCTCGCCGCCAACCTGTCACGCCTGGCGCACCGGACGGCAGGCCTGACGTCGCTCGGCTCGAGCGGGCTGGACGCCGACACTGCGGCGGGCCGGGGGATGCTCCTGCGCAGCCTCGCGGCCGACGCCGACTCGGCGCTCGCCGACGCGACCAACGTCGCGGTCATGACGATCGCCGGCTGGCGTCCCGCCTAGGCGGACTGCTCCTCGTCCGGTGCCGACGAGCCGAGGACGGCCGTCACTGCGCGCGCGTAGGCGCGCTCGGCGTCGATGTCGACGTGGCGCTCGAGGTCGTCGTGTGCCCCGCGGATCGTGACGGCATACCCGCCCTCGAGGCGCTCCAGCGAGACGAACGCGTCGCCGAGCAGGTCACGCAGCTGGTCCTCGCGGGGCAGCCACACGACCTTGTCCTGCTCGACGCTGTCGAGCGCCCACTCGGTCGTGCCGTTGAAGCCGATGACGTCGCCCGTCTTGAAGTGGTGCACGTCGACGGTGATCTCGCTGATGACGAAGACGTCCTCCTCCATGCCGCTCACCGGGACGACGAAACGGTCGCCCGAGCTGGGCTGCCAGACGAGGCCGGCGTCGGTGAGCCGTCGGGCGAGTTCGATGGTCAGCATGCTCCATCGTCACATCCGGCCGGTCACGGGCCAAGAAACCCTAGATTTGTCCCGTGACCGACCAGAGCGAGAAGACCGAGCGCCCCCGCCTGACCCCCCTCGACGAGACGAGCTTCGACACCGTGCTCTGCGTCGTCGCGCATCCCGACGACCTCGAGTACGGCACGGCCGCCGCGGTCGACAAGTGGGTGCGGGCCGGCAAGACGGTGACCTACCTGCTCGTCACCCGCGGCGAGGCCGGCATCGACACCATGGCGCCGGCGGAAGCCGGGCCGCTGCGCGAGGGCGAGGAGCGCGAGGGGGCGGCCCGGGTCGGGGTCGACGTCGTGGAGTTCCTCGACGGCTTCACCGACGGCGTCGTCGAGTACGGGCTGCCGCTCCGGCGCGCGATCGCCCGCGAGATCCGCATCCGGCGCCCCGACCTCGTGGTCTCGACGACGTACGCCGACCACTTCCCCGGCGGGTTCGTCAACCAGGCCGACCACCGCGCGGTCGGGCTCGCCACCGTGGACGCGAAGGCCGACGCGGGCAACCGGTGGATCTTTCCCGACCTGCTCGACGAGGCGCACGAGCCGTGGCAGGTCAAGCAGCTCTTCGTCACCGCGGATCCCGAGCCGACCCACTTCGTCGACACGTCCGACCACTTCGAGGCCGCCGTCGCCTCGCTCGAGGCCCACGACGCCTACCTCGCCGCGCTCGGCCCGGACTACCCGAAGCCGCGGGACCTGCTGCAGATGATCCTCGGAGGTCCGGCCGAGGTGACCGGGGCGACCTACTCCCTGGCGGGACGCCTCATCGGGTGACGAGCGCCTCGACCAGCGGGCGCAGGGCGCGGGCCCGCCGGGCCTGCCAGGCGCGCATGGTCGGAGCGGACGGGACCGGGTCGCGCAGCGAGTTGTGCCGGAACATGCCGGTCATCGCGACGACGAATCGTGTTGCCTCGTACGGCAGTCCGGAGAGGATCCCCTTGGCGGCCCGCAGGGCCACCGCGTCTCCCCCGACATGCCCGCAGGACACGACGTCGGCGGCCAGGCAGGCCGTGTCGAGCCACGGCGCTCCGATCGCCGCATGCGCCCAGTCGACGAGCCAGACGCCCTCGTCGTGCTCCACGACGTTGTCGCACCGGACGTCGAGGTGGACCGCGTGCGGGCCCGCGGTCCAGGTGCGCCAGCCGCGGCTCATGGCGACGAGCGGGCCGAGGTGCTCCCGTTCCCAGGGGTCGAGCACCTCGCCGGCATCCGGACGCTCGGCGAGGAGCTCCCAGCCGTCGAGCGCGGGGAGGCGGTCGACCGCCGGCGGGAATCCGTGCACGTCGGTGTGCGTGGCGAGGACGGCCACCGCCCCGGTGGCCGCGGCGAGGTGCTGCGACCGCCACGGCGGCCCCACGGCCCTCCCCGACGCGGCCTCGGTCACGATGACGACCCAGTCGCCGTGCACGACGTGCGCCAGGAGACGGGCGTGCGGCACGTCGTCGGGGACTCGTGCGAGCACCTCGATCTCGCGCGTGTAGAGCCCGTGCGCCTTCGCACTCTGTTGGGCTGCAACGGCTTTCGCGAAGACCTGGCGTCCGTCACCCAACGCCAGGACCGCCGCCGGCCCGGGCGCCATGCCGCCGTGGACGGCCTCGACCCCGACGATCGGCGCGTCCAGGACTCGCTCGACCGCGCGGACCAGCGATCGTGGGGCATCGGCCCAGTCGGATCGTGCGGTGAAGCCTGCCGGCATCAGCCGCCGAGGACTGCCCGGTAGACCTCGAGGGTGCGGTCACCGATCGACGCCCACGAGAAGGAGTCGACCGCTCGTGCGCGGCCGGCCTGCCCGAAGGCGCGCGCCCGGTCGACGTCGGACACCGCGTCGGTGAGGGCCGCAGCCAGGTCGGAGACGAACCGGTCGGGGTCGACCGGGGTTCCGGTGCCGTCGGTCACCTGCTCGATGGGCACGAGCCAGCCGGTCTCGCCGTCCACGACGACCTCGGGGATGCCACCGGTCGCGGTGGCCACCACCGCGAGCTCGCACGCCATGGCCTCGAGGTTGACGATGCCGAGCGGCTCGTAGACCGAGGGGCACGCGAAGACGGTGCCGTGGCTCAGCAGGGCGACGACCTCGTTGCGCGGCAGCATGTCGGGGATCCACATGACACCCTCGCGCTGGGCCCGCAGCTCGTTCATCAGCCTCTCGACCTCCGCCAGGATCTCGGGGGTGTCGGGCGCGCCGGCGCAGAGCACGATCTGGACGTCCGGTGGCAGCTGGGCGCAGGCCCGGAGCAGGTAGGGCAGGCCCTTCTGGCGGGTGATGCGCCCGACGAAGACGACCGACCGCTTGTCGGGGTCGAGGCCGTGCTTGCGGACGATGTCGGCGGCCTCGGGTGAGCGGTCGGCCTGCCACAGCTGCGCGTCGATCCCGTTGTGCACCACGTGGACTCGCGACGGGTCGAGCGACGGGTAGCTGCGCAGGATGTCGTCACGCATGCCCGCGCTGACGGCAACGACACCGGCGGCCGACTCGTAGGCGGTGCGCTCGGCCCACGACGACACGCGGTAGCCGCCACCGAGCTGCTCGGCCTTCCAGGGCCGCATCGGCTCGAGCGAGTGCGCGGTCACGACGTGCGGCATACCTCCGAGGAGCGACGCGAGGTGCCCGGCCATGTTGGCGTACCACGTGTGGGAGTGCACGAGGTCGGCGCCAACGCAGTCGCCGGCCATGGCGACGTCGACGCCGAGCGTCTGCATGGCTGCGTTGCTGCTCGCCAGCTCGGTGAGGTCGGCGTATGCCGTCGTGCCGGCCTCGTCGCGCGGCGCGCCGAAGCAGCGCACCTGCACGTCGATGTCGCCGCGGGCCCGCAGCGCCCGGACGAGCTCGGCCACGTGGACGCCGGCGCCTCCGTAGATGGCGGGCGGGTACTCCTTGCTGAGGATGTCGAGGCGCACACCTCGACCCTAGTGCCGTCGCAATCCCAGAGAGCGAAAAGCTCTGGCGATCTTGCGTGCTGAACCTGTCGAGGCGCCGGAGCCTGCCCTAGGGTGGCGAGCATGGCCCGACGAAGCCCAGCCGCTGGTCCGAAGGTTCTTGCGATCGTGCTCGCCGGGGGTGAGGGCAAGCGGTTGATGCCGCTCACCGCCGACCGGGCCAAACCAGCGGTGCCGTTCGCCGGCATCTACCGCCTCATCGACCTCGCCCTGTCGAACGTCGTCAACTCCGGCTACCTCCAGGTCGTCGTGCTGACGCAGTACAAGTCGCACAGCCTCGACGCCCACGTCACCAAGACGTGGCGCATGTCGACGCTCCTCGGCAACTACGTCACGACGGTGCCGGCGCAGCAGCGCGTCGACAAGAACTGGTACCTCGGCAGCGCCGACGCGATCTACCAGAGCCTCAACCTCATGCACGACGAGCGGCCCGACATCGTCGTCGTCGTCGGCGCCGACCACGTCTACCGCATGGACTTCAGCGCCATGGTCGAGCAGCACATCGAGTCGGGCGCCGCGTGCACGGTCGCCGCGATCCGGCAGCCGATCTCGCTCGCCAACCAGTTCGGGGTCATCGAGGTCGACGACGCCGACCCGTCGAAGATCGCCGCGTTCCTCGAGAAGCCCAGCGACCCGAAGGGCCTGCCCGACAACCCCGCCGAGGTGCTGGCCTCGATGGGCAACTACGTCTTCACCGCCGACGCCCTCGAGGCCGCGGTGACGGCCGACCACGACGACGCGGACTCCAACCACGACATGGGCGGCGACATCGTGCCCTACTTCGTCTCGCGGGGCGAGGCCGGCGTCTACGACTTCAAGGACAACGAGGTGCCCGGGGCGACCGACCGCGACCGCGGCTACTGGCGTGACGTCGGCACCATCGAGTCCTACTACGACGCCCACATGGACCTCATCTCGATCCACCCGGTCTTCAACCTCTACAACTACGAGTGGCCGATCTACACGCAGCACAGCCCCTACCCGCCGGCGAAGTTCGTGCACGGCAGCGGTGACCGCATCGGTGAGGCGCTCAACTCGGCGGTCTCCCCCGGCGTCGTCGTCTCCGGCGCCCACATCTACGCGTCGGTGCTGTCGCCGCTCGTGCACGTCCACTCCTACGCGAGCATCCAGGGGTCGGTGCTGCTCGACGGCGTCCAGGTGCAGAGGCACGCACAGATCCGCCGCGCGATCATCGACAAGAACGTCGTCATCCCCGAGGGCTGCCAGATCGGCATCGACCACGAGTACGACCGGGCACGGGGCTTCCACGTCACCGACACCGGGATCGTCGTCGTCGGCAAGGGCCAGGTCGTCACCCGGTGACCCCGGCGACCGACGAGGCGCCGGCAGCGCCCGCGAGCTCCGTCGACGCCCGACCGGCGCGGGTCGGCATCCAGATCCCGCCGCAGCACGCGACGTGGGCGCAGATCCGCAGCACGGCCGCGACGCTCGAGGAGATGGGCGTCGACGTCCTCCTCAACTGGGACCACTTCTTCCCCCTCAGCGGCGACCCCGGCGGCCTGCACTTCGAGTGCTGGACGATGCTCGGCGCATGGGCCGAGTCGACTGAGCGCGTCGAGATCGGCGCCCTCGTGACGTGCAACAGCTACCGCAACCCGAGCCTGCTCGCCGACATGGCCCGCACGGTCGACCACATGAGCGAGGGACGGCTGATCCTCGGCATCGGCTCGGGCTGGAAGCAGCTCGACTACGACGAGTACGGCTACGAGTTCGGCACCGCCGGTGGTCGGCTCGACAACCTGGCCCGTGACCTGCCGATCATCCGCGACCGCTGGGCCAGGCTCAACCCGCCTCCCACGCGCGACATCCCCATCCTCATCGGCGGCGGCGGCGAGAAGAAGACGCTGCGCATCGTCGCCGAGCACGCATCGATCTGGCACGGCTTCGGCGGACCTGCCGAGATCGCCCACAAGCACCGCGTGCTCGACGAGTGGTGCGCGCGCCGCGGCCGCGACCCGCTCGAGATCGAGCGGTCGGCGGGGGTCGCCTTCGTGCCGGGACGCAACCCCGACCAGTCCGGCGACTACGCCGGCAACGCGCAGCAGCTCCACGACATCGGCACCCGCCTCTTCACGGCGAGCGTCGCGGCCGCGCACCCCGACCTGGCGCGCGTGCGAGACCTGCTCCAGTGGCGCGACGAGGTCAACGCCACACGCGCGAGGTCGACCGCAGCGCCTGCCTGAGGGTATGGACCCGCCATGCTGACCGCGACCTTCTGGGGCCTGGTGGGCGGGGCCGCCCTGCTCGTCGGGGCCCT
Organism: Terrabacter sp. AAH1; assembly: GCF_054456855.1. Taxonomy (NCBI): domain Bacteria; kingdom Bacillati; phylum Actinomycetota; class Actinomycetes; order Micrococcales; family Intrasporangiaceae; genus Terrabacter; species Terrabacter sp. AAH1. Next base: position 273,235 of record NZ_JBTJJV010000004.1, on the reverse strand, counting down.
GCTCGGCCTCTACGCGCACGCCTCCAACCGCGTCATCGGCATCGTCATGGCCTTCGGCTCGGGCGTGCTCATCAGCGCTGTGGCCTTCGAGCTGACCGAGGAGGCCTTCCGGTCAGGAGGCACACTGCCCGTCGTGCTCGGCCTCGTGGGCGGGTCGCTCGTCTTCTTCGTCGGCGACTGGCTCATCGACCGGCGCGGCGGCCACCGGCGCAAGAGCCCGACCGGCACGCCGCAGCAGGGCGCGGGCGCGATGGCGCTCGTCCTCGGTGCGCTGCTCGACGGCATACCCGAGTCGGCCGCCATCGGCGTCAGCATCCTCAGCGGCGGCGAGGTCGGCATCGCCATGGTGGCGGCAGTCTTCCTCTCCAACGTGCCCGAGTCGATGTCGGCGAGTGCCGGGCTCAAGCGCGCCGGGCGCTCGAGCGGCCAGGTGCTGCGGCTGTGGCTCACCGTGACCCTCGCCTCCGGACTGGCCGCGGGTGCCGGCTACGTGCTGCTGCAGGGCGCCTCGCCCGCGGTCGTGGCGGGCATCCAGACCTTCGCCGCCGGGGCGATCATCACGATGCTGGCCGACACGATGATCCCCGAGGCGACCGAGCACGCCGGCCGGCTCGTGGGCCTCGTCACGATGATCGGCTTCGCCCTCGCCTTCCTGCTCAGCGCGCTCGGCTGAGACGGCGCTCACCACGCCCGAGCCGCCGTATGCCGGATGGCGAGGTGGCGCCCGCCCGTGCCCTCACTACGCTGACGCGGGTGACCGAAGAGAGCCGCACGCACGGGACCTCCGCAACGGACATCCAGACGCTCAGCGTCACGGTGACCGGTGACGACCGGCCCGGTGTCACCGGCACCCTGCTCGGGGCGCTGTCGGGCGTGGACGCCGAGGTGCTCGACATCCAGCAGGTCGTCGTCCACGGTCACCTCACCCTGACGGTGCTGCTGCGTCCCGGCGCGCACGTCGACCAGCTGCGAGACGCCGCGGCCGTGGCCGCCCACCGGCTGGGGCTCACGCTCACCGTCGTCGAGGGCACCGGCGACAACGCGCGTCCCCGCCAGGGCCGCGCCGCCGTCGTGGTGCTCGGCGCGCCGTTGAGCGCGGACGCCGTGTCGCTCGTGACCACCCAGATCGCCGAGCACGGCGCCAACATCGACCGCATCCGGCGCCTCTCGCGCTACCCCGTCACGACGGTCGAGTTCGACGTCTCGGGAGCGGACGTGCCGTCGCTGCGCCGCGACATGGCGCTCGTCGCGGCGTCGGAGGCCATCGACATCGCCGTCGCCCCCGGCGGCCTCGCCCGGCGCGGGCGTCGCCTCGTCGTCCTCGACGTCGACTCGACGCTGATCCAGCAGGAGGTCATCGAGCTGCTCGCCGCCCACTGCGGACGCGAGGCCGAGGTCGCCGAGGTGACGGCGCGGGCCATGGCCGGTGAGCTCGACTTCGAGGAGTCGCTCCGCGCGCGCGTCGCAACGCTCGCGGGCCTGCCCGCGAGCGTGCTCGACGAGGTGCGCGCGGCGGTGGAGCTGACCCCCGGGGCCCGCACGCTCGTGCGCACGCTCAAGCGGCTCGGCTTCACGGTCGGTCTCGTCAGCGGCGGCTTCATCGAGATCGTCGGTGACCTCGCCGCCGAGCTCGGCATCGACCACGCCCGCGCCAACCGTCTCGAGATCGTCGAAAGACACCTCACCGGGGGCGTCGTCGGCGACGTCGTCGACCGGGCCGGCAAGGCGCGCGCCCTGCGCGAGTTCGCGGAGCAGGAGGGGCTGCCCCTCAGCCGCACCGTCGCAATCGGCGACGGTGCCAACGACCTGGACATGCTCGACGCCGCCGGCCTCGGGGTCGCCTTCAACGCCAAGCCGATCGTGCAGGAGCAGGCCCAGACCTCGGTCAACGTGCCCTACCTCGACTCGGTGCTCTACCTGCTCGGGATCTCCCGCGAGGAGATCGAGGAGGCCGACATCGACGACGGCACGCCGACCCAGGCTCCGCCGGTCCCGCACCACGGTCACTAGGCTGGCGCGATGCAGACCGTGGCCACCTCGTCAGCAGCACCGAACCCTGACGGCATACGGCGCACGCTGCTCGTCATCGGTGGCGCCGAGGACCGCATCGGCCGGTCGGTCGTGCTCAAGCGCTTCGTCAAGCTCGCCGGGGGCCGGCGGTCGCACATCGTCGTCATCCCCACGGCGTCGTCGTTCGCCGACGAGGTGTCCGAGGCGTACCGCGACGTCTTCACCCGTCTGCGCGGGGGCGACGTCTCCGTGGTCAACCCGGCGACCCGACGCGACTCGAACGACCCGGCGATGGTCGAGCTGCTCGACAGCGCCACCGGCGTCTTCCTCACCGGCGGCAGCCAGGTCAAGCTCTCCCAGAACATCGTCGGCACCCCCGTGGGCGACGCGATCGTGCGGGCGTACGAGCGCGGCGCAGTCGTCGCCGGCACGTCCGCCGGCGCCTCGATCATGAGCCGCTACATGATCTCGCTCGGCGAGGAGGGGCTCACCCCACGCCAGCGCGCCAGCCAGATCTCGGCGGGGCTCGGCCTCGTCGAGGACGTCATCATCGACCAGCACTTCGACCAGCGCGGCCGCTACGGCCGGCTCATGTCGATGGTCGCCGCCTCCCCCAACCTGCTCGGCATGGGCATCGACGAGAACACTGCCGCCGAGATCCGCGGGGGCACCGTGATGTCGGTCATCGGGGCCGGCTCGATCTTCGTCGTCAACGCCCGCAACGCCATCACCGACGCGCCCGACGCCCGGCGCGGTGCGCCGCTGCTCGTCTCCGGCGCGGTGGTGCACTCGCTGCCCACGGGCAGTACGTTCGACCTGGGCCACGTCGAGCTGACCGCGTTCGTCGAACGTCACCCCGACATCGAGGGTGCGGTCGTCCCGGCGAAGGTCCGGGCGGCGCGCTCCTCGACGAGCAGCGCCGCTCGCTAGTCCAGCAGTCCCGCCCGTCCCTGAGAGTACGGTCGTGCGCGAGGTGCCCCTGCGGCATACGCACGACCACGTAGGAGGAGATCCATGGCCGTCGAGGTCCCCACCCCCACAGGCCCGGCCCGCCCGGACCTGAAGATCCTCGAGACCCGGATCTACCGCGGCCCCAACGTCTGGTCCTACCAGCAGGCCATCCACCTCGTCGTCGACCTCGGCAGCCTGGAGGAGTACCCCACGGTCTCGCTCGACGGCTTCACCGACCGGCTCATCGAGCTGGTGCCCGGCCTCGAGCGGCACACGTGCTCGCTCGGCCGGCGCGGTGGCTTCATCGAGCGGCTGCGCGAGGGCACCTGGCTCGGCCACGTCGCCGAGCACGTCGCGCTGCAGCTGCAGACCCTCGCCGGCCACGACTCGCGGCGCGGCAAGACCCGCGCGGTCAAGGGCGAGCCCGGCCACTACAACGTCATCTACAGCTACACCGACGAGACCGTCGGTGTCGCCGCGGGCAAGCTCGCCGTGCGCCTCATCAACCACCTCGTCGACGGCGAGGACGGCTTCGACTTCGAGACCGAGTTCAACGGCTTCCTCAAGCAGGCCGAGCGGGTCGCCTTCGGCCCGTCCACGGCGGCGATCCTCGAGGAGGCCGCCTCCCGCGACATCCCCTTCATCCGCCTCAACTCCGCCTCGCTCGTGCAGCTCGGGCAGGGCGTCCACGCCCAGCGCATCCGCGCCACGATGACGTCGAAGACGGGCGCCCTCGCCGTCGACATCGCGAGCGACAAGGACATGACGACCAAGCTGCTCGGCTCGGCGGGGCTGCCGGTGCCCAAGCAGGAGGCCGTACGCACCCTGCGCGGAACGCTCGACGCCGCCCGCCGCATCGGGTTCCCCGTCGTGGTCAAGCCGCTCGACGGCAACCACGGGCGCGGCGTGTGCCTCAACCTCCAGAGCGACGAGGAGGTCGAGAAGGCGTACGACATCGCCAAGGCCGAGTCGCGGCGCGGCACGATCATCGTCGAGTCGTTCGTCACCGGGCGCGACTACCGCTGCCTCATCGTCGGCGGCCGCATGCAGGCCATCGCCGAGCGCGTGCCGGCGCACGTCGTCGGCGACGGCACGCACACGGTGGCCGAGCTCGTCGACATCACGAACGCCGACCCGCGCCGCGGCGTCGGGCACGAGAAGGTGCTGACGAAGATCAAGGTCGACGCCAACGCGCTCGAGATCCTCGCCGGCCAGGGCCACACGCTCGAGTCGGTGCCGACCGAGGGCGAGATGGTCAAGCTGGCGCTCACCGGCAACATGTCGACCGGCGGCATCTCCATCGACCGCACCTTCGACGCGCACCCCGACAACGTCGAGATCGCCGAGGAGGCGGCGCGCATCGTCGGCCTCGACGTCGCCGGCATCGACTTCATCTGCCCCGACATCACCTACCCGGTGCGTGAGACGGGCGGGGCCATCTGCGAGGTCAACGCCGCGCCGGGTTTCCGCATGCACACGCACCCGACCGTCGGCGAGCCGCAGTTCATCGCGAAGCCGGTCGTCGACCTGCTCTTCCCGCCGGGCGCCCAGTCGCGCGTGCCGATCGTCGCCGTCACCGGCACCAACGGCAAGACGACGACCTCGCGCATGATCGCCCACATCTTCAAGGGCCTCGGTCGCAAGGTCGGCATGACCTCGACCGACGGCGTCGTCATCGACGAGCGGCTCGTCATCAAGGCCGACGCGTCGGGCCCGCGGTCGGCCCGGATGGTGCTGCAGAACCCTCGCGTCGACTTCGCCGTCATGGAGGTCGCCCGCGGCGGCATCCTGCGCGAGGGCCTCGGCTACGACCGCAACGACATCGCGGTCGTCACGAACATCGCCCCGGATCACTTGGGGATGAAGGGAATCGACACCCTTCGCCAGCTGGCCGACGTCAAGGCCGTCATCGTCGAGGCCGTCCCGCGCGACGGCTTCGCGGTGCTGAACGCCGACGACCCGCACGTGCGCAACATGCGCCGCAAGTGCTCGGGCGGCATCGTCTGGTTCACGATGTCCGAGCCGGGCAGCGAGGTGCGCGAGTTCGTCGACGACTACTGCCGTCGCGGCGGCCGCGCCGTCGTGCTCGAGCCCAGCGACCGCGGCGAGATGATCGTCATCAAGCACGGCCGCCGGAGCATGCAGCTCGCGTGGACGCACCTGCTGCCGTCCACGTTCGGCGGTGCGGCGCGGTTCAACGTCGCCAACGCGCTGGCCGCGGCGGGCGCCGCGTTCGCAGCGGACGCTCCCCTGCACGACATCCGCCAGGGGCTGCGCACCTTCGCGACGACGTACTACCTCTCCCCCGGCCGCCTCAACCTCGTCCAGGTCGCCAACGCCGAGGTCTTCGTCGACTACTGCCACAACGCCGCCGGCATGAAGGAGCTCGGCGCGTTCGTCGACCGCTACGCCGCGCAGAAGCAGGGCCAGGCCGACCTCGGCCGGACGTCGCGCATCGGCATGATCGGTGCGGCCGGTGACCGGCGCGACGACGACATCCGCGAGCTCGGTGCCGTCGCCGCCCAGCACTTCGACGTGCTCGTGGTGCGCGAGGACGCCCGCCTCCGAGGTCGCAAGGCCGGCGTGAGCGCCGCGCTCGTCGCCGAGGGCGCGCGTCAGGCGATGGCCGAGGGGGCGCGCTGCCGCCAGGTCGAGATCGTGCTCGACGAGCTGGAGGCGACCCGCCACGTGCTCGCCCGCACCAATCCCGGCGATCTCGTCGTCATGTGCGTCGACCAGCACTCGATGGTCGTCGCCGAGCTCGAGGAGCGCACGAAGTCGGCCCAGGCCGGTGCCCGCATCGGCACACCCGCGGCGGCGACGAGCGACCCCGACCTCGACCCGACCACCCTCACCGAGACGGCCGAGGCGGAGGGCGACGAGGCCGAGGGTGAGGCACTCGGTGCGGTCCCGGGCGAGACCCAGCCCGAGATGGCCGACGACACCGCCATCTGATCCGAGTCCCCCGACGAGTGCTCACTTTCCCACGTCGGAAGGTGAGCACTCGAGGCACCGGCCCATCGAGTGCTCAGTTCCCGACGCACCAACCCCATCGAGTGCTCAGTTTCCGACGCACCAACCCCATCGAGGGCTCAGTTCCCTGCGTCAGAAAGTGAGCACTCGACTCAGGGAGAGGTGTCGCTGAAAACCTCGCTTCCGCGTACGCGTCCGCCGACTCAGGGTCGGCCGCTCGGTCAGTCGGCGGCGGGGGCGAGCTCGTCGGCGTAGGCGCGCAGGGCCCGTCGGTAGCTCTGGGTGTCGACGTCGGTCGTCGCCTCGAGCGTCGCGCGGATGAGGTCGGCCACGGCCTGACGTTCCTGGCCGAGGTCGGCCTGCACCAGTGCCCGGAGCATGAGCGCTGCCGTGTTGTGCGGTCGCGCCTCCAGCACGTCGGTGACGAGTGCCTGTGCCTCCGCCGCGCGGCCGACGACGCGCAGGCTCGAGGCGAGCTGCAGCTGTGCCCGGTGGCGGTGCGGCTCACGCAGCCCGCCGGCGAGGGCCTGCTCGTAGAGGCCGATCGCGCCCTGCTCGTCGCCGCCGGCGTCCTTGGCGCCGGCGAGCTCGAAGACGAGGCGCGGGTCTCCGGGATGCGTGTCGACGAGCTCCTGGGCCGCGGCGGTGCGGGCGGTGTCGTCGTCCAGCTCCCACAGGGCGGCGATCTCGGCCTCGAGCTCGTGCTCGCCGCGGGCCGCGACGACCTTGCGCCGGATCGTGCGGGCATCGTCGACCTTGCCGCCGTGGTCACGGATCCAGCGGTTGACCTCGGCGCGCTCGGCGTGGCACATGAGGGCGATGACGTCGCCGTCGAGCGCGTGCGGCACGAGGGCCTCGAGCGCCTCGAGCTCGGTGTCGAAGCCGGGCACGTCGAGCACGCCGACCTTGGCGAGGCCCTCGCGGAAGAGTCCGAGGAGCTCCTCCGGCTGGCGCCCGCGCAGGTAGTGGCGGGCGATCTTCAGGACGACCTCCTCGGCGCCGTGCCCGGCGATCTCACCCATGGCGGTGATGGCATCGTCGGCGCGGTCACCCGCGCACCCCAGCCCGAGGCGTACGGCCCCGCCCGGTGCCGCGAGACCGCGCGCGACGTCGAGGAGGGCCTCGAGCCCTGCCTCGTTGTGCGCCATGTCCATGATCACGGTCGCCTTGCCGCCCTGCGGCAGCGGGAGCGAGTACGTGTTGAGCCGGCCCCAGTTGTGCTCGGGGTCGGGCGCGAAGGTGCGCAGTCCCTCGACGACGGCCGACCGCGGCACGCCGAGCCCCAGCGCGGCTGCGGCACCGGCGAGGGCGTTGGCGATGTTGTTCTGCGACAGGCCGCTCAGCGTCATCGGCACGTCGACGATCTTGACCAGCCGGTCGGGGTCGCCGTTGGGCGACAGGACGACGATCTCGCCGTCGAGCACCGTGATGCCGCGCCCGCCGGAGTTGATCGACTCCCACAGCGCCGGTGACGCGGGGTCGAGGCTGAACGCCCACGGCTTGGCCTTGATGCCGAAGCGCATCGCCCAGACGCGGGGGTCGTCACCGTTGAGCACGACCCAGCCCTGCGGCTTCGTGACGGTGGTGACGATGGCCTTGACCTCCGCGAGCTGGTCGAGGGTGTCGATGCCCTGCAGGCCGAGGTGGTCGGCGCTGACGTTGGTGACGACGCTGACGTCGTTGGCGGTGACGCCCATGCCCTTGAGCAGCATGCCGCCTCGGGCCGTCTCGAGGATGCCGATGTCGAGGCCCGGGGTCTCGAGCACGCCGCGCGCGCCGGCAGGTCCGGAGAAGTCGCCCTCCTCCTTCGTCTCGCCCATGACGACGACGCCGTCGGTCGAGCTCCACGCCGTCGTGAGGCCGGCGGTCATGCACATGTGAGCCATGAGGCGGGTGGTCGTCGTCTTGCCGTTGGTGCCGGTGACGGACGCGACGGGCACCGTCGGCGTGATGACGCTCGGCCCCGGGCCGTCGGGCGCCGCCATGATGACCGCGGCGACCTCCTCTATGACGTCGTCGACACGGCGCGACGGGTCGAGCAAACCCGCCATGACGGCGCCGAACTGCTCTCCCGCGACGCGACCGCGCGTGCGGTGCACCCACGGGAAGGCGAGCACGACGTCCTCGACCGTCTGGCCGGCCCGCACGCGTACGCCGAGTCGTCCAGCGCCGATCTCGGTGCCGACGCGGCGCGTGACGTTGCGGATGAGGCGCATGACGAAGCGCTGGCGCAGCGCCGTGCCGCGCTTGCCCGGGCGGGCCGAGCGCATGCCGAGGCGGCGGGCGAGCGTCTCCGCCTCGGTGCGCTTGAGGTCGAGGTAGCCGGGCAGGTGCAGGATCACCTTGATCGCAGGCCGCGCGAAGTAGAGGTTGGGTCCGTCGAGGACTCGCACCTCGTCGACCCTGACCGGGGCCACCGCCACTGGCGCGTCGTCCGTCTGGTTCTGCGTGTCGTCGGTCGGCAGGGTGGTGGACTCGGTCCCGGCGTGAGGCATGGGCAGGACTCTAGCGAGAGCGGGCGAGGCCTCGCCCGGTCACCACTTGTGCCTCCCTGCCCGCCTTGCTGACCACCTCAGCGCCCGCCTTACTGCCCCATCGCGTGGACGCCGCCGTCGACGTGCACGATCTCGCCCGTCGTCGCCGGGAACCAGTCGGAGAGCAGCGCCGCGCACGCCTTCGCGGCGGGCACCGGGTCGTTGACGTCCCAGCCGAGCGGGGCGCGCTCGTCCCAGATCTGCTCGAACTGCTCGAAGCCGGGGATCGACTTGGCGGCGGTGGTGCGGATCGGGCCGGCCGCGACGAGGTTGCACCGCACCGACTTGGGGCCGAGGTCGCGCGCGAGGTAGCGGTTGGTCGACTCGAAGGCGGCCTTCGCGACGCCCATCCAGTCGTAGACCGGCCAGGCGAACTTCGCGTCGAAGGTGAGCCCGACGACGCTGCCGCCCTCGGGCATGAGCGGCAGCGTGGCGACGGCCAGCGCCTTGAGGCTGTACGCGGAGATCTGCACGGCCGTCGAGACGTCCTCCCACGTGCCCTCGAGGAAGTTGAAGGCGCCCTGCGGGGCGAAGCCGATCGAGTGGAGCACGCCGTCGAGGCCGTCGACGTGCTCGCGCAACCGGTCGGCCAGCGTGTCGAGGTGCTCCTGGTCGGCGACGTCGAGCTCGATGACGACCGGCGTCTCGGGCAGCCGCTTGGCGATGGTCTGCGTGATCTTCATCGTGCGGCCGAAGGAGGTGAGGATGACCGTCGCGCCCTCCTCCTGCGCCAGCTTGGCGACGTGGAACGCGATGGAGCTGTCCATGAGGACGCCGGTGATGAGCAGCTTCTTGCCTTCGAGGATTCCCATGCCTGCGACTTTCTCGTGTGGGTGGGGAAGGGTGGGGACGCTTGGAGCGCAACGACATTCACGGCATACGGCCGTATGCCGTCGGGTGCGGTCAGTGCCCCATGCCGAGCCCGCCGTCGACGGGGATGACGGCGCCCGTGATGTAGGCGGCGTCGTCGCTGGCGACGAAACGCACGACGGACGCGACCTCCTCGGGCGTCGCGAAGCGGCCGGCGGGGATGTTGGCGAGGTACTGCTTCTTCTGGTCGTCGGGCAGCACGGCCGTCATCTCGGTGTCGATGAAGCCGGGGGCGACGACGTTGGCGGTGATGCCGCGGCCGCCGAGCTCACGCGAGATGGAGCGCGCCAGTCCGACGAGGCCCGACTTGGAGGCGGCGTAGTTGGCCTGTCCCGGGGAGCCGTAGAGGCCGACGACGCTGCTGATGAGGACGATGCGGCCCTTGCGCTTGCGGATCATGCCGGTGGCGGCGCGGCGGGCGCAGCGGAAGGCGCCGGCGAGGTTCGTGTCGATGACGGAGTCGAACTCGTCGTCGGTCATGCGCATGAGGAGGGTGTCGCGGGTGATGCCGGCGTTGGCGACGAGCACCTCGACGGGGCCGCCGAAGATCTCCTCGGCGGCCTTGAACGCCGCGTCGACGGAGGTCGAGTCGGTCACTTCGCAGACGACGCCCTTAAGGCCCTCCGGTGGCTGGCCGGAACGGTGGGTGATGACGACGTTGTCGTCGGCGTCGGCGAACGCGCGGGCGATCGCGAGGCCGATGCCGCGGTTGCCGCCGGTGACGAGCACGTTGCGCGGCGTGGTGCTGGTGGGTCCGGGGGTGGCCGTGGGTGCCGTCTCCGCGGTCGTTGACACAGTGCGTTCCTCCATCCGTCCGGCGGTGCCGGAGTCTCGGTCCTGCCCCGAAACCTAACGGACTACCGAAGGGTAGACAGCACGGTCCATGCCCGCCCGGCGGGCTTATGGTGGATGGGTGCCAAGAGCCCACCACGAACCCGTCGTGCACACCGTCACGTCGGCGCCGTCCTCCACGACCGACGACCAGGACAAGCGCATCAAGCGCTACCTCACGATGATGGGGATCCGCGTCGCCCTCTTCGGGCTCGTCTTCGTGACCTCGGGTTGGCTGCGCTGGGCGGCGGTGCTCGGCGCCGTCATCATCCCCTACATCGCCGTGGTCATCGCGAACGCGGTCGCGCCGCGGCAGCCCGGCGACCTGCAGACGGTGACGCCGCAGGACGACATCCGCCGCATCCAGCAGTGAGCGGGCTCTTCGAGGCTGCCTCCGCGTCGGAGGCCGCCGATCACGTGTGCAGTGCGAAGGGGTGTCGGGCGACCGCTCGGCACGCGGTCGTGTGGAACAACCCCAAGCTGCACAAGCCGGAGCGGCGAAAGGTCTGGCTGGCGTGCGACGAGCACGAGAAGTCGCTGGCCGACTTCGTGGCGCTGCGCGGATTCCTCATCGAGGTGGTGCCCGTCGAGGCGCTCACCTCGGCTGACGGTTAGAGCTGCTCGAACCCGGCCGTACGCGTACGGCTCGGTTGGGTGAGGGGTGAGCCGGTCACCCGGTCAGCCGCCGATGGCGGACATGGGCCGCTCGGGCTGGACGAAGTCGGGGTCGCCGATGCCGTGGCCCTTGCGCTTGCGCCACATCTCACCGCGCATGAGGTCGAGCAGCTCGTCGTCGCTGGCGCCGTCGCGCATGGGACCGCGGAGGTCGGTCTCGGTGTTGGAGAAGAGGCAGTTGCGCACCTGGCCGTCGGCGGTGAGGCGCGTGCGGTCGCAGGCCGCGCAGAACGGGTTGGAGACGCTGGCGATGATGCCGACGGTCTCGGGGCCACCGTCGACGAGGAACCGCTCGGCGGGGGCGCTCCCCCGGTCGGCCGCCGGCAGCGGCGTCAGCTCCCAGCGCTCGGAGAGCCTGGCGTGGATCTCGCCCGCGCTGATCATGGTGGAACGGTCCCAGGCGTGCTGGGCGTCGAGCGGCATCTGCTCGATGAACCGCAGCTCGTAGCCACGCTCGAGGCACCAGGCGAGCACGTCGGCGACGGAGTCGTCGTTGATGCCGCGCATGGCGACCGCGTTGACCTTGACCGGGGTGAGGCCCGCGTCGGCTGCCGCCTTGAGGCCCGCCTCGACGTCGGCCAAGCGGTCGCGGCGGGTCAGCTGGGTGAAGGTCTCGGCGTCGATGGTGTCGAGGCTGACGTTGACGCGGTCGAGGCCCGCCATCTTCAGCCCGCGGGCGACCCGCTCGAGCCCGACGCCGTTGGTCGTCATCGCGATCTTCGGCCGTGGCTCGAGCGCGGCGATGCCGGCTACGAGCTCGACGAGGGAACGCCGCAGTAGCGGCTCTCCCCCGGTCAGGCGCACCTGGGTGACGCCGTCGCGGACGAAGAGGCCGATGAGCCGGAGCATCTCCTCGTCGGTGAGCATCTCGGCCTTCGGCATCCACGGCAGGCCCTCGGCGGGCATGCAGTAGGTGCAGCGCAAGTTGCAGCGGTCGGTCACGGACACGCGCAGGTCACGCGCCACCCGGCCGAACTGGTCGGCCAGGCCTGCCGGTCGAACGCTCGGGTCGGGAAGGGCGGTCATACCCTCCACTCTAAGCCGGGGAGGCGAGACAACCCCGCATGAAGGCTCTCGTCACCCGTCGCGGCCGCGAGGGCGTCGGAAGGGACGGTGCCTTCTCGAGCGCCAGACCTGGGAGCAAACTGCCACCGAGCACGCGCGTCGGTCCCGGGCGGGGACAGCCACACGGCCACTCGAGCGATATCCGAAATGCCCTCGAGCTCCTGCCCCACACCGCGAAGCGGCGGTGTCCTGCGGGCGCGAGGCCACCGGCCTACCTGGGAATGAACCGATTCTGGTGATGGCTTCTTCTTCGTGCGTCGCGTTGCCACGGCGGCTGCGCCTGGATCTTGCGGCCGTTTGTGCCCGAGCAGCTTGAGCAAGGAGGTCCCATCTTGCCTCCGGCCGAGTCGAGAGAGAACGCGATGCGTCAGTCGCCGAGCCGAAGATCGTTCGCGGTTGGAGCCTTGTCGGAATCCCAGATGCGCGCGTAGGCGTGCTCGACTATGGGCCAGATTGTCTGGACGCCGTCATCGACCGAACCTATGTCGCCGGCAACGTCGCCGAAGACGACGAACTCGTGTGGGATGACGCGGCCCGCAGCGTCACGGCGTCCTACGGGATCCGGAAAGCGCAGCGCGAGATGCCTGCTTTCTCGACGCCATGCGGTGGGGTGGTCGGCGAGTCCAGCGAATGCTCGCTCGTATGCGGGCAGCGGGTCATCAAATCCGGCGTCGAGCAGGAACCGAAAACCCCAGGAATGACCGCGCGTAGCCCAGATGAACTGCGTTGGACGCGGAGGCGCAGTGCTCACTTCTGGGTCCGGATCACCTTGTCGGCCACGCCCTGCTCCAAGTCCAGCTTGAACTGGGTCAGCGTGGCTCGCAGGTAGTTGTGCTGCATGCGCGCTTGCTCATTTATCTCCTTGAGCTTCGGCCCAGCGATCTTGATCGCGGCGGCTAATGCCGGCAACGCCTTGATCACGAACTCTGCCCGCTTGTCTGCCTTGGCGACCTTTCTCAGGAGCTTCTCGACGGTGGCGAACTTTGCGCCGGTCAACGCTGCGGCAATCACATCGGCACCGTCGGCAAGCGAGTCCACCACCTGCCGCGGTATCGTCATCCGCTCTTCCCACAGGACGCGGCGCTGCAACGGCAGTAGGGACGCAACGGGGAGAATCAGGTCGAGTCCGACGCGCTGCGTGACATCGATGTCGACCGGCTCCATGTCATCCGGTTTGAGCTCGAACTTGGCGGACGACAGCAGCATGAAGTCCTCACCGACCGAGAGCGCGTCCGGTGCGCTGATGAGTTCTGCGATGGTGGTTCTGAGGCGTTCGAGGTCGTCGGCGGCCTTGAGGATGACGAGATCGCGGAACGTGGCGACGTCCCAGTCTGGAAACAGGTCCGCCTTGGACAGAGCTAGAATCCATATTCGAGGGAACTCGATCAGCGGACCTTCCTTTGCGAGGAGGTCGTCCTTGAGGCGCAAGAGGTTCTGGCGGAAATTGCCGAGGAGTGCCTTGAGGTAGCGCTCCTCCTCCCCGGCGTAATCGAGCAACTTCTGACCGTCGACCAAGAGAAGCGCGACATCCGACCGAAGGAGCGAGATGAAGGTGTCCGCGCGTCGGTTGCTTTCCTCGATGCTGCTCGGGTCTTCCTCAAACCACTCACCGGGGTAGTCATGCCACGCGAGGCGCAGTTCGTCGAAAGGTTGCTTCTTCGTCTGGTCGTCGTCTCCGCCCTTGAGCTTGACGGCGAACTCGTAGGTCGTGTTGGCGAATCTGGTCGGCATCGGAGCAGTCGCGCTGTCACGCATGCCGAGGTAGTTCTGATACAGGCGGTGGCCCTGGCCGGTCTGTCGAGCGACCAGGTCCCACAGATCGTTCTCGTAGGAGCCCTCCTGCGTTGGCCCGAAGAACGAGGAGACCAACACGGTCTTGCCGGAGCCGGCTTCGCCGAAGACAGCGATGTGCTGCTCTCGAACTCTGGGGTACTTCGCCATGCCGCGAAACCTATCCCAGACCGCAGAGGGCATCAGCGGAGCAACGCCCTGCGTCACTTCGGCTCCCTTCTGTCGTCAACCGGTCGGTTCGAGCGTGCTGTAGGCGTCGGTCTTCCGGGGCGCGACTGCTGGGCGTAGCGTCGGTTGTGCGGGTCCGGGAAGTGGCTGATCCGAAGTGTCGATGTGCGGGGTCAGGTCGACCGCGCTGGATTCTTGAGACGCCCCGCAGTGCCCTCCCGGGCCCGTGTCGATGCCCGCGGCGTCGGCGAGCAGCTGCCGATAAACGGCGTCGGAGATTCGTCGCTTCGAACACCGGATCGCCTCCAGCGGCCGCTTTCCCTCGGCTCGTTTGCGCCGATAGTAGGCGCGCCCGGCCGTGTCGAGGCGCAGCTGGCTGATCGCGGCGATGTGGATCCTGTGGTTAACCCGCCGGTCCCCGGCCCGCGACAGCCGGTGCCGGCTCTGCTCCCCGGAGGAGGCGTCCAGTGGCGCGGTGCCGGTCCAGGACGCGAACCGGTTCCGGTCGGCGAAGCGCGCCACGTCACCGACATCGGCCAGAACCCTCGCAGCGACGACGGGCCCGACACCGGGCAGGTCCATCAGGTGCGAGCCCCGCGCCAGAACGAGCGCCTTCAGTTCGGCGGTGGCTTTCGTGATCTTGGCCTCGACCGGGACCAGCTCGGCCAGCTCTTCAGCGGCGATCCGGCGGCGGGTCTTCCCGGCGACGTCGCGTGGACGGACGGATGCCAGGAGCGACTTCGCCTGGCAGGTGGTGATGTCCTTCTTCGCCTGTCCCGGAAGCAGTTCCGCCAGCAACGCCTGCAGTCGGTTGACCGTCTGGACACGGCGACGGGTCAGTGCCTCGCGGCGGTCGGTGAGCATCCGCAGCGCCTCGAGCGCGCCGTCCCGCTGCAGCACCCGCAAGGACGTGGTGCGGACGGCGACGATCGCGATCGAGGGGGCGTCCCGGGCATCGGTCTTGCGGTTGTGGCCGGTGTCGAAGAGCCGGACCCGGACCGCGAGCTTGGCGGGGACGTCGACGACCTGCTCGCCGTCCTCGAGGAGCCGCTGAGCCAGCGGCCGCCCGGCGCCGTTGCTGCCCTCGACCGCCCACACGCGCCGCGGCCAGGCCTGCACGTATGTGCGCAGCGCAGCGTAGCCGGCGCGGTCGGTGGTGAACCGCCCGAACCCAACAGTCGCTCGTGACCGTCGACGACCTCGATCGTCGCCGACAGCTTGTGCGGGTCGACGCCGATGATGACCTGCCCGTGCTGCTCCAGCTGATCCATGTCCTGCTCCCGCCTGTGCTCGACTCCATAAGGACGGCGAGGTGGGCATTGCTACTACGAGCAGGGCAGTCCCTTCTTGAGCCACGCCTCGTCACGGTGACCGCCGAGCCGCAGACCGAAAGTGAGCCACACCCGCACACCGGTGCGCAGCCGCTAGAAGAGCCGCCCGACGATCACCTAAACCGAGTCTGGCCAGGCACCGGTCCTAGGGAAATCGTCTAGTAGCCGCCAGTCGACCGGCCGGCTGATGAAGGCGACCACAACTCCTTCATCTCGGCGGCCGACCTAGCCGTGTTTGACTACTGGCGTGGCCGACACGAAGCAGACGAAGTCCATCGGCGAGCATCATGTGTGCGCCATGCTGGCCCGGCTGGACTGGGCACCTGCGCTCACGCGCGACGGGCTCGCGCGCACCGACATCCTGGCTGTTCACACCGATGGCGACCGCCCGATGATTGAGGTCCAGGTGAAGAGCATCCGGGGAGCGGGTGACAGCGTCAGTTGGCCGCTCGGCCTGAAGTCCCAGTGCCCGGCTGTGCATGATCGCGAGTGGTTCGTCCTTGTCGCGATACCGGCCGATCCATTACAGCGGATCCGCAATTTTGTGGTTCCTCGTGATCACGTTGCTGCCGCCGCGTGGGTCGAGCACATGCACTGGCTCACGGAGCCGGGAATCGCCCCGGGGAAGCGAAACGTAGGCGTCGACCGGGCTCGGTCGCAACTATCCACGTTCAAGGACTATGAGGACCGCTGGGACCTGCTGCTCTCGTCCACCAACGAAGCACCCGTGCTCCTCCCGTCTGCCTTCCGCGACTGGGCCGAGGAGGCCCATATCGGGCTTCCGCCTGACCATCCGTGGCTTGGAGGTCTTCCGGTGTGGTAGCGGCAGCTGATCCATCCCAGGGCATCGGGAGCGACGTATCCGCGGTGCCGCACTCCGCCGCCAGACGGGCACACCCTAGCCAGAGGCGGCAGTGGCGAATCAGTCAGGCATCGAGAAACATCGCTCACGGACCTCCCAATAGCCCTTGCCTCGGCCGAAGCAGCTGTCGAGCCGTGCCCCGCCCAACCGATGAGGAAGAACCGATGAGTGGTCTGGTGATCCGGGTCTCCGATCGTCAGGGCGTTTACGCGATGTACACGGCGCTGCTGGGCGGGCCGCATACCGGCGAGTCCTCCTACGTCGGGCACGACATCGATGGCTTCGAGGTCGCTCTCCACCCGGCCGGTCATCCTGGGGGGCCGGTGACATTTGCCGATGCCGAAGACCTGGACGCGCTCCACGACAGCTTGCTTGCGGCGAGCACCACCGAGCGTGATGCGCGCGTCAGGTCGCGACAGAGGCGCGGATCGGCGTGCTCGCCGGCGGGGACGGCACACCCATCGATGTGCGTGGAAGGCGGCTCACCTGTGACCCTGGCGCGCCGTCGGCTCGCACCGGATTGCGCTTGGGAGAGGACCGCGCTCAATGTCGAGTAGTCACCGAGAACCGTCTGGCGCCTTGTCCAGCGACCGTCTGGCCCTGGCGGACTGGCTGGGCCAGCTGCAGGATGCGTCTTTCCACCAGGCCGGGCCGGCGGTGCGCAAGGCCTACCCGCCGCAGCGGCGGATGACCGGCGATCAGCTTGCCTCGTACTTGGAGCGCCGGACCTACGCGCTGGCGTCCTCAACTCGGCCCGACGGCCGGGCCCACGCAGCCCCGACTCTGTTCTCTCCGTACGCGGAGGCGTTCTGGCTCCCCACGGTCGAGAACGCCGCGCGGATCGCGAACGTCCGGGCCCACCCCTGGTTGGCGCTGTCCATCCTCGAGGGTGAACACGACATGCACGCCGCCGTGCTCATCGAAGGCCCTGCCGAAGTGCTGACAACCGTGCCGGAGGACCTCCGGCACATCACCGAGCTACGCAACCGCGGCGGCACCATTGCCTGGGCGGCCTACTGGCTGCGGATCACCCCGCAGCGGCTGTTCAGCTTCGCCGAACAGGCGTGGCAGGACGAGGGGTTTCGCTCGTGAGCGGCTCCGGCGCGACGCATAGAGCGGGCCGTCGCCTCCAAACGGTGGACCTGCGTCAAGCCGCCCCGCCCGAGCCATCGGCCAGCGAGCGGTCGCGCGTCCTGGCTCGCGACGAGCGGGTTGATCGTCGGTGAGCAGTCGCTTGGCTCGGAGCGGGCGCCTGGTCAGCGCGCGAGGATGGTCTCGCGGATGGTCCGCGCCACGAACTCCTCGTAGCGCGCCGGTGGTATGTCGTCGTGATCCACGAACCGCACGTAGGTCTCCAGGGACGTGATGATGCAGAACGCCTCGACGAGATCGTCCAGGGGCACGTCGCGCCGGAGCCAGCCGCGGGACTCGATGTGGCGCAGGACGTGTTCGACCTGAGCGCGGATCAGCGACAGCATGCGCGCGTGGTAGCGACTCAGCTCGTGGTCGGCATGCGCCGCGCTCACGAACGTGGTCCAGAGGCCCGCGGAGGGAGCGTTGATCGCGAGCATCGCTCTGCCGATCATGCTCGCGAGCTCCTCCGCGCTCTCGACCTGCAGCATCGGCCGACCGAGATCAGTGGCGAAGAAGTCGCTCTCCCCCTCGACCCCGAAGGAGGCCAGCTCGACCGCGGCTTGCAGCAGAGCGGACTTGGGCCCGTGCTCCTGCACGGTCTTAACCGACACGCCCGCCTCGGCCGCCAGCTGCGCGAACGTCGTGGCTCGGTAACCCTGTCTCTCGAAGAGGGTCAGACTCGCCTGGACCACCCGGAGCCGCGTGTCGGCCGCTTGGCGCCGGCGCAGGTCGGACCTGTACGGGCGGGCAGCCTTGTCGTGCTTTGGCATATTGACCACTATCTCATGGAGGTGAACACTATGAGATGGCGCTGAATCGTGGCGTCGCCGAATCGGCGAGGTGAGTCATGGCATCCATCATCATCGCGACCGTCCCGGTCCACGGGCACGTCACTCCCCTGCTGAGCGTCGCTCGCCGGCTCCGAGAGCGCGGCGACCGGGTCCGATTCCTGACCGGCACGCGTTTCGTGCAGCCCGTGAGCGACACCGGCGCCGAGCACGTGCCCCTGCCGGGCGAGGCAGACTTCGACGATCGGCAGGACCTGGCACAGACCTTCCCCGAGCGCGTCGCCCTCAAGGGGGCCAAGGCCCTCGCCTTCGACATCGAGAACGTCTTCGTGCGACCCGCCAGAGCGCAGCACGAGGCGGTCATGGCCCTGCACGCGAAGGAGCGCGCCGACGTCCTGCTGGCCGACCCCGCTTTCGTCGGCGCGGCGTTCGTCGGCGGCCACGCGCTCGGAGACCGGCCTCCGGTCCTCGTCTGCGGCGTCGTGCCGTTGACGATCACAAGCCGCGACACTGCTCCCTACGGGATGGGGCTGACCCCGCTCCGCGGTCCGGTCGGTCGGTTGCGCAACGCGCTGCTGGCCCAGCTCGCTGCCCGTACCGTCTTCGCGCCGGCGGAGCGTGCAGCCGACGGGATCCACCGCGCGCTGTTCGGGCGGCCCCTGCCCTTTCCGGTACTCGACTGGCCCAGGCACGCCGAGGCGATCGCCCAGTTCACCGTCCCCGACTTCGAGTACCCGAGGTCGGACGCTCCCTCGACCCTGCACTTCGTCGGCCCGATCTCCGCCAGCGGATCGCAGGCGCCGCTTCCGCCGTGGTGGCACGACCTCGACGGAACTCGCCCGGTGGTCCACGTCACCCAGGGCACCATCGCGAACCGCGACTACCGCCAGATCATCGCCCCCACTCTCGAGGCGCTCGCCGACGACGATGTGCTCGTCGTCGTGTCCACTGGCGGACGCCCCCTCGAAACGCTGCCGGCCCTGCCCGAGAACGCTCGAGCCGCGCCCTACCTGCCGTACGACTCACTGCTGCCCAAGTCCGACGTCTTCGTCACGAACGGCGGCTACGGCGGCGTTCAGTACGCCCTTCGCCACGGGGTCCCGGTCGTCACCAGCGGCGGCAAGGAGGACAAGCCGGAGGTAGCCGCTCGGGTCGCGTGGTCTGGCGCCGGACGCCGGCTCAACACCGAGACCCCAAAGCCCGCCGCGGTCCGGGACGCCGTACGCTCCGTGCTCGACCAACCGGTCTACCGGGCGAGGGCACAGGCCATCGCCACGAGCATGGAACGGGCCGGTGGCCTCGAACGCCTCGTCGAGATCGTCGACGAGGTCCGCCAGCGGGCACCACGGACCTCTGAGCCCGCATCGTAGGCCGGGACCAGCAGCGTATGCCGTCGGTCAGCGGTTCACGTGATCGCGACGGCAGTGCCGGTCACCTGGATCTCGGGTCGGTCGGCGCGGATGTCGACGAGGAGGCGTCCGGGTCGCCCGAGATCCTCCCCCTGGTGAATGGTGACCGTGGCGGGCAAGGGCACGAGGTGCAGGTCGCGTAGATAGGCGCCTAGCGCGGCCGCAGCGGCGCCGGTCGCGGGATCCTCTACGACACCCCCCGGCGGGAAGGGGTTGCGCGAGTGGAAGATCGTCTCGGCACCGCGCCAGATGAGCTGGATCGTCGTCCACTCGCGTTCGGCCATGAGGGTCGCCAGCCGGTCGAAGTCGTAGTCGAGCGCGGACAGTCGCTCGCGCGTGGCGGCGGCGATCACGGGATGCCAGGCGCCGGCGTACCCGACTCGCGGCGGCAGCGCCGGGTCGAGCTCGGCGAGGTCCCAACCAAGTGACGCGAGCAGCTCCCGCAGATTCGTCGGTGCGATGTCGGAGATGCGCGCCGGCACACTGGTGAGCGTGGCAAGGATGCGGCCGTCGCGATCGCGCCGGGTCGTGACCGGCACCGGGCCGTTCATTGTCGTGAGGACGACGTCGCCCGGGCCGTCGCGCTCCGCGAGGGCCACGGCCGTTGCGATGGTGGCGTGCCCGCAGAACGGGACCTCGGCCAGCGGTGAGAAGTAGCGGATCTTCGTGCCGAAAAGGAAGGCGGTCTCGCTGTAGCCCAGCTCGGCAGCGATCGCGAGCATCCGGTCGTCACTCAACGCGTCTGCTTCGAGCACGACACCTGCGGGGTTGCCGCCCTCGGGATCGTCCGAGAACGCCACGTACCGCTGCACGGCCTCGCTCATGTCGGCATCATCGCAGCCTCGACGCGCGATCTCCTGTCGGCAGGCGCTGGCAGACTCCGAGGCATGCCCAGGCCGCCTCGCATCGAGCCCTCCGTCGACGTCGTCGCGCGGATCGGTGCCACGGCGCTGGCACTGCCCGACGCGTACGAGGAGGACGCCTGGACCGGCGTACGGTGGCGGGTCCGAAACAAGACCTTCGCCCACGTGCTGGTCGCCCAGGAGGGCTACGCCTCGGCCTACCGTGACCTGACCGGGGTGACCGAGCCAACCACGGTGCTGACCTTCCGGTCATCCGGCGACGAGCTCTTTGCCCTGGGCAACGCCGGGCCGCCCTTCTTCAAGCCACCCTGGTCGCCCACCGTGATCGGCATGGTGCTCGACGACGACACCGTGTGGGACGAGGTCGCCGAGCTCGTGACCGAGAGCTACCGGTTCTGCGCACCCCAGAAGCTGAGGCACCGCCTTGGTCAATGACCGTGAAGTCGCCGCGGTGCCGCTACCGGCCGTGCTCTGGAAGCCGCGGCCAAGCCGCGCTGCCGGTCGCGCCGTCAAGGGCACAGGGCGTCGTCGGCGATGTTGTCGGCGAAGGAGTGAGCCTGGCCGTCGTCGACGAGGACGACTGCGCGCCGGTCGCTGTCCCTGAGGGTCCAGACCTTGCTGGCGTAGCCCGTGAACGCGCCGCTGTGGCCCAGGCCCTCGCCGCACGACAAGGACCAGATCCACAGCCCGAGCCCGTACTCGCCCTGACCGAAGGGCACGGTCCCGGTCGGACTCCCCATGGTGGCCACGAGGCCCGACGGCAGGAACCCGCCGGAGGAGAGGCGCTCGTAGAAGCGGTCCACGTCGCCCGCTGTCGACACGACGCTGCCGGCCGCCATCCCGACGCCGTCCAGACCCTCGTCCTGGATGAACACCCCTCCCGGGCGAGGAACCACCGTGGGAGTGCCACCGAGCGTGGTGGACCGCGTCCCGGCTGGCTCGAAGACGGCCTGCTAAACCGGACATAAGTGATTTATCGGGCATCAATGAGGGTATGAGAGCGCCGACGGCGTCGCCTCCTAGTCCCAACCCCAATCCCGGGGAAACCGAGGAGGTGACGCCGCCCCTGTATCCGGTGCAACCAGAACCGAGTGACATCCGCTCGTGATCGCCGTCAGCCCATCTGCGTCGTCTGGCCGGACCGCGACGACCTCGGCATGGGCAAGCAGCTCGGCTGGATCCCACCGACGCACGCCTACTTGGTGCGGATGGGTCTCGCCAAGCGTCGAGCACGCCCCCACGGCTGACAGCTCCCGTCGCTCAGAGGCCCTCGAACACGTCGGTCAGCGGCTGCTCGGTCAGCGGCTGCTCGCCCCACGGCGTCATCGGCCAGACCACAGTGGCCCACTCGCGACTGACGATGCGCGCGAGGCGGTGCTCGTCGACCGGCTGGTCTGCCATGACGTGCAGCTGGCTCCGGTGCTCGAGGATGCCGGCGACGACCCGGGGCGCCACCTCCCGACACTCGACGACGAGATGGATCTGGTCGTCCGGCACGCCGCGACCGTGGAAGACCCGGGACGGGTCGAAGACCGGCAGGCCGAGGTCGCGCCGCTGCTCTTGCCAGCGATTGAAGACGGACTGCGGCAGCACGTGGTGCAGCAGCCGCCGGAACCCCGGGCCGCCCGTCCGGGCCAGCCTCGCGAAGGCGGCGTCGGTGCAGGCGCCGACGGCGACGTGGTCTCCGGGTGCCCCGTGATCCCGTCCGGCCCGAAGCCGGCGACCACGTCCGGCCTCTCCTCGGCGAGGATCCCGCCGATCCGCTCGGTCAGCTCTTCGGCGGGCACGTCGGCGAGGCCGCCGTCCGGAAGGCCGAGCCACTCGTGCCGGTCGGGGACACGTCCCACCGCCCGCCACGCCGCCTCGCTCTCTGCCTGCCGAATGCTGCCCAGCGTGTCGCGGGTCGCGGGGAACCCCGGCCGGATGTCCCCCGCCTCCCCTCGCGTGGCATGGATGAGGACGAACCTGAAGTCGGGATCGGCCGCGTGCAGCGCGACGGTCCCCGCCCAGCTGAAGGCTTCGTCGTCCGGGTGGGCGACGACGACAGCGAACACGCGTCCCATGCATGCTCCCGGGTAGCGACCGCAAGAGGTGACGTCGCGATGGTGCCCGCAACCAGGGCGCTCTGTCGATGGCCAGGCAGCCAGCAACAGCGGCGACCGTCGGCGCTCACGACAGGACGACGCCCGACGCGGCCACCAGCCGGCCCGACGGCATACAGCGAGGCCCCAGCCGCACCCGCTGCTTGGGTGCGGCTGGGGCCACGTGCGGCAACGGTCCCCCAACCGGCCGTGGAGGGCACCGATCCCCCGGTCGATGCCCCTGCAGTCAGGACGCCCGCGCCGCCATGAAGATCCCGACGATGGCGTCCCCGTAGGCGACGAAGAAGTGGTCGACGCCCTTGCCGTCGGCCGACTTCGAGGTGACCTGCTCGAGGTCGCCGATCGACCGCGGGATCGTGAAGCGCTCGAAGACCGTGAAGCTGAGGGGAACCCCCTGCTCCCGCGTCATGGCGAGCGCGGTCTGCACCTGTGCCTCGGTGAGCGGGTCGCCGGCCAGGAACAGGTGGCCCGTGCGGTAGAGCTCCTCGATCTGCAACGTGTACCAGTTGCTCGAGTGGCTGGCCCCGGCGTTGCCCTGGGCCGAACGGTTGGCGATGAAGCACTCGTGGGCCGACGCGGCGCCGGCACCGGCGGCCACGAGGGCCGTGGACAGAGCGAGCGTTGCAGCAGTCCTGCGCAGCATGATGGTTCCCTCCCCATGGACGGCGCCGACGGATGACGGTGCCGACTTCGAGAGTGACGACTCGCGACGAAGGGGGCCACGCACGCAGTTCGGACAGTTCCGACTGTACGGGCAGTGTGCGGGACCTAGACTCCCGGCGTGGCGGCCCTCGACGACTCTCAGCGCAGCGCACCCTCGCGCGCGCAGTCCTTCGCCGCCGTGCTGCGACGGTTCCGCGAGGCGGCCGGCTGGACCCAGGAGGAGCTGGCCGATCGCGCGGGTCTCACCTCGCACGCGATCAGCGCCTTGGAGCGCGGGCTGCGGTCGCGTCCCTACCCGCACACCGTCAGGTCGCTGGCGTCCGCCCTGGGGCTGGACGAGGAGGATCGTCGAACCCTCCTGGCCGCCGTGCCGCGACGAGGCTCGACCCACACAGCCGTGGCCTCCGCCGAGCCAGCCGCGGCGGGGCGCTCAGGCCCTTCGAGCCCCCTCGCGGCCCGGGCCGCCCCTACCGCCGACCTCACTCCCCTCATCGGCAGGAGCGGCGACATCGAGGCCGTCCTGAACCTGCTGCGCTCCCCCGGTACGCGGCTGGTGACGCTCACCGGGCCGGGCGGGGTCGGCAAGACGCGCCTCTCGACAGCGGTCGCGCGAGCTGCGAGCGGCGACCACCGCGACGGGGTGGCCGTCGTGCACCTGGCGTCCGTCGACCACGAGGTACTCGTCCTGCCGGCCATCGGTCGCGCGCTCGGGCTGCACGGGGTCGAGGGCTCGGACGAGACGGTTCTGGTGGGGCTGCGGGACCGAGACCTGTTGCTCGTGCTGGACAACCTCGAGCAGCTGCGCGGCGCAGGGGCCGTCGTGGCTCGCCTTCTCGAGGAGTGCGCCCAGCTGCGCGTGCTCGCCACGAGCCGCGCCCCGCTGCGCTGTCGCGGGGAGACGGAGTATGCCGTCCAGCCCCTCGCGCTGCCCGCCGCGGACAGCTCCCTGGCGGACGTCGAGGCGGCCGCCGCGAGCCGGCTCCTGCTCGACCGCGCCCGGGCCGTCGCCCCGCGGTTCGCGTGCCGGAGCGAGGACGGCCCCGTCGTCGCCGCCCTGTCACGGCGCCTCTCCGGCCTTCCCCTCGCCATCGAGCTGGCGGCGGCCCGCGCCCGGCTGCTGACGCCGCGGCTCCTGCTCGAGCGCCTGGACGAGGCCTTGGACCTCGAGGGTCCCACCGACCTGCCCGAGCGGCAGCGCACGATGCAGGCGACCCTCGACTGGAGCTACCGCCTCCTCGAGCCGCCCGAGCAGCTGCTCTACCGCAGGCTGTCCGTCTTCACCGGCGGGGCCGCCCTCGACGACGTGCGGCAGGTGGCCGTCGACCAGCCGGACGTGCTGGACCTGCTCGAGCGCCTCGTGGAGCACTCGCTGGTACGCGTGCACACCCTTCCCGACGGATCCGTCCGACACACGCTGCTCGAGCCCGTGCACCAGCACGCTGCCTCCCTGCTCGGCCCCGAGGAGGAGCGGGAGGCCCGACAGCGTCACGCCCACGTCTACCGTCGGCGGGCGCACGAGGCGGCCCCCGCGTACGAGGGCGTGGACCAGGTCGAGTGGCTGGACCGCTCCGAGACCGACGCCGGCAACCTCGCCGCCGCCGTCGACCACCTCATCGCCTCCAGCAACGGTGAGCTCGCCGGGCAGATGTGCTGGGACCTGTGGCTCTTCTGGTGGCTGCGCGGCCACCTGCGCCAGGGCCGGCGTCTCGCGGAGTCGGCCCTGGCCCTCGAGATGACCGCCCCCACACGCATCCGGACGACGCTGACGGCCGCCTCCATGGCGTTCGCCCAGGGCGACGTCGCGACGAGCGCGCATCGTTGGGCCGAGGCACACCGGCAGGCCGTCGCGGCCGAGGACCGCCTCGGGACGGCCTACGGCGAGGCGGGCCAGGGACTCGCGGCGCTCGCGTCCGGTCAGCTCGCCGCTGCAGAGGGGCACTTCCGCCGCGTCGTCGCCGGCGTCGACCACGACGACCCTTCCGCAGACTGGATCCTCGGCCTCACGGAGGTCTGGCTCGGGACCGTGCACCTGCTCTGCGGGCGCCCCCGCGCGGCGGTCGACCGGTGCGAGCAGGGACTGGCTCGGGCACGCCGACGCGGCGACCGGCTGACCACGTACGTCGCCCTATACGGCCTCGTGCAGGCGGCCCTCGCTCGCGGACGGCACGGTGAGGCGCGCGAGCTGCTCGTGGAGGGCATCGAGCTCTCCGACGAGACCGGCGACCTCGCCAACCTCTCCTTCTTCCTCGAGAGCCTCGCCGTGGTGGAGAGCGCCGAGGGACAGCCCTCCCGCGCCGCGATGCTGCTGGGCGCCTCGACCGCGCTGCGCGAGCTGGTGGGATCGGCCGTCTACGGCTACTACCTGCCCGACCCCGCCCTGCGGGGCACCGCGGAGGCAGCGTCCCGCGAGTCGCTGGGGGCGCGCGCCTACGAGTCGCACGTCGAGCGCGGGCGCCGGCTGACGCCGCTGGAAGCAGTCATGGAAGCCATCGGCGGCGACTCGGAGGGCAGCGACGAGACGGGCAGCGACCACCGGGGCACCGCCTGAGGCCGACGGCCTCACAGACCCACAGCTCAGTCACTTCGGGCCAGCGCCTGCATCACGGCAAGCGTCGGCTCCGACTCCAACCGTCGAAACAGCGCGGGAGCCGCGGGCTCGCTGGACGTCCTCATCGCCTCCAGCGCCGCACGGTCTCGCCACAGCGAATGGATCGCCCAGTGGCCTCGCCCGTCTCCGAGCAGTCGGGTCTCGAGCAGTCCCTCGGGAAGCCCTGCGCCCAGCGCCACCGACTCAGGCGAGAGGCACCTCGACCCGCGTGCCCCCGCCCAGCAGGTACGCCGACTCGGGCCGAGCGATGTAGAGCCGCGGCAGTGCTGGCGCCTCCACCTGGGCGCGCCTCCAGGCACCACCCCCTGCTGCGAGCGAGGCCTCCGAGAACGCCTCGACCGCGTCGTCGAGCAGGGCTGGCGGGACCGGCTCGGCGCGGGCAGCGAACTGGAGCCCGTCACCGGTGCCGGCGCGTTGGGCGCTGTCGAAGATGCTGATGCCCACCTCCGGTCGCTGCAGGAGGTTCCGCGAGTGCTGCGCCTCGGGGCGCGACAGCCAGATGAAGTCCACCGAGAGGCGGTCGTCCGACCGGGACGGCCGCCACGCGGCGTACCAGACCGTCGACGACCACGGCCGTCCGCTCGTGTCGGCGGTCGCGAGCGTGAGGTACTGGTTCTCGTGCAGCAGCTGCAGCGCGCGTGCGGCGTTCTCGGTCACCTGAGCATCGTCACACGGGACTACCGGCCACGGGTGCGGCGAGCACCGCGGCCGTGAGCTCGTCGGGGTGGCTCAACGCCACCAGGTGGCCGCCGGGAACGACCACTGGCTCGACCCCCAGCCGCTGCCGGGCGAGTTGCTGCTGGAACTCGAGTGGGAAGAAGCGGTCATCCCGCGCAGACACCACCGTGAGGTGGGCCGGCAGGGAGGAGAACGTGCACGGGTCGCGGAACGGCCGCTGCGACTGCTCCCCCTTCGGGCTGGCGGTCGCGAGCACCTGTGGTGGCACGTCGTGGAACAGGTAGGTGCGAGGGTCGAGCTCGAGGGGGTGTCCCAGCCGGGACGCGCGCTGCTCGCGCGCCTCGACGGCGCCGGTGTTGCCCCACCAATCACCCGGTGTCTCCCCTGGCAGCGGGATCATGGGGTTGACCAGCACGAGCGCGCTCGCCTCGAGCCGACCTGCGACCAAGGGCGCGGTGAAGGCCCCGAGTGAGGCCGCCACGACGACGACGCCACGCGCCGTGCCCGCCGCATCGAGAACGGAATCCGCGTAGTCCGACAGGCCTTTCGTGTCGTCGTCGGCGGGCAGCTCGACGGCGATCACTCGATGTCCGGCCGCGGTCAGACGCTCGGCGACGAGGTGCCAGTACCACGCGCGGCCGCCGGCGCCCGGGATCAGGACATGGTCCATGTTGGCTCGACGGCCCTCCCGCGGACGAGCACCTCGACAGGTCGGCTCAGCGCCGTCACGTCCTCGGACAGGTCACCGTCGACGACGAGCACGTCGGCGGCGTGGCCCGGGGCGAGACGGCCGGTGCGGCGGCCCAGCCCACAGGCTTCGGCGGCGAGAGACGTCCCGGCGGCGAGGGCCTCGGCCGGGGAGTACCCGGCCTCGGCCATCTCGCCGACGACGCGCCACACGTTGCCGTGCTGCTTGGCGGGGGCCATCCCGGAGTCGACTCCCGTGACCACGCGTATACCGTGTGCCCTCAGCCGGCTCAGGGTGCCGATCCGCGAGGCGTAGAACTCGTCGAAGTCCTTGACGCCGAACCGTTTCATGAGCTCGGCCAGCGGTGGCGGCGGTGCGGGCATCAGCGCGTGGAAGCTGCGGTCGTTGCCCATCGTCAGGTCCACGTAGATGCCCAGACGCGCCACCTCGTCGAGGAAGTCGTCACCGATGTGCGACCCGGACGCCACGGACAGCCCGCTGAAGTGCTCGATCCCGTCCACCCCGGCCGCCGCCGCGCTCTCCATCGCCTCGAGGGAGTGGGCGTGCGCCAGGAGCGAGAGGCCGTTGCGGTGTGCTTCGTCGACGAGCACCGCGAGCTGGGCAGCGGTGAACTGCGCGCCGAGCTGGTCGGTGCCGGGTACGCCACGTCACCCAGGTCACGAACGGTCGTCACGCCGTGGGCGGCGTGGAAACGCAGCGAGGAGAGGATGACCTCGTCCAGCGCGTCGTCGCTCATCGAACCGGCCCGTTCCAGCCCTCCGATCGTCGCGTCAGCGACGAGGTGGGTATGGGCGTCGACGAGGCCGGGCAGGACGGTGCCCGAATACTCGGTGACCTCCACCTCGGCGGGCCGCTCCGCCGCGTACGCCTCGACCCCCACGATCTGGTCGCCGTCGACGACCACCGTGGCGCCCGGCAGGAACTGCTCACCGTCGAAGGCGCTCACCGCGCGGATCGCACGCATGCAGTCATGATCCCTGCCGCACGAGGGGCAGCTCAACCCTTGGCGAGATCCAGTCCGAATGCCGCGGCCATCGAGGGTGCGGCAGCTGCCTCACCGAGCGGCTGGGCACCAAGCACCTCGCTGTAGAGACGTGCGAGCGAGTAGTGCGTCAGCGGCGTCGTGACGACGGCAGCACGCAGGGACGGGTGCGCGACCGCAGTCAGGACGAGGTTGTCCTGACTACGGTCGTCCTCGTCGGCTGTCACCACGAGCGCGAGATGCCCTGCGCGCCAGTCCGGCCCGGACATCACTGCCTCGATCTCGGTCCGGAGCCACTCGTCCGCCACCGACAGGTCGCAGTCGTGGGCATCGTTGCAGAGGTCGGGGACGACCATGCCGGCGTTGGGCAGCTCGCCGGCGGCGGCGTCCTTGCCCAGCGCGCCGGCCGGCACGTCGTAGTGGGCGCAGGCCGACCGCTCGCTGAGGTAGTAGGCCCACGGGTTGTGCTTGACGGCATACCTCCCCGAGTTGTCCGTGGCGCAGGTGCCGGGCATCCCCTCGGCGTACAGCCTGGCCGTCTTGCCCAGCGCCAGCGCCTGGCCGAACACCGACGGCTGGTCGGTCGAGTGGCGCGAGGGCGGCCCGTCGTCGGCGACGCCGAACGTGCTGCCGCCCGTCATCGCCAGGTAGTTCGGCAGCGAGGGGTGCGTCACCGCGCGGAAGCTCGTCGCGACGGCGAACTGCTTCCCCAGCGCCGTCGTGAAAGGCATCGCCGCGCGCATCTGGTCCAGCGAGTGGTTCTCGACGACGAACACCAGCAGCTTCGTCACCGTCGCCGGCTGCACCGTCGCGAAGGTGACGGGCGCGGACGGCTCCCCCGCCGTGCAGGCGCTCAGCACCGTCATCGCGGTGACTACCAGCAGCCCGAGCACCTTGTTCGACACGCGTCCCTCCACGGTCCGAAGCGGCTTGCCGGGCAGCGTACCTCCGGGAGGTCGCGACCAGCTTCGAGGCTGACGAACCTGCCCGCGTCGATTGCGCGTCGTGCCGGCGGCGGAGTTCGATATTAGGTATGCGCGTTCGGCTCGTCCGCGGCCCTTGGTGGGCAGCTGCTGCGGCGTGCTTCACGGCCTTCGCCGTCGGCAGTGCCGCGGGATGCGAGGCCGGACGCGCGGCGAGCGACCCGGCCGCGGTGAGCGCGCCCGCGAGCGCCCGGGCCGACGGCACGGTGCGCGTGCTCCAGATGAACCTCTGCAACAGCGGGCGCGCCGACTGCTACTCCGGCGGACGCGCCATCAGCCGGGCCGCCGCGCTGATCCACGAGCACCGGCCGGACCTGGTCAGCCTCAACGAGATCTGCCACGACGACCTCGCCGTCCTCGAGAGGGCGATGTCGACCACCCTCGCAACGGGATCGGTCGCGTCGGCCTTCGGGCACGTGAACGACCGCGACACCGGGGCGCCGGTCCGTTGCCGCAACGGTGAGGACTTCGGCGACGGAGTCCTCGTCGTCGTTCCCCCGACGGTCGGCTCCCGCACCTACGGCGGGGCCAACCCGGTCCAGAGCCCTCGAGACCCGGAGGAGCGCATCTGGGCCTGCATCGACGTCCCCGCGCGGCGATTCGCTGCCTGCACGACGCACTCCACGAGCGCCGACGCGACGACCGCCTTGGCGCAGTGCGGCCGGCTGCTGAAGACCGTCTTCCCAGGACTGGGTCGTCCGGACGGTCTCGCGCCCCTCGTCCTCGGCGCAGACCTCAACCTGCCGGCTCGCGGCCCGGACAGCCCGGACGCCTGCCTGCCCGACGGCTACCAGCGCGCCGACGACGGGGGCCTCCAGCACGTGGTGGTCGGTCCCGGCCTCGAGGTGCGATCTCGCTCGGTCATCGACATGCAGGGCACCACCGACCACCCGGGCCTGCTGGTCGACGTCGCGCTCCCCCGCGGCTGAGCACCCGCCGAGTCAGCAGACTCCGTAACAAAGTGCGCCCAACCGCCAGCCGCCACAATGGCTCCATGGGGCACTCCAGGTATCGCGTGACCGCTCGGCCCGTGTGGTCGGTCACGGCTGCGGCGGCCGCCGCGGCGCTCGCGCTGGCAGCATGCGGCACGCCCCCCGCCGCCACCCCTTCAGCAGGCGGGACGGCCCCTTCCACGAGCGACTCGTACGGCTGGTTCGCGTATGCCGGCACCCGCACGGGCGACACGGTCGGCGTCGCCGGGGAGCACGGGATCCCGGGGCCGGTCGACGCGCTCGAGCGAGCAGACCTGCGTCTGCCCGACCACGCCGGCGTTCGGCGGGTCGCGACGCAGACGTTCACCGGCTCCGCCGAGAGCTATCTCTTCGTCTTCCGGGTTTCGGCTGCTGACGCGGTCGACTTCTGCGGTCAGGGCGGTCTCGGTGGCGCTGGTCCTGTGCCGGCCATCCCGCAAGCGGTCGCCGAGGCACTGGATCATCCAGCCGTGACCGCCGGCTCACGCTGGTGCGCCGGGCCCGCCCCGACCGACCCACGCTGGTCCCGGTATGCCGTCATCGTCCCGGGCGCGCAGGACGGCCCCACGACCGTGCACCTTCTGCTGCAGCGGGCTCCCTGAGCTCTGGTGGGCTCGCCGCGGCGGGGCGCGCCTCCACCTGCCAGGCCGCAGCCATGCGGTCAGCGAGCAGGAGCGCCACCCGCAGCTGCTCCGCCGTCGGGCGCACGACGTGCGTGGACGACACGACCCGGAAGTGGCCCACCAGCCGTCCGTGGGCGCTCACCGGCAGCGCGGTGAACGCGTCGGTGGGCAGCGAGGTGCTCCCGGCCGGCAGCATGCGCCCGCCGAGCCGGATCCGCCCGTCGAGGGTGACGACCGCGTCGTTCCACGCCGGGTGGCCGGCGACCCACGCGGCGCGGTCGGCTCCGAGGGCCTGCGTGATGGCCGCCCCGATGGTCCGCGCCGTCTGGTCGGCGGTCGACGAATCAGGCAGGTCGAGAAGCGCGGCCAACCCGCGGAGGTACCCCTCGCGTACCTGCGCAGTGGCCTTCTGCCGCCGAGCCCACGACGCGATCTCGGTCACGGCCACCCCGACCGTCAGGAGTGCGAGCGCGAGCTCGACGTCGTCGCTGCTGCTGATCGACAGCGAGTGGTAGGGCTCGACGAGGAAGAAGTCGAAGCCCAGTGCTGCGGACGCGGCCGAGACGATGCCGGCCAGCCGGTCGCCGAAGGCAGAGGCGGCCACGACCACCACGACGAGCACCAACGCGGCAGTGCTGCCCCGGACGGCGTCGCGCACGGTCGAGAGCAGCGCCGCGACCCCGAAGGGCAGCAGCAGCGCCCCCCATCTGACCAGGGCTCCCCGCGGGGCGATGACCTTGCTGTTCATGCTCCCAGCGCACACCCGAACTGCCGCGTCGCGGCACCCGACGTCGCCATCCTGACGCGATCTTGACGGCATCCTGACGGCTCGCCCCGGACGGCTCCCGGCACGGCGGATCTTGACGCGATCTTGACGCCTGACCTCACCTCTCGAGCCGGTGCCAACCGGCAACCGCTGGGAGGATGTCGGTTCGTGGCACACGAATCGGACCGCTCACGCAACGGCGTCGTCGGGCTCGCGCTCGGGGCTCTGGGCGTCGTCTTCGGCGACATCGGCACCTCACCGCTCTACGCCCTGCAGACCGTCTTCTCCATCGACCACAACACCGTCGCCGCCACCCCCGGCGACGTCTACGGCGTGATCTCGCTCGTGTTCTGGTCGATCACCGTGGTCGTCTCGGTCAAGTACGTCGCCTTCATCCTCCGTGCGGACAACGACGGCGAGGGCGGCGTCATGGCGCTCGCCGCGCTCGCACGAACCGCAGTGCGCCCCGGCGGCAAGCGCTTCGGACTGGTGATGCTGCTCGGTGTGCTGGGCGCGTCCCTCTTCTACGGGGACAGCGTCATCACGCCGGCCATCTCCGTCATGTCTGCGATCGAGGGCCTGTCGGTCTCGACGCCCTCGCTCGCCCACCTCGTCGTCCCGATCGGCGCGGTCATCATCACCGCCCTCTTCGCGGGACAGCGCCTCGGCACCCAGCTCGTCGGCCGGTTCTTCGGCCCCGTCATGGCCCTCTGGTTCCTCGTGCTGGCGGTCCTGGGTCTCGGCCAGGTCGTCCGCGACCCCGCGATCATCACCGGGCTCTCGCCCCACTACGGGCTGCTCTTCGTCGTCGACCGCCCGGTCATCGCCTTCGTCGCCATGGGTGCGGTCGTGCTGTCCATCACCGGGGCCGAGGCGCTCTACGCCGACATGGGCCACTTCGGCCGCCAGCCGATCCGCCGCGCGTGGTTCGTCGTCGTCTTCCCCGCCCTGACGCTGAACTACCTCGGGCAGGGCGCCCTCATCCTGCGGGACCCGGCCGCCGCCGCCAACCCCTTCTTCCGCCTCGCGCCCGACGCCCTCAGGCTCCCGCTCGTCGTGCTCGCGACCCTCGCCACCGTCATCGCGTCGCAGGCCGTCATCTCCGGCGCCTACTCGGTGTCACGCCAGGCCGAGCGGCTCGGCTACCTCCCGCGCCTCACCGTGCGCCACACCTCCAGCCACGAGCGCGGGCAGATCTACGTGCCCGCCATCAACTGGACCCTCTTCGTCGGCGTCATCCTGCTGCTCGTCACGTTCCAGTCCTCGGAGCGGCTCGCGACGGCATACGGCCTCGCGGTGACGGGGACGTTCCTCATCACGACGACGCTCTTCCTCATGTACGCCGAAGCCCACTGGCGCTGGAACCGCTGGCAGCTGCTCCTGCTGGGCATCCCCCTCGTGGGGCTCGAGCTGACCTACTTCGGCGCCAACGTCACCAAGCTCTTCCACGGCGGCTGGCTGCCCGTCCTCATCGCGACGATCGTCGCCACCGTCATGCTCACGTGGCAGCGCGGACGGACCCTCGTCACCGAGCGCCGCACCTCGATGGAAGGCCCCCTCGAGCCGTTCATCGACTGGCTCCACCACGACCCGGTGGCGAAGGTCCCGGGCACCGCCGTCTTCCTCCACCCCGGCAAGGACTCGACCCCGCTCGCGCTGCGCGAGAACGCGACGTTCAACCACGTCATCCACGAGAACGTCCTCATCGTCAGCACCGCCTCCCTCAACGTCCCCTTCGTCGACGACGAGGACCGGGTCGTCCTCGACCACCTCGGCGACCCCTACGACGCCATCACCCACCTGACGCTGAACTTCGGCTTCCAGGAGGACCAGGACGTGCCACGCGCCCTCGCCCTCGCTCGCGACCTCGAGATCATCGACGTCGACCCCGACAGCGCCTACTACTTCCTGTCCCGCATCACCGTGCAGCGCGGACCCGGCGAGGAGATGGGCACGTGGCGCAAGCGGCTCTTCGTCGGCCTCGCGCACAACGCCGCCTCCCCCACCGAGTACTTCCGGCTCCCCGAGGACCGCACCGTCGCCATGGGCGCCGCCGTCGTCCTGTAGCCGGCGTCCGACACAGGAGGTCAGCGCCTGGTCGCGTACCTCGTGAGGAGCACGCCGTCGGGGAACGACCTGGTCTCGACGAGGTCGAGGTTCACCCAGCTCTCCAGAGTCGTGAAGAACGGTGTGCCGCCGCCGACCAGCACGGGGTGGGTGACGAGCACGTACTCGTCGACCAGCCCGGCCCTGATGGCGGCTGCGGCGAGGGTGGCGCCGGTCACGTCCATGCGACCGCCGTCCTCGCCCTTCAGCCGGGCGATCTCGGTGACGGCGTCACCGGTGACGAGGCGCGCGTTCCACGCGACAGCCGGGTTGCCCGAGGAGAAGACGACCTTCGGCATGTCACGCCAGCGACGCGCGTACTCGACGTGCGCCGGCGGGGCGCCGGGCTGCTCGCCCGCCATCGGCCAGTGCGCGCTCATCGTCTCCCACAGCCTGCGCCCGTAGAGCGCGAGTCCGGTGGAGCCCACCCGGTCCGACCACCACTGGAACAGCTCGTCGCTCGGCACGCTCCAGCCGAGGTCGTCGCCCGGGGCGGCGACGTAGCCGTCCAGGCTCACGTTCATGGCGAAGGCCAGCTTCCGCATGCTGTCAGCCACCCGCCGGAGAGGGCTCGTCGCTGCCCGCGGGGCGCCACGGCTCGTGCTCGTGCGAGAGCCAGACCTCGTCGGGTGCGAGGGCGCGGACGAGTCGCTGGCCCTCGGTGCGGGGGTTGTCGAGCTCGTCGTGGAAGACGGCGGTGTCGCCCGCGATGACGACCGTGCGCGCGCCGGTCTCGACGACGACCACCTGCGAGCCCCGCGTGTGGCCGGGCGTGGGCACGAGCCTGACGCCCGGCATCAGCTCGTGCGTTCCGTCGACGGGCACGTAGTCGACGCCGGGCGCCTCGACCCACTCGCGGATCGTGTAGTCGTCGAGCGTTCGGGCGTCGTCCAGCTCGGCCCGTTGGACGTAGACGGGCTTGCCTGCGAACAGGTGGTTGCCGCCGCAGTGGTCGAAGTGCAGGTGGGTGTTGACGACGACGTCGACCTCGTCCGGGTCGAGGCCGTCCTGCTCGCTCCGGGGGATCAGGCGGGGGTCCATGTCGTCCACCGCGGGATGCAGCTGCGTCATGCCGGTGTCGACGAGCACGCGCCCGTCGGGATGGTCGACGACGTGCACGTAGACCGGCATGCGTTCGCCGTCAGCGAGCAGCTCCGCGACGAGCACGGGGGTCACCGTCGCCGACGGGCGCCCGCCTCGGGGCGCGTCGTCCTTCTCGATCCGTGGTTCGGCCATGTGGAGAGTCTGGGCCAGTCCGCGCGCCGGCGGCGGCTTTGGGCGTGAAGTCGCTCGGTCGGGTCGAACGACAGGGGAACGCTCAGGTGGTGGACTGCCAGGTGGGCGCGACGTCGCGGTGGTACGACCTGCCGGCCAGCCTGCTGAGCAGGAAGGTCACCGGGACCGGGATGGTCGACCGGAGGTAGGTGCGCTCTCGCTCACCCATGCCGTCCTGGACCCAGGCCATGAACCGCCCCGACTCCGTGATCGACGTCGGGCGGAGCTTCTTCTCCACGACCTTCCACTCGGGAGTCTCCATGTGCGGCAGCATGAGCGGCTCGAGCTCGTCCTCCTCGTGGTGCAGGTGCCGCTCCACGACGTCGTGTGCCGCGACGATGGCGTCCTTGGCCGCGTGGGCGTCACCGCTCGTCGCGGTCGCGGCATACGTGTCGATCGCGGTGCGGGCTCCGGCCAGCGCGTCGGCCATCGCGTGGTGCTCGGCCTCCATCACCTCCACCAGCTCCGTGGCGCCCTCCACCTTGGCGAGGAACGGGAAGACGTGCGTGTCCTCCCCCTCGTGGTGGTGCTTGAGCTGGTCGTGGAGGTTGGCGTATGCCGCCCGCAGCTGCCGGGCCCGCGCCCGGTCGCCGTCGCGCACGGAGGCGAGAGCGGACGCGAGACGGTCGAGGTCGCGCCGGACGGCGGCGTGGATGACACGGTTCATCGTCATGGGGCCTGTCATGGCCGAGACGATAGCCACGCGCACGCGCGGCGCGGGCCGGAATCGGCGTACTCCCCAACGCCTTGCGCGCGGCCCTGCGCGCGGGACCCCCGAGGCCGACCCGTGGGGGCCGCCTCCGTCAGCGGATCGGATCGGGGTCGGGCACCGGTGTGTCGGTCGGCAGGAGTGAGGGGGCCGGGACCGCCTCGTCGGGTTCGGGCGCCGAGGCCCTCGCCTCGTCGAGCACGTCCGCCGGCACGTGGCGCTCGAGGAAGCGCTTGGCCAGCCGTGTCGACGGGTGGATGCCGATGGTGGCGACCACGATGATGCCGGCGATGAGGAGCCAGCCGCCGGCGCCCCAGTTCATCGCGAGGAACGTGTAGAGCGCCGGAGCCCAGACCCGGCCCAGCGTGCCGCTCAGCTCGGCGGCGCCCTGGTACGCACCCCGCTGGCGGGGGTCCATGAGCTCGGCCTCGAACGACCAGCTCGCTGCCGACAGGTACAGCTCGGCCCCGGTGACCGTCACGTGTCCGAGCCACACCAGGGCGATGGTCACCCAGCCGACGGTGTCGTGCGTGGCCAGCGTGATGATGCACGACACGACGAAGAACACGGAGGACAGCCGGACCGCCCTGAGCGCCGTCGGCACGTCCTTGACGCCGCGCGAGGTGACCATCGGCAGGAAGATGCACATGACGGTGTTCGTGCCGAAGAGGAACGCCAGCAGCACCCGCGGCGCGTCGGTCTTCTCGACGAGCCACAGCGGGATGACGACGTTGAGCAGCACCTGGTTGGTCCAGAACACGCCGCCGAAGAAGGTCGTGAGCAGCCAGCCCGGGTTGCGCAGCGGGCCGGGCCCCGGGATCTTCGTCCTCCGGTCCTCGGGAGTGCGCTCGTCGTGAGCGGCCTTGGGCAGGCGGGTGATCGCGGCGGCGTTGACGAGGAACGCGATCGAGGTGAACCACGGGAGCGCGTGCAGCACGTCGTTCGAGTGGAACGCGAGGGCGATGCCGCCGAGCATCGAGCCGAGGGTGAAGCCGACGTTGAGCGCGGAGTACATGTACGCGCGTGACTTGACGCGCTCGTCCGCCGGCAGCACGTCGATCGTGTACGCGCCGTATGCCGCCCCGCCGAGAGCGCCGATGACCTCCATCCCGACGGCCATCGCCACGTAGCCCTGGAAGCCCTCGATGAGCGGCCACAGCGCGAACATCGCCGCCTGGCCGGCCGCGCTGACGGCCCACATCCGCTTCGGGCCGAAGCGGTCGACGAGCTTGCCCATCGGCAGTGCCGCGAGGAACGCGGCGATCCCCGCGAACGTGAGACCGAGGCCGACCTGGGCCGCGGACAGCCCGACGATCTGGGTGAAGAAGACGGCGGAGCCCGTCATGAAGGTGCCCTCACCGAGGGCGAAGAGCAGCGACTGCACCGACAGGCGCCCGGCGAGAGGCGACGGGGGGCGCGCGTGGCGGAGGACGGCGTCGAGAATCACCCGGAGATTCTCCACATCCTGACCGCCCTTGTCATGACAATTTCCCGTTTTGTCCCGGGGTCACGCGTGGTCGCTCCGGGCAGGCTAGGACCGTGTCCACGTGTAGAGGGCGTCCGCCAGCCGGTGCGCCAGGTCGGCAGTGACGATGAGCGCGGCAGTGATCAGAGCCAGCGCGATGATGAGAGGCACGTAGTAGGCGAACCGCCTCGACCGGTGACGGGCCACAACCCATTGAACCTCCCGTGGCCCGGACCTGTCCCGCTTCTGTGCGGGGACGTGCGACTCGCCTAGAGTTGCCGGGTCGGTTCCGTCGAGAGGATCAGGCCATGGACCCCGACAGCCCGCTGAGCGAGTCCACCCGAGCGGCGTTGCTCCACAGCCAGATCATCGACCTGACGACCACGGGTCGGCGCACCGGCCGGAAGCGTCGCATCGAGATCTTCCTGCACCACGACGACGGCCAGCTGTTCATCACCGGTATGCCGCGTGCCGACCGCACGCGGGACTGGATCCACAACATCGCGGCCGACCCGCACGTCGTGATCCACCTCAAGCAGACCGTTGCCGCCGACGTGCCCGCGGTCGCGCGGGTGCTCACCGACCCCGAGGAGCGACGCCCGTTCATCGAAGCGGCCGCCCGGCGCTGGCGTCGCACCGACGTGCCGGAGATGCTCCAGCACAGCCCGCTCATCGTCCTCACCGTCGACAGCGCCTCCGACGGCGACACCCTCGGCTGACGGTCGCCGCCAGGAGGACGACGCCGGACCCTTCAGGAGCCCGGCTCGTCGAGCACCCGGCCCGTGTCGGGGTCGTAGCCGGCCGAGATGTCGGAGAGCACCTGCTGGAAGGCCATCTCGGTCGCCGCTCGCACCCGGTCGAGCCGATGCGCGACCAGGACCCGACGGTGGGGAGCCGTGTCACCGAGCGACACGATGCGTACGTTGGGGTGCTTGTTCACCACCGCGGTGCGCGGTGCGAGCGCCACCCCCAGCCCCACGCTCACCATGGCCTGGGCCTCCTGGTAGTCGTTGGCCTGGAAGGCGATCTGCGGCTCGAACCCGGCGGCCAGGGCGCTGCGA
Organism: Terrabacter sp. AAH1; assembly: GCF_054456855.1. NCBI lineage: Bacteria > Bacillati > Actinomycetota > Actinomycetes > Micrococcales > Intrasporangiaceae > Terrabacter > Terrabacter sp. AAH1. The sequence goes on along the minus strand of NZ_JBTJJV010000004.1, from coordinate 235,279 downwards.
CCGAGCACCTCGACGACGGGGTGGTCGTTCGACCGGATGATCCAGGGCTCGTCGGCGAGCGCCTCCATCGACACCTGGCGCCGCCGGGCGAGCGGGTGGTCCGCGGCCACCACGAGCACCGTGGGGTCGGTGAAGAGCGTCGTGAGCGAGAGCTGGTCGGACTGGATGCGCCCCCACTCGTAGTCCCACAGCATCGAGAGGCCGACGCTCCCCTCCTCGAGCATCTCGATGAGCTCGGCCTCGCGAGCGCTGCGGATGTGGAGCTGGATCGACGGGTAGAGCTGACGGAAGCGCTTGACGGCCAGCGGCAGGAAGCTGCTGCCCACGGTGGGGAAGGTGCCGAGCTCGAGGCTGCCGCGGCGGAGCCCGGCGATGTCACGCAGGTCGCTCTCCGCCGCGGCCATCTGCCGGAAGACCTTGCGCGCGTGCACGGCGAGCACGTGGCCCGCCTCGGTGGGCACCATCCCGCGGGCGTGGCGCTGGAGCAGCGGCATGCCGACCTCGAGCTCGAGGCGGCGCAGCTGCTGCGACACGGCGGAGGGGGTGTACGTCATGGCCTCCGCCGCAGCGGTGACGGACCCCTGCTCCACGACCTTGAGCAGCACCTCGAGCCGTCGGATGTCCAGCACGACGATCATCTCCTTCAAGAGCTGCTACACGAGCCTTAAGTGTGTCGAACACGCCCTACACATGCCTACCGTCATTGGGCCGCAACGTCATCGGCGCAACGCGACGACGAGCAGCCGGCAGCCCAACCGGGTTTGGCGGACCATTCTGCCAGATGGCTTAACCCCTGCTACATCCCCTTTCAGAAATACGTGCTGGTGCTACATCTCCGACGTCTCCACTCTGGGAACGGTCAGACACCGACCTCACCTGGAGAGTGACCATGAGCGCCGTACCGGCCACCTGGATGCGCGGGGGCACCAGCAAGTGCTGGGTCTTCCGGCGCGCCGACCTCGACGTTCCCGGCCGCACCCTCGACGCCACGCTCCTCGGCCTCTTCGGCAGCCCGGACCCCCGACAGCTCGACGGCGTGGGTGGTGCGACCTCGACCACGAGCAAGGCCGTCATCCTCAGCCCGTCGCACCGTCCCGGCATCGACGTGGAGTACACCTTCGCCCAGGTCGGCATCGACGAGGCGAAGGTCGACTGGGGCAGCAACTGCGGCAACTGCTCGGCCGTCGTCGCCCCCTTCGCGCTGCGGCAGGGCTGGGTCACCCCGACCGGCACGACCACCCGCGTCAGGGTGCTCAACACGAACACCGGCCAGGTGATGGTGCAGGACGTCCCCACCCGTGACGGCGTGCTCGACGAGACACCGACCACGACGATCCCCGGTGTCGCCGGCCCCGGCCCGCGGGTCGACCTCGGGTTCGTCTCCCCGGCCGGCCGCAGCACCGGCGCGCTCTTCCCGACGGGGTCCCCCGCCGACACGCTCGTGGCCGCTGACGTACGCGTCACGGCCAGCCTCGTCGACGCCGGCGCCCCCGTCGTCGTCGTGCGAGCGACGGACCTCGGGATCACCGCCCGCGAGACACCGGCCCAGCTCGATGCCCGCCCCGACCTGCTCGCCACGCTGGACGCGGTCCGTCGAGCAGGCGCGGTCGCCATGGGACTCGCCGAGTCTCCCGAAGCGGCCGAACGTGCCGTCCCGAAGCTGGCCCTCGTGGCGGCTCCGGATGCCGGCGAGCGGGAGGCCGGCGCCGACCTCGTGGTCCGGATGCTGTCGATGGGGCGGGTCCACCCCGCCCTCCCGATCACCGGCAGCGTCGCCCTGACGCTCGCTGCCCGCGAGACCGGGACCGTGGTGTCCGGGCTGCTGCCCGACGCATCCGACCCGGTCGACGGCTTCTCGATGCTGACGCCGGCCGGTCTCGTCACCACCACGTACTCGCACGAGCAGGGCGAGCCGGTCGTCGCCGCCGTCCGCACCTACCGCCGCCTCGTCGAGGGGTCCATCGAGCTGCCCGCGGTGGCCTCGGCCACGCCCGAGCGACCGCGCGCCATCGCCTGACGAGAAGCCCGCGCGAGCGCAGTCAGCACACCGACAGAAACGCACCGACGGCCCGAAAGCAGGCCGCAGACCATTCCGGCACAGCGCCGTCCGAGAGAAGGTCGTAGCAATGAACCGTTCCACCCGCGCCAGACTCCCCTGGCTCGACAAGGCAGCCACGAGTGCCCCGCCACCCTCGTCGCCCCCAGCGCCCGACGAGGAGTCCCTGCCGTCCCCGAGCGACGAGGCCGCCGACGACCAGACCGACGACGACCAGTCCGGAGACGACGAGTCCGGCGACGACCTTCCCCTGCCGAGCCGCAGGACGGCCCTCGGCGTCATGGGAGGGTTCGCCCTCCTCGCCGCTGCCGGCACCCTGCTCGGCAGCGACCTCCTCCACCCGCCGGCCTCCACCGCCGACGGCGACTACGCCGGCGAGACCGTCGAGCTGCTCATCCCGCTCGCCGAGGGCGGCGGCACCGACACGTGGGCCCGGTTCATCGGCACCCAGCTCACCCACGCCATCCCCGGCTCCCCCGGGTTCGCCCCGACGAACGAGGCCGGCGGCGAGGGCATCACCGGCACCAACCACTTCGTCAGCTCGGCCCGCGCCGACGGCACCGAGCTGCTCGTCAGCACGGCCACCACGGTGGTCCCGTGGCTGCTCAGGAAGCAGGCCGTCCGTTACGACTTCACCGAGCTCGTGCCCGTGCTGGCCAACGGCACCGGTGCCGTCGTCTACGCCCGCACCGCCGCCGGCGTGACGGGCCTGAAGGACGTCGTCGACCGCCAGGCTCCACTGAAGTTCGGGGGCATCGCCGCGACAGGTCTCGACCTCACGACCCTGCTCGCCTTCGACCTGGTCGAGATGGACGTCAGCGCCATCTTCGGCTTCGAGGGCCGCGGGCCCGTCAACCTCGCCCTGCAGCGCGGCGAGATCGACATCGACTACCAGACGACCTCCGCCTACCCGTCCGCCGTGAAGACGCTGCTCGAGGAGAAGAGCGCCGTCGCCCTCTTCTCGCTCGGCCAGCTCGACGAGAACCGCAACGTCGTGCGCGACGCGAACTTCAAGGACCTGCCGACGGTCGTCGAGGCCTACGAGACCCTCCACGGCACGAAGCCGACGGGTCCCAAGCTCGAGGCGTACAAGACCGTCCTCGGCGTCACCTACACCTACCAGAAGGGGCTCTGGGTCCAGCCCGAGACGCCGCCCGAAGCGGTCGAGCTCCTCCGCACGTCGGCGGAGAAGCTCGGCGCCTCGCCCGCCTTCCAGAAGGCCGCGAAGAAGGTCCTCGGCGGCTACCCCCTCGACGCGGGAGCCGACCTGCGACAGCGCATCGAGGCGGCATACACCGTCAGCCCCGAGGTCCGCGAGCACGTCGTGCAGCTGCTGACCTCCACCTACAACGTCACGATCGATTGAGGCTGCCATGTTCGACTCAGCGCTGAGTGCTCTCGCGTCCCTCGCACAACCCTCCCTGCTCGTCATGCTCCTCGTCGGCGTCGCCGCCGGGCTCGTCATGGGCCTCATCCCCGGCCTCGGCGGCACGGGCGCGGTCGCCATCCTGCTCCCGGTCACCTTCGGCATGGAGCCCGCCCAGGCGTTCGCCCTGCTCATCGGCGCGCTGGCCGTCGTCCACACGTCCGACACGGTGTCCGCCGTCCTGCTCGGCGCACCGGGGTCGGCCTCCGCCAGCGTCACGATGCTCGACGGCTACGCCATGGCCAGGAGGGGGCAGGCCAAACGCGCCCTCTCCCTGGCCTTCCTCTCCTCGATGGCCGGCGGCATCATCGGCGCCCTCGGTCTCACCCTCGCCATCCCGCTCGCCCGGCCGCTCGTGCTCTCCTTCGCCAGCCCCGAGCTGTTCATGCTCACGGTCCTCGGCGTCTCACTGGCCGCCGTCCTCTCCCGCGGCAACGTCGTCAAGGGTGTGCTCTGCGGCCTGCTCGGCCTCCTGCTCGGCATGGTCGGCACCTCCCCCACGACCGCCGAGGAGCGCTTCACCGGCGGCAGCCTCTTCCTCGGCGACGGCCTCTCCCTCGTCGCCGTCGCGCTCGGCATCTTCGGCCTCGCCGAGATCGCCACCCGGGTGGGCCAGCGCCGCACCGGCCGCAACCTCGTCACCCTCGGTGGCGGGTGGGGCGCGGGCATCCGCGAGTGGCTGACGCACTGGACCCAGGTGGTCCGCGGGTCGCTCATCGGCATCTGGGCCGGCGTGCTCCCCGGCGTCGGGGCCACCGCCGGCACGTGGCTCGCCTACGGCCAGGCCGTCGCCACGTCCAAGGACAAGCGCAAGTTCGGCAAGGGCGACCCGCGCGGCATCGTCGGACCCGAGAGCGCCAACAACTCCGTCGAGGCCGGCGACCTCATCCCGACGCTGCTCTTCGGCATCCCCGGCGGCGTCCCCTCGGCGATGCTCCTCGGGATGCTGCTGACCTACGGCATCCAGCCCGGCCCGTCCATCGTCACCGAGCACCTCGACCTGATGTACCTCATCATCTGGTGCTTCGCCATCGCCAGCGTCGTCGGCGCCTTCCTCTGCTTCCTCGGCACGCCGACGCTCGCCAGGCTGACCAAGGTGCCCTTCGCCGTGCTCGGCCCGGGCCTGCTCGTCGTCATGCTGCTCGGCGCCTTCCAGGGCGAGGCGCAGATCGGCGACCTCTGGGTCATGATCCTGCTCGGCGTCGTCGGGTGGGTCCTCAAGGCCACCGACTCGCCCCGCGCCCCGTTCCTCATCGGCTTCGTCCTCGCCATCCCGATGGAGCGCTACTACTACCTGACCGCCTCGCTCAACGACGGGTTGGGGTGGATGGCGCGACCGTGGGTCATCGTCTTCCTCGCGGTGCTCGTCGGGCCCGCCCTGTGGGCGCTCGTCAAGCTGGTGCGGCGCCGGCGCGACCTGGCGTCCGACGACGGACACGCAGCGGCGGCACAGCTCATGCACTCCGACGACGAGGCCGAGACCGACGGGCTGCTGAAGAACTCCCCCTGGTCGCTGTCGGTGGCCGTCGTAGCCCTCCTCGTCTTCGCCGGCGCGCTCTGGGCGAGCAGCGGCTTCTCCCCCGAGGCCGCACTGCTTCCCCGCCTGGTGTCCGTCGCCGGGCTCCTCGTCGGGCTGGTGCTGCTCGTGCAGGAGCTGCGTCACCGCAAGCGGTGGATGCGGTCCGGGCTGCAGGAGTCGCGCACCGTCGCCACGGCGCTGCGCACCTTCGCGATCATGATCGCCTTCCTGTCGCTCGTCATGGTGGTCGGCTACCTCGCGGCCGTGCTCGTGTTCGTCCCCGCGTACCTGCTCTTCATCGCCCGGGCGCGCACCCGGACGACGATCGTCTACACACTCGTGCTGGGGCTCGCGCTGATCACCCTGCCCTCGCTGATCCCGGTCGACCTGCCGACGGGGCTGCTCGGATGAGCCGTCCCCGACGGCTGGTGCCCATTCCCCTGTTCCCGCGCCGACCCACCGACCCCATCAGGAGCGCCTCATGACCATCGTCGCCGTGCACTCCGCCTCCCCGGCCGGCCGAGCCGCACTGGCGCACGCCGGCCGGGAGGCCCTCCTGACCGCCGACGACCTCGTCGTCGTGGCGGCCGACCCGCGGCACCGGGCGCCCACGACCGACGAGGTCCTGGGCGAGCTGGGCGACACGGCGGACCGGCTCCGCGAGGCCGGGCTCACGGTCACGGTCGGCCACTCGCCGCTCACCGACCCGAGCGAGGCCGTCGTGCAGATCGCCCAGCAGCACGACGCCAGGCTCATCGTCCTCGGGCTGCGGCACCGCACCCCCGTCGGCAAGCTCCTCCTCGGCAGCACCGCCCAGCGCATCCTGCTCGAGGCCACCTGCCCGGTGCTCGCCGTCAAGTCGGCGGCCTCGTAGCAGCGCCTCGCTCTGCGCGGGACACTGGAAGGGTGTCCCGCGCAGCCGACCCGGTGATCCGGCCGCTGGCGCCACCCGATCGTCGGTGGGTGCGCGAACGCCTGGTCCGGGACTGGACCTCGACGAGCGTCGCCCGCCGTGGCGAGCTCATCGACGCGACCGGGCTGTCGGGCTACGTGGCGCTGCTCGGCGGACGACGCACGGGACTGGCGCTCGTCGACACCCGTGGCGACGAGCTCGAGATCGTCGTCCTCTCGACGAGCCGGCCGAGGCACGGCGTGGGCCGCGCGCTGGTGGAGCGCTGCGTGGCCGAAGCCATGGGTCGCGGCTGCCGCAGAGTCTGGCTCGTCACGACCAACAACAACATCACGGCGATCGCGTTCTACCAGCACGTCGGGATGGACCTCTGCGCCTTCGACAGGTATGCCGTCCGGGCGGCCCGCGAGCTGAAGCCCACCCTGCCGCTTCGCGACCGTGCCGGGCTGCCGATCGACCACGAGCTCGAGCTCGAGATCCTGCTCGGCAGCTGACTTCTGCGGACCGGCGGGCCCGGCAGTCGCGGCGGGCATAGAGTCCAGTCAGGGCCCTCGTGGACGAGGAGGCGGATCCGGTGGCAAGCCACTCACCCGACGAACAGAGCCAGTGGGCCGCGGACAAGCGCGACTTCGTCGCCGACTGGCGCGACGAGCTGGCTGCCGAACGGGACGCAGCAGCGGACGTGCGCGACCTGACCGCCGACGCGCGCGAGTCGGCCCTCGATGCGCGGGAACGCCTTCTGGACCGCCGGGCGGCCGAGCTCGCGATGACCACCGACACGACCGAGCGAGCGGAGCGGGCCGAGGCGAGCGCAGCCCGCGACGAGGCGAGGCAGACGCGCGAGGAGGCGCACGAGGCCCGGGAGCTCGCCGCCGGAGCCGGCGACGAGGCCGCCGGCCGACGGCTCGAGGCGAACCCGACGACCCGCCTTGCCGCGACGTTCGCCGCCATCGCCGAGAACCTCTACCGCGCAGACTCCTACGACGCCGTGCTCCGTCGCATCGCGGATGCGGCCGTCGACACGGTCGCCGGGTGCGCGATGGCCAGCGTCACCCTCGTCGAGAACGGCACCTGCCGCACAGCCGCGACGACTGCCCCGGAGGCCTCCGCCGTCGACCGGGCCCACTACGACGCCGGCGAGGGTCCCTGCCTGGACGCGGTCGATGCCCCGGTCGTCTACGCCCCGTCGTTCCCCGACGCCCGGTGGCCGGTCCTCGGCGCACGTCCGGTCGAGCTGGGTGCCTGCTCGGCGGCCTCCTTCCGTCTCGCGGCCGCAGGCGCGGCCGCCGGTGCGGACCCGGCCCGGACGGGCACGACCGGTTCGCTCAACACCTACGGCCACAGGGCTGCCGCGTTCAGTGCGGAGGCCCAGCAGGTCGGGCTCGTCCTCGCGGCCCACGCATCCATGGCGGCAGCCGTGGTCCGCGAGCGGGACCACCTGCAGGACCAGACGCAGCAGCTGGCCGGGCGCTACTGACCCGAGATGTCATCGGTCAGGCCAAGGGCATCCTCATGGAACGTCTCAAGCTCACGCCCGAGCAGGCCTTCGACGCCCTGCGGCACGCCTCGAACCAGCTCAACGCGAAGCTCCAGACGGTGGCCAGCACGCTGGCCGAAACCGGCGAGTTCGACACCGGCGAGTGCGACACCGGCCAGATCAGCAGGACCTGACGGCGCGACCGGTCGTCCGGCCTGCTCCCCACGCCGGGTACCGTCGATGCGTGCTTCGACTCTGGCTGACGCGGCGATGGCTGCTGGGGACCCTCGTGGCGGTCCTCTTCGGTGTCGCGTGCTTCTACCTCGGCCTCTGGCAGTGGCACCGCCACGTCGAGCAGCGCACCAAGGTCGAGGCCATCGCCCGCAACTACGGGGCCGCCCCGGTCGCCTTCTCGCCCGCGCTCGTCGGCTCGGGCCTCCCGCAGGAGCGGCAGTGGACCCGGGTCACGCTCACCGGCACGTATGCCGCCGGGTCCGACCTGCTCGTGCGCAACCGGACCCTCGACCAGACCGTGGGGTTCGAGGTGCTGACCCCGTTCCAGACCGAAGGCGTGACCGTCCTCGTCGACCGCGGCTGGGTGCCGAACGCCGAGAACGCCGAGACGAGCCCGGCGGTCGACCCGCCGCCGACGGGCAGCGTCGAGGTGACGGGCTGGCTGCGCACCGGCGAGGTCAGCCTCGGGCGCGACCTCCCGCGCCCGCAGCTGGCGAGCATCAACGTCGGCGACGCGCGAGCCCAGGTGCCGTCGCTGAGCAGTCTCGACGCGTACGTCGTGCTCGGTGCGCAGTCGCCCGCGGCACGAGCAGGCGACCACCCCGTACGCGTGCTGCCCCGTCCCGAGGAGGATCTCGGCCCGCACCAGGCGTACGCCTACCAGTGGTGGCTCTTCATGCCGGGCGGTCTCGTCTTCGTCGTCTTCGCGATCCGGCGGGAGGCCCAGGCCGCGACCGAGGGCACCGAGCGCGCCGACGCGCCGGCCAAGCCGAAGAAGGTCCGCATCTGGGACGAGGAGGACGCCTGACGATGGCCCTGCCCGCGCCGTCCCTCGCCGACCGGCTGCTCGCCCGTCCGACACCGGCAGAGCGCCGAGCCACCCTGCCCGGTGACGCGGTCGTGGCAGCCGACGTCGTGATGGACCGCGCCTTCACCCTGTCGGCCCCTCCCGCACGCGTGTGGCCGTGGCTCGTGCAGCTCGGCAAGAAGCGCGCGGGCTGGTACCTCCCGCGCGCCGTTGAGCGCCTCGTGCCGAAAACCCGCCGCGCCCTGCGGCGCATCGAGCCGGCCTACCAGGCACTGGCGGAGGGCGACGTCATCCCCGACTGGGGCGGGGCCGACGCCACGTTCACGGTGGCCGAGCTCGTGCCGGAGTCGCACGTGCTCTTCACCTCGACACGAGGGGGGACGCACCTCACGTGGTGCCTTCGCCTGACCGCGACCGGCGCGGAAGGCACCCGCGTGCACCTGCGGTTGCGGCTCGGCCCGGTGCGACGCCGACGGCTGGCGCACACCCTGGGCGGCCTCGTCGACCTCGCCACCATCGCCGGGCTCGCCGCCGGGCTCGAGGAGCGCGTCTCGCCCTGAGGCGGTCGGCGGGTCGACGCCTCAGCCGTCAGACGTGGTCGAGCGCGTCGGTGGGACGGCTGGGGGCCAGCACCCGCCCGTTGCGATCGGCGTGCTCGATCGCCCGGTCGTCGAACTGGGTGGCGTGCAGGTCGGCGTAGAGCCCACCGGCCGCGAGCAGCTCGGCGTGCTTTCCGGTCTCGACGACCCGCCCGTGGTCGAGCACGACGATGAGGTCGGCCTGGCGGATGGTCGAGAGGCGGTGGGCGATGACGATGGACGTGCGGCCCTCGAGGGCGGCGTCGAGCGCGCGCTGCACAGCCACCTCGGACTCGGAGTCGAGGTGGGCCGTGGCCTCGTCGAGCACGACGACGTCAGGCGCCTTGAGCAGGAGGCGGGCGATGGCGAGGCGCTGCTTCTCGCCGCCGCTGAGCCGGTGCCCGCGGTCGCCGACCACGGTGTCGAGCCCCTCGGGCAGCTCGGCGACGAGGTCGCTGATCTGGGCCGCGCGAAGAGCGGCGTGGATCTCGTCGTCGCTCGCGTCGGGACGGGCGTAGAGCAGGTTGGCCCGGATCGTGTCGTGGAAGAGGTGCGCCTCCTGCGTGACGACGCCGATGCGGTCGCGCAGCGACGACATCGTGACGTCGCGCAGGTCACGACCACCGACGAGGACGGAGCCCTCGCTGGGGTCGTAGAGGCGGGAGACGAGGGAGGTCAGGGTGGTCTTGCCGGCGCCGGACGGGCCGACGAGCGCGACGAGGTGCCCGGCCGGTGCGCTGAGCGAGACGTCGTGGAGCACGACGCCGCTGCCCCGCCGGTCGCCCGAGGCCACGGACTCGAGAGAGGCGAGCGACACCTCGTCGGCGGACGGGTAGCGGAACGAGACGTCGTCGAGCTCGACCGCGAGCGGGCCGTCGGGCAGGTCGACGGCGCCGGGACGCTCCTTGACGAGCGGCTCGAGGTCGAGGACCTCGAAGACCCGCTCGAAGGAGATGAGCGCGGTCATGATGTCGACGCGCACGTTGGACAGCGACGTGAGCGGGCCGTAGAGGCGTGCCAGCAGCGCGGCGAGGGCGAGCAGGGTGCCGACGGAGAGAGTGCCACTGACGGCCATGACGCCGCCGAAGCCGTAGACCATGGCGGTGGCAAGGGCAGCCACCGCCGTGAGTGCCGCCATGAAGACCGTGCGGTTGAGCGCGATCTGGACGCCGATGTCGCGCACCCGCCCGGCACGCTCGGCGTACTCGGCCTCCTCACGGACGGGGTTGCCGAAGAGCTTGACGAGCAGCGCCCCGGCGACGTTGAACCGCTCGGTCATGCGGGTGCCCATGTCGGCGTTGAGCGTCATCTGCCGGTGGGCCAGGCCCGCGAGACGCTTGCCCATGAGCTTGGCCGGGATGAGGAAGAGCGGCACGAGCAGCAGCGAGCTGAGCGTCAGCTGCCACGAGAGGGCCAGCATGGCGCCCACGACGAGCGCGACCGAGACGATGTTGGACACGACGTTCGACAGCACCGACGTGAAGGCCTGCTGCGCGCCGACGACGTCGTTGTTGAGACGTGACACGAGCGAGCCGGTCTGGGCCCGCGTGAAGAAGGCGATCGGCTGGCGCAGCACGTGGGCGAAGACCTGCGTCCTCAGGTCGTTGATGAGCCCTTCGCCGATGCGCGAGGAGAACCACCGCGACACGACCGTCAACAGGGCGTCCAGCAGGGCGATGCCCGCCACGAGGATCGACAGCCGCACGACGACGGAGGAGTCCTTCGGGATGACGCCGTCGTCGACGAGGCTCTTCAGCAGGAGCGGAACGGTGACGACCAGCACCGAGTCGAGCACCACGACCGCGAGGAAGGCGGCGATCGCCCTCTTGTACGGGGCGGCATACGTCAGGACGCGTCGACGCGTGCCCGGTCGCAGCGACTGCTCGGCCACCGACGAGTCGCGCGACATCGACCTCATCGCCATCCACGGCTGCATGCCCACGCAACCACCTCCTGTCCTCCTCCGATCCAACCGCGAGGTGGTGACAGCGATTCCCCGACCCCACCCGGGGCCGCTGAGCAGGCCCGGAAGCTGGCGCCGGAAGCAGGCTCCGGAGCAGGCCGGAAGAAGGCCCGCGCGTCAGGCGCCGAACCCGCCGAGCATCGCCTGCAGCAGCCCGGTCTGGGCCTCTCGCTCACGCCCCAGCTGGGTGGCACGGTCGGCGTCGACGGCCCCGCGCAGCAGCGGCTTGAGGGCACGCAGGGCGGGAGCCGGTGCAGCGAGGAGCGCCTCGACGAGCGACCCGGTGGTCTCGGCCAGGTCGGCAGCCGGGGCGAGCGAGCCGACGAGCCCGATGCTGAGGGCCTCGGGCGCGGACACCTTGCGGCCCGTCGCGCAGATCTCGAGGGCGCGGGCGTAGCCGACGAGGTGCACGAGCGGGCCCGTGCCGCCGAGGTCGGGCACCAGCCCGAGGCTCGTCTCGCGCATGGCGAACCACGCGTCGAGTGCCGCGACGCGCAGGTCGGCCGCGAGGGCCAGCTGGAAGCCGGCACCGATCGCGTAGCCGTGCACCTCGGCGACGACGACCGCGGGGCACTCGCCCCAGGCGGTGAAGCCCTCCTGGTAGGCCGCGATGCCCCGCTGGATCGCCCCCGTCCCACCCGCCGCGAGCTGGGCCACGCTCTCCTCGCCGGGCACGCCCTCCGGCGTGAACATCGCCGTGTCGATGCCGGCGGAGAAGGCGTCACCCGCCCCGCGGAGGACGACGACGCGTACGCCCTCGGGAAGGGAGCGGGCCTCGTCGGCGAGCGCCGCCCACAGGGACGGCATCTGGGCGTTGCGCTTCTCGGGGTGGTCGAGGGTGATGGTGCGGACGGGCCCGTCGGTCTCGACCCGGAGGTGGGGGTGCGTCATGGACGCAGGCTACCGACCGGTCACCTCAGGCAGCCGCGGGTGCCGACGTGACCGTGCCGACAGCCGTGCCGACAGCCGTGCCGACAGCCGTGCCGACAGACGTGCCGACAGACGTGGCCACGGGCGGGACGACCCGCATGACCCCCCACCCGTTCACCGACGCCGGCTGCACGACCTCCACCCGGAAGACGCGCGCACAGTCCAGGCACGACCACGCGGCGGTCGGGTCGGGGAAGGGCGTCACGTCGTCGCCCGCACAGAACGGGCAGCTGAGGTGGTGGTCGCTGGGCATGACAGACAGTGTCGCCACGCCGGCCCGCCGATACAATAACCATCCATCATGTGATCCAAAACGTCTGATTATCCAGCCGCTCCGAATCACGCGACCTGCTCACGCCAGCGAGATGAGGTCCTTGTAGTCGGGTCCCCAGAGGTCCTCGACACCGTCGGGCAGCAGGAGGATGCGCTCGGGCTCGAGGGCATCGACCGCACCCTCGTCGTGGGTGACGAGCACGACCGCGCCCTCGTACGTCTTGAGCGCCCCGAGGATCTCGGCCCGCGACGCCGGGTCGAGGTTGTTGGTCGGCTCGTCGAGCAGCAGCACGTTCGCCGCCGAGACGACGAGCATGGCGAGCGACAGGCGGGTCTTCTCGCCACCGGACAGCACGCCGGCGGGCTTGAGCACGTCGTCACCGGAGAAGAGGAACGAGCCGAGCACCTTGCGCACCTCGGTCTCGCCCAGCTCGGGCGCCGACGACTTCATGTTCTCGAGCACCGTGCGGTCGACGTCGAGGTTCTCGTGCTCCTGCGCGTAGTAGCCGAGCCGCAGGCCGTGGCCGGGCTCGACCTCGCCCGTGTCGGGCGCGTCGACCCCCGCCAGCATGCGCAGCAGGGTCGTCTTGCCGGCGCCGTTGAGGCCGAGCACGACGACCTTGCTGCCCCGGTCGATGGCGAGGTCGACGTCGGTGAAGACCTCGAGCGAGCCGTAGGAGCGCGAGAGACCCGAGGCGCGCAGCGGCGTCTTGCCGCAGGCGGCCGGCTTCGGGAAGCGCAGCTTGGCCACCTTGTCCTGCACGCGCTCGCCCTCGACGCCCGCGAGCAGGCGCTCGGCCCGCTTGGCCATGTTCTGCGCCGCGACGGCCTTGGTCGCCTTGGCGCGCATCTTGTCGGCCTGGGCGAGCAGGGCCCCCGCCTTCTTCTGGGCGTTCTGCAGCTCGCGGCGGCGGCGCTTCTCGTCGGTCTCGCGCTGCTGCAGGTAGGTCTTCCAGCTGACGTTGTAGACGTCCAGAGCGGAGCGGTTCGCGTCGAGGTGGTAGACCTTGTTGACCACCGCGTCGAGCATCTCGGCGTCGTGGCTGATGATGATGAGGCCGCCCTTGTAGGCGCGCAGGTACTCGCGCAGCCAGACGATCGAGTCGGCGTCGAGGTGGTTCGTCGGCTCGTCGAGCAGCAGGGTCTCGTTGCCGGAGAAGAGGATCCGCGAGAGCTCGACGCGACGGCGCTGACCACCGGACAGCGTGCGCAGCGGCTGGCTGAGGATGCGCTCCTCGAGGCCCAGCGCGCTCGCGATCGACGCGGCCTCGGACTCCGCGGCATACCCACCCTGGGCCTCGAACTCGACCTCGAGACGCGCGTACTTGCGCATCGCCTTGTCGCGCACCTTCTCGTCGTCGCTGCCCATGCGGGCCTCGGCCTCGGCGCGCTGGTGCACGATCGTGTCGAGCCCGCGCGCCGACAGGATGCGGTCGCGGGCGAGGATCTCGAGGTCGCCGGTGCGGGGGTCCTGCGGGAGGTAGCCGACGGCGCCCGTACGCGTGACGGTGCCGGCCGCGGGCATCCCCTCCCCCGCGAGCACCTTCGTCAGGGTGGTCTTGCCCGCACCGTTGCGCCCGACGAGACCGATGCGGTCGCCGGAGTCGATGCGGAAGCTGGCGTCCTCGAGCAGCAGGCGGGCACCTGCACGCAGCTCGATCCCGGTGGCGACGATCACGGCATTCCTCCTATCGGTGCCGCACTACGTCAGCGGCCGGACAACCCCACCAGTCTAGGAGCCGCCGAGGGGTGCTCTCGACGCGTCATCCGGCCGCGCGGTCCGGCTCGCTCCGCGGGTCGCGGGCCGGAACGCCCGGCGCACCCCGCGTGGCGGCCCCCAGCTCGCGGAACGTCGCCTCGCAGGCGGAGCACGCGCAGGTGCGTGCGGCGTGCATCGTGCCCGCGTTGCGCAGGGCGCCGGGCGGCCACAGACCCTCGCGTATGCCGTCGGGCGAGCCGGCCGTCGGGAGCAGCGTCGGCGCGGGGTCGGGATCGGCGGTGCCGGCGCGGCAGCAGCGGCACGGGGTGTAGCCGCCGTTGCCGCCCTCGTGCCAGGCCTGCTGGTGGTCACAGCCACGGCAGAGGTGGACGAGCACGCTCACGGCACGGCCACCGGCATGAGAACCGAGAAGCCGACCCCGCTGCCACGGATCGCGAGGGGTCGGTGCGGCCCGTCGAGCACGAGGGTCGCCCAGGGGCCCGAGACGGCGAGCGCCTCGTGGAGGAACTCGGGGTCGACGTGGACGTCGGCCACGGAGACCTCCGCCCCGGTGGCGCCCGGGACGCCGGCGAGATGGACCGTGCCCTCCCGGACCACCAGCCCGACCGTCTGTGCCTCGACCGGCAGGAGTGGCTGGAGCGCCGCGACGTCGACCGTGCCGGCGTGGCCGGACACCTCGCCGTCGCCGAAGGACAGGAGGCCCGGGTCGATGAAGCTCCGGTAGTCGGGGAAGGTCCCGGGGACGAGCGGGGTCGCGACGGTCTCGCCCCCTACGGTCGCCACGGCCCGCCCCGGAGCGATCTCGACGACGACCTGTGCGCCCTCGTCCGCCCGGCACGCGGCGGCGACCTCGTCGACCCAGTGGACCGGCACGACGGCCGAGTCGGCCTGTGCCACAGACATTCCCGAACCCGGCTGCGCCGTCGAAGCACTCGGGCCGAGACCGACCGCGAGAGAGACTGCGAGGCGGTAGCGGTCCGTGGCGACGAGGCGCACCCCGTCGGAGCCGAGCTCGAGGAGGACCCCGGTGAGCACGCTGAGGTCGAGCCCGTCCCGCGTGCCGGCCACCGGTGTGGCCGGGGCCACCGCGAACCGGACGGCGGTGACCGCAGCAGCGAGGTCGGCCGCCGCCACGACCACCCGAGCCGAGGGCTGCGCCTCGACGGCGTCCCCGCGGGACTCGTCGAGGAGTGCGAGCGTCCGCGCGATCTCACGTCGGGCATCACGAAGTCCGTCGACGAGCCGCTGCTCGTGGGCCCGCACGACGTCCGCCGCGGCGCCTGCCGCGCCCCGGGCGTCCTCGTCCAGCACGAGGGCCGCCTCCGCCAGGGGCATCCCGACCCGGCGCAGCGACGCGAGGAGCCGTGCCGCACGCACCTGCGGCACGGCATACCTGCGGTAGCCGTTGAGCCCGTCGACGGCGGCGGGCACGAGCACACCCTCTCGGTCGTAGAAGCGCAAGGCGCTCGCGGTCAGCCCGCTCTCGCGGGCCACCTCACCGATCGTGAGGAGGGTGTCGGGGTCGGGCGTCTGCGGCATGGGCGCCACCCTGACCCCTCGACCCGGTCGAAGGTCAAGCCTTGGACTCAACTGCGCGCGTGGCGTCGGGTCGTAACGCTCCTGACACCTCGATGCGTCACCATGTGCGGATGATCAGCCCGCTCCACCCGGACGAGCCCCCGAGCCCCGAGCACGTGCGGCTCGCCGACTCCCCCGGCCACGACGCGCCGTGGCGCCTCTGGGGTCCCTACCTCTCCGGCCGCCAGTGGGGCACGGTGCGCGAGGACTACTCCGCCGGCGGCAACGCCTGGTCGGAGTTCCCCTTCGACCAGGCGGTCTCGCGGGCCTACCGCTGGGGCGAGGACGGCCTCGGCGGCATCAGCGACCGGTTCGGCTTCCTCAACTTCTCCGTCGCCCTGTGGAACGGCAAGGACCCGATCCTCAAGGAGCGCCTCTTCGGGCTGACCAACGAGGAGGGCAACCACGGCGAGGACGCCAAGGAGTACTGGTGGGCCCTCGACGGCACGCCGACCCACTCGTGGATGCAGTGGCTCTACCGCTACCCGCAGGCCGAGTTCCCGTACGAGCAGCTGCGGCGCGAGAACCGCGAGCGCAGCCGACACGAGCGGGAGTACGAGCTCGGCGACACCGGCATCCTCGACGACAACGAGTTCTTCGACGTCCTCATGACGTACGCGAAGGCCGGCCCCGACGACATCTGCATCCGGATCACCGCGACCAACCACGGCCCCGAGACGGCACCGCTGCACGTGCTGCCGACGATCTGGCTGCGCAACACGTGGTCGTGGGGCGTCGACGACCGCGTCACCGAGCTGCACGAGATCCGCCGCAACGGCCGTCCGCCGCGCGGCTACCGTGCCGCGGAGGTGACGCACGGCTTCCTCGGCCGCTACGTGCTCGCCGCGTCGGGCTCGCCGACGACGCTCTTCTGCGACAACGAGACCAACGCCAAGCACCTCTTCGGCGACGCGGCCCCGGCGAACCACTCGCTCTACCCGAAGGACGCGATCAACCAGCGGGTCGTGCACGGCCGCACCAAGGCCACGAACCCGGGCGGCTACGGCAGCAAGTGCTCGTTCTGGTACCGCTTCGACGCCGTCGAGCCCGGCGAGACCGTCACCGTCGACCTGCGCCTCGCGACCGGCGACCCGGCGCTGTCGTGGTTCGGCGACGACTTCGAGCAGCAGCTCGCGACGCGGGCCTATGAGGCCGACGAGTTCTACGAGCACGTCATCGACCCGTCCCTCGGGGCCGAGGACCGCCACGTCGCCCGGCGCGCGTACGCCGGCCTGCTCTGGGGCAAGCAGCTCTACCGCTACGACGTACGCCAGTGGCTCGACGGCGACCCCGTCGGCCACCGCGCCCCCGAGTCGCGCAAGAAGGGACGCAACGAGCACTGGCGCCACCTCGCCCTCGCCGACGTCATCTCGATGCCCGACGAGTGGGAGTACCCGTGGTTCGCGGCCTGGGACCTCGCCTTCCACTGCCTGCCGCTCGCCCACGTCGACCCCGAGTTCGCCAAGGAGCAGCTGCTGCTCATGTGCCGCGAGTGGGCGATGGCGCCGAACGGCCAGCTGCCGGCGTACGAGTGGGAGTTCGGCGACGTCAACCCGCCGGTGCACGCGTGGGCGGCCTGGCACGTCTACCGCATCGACGGCTACCGCGACCGCGAGTTCCTCGTGCGCGTCTTCACCAAGCTGCTGCTCAACTTCGCCTGGTGGGTCAACCGCAAGGACGCGAACGGCAGCAACCTCTTCGAGGGCGGCTTCCTCGGCATGGACAACATCGGCCTGTTCAACCGGTCGGCTCCGCTGCCGCCCGGCTTCCGGCTCGAGCAGTCCGACGCGACGAGCTGGATGGCCTTCTACTGCCAGCAGATGCTGAAGATCGCGCTCGAGCTCGCGCGCACCGACAAGGCGTGGGACGACGTCGCGACGAAGTTCCTCGAGCACTTCCTCGCGATCGCCCAGGCGATGCGCCACTTCGGCTCGAGCGACAAGAGCCTGTGGCACGAGGAGGACGGCTTCTACTACGACGTGCTCGTGCAGCCCGACGGCAGCGCGCCGCACATGCGCGTGCGCTCGATGGTCGGCCTGCTGCCCATCCTCGGTGCGACCGAGATCCCGTCGTGGGTCGTCGAGGAGTGCCCCGACGTGACGAGCCGCTTCACGTGGCTGCAGGAGCGCCGTCCCGAGCTCGTCAGGCCGCTGCTGGCCCGCGCGGACGGCAAGATGCTGCTCACCCTCGTGCCGCCGAAGCGGCTGCGGCGCATCCTCCAGCGCATGTTCGACAGCGAGGAGTTCCTGTCCCCGTTCGGGATCCGCTCGCTGTCGGCCGCGCAACGGCAGGCGGTGACGGCGCGCGTCGGCAACGAGACCGTCTCGATCGAGTACGAGCCGGGCGAGTCGCGGACCGGCATGTTCGGCGGCAACTCGAACTGGCGCGGGCCGGTGTGGTTCCCCGTCAACGTGCTGCTCGCCGACAAGCTGCGCACCTACGGCCGCTACTTCGGCGAGAGCTTCACCATCGAGGTGCCGACCGGGTCGGGCAACTGGTGCACGCTCGACCAGGCGGCCGACGTCATCGACGGTGGCCTCACCGCCCTCTTCCGCCCCGTCGACGGGCGCCGGCCCTCCGACGGCAAGCGCATCGAGTCGAGCCCCGACCCGCTGTGGTCCGACCACCCGACGTTCTCCGAGTACTTCGACGGCGACACCGGCGAGGGCCTCGGCGCCACCCACCAGACGGGCTGGACCGCGCTCGTCGCGCACCTGCTCAACCCGCGGCTGCCTCCCGACCCGCGCACCATGGGCTGGGGATGAGCCACCCGGCACACGCAATCCCTTGCGTATGCCGTGTGGCCCCGTCCGGAGCAGGCGAGGCGTGTCGGGGGCAGGCTCGCCCTCGGGTAGCGTGAGCGACCGTGAGCGCGCCCATCACCGTCCGTGACATCACCGCAGCCGAACACCTCGCGTGGCTGCGCACCCAGCCGTCGGCGAGCTTCCTGCAGACGCCGGCCTGGGCCGACGTGAAGAAGGAGTGGCGCTCCGAGTCGGTCGGCTGGTTCGAGGGCGAGCAGATGGTCGGTGCGGCCCTCGTGCTGCACCGCTCGCTGCCGAAGATCGGTCGTTCGCTCGCCTACGTGCCCGAGGGTCCCTGCATCGACTGGTCGTCGCCCCGGCTCGTCGAGCTGCTGCGCGCCCTGCGCGACCACCTCAAGGCCAAGGGCGCGTTCGCGCTGCGGCTCGGGCCGCCGGTGCCGACGCACCGCTGGCGCGCCGCGACGATCAAGGCCGCGATCGGCGACCCGGCGGTGCGGCGCTACGACGAGGCGAAGCCCGACGTCGTCGAGCCGGTCGGCACGGCCGTCGTCGCCGAGCTGCGGCGCCTCGGCTTCCGCCACCTCTCCCCCGAGGACGGCTTCGCCGCCGGGCAGCCCGAGTACGTCTTCCAGGTGCCGCTCGCGGGCCGGTCCGAGGCTGACGTCCTCGCCGGCATGAACCAGCTGTGGCGGCGCAACATCAAGAAGACCGTCAAGAACGGCGTCACCGTGCGCGTCGGCGACGCGTCCGACCTGCCGGCCTTCCACCGCACCTACGTCGAGACGGCCGAGCGCGACCGGTTCACGCCGCGGGGGCTGCCGTACTTCGAGCAGATGTATGCCGCCCTGTCCGCCGAGGACCCCGACCGCATCCGCGTCTACCTCGCCGAGCACGACGGTGACGTGCTCGCCGCGACGGTCTTCATCCGGGTCGGCGAGCACGCCTGGTACTCCTACGGCGCCTCGACCGCGGCCAAGCGGGATCTGCAGGGCTCGACGGCCATCCAGTGGCGCATGATGCGGGACTCGATCGCCGCCGGCGCCACGGTCTACGACCTGCGCGGCATCACCAACACGGTCGACGAGACCAACCCGCACATCGGGCTCATCCGCTTCAAGGTGGGCACGGGCGGCGAGGCGGTGCGGCTCGCAGGCGAGTGGGACCTGCCGCTGAACCGCTTGCTGTACAAGGCATTCGACCTCTACATGAAGCGGCGGTGATCCCTCGTGTCCTTCGTGCTGCACGTCGACGGTGAGCGCTGGCGAGCCGGCCACGACCAGTTCGTCGCCGACCGTCCCGGCCTCGTGCCCGTGATCAAGGGCAACGGCTACGGCTTCGGACGGGACCTTTTGTGCGCCGAGGCCTCCCGGCTCGGCGTCGCGATGGTGGCGGTCGGCACCTACGCCGAGCTGCCCGAGGCGCTCGCGGCCTACGGCGGCGACGTGCTCGTCATGGAGCCCTACCGCGCCGCCATCCACGGCGACGTGCCCGACCTCGACAACCGGCGCGCCGTGCACACGGTGACGACCCACGCCGACCTCGACCACCTGCGCGGGGCGACGCCCGACGCGCGGGTCGTCGTCGAGGGACTGACGTCCATGAACCGTTTCGGCACGCCTGCGACCGAGGTCGCCGAGCTCGCCGGCGCCGCCGACGCCATCGGCGTCACGCTGCATCTCCCGCTCGGCACGGGCCACGTCGACGAGATCACGCGCTTCATCGCGGCCGTGCCCGGCGTGCGGTCGTGGTTCGTCTCCCACGTCTCCACCACCGAGCTCGCGACCCTGGCCGCCCGCTACCCCGAGCACGAGTTCCGGCCTCGCATCGGCACCGACCTCTGGTACTCCGACAAGGGGTCCTACGAGGTGCGGGCGCACGTGCTCGACGTCCGCCCCGTCGAGAAGGGCACCCGCGTCGGCTACCGCCAGCGTCCGTTGCCGGCCGGGCACGTCGTCGTCGTCAGCGGCGGCACGTCGCACGGCGTGGCGATGGAGAGCCCCTCGTCGGCAGCGACGCCGCGCTCGCGGGCCATCGCCGTCGCCGAGGGCGTGCTCGAGGCGGCCCACCGGGTGCGCTCGCCGTTCACCGTCTCGGGCCTCATGCCCCGCTTCGCCGAGCCGCCACACATGCAGTGCAGCCTGCTCTCGCTGCCCGAGGGCGTCGCACCGCCCCACGTCGGTGACGAGGTGACGGTGCGGATGCGGCTCACGACCACGACGCCCGACGCGGTCGTCGTCTCCTGAGAGGCCGCCGGCCGTGACCGCCGAGCAGCCACCCAGCGCCGACGACAGGGGTCAGCGGGCCCTCGTCCTCGCGGGTGCCGGAGCCGCCGGCAACGCCTGGGAGCTCGGGCTCGTCGCGGGACTGGCCGACGGGGGCGTCGACGTCACCCGCGCCGAGATCGTCATCGGCACGTCGGCGGGCTCGACCGTGGCCGCCCAGATCACGAGCGGCACCCCACTCACCGAGCTCTACACCGCTGCCGCGGCAGATCTCCCGCCGTCGCACCACGCAGAGCGGCGCGCCGGTGCGCCGGGGCCGCGTCGCGGTGCGGCCGTCTCGGGACCGGACTACCTCGAGTGGTCCGACGCGATCATCGCGTCGGCCTCCGACCCGTCCGACCTGCGCCGCCGCCTCGGTGCCGCGGCCCTCGAGCTGGCCGCCGCTGCCGGCCCCTCCCCGTCGCGCTGGCGCGACATCGTCGCCTCGCGCCTGCCGAGCCACGAGTGGCCCTCCCAGGACATCCGCATCGTCGCCGTCGACGCCCGGACGGGCGAGCCCGTCGTGTTCGACCGGCACAGCGGCGTCGAGCTCGTCGACGCGGTCGCGGCCAGCACGTCGGCGATGACGCCCTACGCCATCGGCCAGCACCGCTATCTCAACGGCGGCTACCGCCGCAGCGAGAACGCCGACCTGGCAATGGGATTCAGCCGTGTGCTCGTGCTGTCACCGTTCAGCGGACGCTCCCGTATGCCGTCCGGCTGGGGCATGGACCTCGCGACCCAGGTCGCCGAGCTACGCGCCGGCGGCAGCGTCGTGGAGACCGTGTTCCCCGACGACCGGTCCGGTGACGTCTTCGGCGCGAACGCCCTCGACCCGTCGACGCGACCGCAGGCTGCGCGGGGTGGCCACGCCCAGGGGCTCGAGCTCGCCCAGCGACTCGCGGACTTCTGGGCCTGACGCAGCCAGCGCGACGGCATACGGCCGCAGTGTCGACCGGTGGTGTCGACCGACGATGTCGACCGGTGGTGTCGACCGGCGATGTCGACCAGGCCGCGCCGAGGCGACGTCAGGACAGCGGCAGCAGGGCCCGACAGGGCTCGACCCCGTGCAGCTCGATGTCGTCCCGTCGGTGCTGCTCCCAGACGTCTCGCGTGAGGCGCCAGCGGTTGAGCAGGGCAGGCCGCCCCTGTCTCGTCGCCCACTCCGAGCCGTTCGGCGCGTAGCCGAGACCGCGCGAGACGGCGTTGGAGCCCTCGTTGTCGACGAAGGCGTCGCTGGACGCCTCCTTCGCCCCCAGCCCGTCGAACGCGAGGTGGAGCACCGCCTCGCGCATCTCCCGGCCCAGGCCCCGGCCGCGCAGGTCGGACGACAGCCACGAGAAGGTCGTGACGGTGCCGAACGTCGCGAAGTCGACCCCGCTGAGGGTCTGCTCCCCCACCGGCCGGCCGTCGACCATGACGACCAGGTAGAGCCGCCAGGCCTCCGGCTCGACCCGTCCGCGTCCCCGCCAGATGGCTCGGAGCCATTTCGCCACACGCACGTCGGGGTCCTTCTCGTAGAACGACATCGGGTCGTCGTACGGCGGCGGCTCGGCGTGGGTCCGGCCCGAGCGCACGACCTCTGCGAGCTCGTCGAGCAGCTCGTCGGTGGCGCCACGCAGCTCGAGGGTCGGGGTGCTCACGCGCACGCCGAGGGGCGGGTAGCTCTTCATCGTCGGTCACGCTGCTCTCGTGGTCGCGGGACGAGGGACCGGCGACCTCCTCGGGGGTCGCCGACACGATCCAACCCCACGAGGCACCGACGGTGCAGGTGGTTTTGTGGCGAGCGAGGTCGCGCCCTGACCTCCCGCGTCAGGGGGTCATGGCGGCATACCCGGCGGCACTGTGGATCGCGAGCCCGGCGTAGGAGGAGTAGCCCGCCGCGCCGGCGTTCACCTGGGCCAGCTGGGCCTCCATGTCGGTGCGGGTCCAGCCGTAGAAGGTCTGCTTCCTGTCGACCGCGGTGTCGCCGAGGTAGGTCGTCTCCTGGCCGAGGCGCACCGGCTTGCCGAGCGCGACCCCCGCGGTGAGCGCGGCGGTCGCGATGTCGAGCGTGCCGTCGGGGCCGGTGGCGGTGTTGCGGTACGACATGACCGTGACCCCGGCCGTGCGCTTCATGATCTCGCGGTCGAGGCTCGACGAGGCGCCGCCGCTCGCGGTGGCAGGAACGGTGTTGAACCAGAAGGGGATGTCGGCCTCGATGGGGCTGGTGCCGGCGTTGGCCTTGAGCTTGTCGAGCAGCGTGAGGTACTTCGACACCACGGCCGGCTGGTCCGTGGTCCAGGCCGGGGTCGAGTACGGCTCGACGTCGACGTGGATGCCCGTGAAGAGCCCCGAGTTCCTGGCCGGCTTGAGCCAGTAGGTGACCACCCAGCTGGGGTTGTCGACCCAGCCCGGGTCTCCGCCCAAGGCGTCGACCCGGATACCCGCCGCCTTCGCGCGGTCGGCGAGGGTCTTGATGGCGGGCAGCTGGCTCGACGTCGTGAGGTTCGGCGAGACCGCCACGAAGAGCTGGTCGATGCCGGCGCTCACGGCCAGGTCGACCGTCGCCGCGGGCGAGCTCGTGTCCCACACCCACATGGCGCGCGTGTCGGCCGGCGTGGCGGTCACCGTGGCGCTCCCACTCGAGGTCGTCCGTGTCTTCGACGCCGCGGCGGCATCCGGCGCGATCGCCAGGGCCGCTGCCGCCACGCCGACGGCGACGAGCAGCGAGCCGGCGACGCGACCGATGGCGCGGCGAGGACGGCGGGTGCGGGGCGAGGGGACCATGTGATGACTCCGGACACTAGGACGACGACCCTCCGAATTGTCCGGTTCTTGCTAGTTGTCCGCAGGCTTTTCGCAAGAGTTGCGCAAGCACTGCAGGCAGCCGTGGCCCGTGAGGGCGCACGGCCCGGCAGCCGCACCACACCGCGGTAGCGTCGTCCCGGACGGGAATCGTCCGGAACGAGGACACGACATGCGGCACGACACGAGCCCGACCGCCCGGGCCCTGCTCGCCCTGGAGGCGATCCAGGACTCCCCCGGCATCACGGCGCAGCGCCTCGGGGAGCTGCTCGGCGTGACCGAGCGGGCAGCCCGTCGCTACGTCGCCATCCTCCGCGAGGCCGAGCTCCCGATCGAGTCGGCCACGGGACCGAGCGGCGGCTACCGGGTCGGCCGCGGGCTGCGCCTGCCGCCGCTCATGTTCTCGGCCGCCGAGGCCCTGGGGCTGGTCCAGGCCGTGCTCGAAGGCCATCGGGACGCCGCCGACCCGACCGAGCTCGTCGGAGCCGCCCTGTCGAAGATCCTGCGCGTGCTCCCCCGCCCCGTCGCCGAACCGCTGCGGGCCGTGCGGCGTGACCCCGGTCCGCCCCCGGAGGAGACCCGCCGGGTCGACGCGGCGGTCACGGGCCAGCTCGTCGAGGCCTGCACGAAGGCCCGACGCGTCCACCTCACCTACCGGCTCGGCCCCGAGACCGAACGGCCCATGGAGGTCGACCCGTGGGCCGTGGTGCTGCGCCACAGCCGGTGGTACCTCCTCGGCTACTCGCACACGCGCCAGGCTGTCCGGGCCCTGCGCGTCGACCGCATCACGTCGGTCTTCACGACCTCGCAGGCCTTCACCCCACCGCCCGACCTCGACGCCCTCCGCGCGCTCGAGGAGCACCTCTCGCAGGGGTGGCGCCACCCCGTCGAGGTGCTCTTCCGCGAGACGTTCGACGACACCGCCCGCTGGGTGCCGCGCAGTCTGGGCCACCTCGAGGCCGCCGAGGGCGGGGTGCTGCTGCGAGCCACGACCGACAGCCCCGACTGGTACGCCCGCCAGCTCGCCGTCACGCCGCTCGACTTCGAGGTGCAGGGTTCACCAGCCCTCGTCGACGCCACGGTGGCCCTGGCCGAACGGCTCTCGCGGTCGGCACGACCTCCGCGGCCGGCACGGCGCACCGCGAGCGGGCGCAGCGGGTACGACCCCCGTGCAGCACAGCATGAATCAGAGACACCGCGCACTAGGGTGATCTCGACCGGACCGGGGAGCACCCGGTCCCGATCCCGAGGAGCGGTGACATGAGCTTCAACGACAACGCCCAGCTCGACACCTCGCAGGTCGAGAGCGGCGGGAGCGGCGGCTTCGGGGGCGGCGGTGGCGGGGGCGGCGGCTTCCCCGGTGGCATCCAGGTCGGAGGCGGCATCGGCGGACTCATCCTGCTCGTCCTCATGCTGATCTTCGGCGGCGGCAAGATCCTCGGCGGCGGTGACTCCGGCGGCTCGGCCGGCGGCCTCCCCTCCCAGCAGCTCGACAGCAGCCAGGTCGCGGCGGCCGGCCAGGTGAACCAGGGCGAGTTCTCGCAGTGCAAGACCGGCGCCGACGCCAACAAGAACGACGTGTGCCTCATCGTCGCCACGGTCAACAGCGTCCAGGACTACTGGCAGAAGACGCTGCCCAAGTACCAGATGAACTACGAGCCGGTGAAGACGGTGATCTACCAGGGCCAGACGCGGTCGGGCTGCGGTGTCGCGAACTCCCAGGTCGGTCCCTTCTACTGCCCGCTCGACTCCAAGGTCTATGTCGACGCGAGCTTCTTCCAGGAGCTGGAGAGCAAGTTCGGCGCCGACGGCGGCCAGCTCGCCAAGGAGTACGTCATCGCGCACGAGTACGGCCACCACATCCAGAACCTGCTCGGCCTGCTCAACCGGGCCCAGCAGGACCCCCAGGGCCCCAACTCCGGCGCCGTGCGGGTCGAGCTGATGGCCGACTGCCTCGCCGGCACCTGGGTCAAGCACGCCACCGAGACGACCGATGCCAGCGGCACGCCGCTGCTCAAGGCCATCACCGAGCAGGACATCCAGTCGGCGCTCTCCGCGGCGTCGGCCGTCGGCGACGACCGCATCCAGGAGAAGATGCAGGGCCGCGTCACTCCCGAGAACTGGACGCACGGCTCGGCCGAGGCGCGCATGAACTGGTTCACGCAGGGCTGGCAGACCGGCGACATCAACCAGTGCAACACCTTCGGCGTCGACACCGTCAGCTGACCCTCTCAGGGGGTCTCGGTGAGCTCGATCCGCACGGCACGGCCGCGTCGGAGGGCGGTCTCGAGGACGTCGCGCCTCGGGTCTGGCAGGTCGTAGAGCTCGCGCACCGGCAGACCCGCGAGGGCCCGGAGGGCGTGCGCACCGACGACCTCGCGCACGAGCGCCCGGTCTCCCCCGACGACGAGCCCACGAGGTATGCCGTCCGCGCCCGCGGGCGGCGACTCGTCGTCCCCGAGCAGCACCCTCCGCGCGTGCGCGACGACGGCGTCGACGAGCTCGTCGGCCTGCTTGCCGCGACGCCGGGCGAAACGCTGCTGCGACCAGCCGCCGGCGGCCGTGCGCGACTGCACGTGCCGGCTGCCGACCTTCGAGGTGACGAGGACGCCGTCGTGGGCCAGGGCGACGGCATACCCGCCGCGTCTCACCAGCACGACGCCCAAGGGGTCGTGGACGAACGGCGTGGCCACGACGGTCGACCCGTCAGCGGCGCGTGCAGACACGACGACGCCGCCGGGAGTGGTCTCCTCGGCGGCGTCGTAGGGCCCGTGGCGCTCGGCGAAGCCGGCCATCCACCGGTCGAACCGGTCGGGGTCGACCTCGATGACGCGCGTCACGAGCCGCAGGTGTCGGCGATCAGAGGTTGAAGCCGAGTGCGCGCAGCTGCTCGCGGCCGTCCTCGGTGATCTTGTCGGGGCCCCACGGCGGCATCCACACCCAGTTGATGCGGTGCGTGGCGACGAGCCCCTCGAGTGCCTGGGCCGTCTGGTCCTCGATGACGTCGGTGAGCGGGCAGGCCGCAGACGTGAGCGTCATGTCGATGACGGCGTGGGACTGTGCGTCGACGGTGATGCCGTAGACGAGGCCGAGGTCGACGACGTTGATGCCGAGCTCGGGGTCGACGACGTCGCGCATGGCCTCCTCGACATCGGCCACGTTGGGCGGGGTGGACGCGGGGACTGTCTGGGTCATGACGAAACTCCTTGGGGGGAGGTAGAACTCGTGTTGGTGGACGTCGAGATGTCGACGCCGGCGCGGGCCAGGGCGTCGGTGAACGCGGTCCAGCCGAGCAGCGCGCACTTGACGCGAGCCGGGTACTTCGAGACGCCCGCGAAGGCGACGCCGTCGCCGATGAGGTCCTCGTCGCCGGCGACCTTGCCCTTGGACGTGAGCATGGCCTTCATCGCCTCGAACGTCTCGAGCGCCTCGGAGACACGGTGACCGATGACCTCCTCGGCGAGCACGGACGAGCTCGCGACCGAGATCGAGCAGCCCTGCGCCTGGTAGGAGACGTCGGTCACGACCGCGTCGGGACCGGTGCCCGTGACGTCGACGCGGAGGGTGACCTCGTCGCCGCAGGTCGGGTTGATGTGGTGCACCTCGGCGTCGAACGGCTCACGCAGGCCGGTGTGGTGGGGACGCTTCGAGTGCTCGAGGATCAGCTCCTGGTAGAGATCCATCAGCTGGCCTCCTTCCTGCTCTCGTGCTCGCCGCGCAGGGCGCGCGCGCCCTGCCCGACATCGAGGTCAGCGTCGGGCTCGGTGTCGGACACGTCGATGCCGAAGATCGCAGGAACCCGGTCGAGGGCCGCGAGCAGCACCTCGACGTCGGCGACCGTGTTGTGGACCGCGAACGAGGCGCGGGTCGTGGCGGTGGCCCCGAGCGCGCGGTGCAGGGGCCACGCGCAGTGGTGGCCCACGCGGACGGCCACGCCGGCGTCGTCGAGCACCTGGCCGACGTCGTGGGCGTGCACGCCGTCGACGACGAACGCGACGGCGCCACCGCGGGGCTCGCCGACCGGGGGGCCGACGACACGGACCCAGGGGCGCTCGGCCAGACCGCGCTGGAGCAGGTCGACGAGGGTCGCCTCGTGGGCGTGGATGCGGTCGATGCCGAGACCCTCGACCCACCGGACGGCGGCCGCGAGGCCCACCGCCTGGGCGGCGTTGGGGACGCCGGCCTCGAACTTCTGGGGCGCCGGGGCGTAGGTCGAGCGCTCCATGGTGACGAGCTCGATCATCGAGCCGCCCGTGAGGAACGGGGGCATGACGTCGAGCAGCTCGGCCCGACCCCAGAGCACGCCGACGCCCATCGGGCCGTACATCTTGTGGCCGCTGAAGGCGATGAAGTCGGCGCCGAGCGTCGCCACGTCGACCGCGAGGTGCGGCACCGACTGGCACGCGTCGACGACGACGAGCGCCCCGACGGCGTGCGCACGCCGCGCGAGCTCGGTGACGGGGTTGACGGTGCCGAGCACGTTGGACACGTGCGTGAACGCGAAGACCTTGGTGCGCTCGCTGAGCAGGTCGTCGAGGCCCGACACGTCGAGCGCGCCGTCGCCACCCACCGGCACCCAGCGCAGGGTCGCACCCGTGCGCCGGCAGAGCTCCTGCCACGGCACGAGGTTGGCGTGGTGCTCCATCTCCGTGACGAGCACCTCGTCACCCGGCCCCAGGACGAAGCGGTCGTCCTTGGGCTCGTCGGTGGGCGCGGCGTTCGAGAAGGCGTACGCGACGAGGTTGAGCGCCTCGGTCGCGTTCTTCGTGAAGACGACCTCGTCGGCCGGCGCTCCGATGAACGACGCGATGGTCGCCCGGGCCGCCTCGAAGTCGTCGGTGGCCTCCTCGGCGAGCTGGTGCGCGCCACGGTGGACCGCCGCGTTGTGCTGCTCGTAGAAGGCGCGCTCGGCGTCGAGGACCGGCGCCGGCTTGTGCGACGTCGCCCCCGAGTCGAGGTAGACGAGCGGCCTGCCGTCGCGCACGGTCCGCGCGAGGATGGGGAAGTCGCCGCGGATCGCGGCGAGCTCCCCGTCCGTGAACGGCAGGACCTGCGTCATGCGGCTCAGGCCTCCACGGCCGCCGCGGGCGCGGCAGCGAGGTAGCGGTCGTAGCCCTCGTCCTCGAGGCGGTCGGCCAGCTCGGGGCCACCCTCCTCGACGATCTTGCCGTCGACGAAGACGTGCACGAAGTCGGGCTTGATGTAGCGCAGGATGCGCGTGTAGTGCGTGATGAGCAGCACGCCGAGGTCGCTGGCGTCCTTGGCACGGTTGACGCCCTCGGACACGATCTTGAGCGCGTCGACGTCGAGACCCGAGTCGGTCTCGTCGAGGACGGCCACCTTGGGCTTGAGCAGCTCCATCTGGAGGATCTCGTGGCGCTTCTTCTCGCCACCGGAGAAGCCCTCGTTGACGTTGCGCTCGGCGAACGCGGGGTCCATGCGCAGGTTGCCCATGGCCTCCTTGACGTCCTTGACCCAGGTGCGCAGCTTCGGGGCCTCGCCGTCGACGGCCGTCTTGGCGGTGCGCAGGAAGTTGCTCACCGTCACACCGGGGACCTCGACGGGGTACTGCATCGCGAGGAAGAGCCCGGCGCGGGCGCGCTCGTCGACGCTCATCGCGAGGACGTCCTCGCCGTCGAGCGTCACGGTGCCGCCGGTGACGGTGTACTTCGGGTGGCCGGCGATGCTGTAGGCCAGCGTCGACTTGCCGGAGCCGTTGGGGCCCATGATCGCGTGGGTCTCTCCCGACTTCACGGTGAGGTCGACCCCGCGCAGGATCTCCTTGGGGCCGTCCTCGGTCTCGACCGAGACCGTCAGTCCCTTGATCTCGAGCGTGCTCATCTGGGTCAGTTCTCCTTGTTCGTGAGGCTGGGGGTCTGCTGGGTGGGAGCCGCGTAGGCCGTCGTGGCCAGCTCCTCCTCGATGGCGGCGGTGACCTCG
This sequence comes from Terrabacter sp. AAH1, assembly GCF_054456855.1. Classification (NCBI taxonomy): domain Bacteria; kingdom Bacillati; phylum Actinomycetota; class Actinomycetes; order Micrococcales; family Intrasporangiaceae; genus Terrabacter; species Terrabacter sp. AAH1. The sequence goes on along the minus strand of NZ_JBTJJV010000004.1, from coordinate 206,054 downwards.
TCGCGCAGGTCGGCGAGCGGGATCTCCCGGATGATGTCGGCGAAGAAGCCGCGCACGACGAGGCGCTTCGCCTCGTCCTCGCTGATGCCGCGCGACTGCAGGTAGAAGAGCTGCAGGTCGTCGAAACGCCCTGTGGCGGAGGCGTGCCCGGCCCCCTCGATCTCACCGGTCTCGATCTCGAGGTTGGGCACCGAGTCGGCCCGGGCCCCGTCGGTGAGGATCAGGTTGCGGTTGAGCTCGTAGGTGTCGGTGCCCTCGGCCTCGGCGCGGATCAGCACGTCGCCGACCCAGACCGTGCGGGCCGTCTCACCCTGGAGGGCGCCCTTGTAGGTGACGCGGCTCTTGCAGTGGGCGGCGTTGTGGTCGATGTACGAGCGGTGCTCGAGGTGCTGGCCCGCGTCGGCGAAGTAGACGCCGAGGAGCGTCGCGTCGCCGCCGGGGCCGGCGTAGCGCACGTTCGCGTTGACGCGCACGATCTCGCCGCCGAGCGTCACCGACAGGTGCTTGTAGCGGGCGTCGCGACCCACGAGCGCGTCGTGCTGCGCGAGGTGGTGGGCGTCGTCGGCCCAGCGCTGCACGGACACGACGGTGAGGTCGGAGCCGTCGCCGGTCACGACCGACAGCAGCTGCGAGTAGTGCCCGGTGCCGGTGTGCTCGACGACGACGGTCGCCTTGGAGAAGCGGCCGGCGCGCACGACGAGGTGGCCGTGGGCGGGCTCGCCGCCCCGGCCGACGAGCGAGATGCGGACCGGCTCGTCGAGCTCGGCCTCGGCCGGGATGTCGAGCAGCAGCGCGCCGTCGGCAGCCGCACCGGCGACCACGGCAGCACGGTCCTGCGGGGGCAGGATGCCGAGCCCCTGGGCGTCGGCCGCGCTGATGGCCGAGGTCGTGACGCCCTCGGGGAGGCGGGTCGTGACGTCGACCGAACCGGTGACGCCCTCGGCGAGCAGCCCGCCGAGCTTCTTCACCGGCGTGAAGCGCCAGTCCTCCTCGCGGCCCGTGGGCAGCGGGAAGTCGGCGACGTCGAACGACGCGGTGCGCTCGGCGCGCGACTGGTCGGGCACGAAGGCGGCGGCCGAGTCGGTGTGCGCGGAGGCGCCGGAGATGGTGGCGGTCGGGGCGGCGTCGGGCACCGTGGTCTCGCTCTGCTGGGTGTCGGGGGTTGCGGTGGTCTCGGTGCTGTCAGTGGTCGTGTCAGCCAGCAGGCTCATCAGCCGACGGCTCCTTCCATCTGCAGCTCGATGAGGCGGTTGAGCTCGAGGGCGTACTCCATCGGCAGCTCGCGCGCGATCGGCTCGATGAAGCCGCGCACGATCATCGCCATGGCCTCGTCCTCGGCCATGCCGCGCGACATCAGGTAGAAGAGCTGGTCCTCGGACACCTTCGAGACCGTGGCCTCGTGGCCCATGGAGACGTCGTCCTCGCGGATGTCGACGTAGGGGTAGGTGTCGGAGCGGCTGATCGTGTCGACGAGCAGCGCGTCGCAGCGCACCGTCGAGGCCGAGTGGGAGGCGCCCTCGAGCACCTGCACGAGGCCGCGGTAGCTCGCACGACCGCCACCACGGGCGACCGACTTGCTGATGATCGAGCTCTTCGTGTTGGGAGCGGCGTGGACCATCTTCGAGCCGGTGTCCTGGTGCTGGCCCTCGCCGGCGAAGGCGATCGACAGCGTCTCGCCCTTGGCGTGCTCGCCCATGAGGAAGACGGCGGGGTACTTCATCGTCACCTTGGAGCCGATGTTGCCGTCGATCCACTCCATCGTCGCGCCCTCCTCGCAGGTGGCGCGCTTGGTGACGAGGTTGTAGACGTTGTTGGACCAGTTCTGGATGGTCGTGTAGCGCACCCGGGCGTTCTTCTTGACGATGATCTCGACGACCGCGGAGTGCAGCGAGTCCGACTTGTAGATCGGCGCCGTGCAGCCCTCGACGTAGTGCACGTAGGAGTCCTCGTCGGCGATGATCAGCGTCCGCTCGAACTGGCCCATGTTCTCGGTGTTGATGCGGAAGTACGCCTGGAGCGGGATGTCGACGTGGACACCCTTGGGCACGTAGATGAACGAGCCACCGGACCACACGGCCGTGTTGAGCGCGGCGAACTTGTTGTCGCCGGCCGGGATCACCGTCGCGAAGTGCTCGCGGAAGATGTCCTCGTGCTCCTTGAGGGCGGTGTCGGTGTCGAGGAAGATGACGCCCTTCTCCTCGAGGTCCTCACGGATCTGGTGGTAGACGACCTCGGACTCGTACTGGGCGGCGACGCCGGCGACGAGGCGCTGCTTCTCGGCCTCGGGGATGCCGAGACGGTCGTAGGTGTTCTTGATGTCCTCGGGCAGGTCGTCCCACGACGCCGCCTGCTTCTCGGTGGACTTCACGAAGTACTTGATGTTCTGGAAGTCGATGCCGGTGAGGTCGGAGCCCCACGACGGCATGGGCTTCTTGCCGAAGAGCGACAGGCCCTTGAGGCGCAGCTTCGTCATCCACTCGGGCTCGCTCTTGCGCGCGGAGATGTCCTTGACGACGTCCTCGTTGAGGCCGCGACGAGCCGAGGAGCCCGCCACGTCGCTGTCGGCCCAGCCGTACTCATAGGTGCCGATGCCCTTGAGGCCGGGGTTCAGCTCTTCGATGTGGGTGGTCATGAGGAACCTTCCTTGACGTGCGTGAGCGTGTCGGTTCGTGGGGGCGTGCTGGGGGCAACACCGGAGGGGTCGGCGCTCTTCCGCGCGATCCCACCGGTCGGGACGAAGGTGGTGCAGACGTGGTGGCCGCCCGCGAGGGTGGCGAGGCGCTGGACGTGCACGCCGAGCAGGCGCGAGAAGGCGTCGGTCTCGGCCTCGCAGAAGGCAGGGAACTCGGTGGCGACGTGCTGCACCGGGCAGTGTCCCTGGCAGAGCTGCACGCCGGCCAGGCCCCCGGCCCCGACGGGGCGTGCCGTGGCCGCGAAGCCGTCCTCGCTCAGCGCCTCGACGAGCACCGCCGTGCGCTCGCTCGGGTCGTCGCCGGCGTCGGCCAGCCGGGCGGCATACCGCTCCTCGAGCGCGGCCACGCGCGTGCGGGCGAAGTCGGTGACGGCCGAGGCCCCCGCGTTGGCCTCGAGGTAGCGCAGCACCTCGACGGCGAGGGAGTCGTAGTCGGCCTCGAGGGCGCCGTGGCCGATCTCGGAGACGACGTACGCGCGCGCCGGGCGTCCGCGCCCGCGCCGCCCACTCGTGGGCTCGTGGGGCACGACGGCACCCTGCTCGACGAGCGCGTCGAGGTGACGGCGTACGGCGGCGGGTGTCAGGTCGAGGTGACGGCCGAGCTCGGCGGCCGTGATCGGCCCGTCGGCCGAGACCATGTGCAGGACGCGGGAGCGCGTGCGGGACTCGAGCGGCGTGACGTGCTGGCCGTCGTCGCCGTCCTTCGTCTCACGGGGTGCGTGCTCACCGATAAACACCACACCATTGTGACGTAATTGGTCGCCGCACTCCAGTTAGGTGCGCCTAACCGGCCGGGCGCTCGTCGTCGTCCTCGTCGTCGTCGTCGTGGTCGACGTCGATCTCGTCGTCGCAGGCGTCGTCATCGTCATCGTCGTCGTCGGCCTCGTCGGCTTCCGGCGGCATGATCACCGACGGCAGGCGGGTGCGCGGCGGGGCCACGGCCCCGGGGCCGAACCACCGCCGGCGCAGTGGCGCCGTGAGCCAGCCGAGGGGGCAGGTGAGCACGTAGCCGTACGCGATCACCATCCCCGTGATGCCGGGCACGAAGACGAGGCCGATGACGATGACCACCGCGAGCGGCACGGAGATGCGCAGGTGCCGCGGGGACAGCAGGTCGCGGAACGAGCGGAAGCGGAAGGACGAGGCCATCAGCGCGGCAGGGACGACGCCGGCCGCGATGGGCAGCAGCGGCGCCCAGTCGTAGAGCGGCTCGCCGATGGCCATCACCGTGGCGATGACGACACCGGCCGCGCCGGGACTTGCGAGACCGACGAAGTAGCGCTTGTCGGCGAGCGGGTCGATGGTGACGTTGAACCGCGCCAGGCGGTAGGCCGCGCACGCCAGCCAGAACATGGCACCCGCCCACGCCCACACCGGGTGGGCCGGCAGCGCCCACGTGTAGACGAGCACCGCCGGCGCGATGCCGAACGAGATGAGGTCGGCCAGCGAGTCGAACTGGAGCCCGAACGGCGTGATGGCGCCGACGGCGCGGGCCACGGCGCCGTCGCAGATGTCGAGCACGATGGAGACGCCGACGAGCACCGCCGCCGCCCGGAAGTGCCCCTGGAACGACAAGAGCACGGCAGAGAACCCGCAGAGCATGTTGCCGAGCGTGAAGAGGCTGGGCAGCGTCGCCCGCGCACGCACGCGCGGGTTGAGCCGGTCGAGCGGGATGACCCGGGCGCCGGTGGCGGAGACGAGGCGGATGCGTCGGGTCACCCGGTCGCGGCGACGGGGGCGCTCCGCGCTGTCGGAGAGGGCCGCGCCGTCGGAGAGGGCCGCGCCGTCGGAGAGTGCCGCGTCGCCCGCGGGATCGCCGTTCACGACGGGTCCGCGGCCGGGAAGCGCCCGAGCACCGTCTCCCCGCCGATGGCGCGCTTGCCCTTGGAGACCTCGAGCTGCACCTCCGGCGGCACGAACACGTCCATGCGCGAGCCGAACTTCATCAGCCCCATGCGCTCCCCCGTCGCGATCTCGTCGCCCGGCTCGATGCGGGTGACGATGCGGCGGGCGAGCTGTCCGACGAGCTGTCGGTAGATGATGCGGCGCGGTCGGCCGGCGACGACGCGCTCGACGATGATCTCGCTGCGTTCGTTCTTCGTCGCGCTCTCGGCGCGGTAGGCGGCGAGGAACCGGCCGGGCGTGTGGGTGACGTCGATCACGCGGCCGCCGTAGGGCGATCGGTTCATGTGCACGTCGAGCAGCGACAGGAAGATGCTCACCTGCTGCCACTGGCCGGGCGGGGCGATGCCGGGCTGCGGCTCGCCGACGTGCATGACGATGCCGTCGGCCGGGGCGAGGATGACGTCGGGGTCGGCGACCGGTGCGCGGTCGGGGGTGCGGTCGGGGTCGCGGAAGAACAGGGTCACCCCCGCGGTCAGCAGGCCGAGGGCGGCCGTCGTGCGCGGGCGTCTGGCCAGCGCGGCGATCACGGTCGGCACGGCCGCCATCAGGGTGAAGGGCTTGGCGGCTGGGTCGATCTTCACGGGTGGGGTCTCCGTCAGGGTCGAGGCGGGTACGGGGGGCGTCGGCACCGAGCCTAGACTCATGGGCCATGACCGACGCGGTGACACTGTCCGGCCTGCACCGCGCGTTCGGTCGGGTCACGGCGCTCGACGGCCTGACCTGGACGGCGCCCACCGGCCGCATCACGGCCGTGCTCGGTCCGAACGGAGCGGGCAAGACGACCGCCATCGAGTGCGCGGTCGGACTGGGCCGCCCCGACCGCGGCACGGTCCGCGTGCTCGGCACCGACCCGTGGCTCGGCGACGCCGACCACCGCGCCCGCGTCGGCGTGATGCTGCAGTCCGGGGGCCTGCCCAACGGCACCAAACCACTGCGCCTGCTCCACCACCTCTCGCGCCTCTACGCCGACCCCGTCGACGTCGAGGCCGTGGCCCAGCGCCTCGGGGTCACCGACTTCGCGTCCACCACCGTGCGCCGGCTCTCCGGCGGCCAGAAGCAGCGGCTGGCGCTCGCCGCGTCGCTCCTCGGCCGCCCGGAGGTGCTCTTCCTGGACGAGCCCGCGGCCGGCCTCGACCCTCACGGTCGACTCGACGTGTGGGACCTCGTCGCCGAGCAGCGCGACGCCGGCACGACCGTCGTCGTCACGACGCACTCGTTCGAGGAGGCCGCGCGCCTCGCCGACCACCTCGTCATCATGAACGCCGGCCGCACCGTCGCCGAGGGCACGCCCGACTCCGTGACGGGCGGGCGGCCGCTCGAGGACGTCTACTTCAGCCTCACCCGCAAGGGAGCCGCGTGACCACCGACGCCACCACGACCCCCTCTCGCGCGGCAGCGCCCCGTCGACGGGTGCTCGCCCAGGCCGGCTTCGAGCTCGGCAGCCTGCTGCGCAACGGGGAGCAGCTGCTCGTCTCGCTCGTGCTCCCCTCGCTCGCCCTCGTCGGGTTGAGCGTCACCGCCTCGCCGTCGCTCGGCGCGGGTCGACGGGTCGACGTCGCCACCGCCGGCGTCATCGCCCTGTGCGTCATCTCGGCCGCCTTCACGGCGCAGGCGATCTCGACGGGCTTCGACCGTCGCTACGCGGTGCTGCGCTACCTCGGCGTCACCCCGCTCGGTCGCGGCGGACTCGTCGCCGGCAAGGTGCTCGCCACTCTCGCGGTCGAGGTCGTCCAGCTCGCCGTGATCGCCGTCCTCGGCCTCGTGCTGGGATGGCGACCGGCAGCCGCCGGCATCGCGTATGCCGTCCTCTTCGTCGTCGCCGGCACGTGGGCCTTCGTCGCGCTCGCCCTCCTGCTCGCGGGCACCCTGCGCGCCGAGGCCGTGCTCGCGATCGCCAACCTCGTCTGGGTGCTGCTGCTCGGCGTGGGCGGGGTCATCGTGCCCCGCACCGAGCTGCCGGCCACCGTCGGCGACGTCGTGGCGTTCCTGCCCTCAGCGGGACTCGGTGACGGTCTGCGCTCGGCGCTCGTCGACGGCGACCTGAACCTTCTCGCCCTCCTCGTCGTCCTCGGGTGGGGAGTGGTGTCGACAGCGCTCGCGGCGCGTCTGTTCCGCTTCGACGACTGAACCAGACAGACTGACCGCAGCGTGGGCGGGTCGACCGTCCGACGACCCGACGAGCCTGGAGGCGGCGTGTTCGACATCATCCTCGGTCTCCCCGTGCACGCCCTCGTGATCCATGCCGTCGTGGTGCTCGTGCCGCTCGCCGCTCTGAGCGCCGTCGCCTACGTCGTGCGGCCCGCCTGGCGGCGGATGCTGCGCTGGCCCACCGCGGCGGGTGCCGTGATCGCGGGGGTCTCCGCCTTCGTGGCCGCCGAGAGCGGCGAGGCACTGCAGCGCCGGGTCTCCCAGGCCCGCGCAAGCACGACGAACTTCGACCTGCTGAACACCCACACCGAGTGGGGCAGCCGAGCCCGTCTCTTCTGCCTCCTCTTCATGGCGTTGACGCTCGTGGCGCTCTGGTTCGCCCGGCCGCCGCAGGAGGAGGCTCCTCGGGGCCACGCCTTCGACATGCTCATCGGCACGCTCGTGGTCCTGTCGGCGATCGCCGCGGTCGTCACGGTCGTCATCGCGGGCCACGCGGGCTCCACGGTCGTCTGGAACGGGCTGGCCTGACCGCACCCGGGGGCCCGACCGGCACCCCAGCCGCGGATTCGGCGCTCCCGACCCGGCGGCATACCCTTGCGGGGTGTCCTCCACCCCCACCCTGACGGGCGCCGAACCCACCCCCGGAGAGAGCCGCCTCGCGCGCGCCGCGGGCCGCCTCCCGGCCGCACCCGCCCGCTGGGTCCGGCCCCTCCTGCTGGCCAACCTCGTCGGCGAGGTCGGCATCGTCGTCACCGGCGGCATCGTGCGCCTCACCGGCAGCGGCCTGGGCTGCAGCACCTGGCCCGAGTGCCAGCCGGGCTCCTTCACGCCGGTACGCACCCCCGAGAGCGCCTACCACGACCTCGTCGAGTTCGGGAACCGCACGCTCACGGGTGTGGTCGGCATCCTCGCGCTCGTGTCGCTCTACGTCGTGCTCACGACGTGGCCGCAGCGCCGACGCCTGCACGCCGTGGCGATCGGCGTGCTCGCCGGCATCCCGGCGCAGGCCGTTCTCGGCGGCATCACCGTCCTCACCGGGCTCAACCCGTGGACGGTCATGGGGCACTTCCTGCTCTCGATGGTGCTCGTGGCCCTGTCGACCGCGCTCGTGCGCGGCGCCCGCGACGACGTGTCCGGTCCGGGCGAGCTCGTCGTCCACCCGCTCGCCCGCAGGCTCGCCCTGGGCACCAGCGCCGTCGGGGCCGTCGTGCTCCTCCTGGGCACGATCGTGACCGGTTCGGGACCGCACTCCGGAGACGCCGACCGGCCCGCACGCACCGGCTTCGACCCGCGCTTCGTGTCGTGGATGCACGCCGACGCGGTGATGCTCTTCTGCGGGCTCGTCATCGCCACCCTCGTCGCGGTGCGCATCACGGCGACGACCGACGAGGCGAAGCGCGCGTGGGACATGGTGCTCGTCGTCACCGTCGCCCAGGGCGTCATCGGCTACGTCCAGTACTTCACCAAGCTGCCCGAGCTCCTCGTGCTGGTGCACATGCTGGGCGCGAGCCTGCTCGTCGTCACGTTGACGTTCGGGGTCCTCGCCACTCGGCGCCACCCGGTCTGACGGGCTGTCGCCCACGCACCCGTCCGGCGGTCGTGCTGCCTAGGCTGGGTCCGTGACCGACCAGCCCACCCTGCGCGACGGCGACCTCGTGCTGAGGCCGTGGGCACCCGACGACAGCGACACCACCCGCGCCCTGCACGACGCCGAGATCGCACGCTGGTTCGACAACCCCGATGTCGTGCCGCCCGAGCAGCAGCACCTCGACTGGATAGCGCAGACCGGCGTCGAGTGGACCGAACGCCGCAAGGCGACCTTCCTCGTCGAGTGGCGTGGACGCGCAGCCGGCACGGTCGACGTGCGGGTCGCCGACCCGGGCGTCGGCGTCCTCTCGTGGGCCGTGTACGCGCCCTACCGTGGCCAGGGCCTCGCCTGGCGCGCCGTGCGCGTCCTCGTCGAGTGGGCCTTCGACGCCCTCGACCTCGAGCGGGTCGAGGCCCACGTCAACCCGGAGAACCGCGCCTCCTTGCGCACCGCGCTGCGGGCCGGGCTGCGTCGCGAGGGTCTGCTGCGCGGCAACGCGACCCTGGGCGGCATACGCCAGGACACCGTCGTGCTCGGACGGCGCCGAGACGACGCGCACCCCGACACGCGCGACGGCTTCACGGCGATGCTCGACTCGACCCTGCCGACGAAGCGGGCGATCGCCCAGGGGGTGCTGCGCTCGCCCGGCGGCGAGCTGCTGCTCTGCGAGCTCGTCTACAAGCGCGAGTGGGACCTGCCGGGCGGCGTCGTCGACCGGCACGAGTCGCCCGCGGCCTGCGTCGTGCGCGAGGTCCGCGAGGAGCTCGACCTCGAGGTGCGCGCCGGGGCGCTGCTGGCGGTCAACTGGCTCCCCGCCCTCCACGGCTGGACCGACGCCACGGTGTTCGTGTTCGACCTCGGCACCGTCGACTCCTCGGTCGTCGAGCGGGCGCACCTGCAGGCCCGCGAGATCCGGGCCCTGCACTGGACCTCGCCGGGCGACTGGTCCGGGCGGGTGGCGCCCTACAACGAGCGCCTGCTCACGGTGCTCCACGGCCACACCGGCGGCACCCTCTACCTCGAGGGCGGCACCCCCGTCACGACCTGACCCGCCCCGCCCGCCCCCACCGAAACACCGCGTTCGGCGCGGGAATCGGTCTGGCTAAGGCTCTGAGCTCAGGAGAAGAACGGGAGCGGGAGGTGCCAGATGGGGTCGAGGGCGACGCCGACGAAGAGGATCGTCAGGTACGTGATGGAGAAGTGGAACAGCCGCATCGGCTTGAGCACGTCCTCCGCCGCCCCCGCGCGGGCCCGCGACAGCAGGCGGTGCGCCTCACCCAGGAACAGCGCGCCCGAGACGACGGCCGCGACGGCGTACACCCAGCCGACCTGCTGGACGGGGATGAGCGCCAGCGACGTCAGCACCATCGCCCAGGAGTACGCCACGACCTGCTTGGCCACGACGACGAAGCGCTCGACGACCGGCAGCATCGGCACGTGCGCCGCCGTGTAGTCGTCCTTGTAGCGCATGGACAGCGGCCAGTAGTGCGGCGGCGTCCAGAAGAAGATGACCATGAAGAGGATGAAGGCCGACCAGCTCAGCGAGTCGGTCACCGCCGACCAGCCGATGAGCACCGGCATGCAGCCGGCCGCGCCGCCCCAGACGATGTTCTGGGCCGTGCGCCGCTTGAGCAGCAGCGTGTAGCCGAAGACGTAGAAGAGAAGCGCACCGAGCGCGAGCCACGCACTGAGCCAGTTGACGAGCAGGCCGAGCCACAGCGTCGAGACGACCGTGAGGGCGACGCCGAACACGAGCGCGCCGCGCGGGGTGACCGTGCCCGTCACCAGGGGGCGCCGGCTCGTGCGGTGCATCACCGCGTCGATGTCGCGGTCGATGTAGCAGTTGAGCGTGTTGGCCGCGCCGGCCGACAGCGTGCCGCCCACGACCGTGGCGACGACGAGCCACAGATCGGGCACGCCCTGCTCGGCGAGGAACATCACCGGGATGGTGGTGATGAGGAGCAGCTCGATGATCCGCGGCTTCATCAGCGAGACGTACTGTCCGACGAGGAACTTCAGCCCACTGCCGTCCGGACCGTGCAGCGCCGACAGGTCGGCGCGGGGGTCCACCGTTGTCACTGAGATCCTCACCGCTGGTACGTCGCTCCGACCCGTCGGGTACGTGAGCATTGCGTCGCAAGTCTAGACCGTCGCCGGAGCCGGTCGACACGCCCCGGTCCCCCACCGCGCCCAAGGGCGGTACCGCCCCTCGGGCGAGGTGTCGTCGCTCACAACGCACGGACTAGGCTCGGGACCGTACGCGATCCACGTTTTCCCGAAGGAGACCCGTTCCGTGCCCACCGCTGCATCCAGCACCGCCACCAAGGCGAAGAAGCCCACCCGATCCAGCAGCACGCGGACGACGAAGGCGAAGGGCGTGCTGGCACAGCGTGACCCGGGGCTCCCGCTGCCCGCCGCGAAGAAGGCCGGGTGGAGCGACCTCGACGTCCGCGCCGTCGACACGACCCGCCTGCTGGCCGCGGACGCGGTGCAGAAGGTCGGCAACGGCCACCCCGGCACGGCCATGTCGCTGGCCCCGCTCGCGTACCTGCTCTACCAGAACGTCATGACGCACGACCCGTCCGACCCGACATGGCTCGGCCGCGACCGCTTCGTGCTCTCGTGCGGCCACTCGAGCCTCACGCAGTACATCCAGCTCTACCTCTCGGGCTACGGCCTCTCGCTCGACGACCTCAAGTCGCTGCGCACGTGGGGCTCGCTCACCCCGGGCCACCCCGAGGTCCACCACACCCCCGGTGTCGAGATCACGACCGGTCCGCTGGGCTCGGGTCTCGCGTCGGCCGTGGGCATGGCCATGGCGCAGCGCCGCCAGCGCGGGCTCTTCGACCCCGACGCCAAGGCCGGCACCAGCCCGTTCGACCACAACGTCTACGTCATCGCCTCCGACGGCGACATGCAGGAGGGCGTCTCGCACGAGGCGTGCGCCCTCGCCGGCCACCAGGAGCTCGGCAACCTCACGGTCGTCTACGACGCCAACCAGATCTCCATCGAGGACGACACCGACATCGCGTTCAGCGAGGACGTCGCCGCCCGCTTCGAGGCGTATGGCTGGCACGTCGTCGAGGTCGACTGGCGCAAGGACGCCGACGGCGCCACCTACGTCGAGGACGTCGACGCCCTTCTCGCCGCGATCAAGAGCGGCGAGAAGGTGACCGACAAGCCGACCCTCGTCGTGCTCCACACGATCATCGCGTGGCCCGCCCCCACGAAGCAGAACACCGGCAAGTCGCACGGCTCGGCCCTCGGTGACGCCGAGATCGGCGCGACCAAGGAGCTGCTCGGCTTCGACCCCAAGAAGAGCTTCGTCGTCGAGCCGGCCGTGCTCAAGCACGCCCGCCACGTCGTCAAGCGTGGCAAGGCCGCCCACCGCGAGTGGGACAAGGCGTACAAGGCGTGGCGCAAGGCCAACCCCGACCGCGCCGAGCTGCTCGACCGCGTCGTCTCCGGCAAGGCGCCCGCCGGCCTCGCCAAGGCCCTGCCGACCTTCCCCGCCGACGCCAAGGGCATCGCGACCCGCGCCGCGTCGGGCAAGGTGCTGAGCGCCCTCGCCGACGTCATGCCCGAGCTGTGGGGCGGCTCGGCCGACCTCGCCGAGTCGAACAACACGACGATGGAGGGTCAGCCGTCGTTCATCCCCAGCGGCAAGCAGACCCGCGAGTGGAAGGGCGGCCCCTACGGCCGCACCCTGCACTTCGGCATCCGTGAGAACGGAATGGGCATGATCCTCAACGGGATCGCGCTCGAGGGCCTGACCCGCCCCTACGGCGGCACCTTCCTCGTCTTCTCCGACTACATGCGTCCGGCGGTGCGCCTCGCCGCGATCCAGCAGGCGCCCGTCACCTACGTGTGGACCCACGACTCCATCGGCCTCGGCGAGGACGGCCCGACCCACCAGCCGATCGAGCACCTCGCCGCCCTGCGCGCCATCCCTGGGCTCGACGTCGTCCGGCCCGCCGACGCCAACGAGACAGCAGCCGCCTGGGCGCAGATCCTCACCCGCACCGACTGTCCGGCCGCCCTCTGCCTGACGCGCCAGCCGGTGCCCACCTGGGACCGCTCGACCTACGGCAAGGTGAGCGGCGTCGCCAAGGGCGCCTACGTGCTCGTCGAGGAGTCCCGCGCCGGTGACCCCGACGTCGTCATCGTCGCCACCGGCTCCGAGGTGCAGCTCGCCGTGCAGGCCGCCGAGAAGCTCGAGAAGTCGAAGATCTCGGCGCGGGTCGTCTCGATGCCGTGCCGCGAGTGGTTCGAGAAGCAGTCGCGCTCCTACCAGGACAAGGTGCTGCCGCCGTCGGTGCGCGCCCGCGTCAGCGTCGAGGCCGGTGTCTCCATGGGCTGGCACGACATCGTCGGCGACGCCGGCCGCGTCGTGAGCATCGAGCACTTCGGCGCCTCCGCCGACTTCCAGACGCTCTACCGCGAGTTCGGCCTCACGGCCGAGGCCGTCGTCAAGGCGGCCAAGGACTCCGTCAAGGCCGCGAAGGCCGCTGCCACCAGCGCTCCCGGCGTCACCGAGACCAACCCGGCCCGCGCCGCCCAGAGCGCCGCCACCGATGTCATGGGTGCCGAGCTCGGCACCCCGGCAGCGAAGAAGGCTGCCGCATCCGCCACCAGCAAGGGGAAGTGAACATGACCAACCCGAACACCAAGGCCCTCTCCGACGCCGGAGTCTCGATCTGGCTCGACGACCTCTCGCGCGACCTCCTCGAGACCGGCAAGATCTCCGACCTCATCGAGGAGCGCAACGTCGTCGGACTCACCTCGAACCCGTCGATCTTCCAGGCGGCCATGTCGAAGGGCGACCGCTACAACGACGACCTCGCCCGGCTCACCAAGGACGGCAACGACGTCGAGCACGTCGTCTTCGAGCTGACCACCGCCGACGTGCGCGAGGCCTGCGACCTGTTCCTGCCGATCTACGAGTCGAGCAAGGGTGTCGACGGCCGTGCCTCCATCGAGGTCGACCCGCGCCTGGCCCATGACACCGACAAGACCGTCGAGCAGGCCAAGCAGATGTATGCCGCCGTCGACCGCCCGAACGTCCTCATCAAGATCCCCGCCACGAAGGCGGGCCTGCCGGCCATCACGGCCACGATCGCCGAGGGCATCAGCGTCAACGTCACCCTGATCTTCTCGCTCGAGCGCTACCGCGCCGTCATGAACGCCTATCTCGAGGGGCTCGAGAAGGCGCAGGCGAACGGCCACGACCTGTCCAAGATCCACTCGGTCGCCTCGTTCTTCGTCTCCCGCGTCGACACCGAGATCGACAAGCGTCTCGACGCCATCGGCACCGACGAGGCCAAGGCCCTCAAGGGCAAGGCCGGCGTCGCCAACGCGCGTCTGGCCTACCAGGCCTACGAGGAGGTCTTCTCGACCCCGCGCTGGAAGTCGCTGGCCGACGACGGCGCCAACCCGCAGCGCCCGCTGTGGGCGTCGACGGGCGTCAAGGACCCCGCCTACCCCGACACCCTTTACGTCACCGAGCTCGTCGCGCCGGGCGTCGTCAACACGATGCCGGAGAAGACGCTCGAGGCCACCGCCGACCACGGCGAGGTCACGGGCGACACGGTCACCGGCGGCTACGCCGAGGCGAGCAAGCTGCTCGACGACCTCGAGAACGTCGGCGTCTCCTACAACGAGGTCGTCGAGCTGCTCGAGGTCGAGGGCGTCGACAAGTTCGAGAAGGCCTGGGGCGAGCTCCTCGACGGCGTCACGGCAGAGATGGAGAAGGTGACCGCATGAGCTCGCTGTCCGTCAGCGCGTCAGGGGCAGCGGCGGACGCCATCGGGCGGCACGTGCCGACCCTCGTGGAGGACTCCGTCGCGAGCAAGCTCTTCGCGCAGGACGCCACGCTGTGGGGCCCCGAGGCCGAGCCGGAGTCGCGGATCCGCCTGTCGTGGGTGGGTCTTCCGCGCTCGTCCCGTCCGCTCGTCGGCGAGGTCGCGGCGATGCGCGACTCGTTCGCCGAGCACGGTCTCGACCACGTCGTGCTCTGTGGCATGGGCGGGTCGTCGCTGGCCCCGGAGGTCATCTGCGCGACCGCGGGCAAGCCGATCGTCATCCTCGACTCCTCCGACCCCGACTACGTACGCCGGGCGCTGGGTGACGCCCTCGAGCGCACCGTCGTCGTGGTGTCGAGCAAGTCGGGGTCGACGGTCGAGACCGACTCGCAGCGACGCGCGTACGAGCAGGCGTTCACCGACGCGGGCATCGACCCCGCGTCGCGCATCGTCGTCGTCACCGACCCGGGCAGCCCGCTCGACAAGGAGTCCCGTGACAAGGGCTACCGCGTCGTCAACGCCGACCCGAACGTCGGCGGGCGCTACTCCGCGCTCACGGCCTTCGGTCTGGTGCCGAGCGGTCTCGCCGGCGTTGACATCGAGGCCCTGCTCGACGAGGCCGAGTCGGTGGCCGACCTCCTCGCCGCCGACGACGACGCCAACCCGGGGCTGCGCCTCGGTGCCGCGATGGGTGGCACCGACCCGCTCCGCGACAAGCTCGTCCTCGTCGACGACGGCTCCGGCATCGTCGGGTTCGCCGACTGGGCCGAGCAGCTCATCGCCGAGTCCACGGGCAAGAACGGCACCGGCGTGCTGCCTGTGGTCGTCGGCGGCGACGAGGACCCGGAGGTGACGTGGCCCGCGGACGACATCACCGTCGCGCGTCTCGTCGGCTCCGACACCGACGACGACGCCCCGTCAGCCGACGCCGCCTCAGAGGTACGCGTAGGCGGCGCCCTCGGGGCCCAGCTGCTCCTCTGGGAGGTCGCGACGGCCGTGGCCGGACGCCTGCTCGGCATCAACCCGTTCGACCAGCCCGACGTCGAGAGCGCCAAGAAGGCCGCGCGAGAGCTGCTCGACCAGGGCACGGGTTCCGCGGCCGCGCCGGCTGCCACCGACGGCGCGATCGAGATCCGCGCGCTCGGCGGCGACGGCTCGTGGCTCGGCGACGCCCGGACGGTCCCGGCGGCCCTCGACGCGCTCTTCGCGCAGCTCGACGGCTCCCGGGGCTACGTGGCGGTCATGGCCTACCTCGACCGCCTCGCCGACGCCGACCTGGCCGAGTGCCGCGTGCCGCTGGCGCGTCGCACCGAGCGTCCGGTCACGTTCGGCTGGGGGCCTCGCTTCCTCCACTCGACCGGCCAGTTCCACAAGGGTGGTCCGGGTGTCGGGGTCTACCTGCAGGTGACGACCGCGCCCAAGGAGGACCTCGCGATCCCCGGACGCGACTTCACCTTCGGCGACTTCATCGCCTCGCAGGCCGGCGGCGACGCAGCGGTTCTCGCCGACCACGGTCGCCCGGTCCTGCAACTCCACCTCACCGACCACGACACCGGGCTGGCACAGCTGCGCGAGGTGCTCCTCGCAGGAGGGCGTGCATGAGTCCGGCGCGCATCTCGCACGGCAACAACCCGCTGCGCACGGCCGAGGACAAGCGCATCCCCCGCATCGCGGGACCGTGCGGTCTCGTGCTGTTCGGGGTCACCGGCGACCTCGCCCGCAAGAAGCTCATGCCGGCGATCTACGACCTCGCCAACCGTGGGCTGCTCCCGCCGGGCTTCTCGCTGGTCGGCTTCGCCCGCCGCGACTGGGCCACCCAGGACTTCGGCCAGGTCGTCCACGACGCCGTGAAGCAGCACGCGCGAACGCCCTTCAGCGAGGACGTCTGGCGCAACCTCTCGGAGGGCTTCCGCTTCGTGCCCGGCACGTTCGACGACCCGGCGGCGTTCGACCTGCTCGCCAAGACCGTCGCCGAGCTCGACGCCGACCGCGGCACCGGCGGCAACCACGCCTTCTACCTCTCGATCCCGCCCGGCTTCTTCGCGACGGTCTGCGAGCAGCTCGAACGGTGCGGGCTGACGAAGGCCGAGGGCGACAGCTGGCGACGCGTCATCATCGAGAAGCCGTTCGGCCACGACCTCAAGAGCGCGCAGGAGCTCAACGAGATCGTCGAGGGCGTCTTCCCGCCGGACTCGGTCTTCCGCATCGACCACTACCTCGGCAAGGAGACGGTGCAGAACCTGCTGGCGCTGCGCTTCGCGAACCAGCTCTTCGAGCCGGTGTGGAACGCGAACTACGTCGACCACGTGCAGATCACGATGGCCGAGGACATCGGCATCGCCGGCCGGGCCGGCTACTACGACGGCATCGGTGCCGCTCGCGACGTCATCCAGAACCACCTGCTCCAGCTGCTGGCCCTGACGGCTATGGAGGAGCCGGTCTCGTTCGACGCCAAGGACCTTCGCGCCGAGAAGGAGAAGGTGCTCTCGGCGGTGCGCCTCCCTGCGGACCTCGAGAACGGCGCCGCCCGCGGACAGTACGCGCGTGGCTGGCAGGGTGCGGAGGAGGTCGTCGGCTACCTCGAGGAGGACGGCGTCGACCCGAAGTCGGTGACGGAGACCTTCGCCGCCGTCACCCTCGAGGTCGACACCCGCCGGTGGGCGGGTGTCCCCTTCTACCTGCGCACCGGCAAACGCCTCGGCAAGCGAGTCACCGAGATCGCCGTGATCTTCAAGAAGGCCCCTCACCTGCCGTTCGAGCACACCGCGACGGAGGAGCTCGGCCAGAACGCGATCGTCATCCGCGTCCAGCCGGACGAGGGCATCACCCTGCGTTTCGGCTCCAAGGTGCCGGGCGCCCAGATGGAGGTCCGTGACGTGACGATGGACTTCGGCTACGGCTCGTCGTTCACCGAGGCGTCGCCCGAGGCCTACGAACGCCTCATCCTCGACGTGCTGCTGGGCGACCCACCGCTCTTCCCCCGGCACGAGGAGGTCGAGTCGTCCTGGCGCATCCTCGACCCCCTCATGAGGCACTGGGCCAAGTCCGGCAAGCCGGAGGCCTACCCGGCCGGCACGTGGGGTCCCCCCTCGGCCGACCGCATGCTCGAACGCGACGGACGTACGTGGAGGATGCCGTGATCCGCGACCTGACCGACACCACCACCACCGGCATCAGCAAGACCCTGGTGCGTCTGCGCAACGAGGTGGGCGCGCTGGCCCTGGGGCGCGTCCTGACGCTCGTCGTCGTCGTCGAGGACACCGACGCGCAGAACGCCATCGAGGTCGCCAACCAGGCGAGCCGCCAGCACCCCTGCCGCATCATCGTCGTCATCGCCGGCGACCGCCGCGGCAAGAACCGCCTCGATGCCCAGATCCGGCTCGGCGGCGACGCCGGCGCGAGCGAGATCGTCGTGCTGCGGCTCTACGGCGCCCTCGCCAACCACGGCCCCAGCGTCGTGGTCCCTCTGCTGCTGCCCGACTCCCCCATCGTCGCCTGGTGGCCGGGCGAGGCCCCGGCCGACGTCGCCAAGGATCCCATCGGTGCGATGGCCCAGCGGCGCATCACCGACGTCGCCGAGCACCGCAACCCCCGGCTCATGCTCAAGAAGCGTGCGGCGACGTACGCGCCCGGCGACACCGACCTCGCGTGGACCCGCATCACGCGTTGGCGTGGCCTGCTGGCCGCGGCCCTCGACCAGCCACCGTACGAGCCGATCACCGGTGCGGTCGTCAGCGGAGCCCCCGACTCCCCGTCGTCCGACCTGCTCGCCGCCTGGCTCTCGCGGCGCCTCAGGGTGCCGGTTCACCGCGTCTCCACGCCGCGTGGCTCGGGGATCGCGGCCGTGCGCCTCGAGCGCAAGAGCGGGCCCATCGACCTGGTCCGCCCCGGCGACTCCGTGGCGACCCTGTCGCAGACCGGCCAGCCCGACCGGCGGATCAGCCTGCCACGACGCGAGCTCCCGGAGTGCCTGGCGGACGAGCTGCGCCGCCTCGACCCGGACGACGCGTACGAGGACGCGCTGTTGCACGGCCTCGGCGCTCTGCAGCCGGTGCGCCTCACCGCTGCCGCAGCAGCCAAGGCCGGCAAGGCCCCCGACCCTGCCGAGTCCCGGCGCCTCGCAGCGCGCCTGAGCCGCGACGAGTCTGCGCAGGAGGCCAGCGCGATGATCACGGCTTCGGCGCCGCCCGAGCACGCCGAGACCGCCGAGGTCCGCGCAGCCACCGTGCGCAAGCTGGCCGGCAAGCGGACGCCGCGTGAGAAGCAGGCCGCGAAGGACCGCAAGAAGGCGGCCCAGGCGAGCTCTGCCGCGGGTGGCACCGCCACGACCGCCGGCACTCGAAAGGCGGCTCCGAAGAAGGCCGTTGCGAAGAAGGCCGCCGCGAAGAAGTCCGCTGCGAAGAAGGCAGGTTCCGGGAGGACGACGAGGGCGTCGTCGACGCGCGCGTCCGCGGCGAGCAGGACGGCCGCCGGGTCGTCGACCACGCGCAAGGCGGCTGCCACGAAACGCGCAAGCGCGCGCGAGGCCGGATCGTGACGGCCGAGCCGCGCGTCGTCGTGCACCCCGACAAGGCGTCGCTCGCCGACGCTGCGGCGGCGCGCCTCGTGACCGCGATCATCGACGCCCAGACCCGCCGGCCCGAGGCGCAGCTCGCGCTCACCGGCGGGTCGATGGGCTCGGCCATCATCGCGTCTCTGACCACGGTGCCCGGCCGCTCCGCCGTCGACTGGTCCCGCGTACGCGTGTGGTGGGGCGACGAGCGCTACCTGCCCGCGGGCGATGCCGACCGCAACGACACCCAGAACGATGAGGCCGGTCTCTCGGCGCTGGGGCTCGACCCGGCGAAGGTGCACCGGGTGGCCGGTCCCGAGGCGTCCGCAGACGCCGAGGCCAGTGCGACGGCATACGCCCAGACCATCCGCGAGCACGGCCAGAAGGCCTGGGACGTGGCGCTCTTCGGCGTCGGTCCCGACGGGCACATCGCCTCGCTCTTCCCGCACCACCCGGCGCAGAGGATCACCGACGCGATCGCCGTCGCGGTGCACGACTCCCCCAAGCCGCCACCCGACCGCGTGAGCCTGACGTTCGAGTGCTTCGAGCGCAGCCACGAGGTCTGGTTCCTCGTGTCGGGCGCCGACAAGGCCGAGGCGGTGGCTGCCGCCCTCGCGCCCGGCGCCGACCGTTGGGACCTGCCGGCCGCGGGCGTGCGCGGCACCGACGCCACGCTCTGGCTCGTCGACGCCGACGCCGCGTCCGGCCTCGGCTGATCCGGCCTCACCCGAAAGCACAGTGCCCACTCGACGGTGTTTCTCGTCGAGCGGGCACTGTGCTGCGTGGCGCCCGGGAGGGCGCGACGCTCAGGTCACTGGATGAGGCCTCGCTCGCGCAGCGTGCTCAGGGCCTCGTCGAGGATGGCGGCGCCGTCGGCGTCGCTGCGGCGCTCCTTCACGTAGGCGAGATGCGTCTTGTAGGGCTCGACCTTCGGCGGGGCCGGAGGGTTCTCCTTGTCCTGGCCGGCCGGGAAGCCGCACCGCGGGCAGTCCCACGTCTCGGGCAGCACCATGCCGGGCTCCTCGGCGAAGCTCGGACGCGTCTCGTGCCCGTTGGAGCACCAGTAGGAGATGTGGACGCGAGGAGCGGCGTCGCCGCGCTCGGCCTCGCCCATCGGGCCGGCGCCGACCCGGCTTCCACGAATGGCGTTTCCGCTGGCCATCTCTGTCGTCCTCTCAGCTCGCGAAGCGGGCCAGCAGGCCCAGCCCGATGATGGATGCCGCCCAGACAGCAGCCACGGCCACGGTGAAGCGGTCGAGGTTGCGCTCTGCGACGGACGAGCCGCCGAGGGACGTGGACATGCCCCCGCCGAACATGTCGGACAGGCCGCCACCCTTGCCCTTGTGCAGCAGGATGAACAGGGTCAGGACCAGGCTGGACAGCACCAGCAGGACCTGAAGCACGATGCGAACCGCATCCACGGGGTCACTCCAAATCGTCGGGATCTCGGGGGTTTGTCAGCCGGTGGGCCGCTCCCCCGGTCTTTCGGGGCTCGGGCAAGGATACCTGCC
Source organism: Terrabacter sp. AAH1 (assembly GCF_054456855.1). NCBI lineage: Bacteria > Bacillati > Actinomycetota > Actinomycetes > Micrococcales > Intrasporangiaceae > Terrabacter > Terrabacter sp. AAH1. The sequence continues at coordinate 185,857 of NZ_JBTJJV010000004.1, read as the reverse complement.
CGAGCCCCCATCGGCCGAACGGGCCCGGTCGTCGACGCGGCGTCGTCAGGCGGTGGTCAGGTGGTCGTCAGGTGGTCGCGGTAGCGACAGATCGACGCGAACTCGGCCGGGTCGATGGACGCGCCTCCGACGAGCGCGCCGTCGACGTCCTCCTGGGCCATGATCGCCGCGACGTTGCCGGCCTTGACGCTGCCGCCGTAGAGCACGCGTACGCCGTCGGCGACGTCGCCGCTGTAGAGCTCGGCGAGCAGCGTGCGGATGGCCGCGCACACCTCCTGGGCGTCGTCGGGGGTCGCGACCTCGCCGGTGCCGATGGCCCAGATGGGCTCGTAGGCGATGACGATGCTGGCGGCCTGCTCCTTGGTGACGCCGTCGAGGTCGGCGCGCAGCTGGGCGACGACGTGCTCGACCTGGCGGCCCTCCCTGCGCACGTCGAGGGCCTCGCCGCAGCACAGGATCGGGGTGAGCCCATGGAGGTACGCGGCCTTGACCTTGGCGTTGACGACCTCGTCGGTCTCGCCGTGGCCCTCGCGCCGCTCGCTGTGCCCGATGGCGACGTACGTGCAGCCGAGCTTGGCGAGGAAGGCGCCGGAGATGTCGCCCGTGTAGGCGCCGGAGGTGTGCGGCGAGAGGTCCTGCGCGCCGTAGCGCAGGTCGAGCTTGTCGCCCTCGACGAGGGTCTGCACCGAACGGAGGTCGGTGAACGGCGGGAGCACGGCGACCTCCACGGCCGAGTGGTCGTGCTTCGCGTCGCGCAGCGTCCAGTCGAGCTTCTGCACGAGGTGCGTCGCCTGGAGGTGGTCGAGGTTCATCTTCCAGTTGCCCGCCATGAGCGGGACGCGGCCCACGGGGGCGGTCTTGTCGTTCTTCGCCATCAGGCGTCGTCCTCCTCGAGAACGGTGAGTCCGGGCAGCTCCTTGCCCTCGAGGTACTCGAGGCTGGCGCCGCCACCGGTGGAGATGTGGCCGAAGTCGGAGTCCTCGAAGCCGAGCTGGCGCACGGCGGCGGCGGAGTCACCGCCACCGACGACGGTCAGCGCGCCCTTGCCGGTGATGTCGACGAGGGCCTGCGCGAGGGCCTTGGTGCCGTCGGCGAAGGGTGCCATCTCGAAGGCGCCCATCGGACCGTTCCAGAACACGGTGCGGCAGTCGGAGAGCTTCTCGGCGAAGAGGCGGCTCGACTCGGGGCCGATGTCGAGCCCCATCCGGTCGGCCGGGATCGCGTCGGCCGCGACGACGTCGTGGGCGGCGTCGGCGCTGAACGCGTCGGCGGCGACGACGTCGACGGGCAGGACGATCTCGACGCCCTCCTTCTCGGCGCGGTCGAGGTAGCCCTTGACCGTGTCGACCTGGTCGGCCTCGAGCAGGCTCTTGCCGACCTCGAGGCCCTGCGCCGCGAGGAAGGTGAAGACCATGCCGCCACCGATGAGGAGGCGGTCGGCGGTGCCGAGCAGGTTGCCGATGACACCGAGCTTGTCGGACACCTTCGCGCCACCGAGCACGACGGCATACGGGCGCTCGGGGTCCTTCGTGAGGCGGCGCAGCACGTCGACCTCGGTGGAGACGAGGTCGCCCGTGGCGTGCGGCAGCAGGCGTGCGACGTCGTAGACGGAGGCCTGCTTGCGGTGCACGACGCCGAAGCCGTCGGAGACGAAGACGTCTGCGAGAGAAGCGAGCTCGCCCGCGAACCCAGCGCGCTCGTCGTCCGTCTTGGCGGTCTCGCCGGCGTTGAAGCGGAGGTTCTCGAGGAGCAGCACCTGGCCGTCCTCGAGGGCTGCGGCCTTGGCCTTGGCGTCGTCACCGACGGTGTCGTCGGCGAAGACGACGTCGCTGCCGAGCACCTCGCCGAGGCGCTTCGCGACGGGCGCGAGGGAGTACCTGGCCTCGGGGGCGCCCTTGGGGCGGCCGAGGTGGGCGCACACGATGACCCGGGCGCCGGCGTCGGCCAGGCCCTTGATCGTGGGCGCGGAGGCGCGGATGCGGCCGTCGTCGGTGATGGTCGAGCCGTCGAGCGGGACGTTGAGGTCGGACCGGACGAGGACGCGCTTGCCGCGCAGGTCGCCGAGGTCGCTGGTGGTCTTCACGCGGGATGCCTCTTCTGGTGGTGGGGATCAGCCGGGCAACGGTGCGGCCACCCCCCCACGGGACCACGCAGGGTCCGGGGGCGGTGGCCGAGTGGGCTCAGAGCGACTGGCCGACGAGCGCGACGAGGTCGACGAGGCGGTTGGAGTAGCCCCACTCGTTGTCGTACCAGCCGACGACCTTGACCTGGTTGCCGATGACCTTGGTCAGGCCGGCGTCGAAGATGCACGAGGCGGGGTCGGTCTCGATGTCCTTCGAGACGATCTGGTCCTCGGTGTAGACGAGCACGCCCTTGAGCGGGCCCTCGGCAGCGGCCTTGACCGCGGCGTTGACCTCCTCGACGGTGGTCTCGCGGCCGGCCTCGAACGTGAGGTCGGTGGCCGAACCGGTGGGCACCGGGACGCGGAGGGCGTAGCCGTCGAGCTTGCCCTTGAGCTCGGGCAGCACGAGGCCGATGGCCTTGGCGGCACCGGTCGAGGTCGGGACGATGTTGAGCGCGGCGGCGCGGGCGCGCCGGAGGTCCTTGTGCGGCGCGTCTTGCAGGTTCTGGTCCTGCGTGTACGCGTGGATCGTCGTCATGAGGCCCTTGACGATGCCGAACTCGTCGTTGAGCACCTTGGCCATCGGGCCGAGGCAGTTCGTCGTGCACGAGGCGTTGGAGATGATCGTGTGCTTCGAGGCGTCGTACGCGTCGTCGTTGACCCCCATGACGATCGTGATGTCCTCGTTCTTGGCCGGGGCCGAGATGATGACCTTCTTGGCACCGCCGTCGACGTGCGCCTTGGCGGCCGTCGCGTCGGTGAAGAACCCGGTGGACTCGACGACGATGTCGGCGCCGACCCCGGCCCAGTCGATCTTGGACGGGTCGCGCTCCTCGAACACGCGGATCGACTTGCCGTCGACCGTGAGCGAGGTGTCGTCGTAGGTGACCTCGCCCGGGAAGCGACCCAGGATCGAGTCGTACTTGAGCAGGTGGGCGAGGGTCTTGTTGTCCATGAGGTCGTTGGTTGCCACGACCTCGATGTCGGCTCCGGACGCCACGATGGCGCGGAAGAAGTTGCGGCCGATGCGGCCAAAGCCGTTGATACCAACGCGAACGGTCACTGCTGTGCACCTCTTCGGTAAGACTGTGTCGGACGATGTGCCAGACCTTGGGCCGCCACGCTGCGACCTCGATCACACCCACCCTAGTGCGTCGGCTCAGGGGCCGAACCGGCAGTCTCAGGGCTTGGTGAGCACCCGCTCAGCGCGTCCCGCACCACCCGACGTACGCGTACGGCCGGGCAAGGGGGTCGACGGAGGGTCAGCTGTCGAGCATGTCGGGGGTGAGGTTGGCGTCGGTGCCGGGCACCCCGAGCTCCTCGGCCCGCTTGTCGGCCATCGCGAGCAGGCGGCGGATGCGCCCGGCCACGGCGTCCTTCGTCATCGGCGGCTTGGCCAGCTGGCCCAGCTCCTCGAGGCTCGCCTGCTTGTGCTCGAGACGGAGCACGCCGGCCTCACGGAGGTGGTCGGGGATGTCCTCACCGAGCAGCTCCATGGCGCGCTCGACGCGGGCTCCGGCCGCGACGGCGGCGCGGGCCGAGCGGCGCAGGTTGGCGTCGTCGAAGTTCGCGAGACGGTTGGCGGTGGCCCGCACCTCGCGGCGCATCCGGCGCTCCTCCCACGCCAGCACGGCGTCGTGGGCACCGAGCCGGGTGAGCATCGCGCCGATGGCGTCGCCGTCACGGATGACGACGCGGTCGACACCGCGCACCTCGCGCGCCTTCGCCTGGATGCCGAGGCGCCGGGCCGCGCCGACGAGGGCGAGGGCGGCCTCGGGTCCGGGGCAGGTGACCTCGAGCGCCGATGAGCGGCCCGGCTCGGTGAGGGAGCCGTGGGCGAGGAAGGCGCCGCGCCACGCGGCCTCGGAGTCGCACGTGGCGGCGCTGACGACCTTGGGCGGCAGACCGCGGACGGGGCGCCCGCGGGTGTCGATGAGCCCGGTCTGGCGGGCGAGCGTCGCCCCCTCCTCGACGACGCGCACGACGTAGCGCGAGCCGCGGCGCAGGCCGCCGGCGGCGAGCACGAGGACGTCGCTCTTGTGGCCGTAGACCTCGGTGATGTTGCGGCGCAGGCGCCGGGCGGCGTTGGCGGTGTCGAGCTCGGCCTCGACGACGATCTGCCCACCGATGATGTGCAGTCCCCCGGCGAACCTGAGCATCGTGGACACCTCGGCCTTGCGACAGCAGGGCTTGGTCACCTCGAGGCGTGAGAGCTCGTCCTTCACCTTCGCTGTCATGGCCATGGGCGACATCCTGCCATCCTGATCGAGAACCCTCGCGGCGGGACCGCTCCGCGACACACCGAGCACGTGAGGCCCTGCACGTCGGCGTGTCGCGTGGGGGGCAGGCAGGGCTCAGGCGATGACGTCGCGCAGGGCAGCCGCGAGCCTCAACGGGTCGTGCACGCCCGGCTCGCCCCGCGCCGCGACCGGGGCGACGACGAGCTCGGCTCCGAGATCGGCCGCGGCAGCGCGCAGGGAGGCGCCGTCGGGGACGACGCTCGGGTCGGCGAGCACGACGTCGAGCCGCAGGTCGGGCGCGTTGGCCGCGAACGACGCCAGGTGGTCCTCGGCACGAAAGTCGCGGGTCTCGCCCTTGTGCACCTCGAGGTTGAGGTTGAGCAGGCGCTTTGCAGGGGTTGTCACGAGGGCGTCGACGAGGTCGGGCACGAGCAGGTGCGGCATGACCGACGTGAACCACGAGCCGGGCCCGAGCATCACCCAGTCGGCGGCGGCGACGGCCCCCAAGGCCTCGTGGCACGGCTCGGGGCAGGTCGGCACGATGCCGATGGACGAGACGATGCCGGGTGACGACGCGACCCGGTGCTGGCCGCGCACCTCGACGGTTTCGCCGGGACGCTCGGGGTCGTGGCCGCGGATCTCCGCCACGATCTCGAGGGGCTCGGCCGCCATCGGCAGCACGCGCCCGCGGGCACCGAGGAGGCGGCCCACGAGGTCGAGGCCCTTGACCGTGTCGCCGAGCAGCTCCCAGATGGAGACGATCATGAGGTTGCCGAGGGCGTGCCCCTGGAGCTCACCCGAGCCGGCAAAACGGTGCTGGAGGACGTCGCGCCACGTGTGCCCCCAGTCGCTCTCGTCGCAGAGGGCCGAGAGGGCCATGCGGAGGTCGCCCGGAGGCAGCACGTCGAACTCCTCGCGCAGCCGGCCGCTCGAACCTCCGTCGTCGGCGACCGTGACGACGGCCGTGACGTGGTCGGTGAGCAGGCGCAGCGCCGAGAGCGTTGCTGCGAGGCCGTGCCCGCCACCGAGCGCGACGATGTCGCGGTGGTGCGGGAACGCCAGGGGTCCGCGGGGTGGGGTCATCGGCCGGGCCCCGTCACTCCCGCCCCAGGTCGCGGTGCACGACGAACGTGTCGACGCGGTCGCGCCCGCCGAGGCGCGCGCTCAGGGCCTCGGCGATGGCGACGGAACGGTGCTTGCCACCGGTGCAGCCGACGGCGACGGTGACGTAGCGACGCCCCTCTCGGACGTAGCCCGCGATCATCGTGTCGAGGAGCTCGCCGGCCCGGTCGAGGAACTCGTCGGCACCGGCCTGCTTCATGACGAACTCGCTGACGGGGCCGTCTCGCCCGGTGAGGGCCCGCAGCTCGGGCACCCAGTAGGGGTTGGGCAGGAAGCGCATGTCGAAGACGACGTCGGCGTCGAGTGGCAGGCCGTACTTGAACCCGAAGGACATCACGGCGATGCGCAGCTGCACGCGGCCCTCGCCGGCGAAGAGCGAGCTGAGCTTGGCGCTCAGCTGGTGCACGTTGAGGCCCGAGCTGTCGATGACGACGTCGGCGGACGACCGCAGGTCGAGCAGCCGCTCGCGCTCACGCTGGATGCCGTCGAGCAGCCGGCCGTCGCCCTGCAGCGGGTGTGGACGGCGCACGCTCTCGAACCGGCGCACGAGGGCCTCGTCGGTCGCGTCGAGGAACACGAGGCTGGGCCGCTCGCCGCGCTCGCGGGCCTCGGCGATGGCGCCCTCGAGCAGCTCGAACCAGCCGCGCGAGCGGACGTCGACGACGACGGCCACCTGCTGGAGCCGGGACCCGGGGTCCTTCGCGCGCGCCTCCTCGCGCAGCTCGGTCAGGTGCGAGAGGAGCTGGGGCGGGAGGTTGTCGACGACGAGCCAGCCGAGGTCCTCGAGGACGTTGGCGGTGGTGCTGCGTCCGGCGCCGCTCATGCCGGTGACGATGACGATGGGCGCATCGGCCAGCGACGTCTGCGGGGTGGGGCCGGTGTCGGCGGTCATTCGAGCACTTCTCCCGTCGTGAGGTTCACGGCTGGCTCCTGGGGTGCTCCCCCAGCCAAGTGGTTGACGACGGCCGAAGCAAGCGACCTGCCGAAGCCCGGAACAGCCATGATGTCCGAAACGTCCGCCGAGCGAAGTCGTTTGACCGAACCGAAGTGGCGCAGCAGCGCCTTCTGCCGGCTGCTGCCCAGACCCGGTATGCCGTCGAGCTGGGAGGTCGTCATCGCCTTGGAGCGTCGCTGGCGGTGGAAGGTGATGGCGAAGCGGTGCGCCTCGTCACGCAGGCGCTGGAGCAGGTAGAGGCCCTCGCTGGTGCGCGGCAGGATGACCGGGTGGTCGTCGCGCGGGAGCCACACCTCCTCGAGCCGCTTCGCGAGGCCGACGAGCGCGACCTCCTCGATGCCGAGCTCGTCGAGGACGGCCTGCGCGGCGTTGACCTGCGGCAGCCCGCCGTCCACGACGACGAGGCTCGGCGGGTAGGCGAAGCGCCGGGGCCGGCCGGTCTCGGGGTCGATGGGCCCTGAGGTGGACGGCCCGTCGTCGTCGCCGTCGCGGTCGGTGCCCTCGGTTGCGTCGCTGTCAGCGACGGCGCCGTCGGCGACGGCGCCGTTGCGGCCAGCAGCCCGGCCGGAGCCGTCCGAGGGATCGCTGACGACGCCGGTGGACAGGTCGAGGTCACCGGCGCCCTCGGCGTCCTCGAGGTAGCGGCGGAACCGACGGGTCAGGACCTCGCGCATCGCGGCGGTGTCGTCGACCGTCGCGGGCGCGTCGGGTGCGGCTCCGTCGCCCTCGGCCGTCGAGGTGGCGCCCCGGACGATGAAGCGGCGGTACTCGCTCTTGCGGGCGAGGCCGTCCTCGAAGACCACCATCGAGGCCACGACGTTGGTGCCCTGGACGTGGCTGACGTCGTAGCACTCGATGCGCAGCGGCGCGTCGTCGAGGCCGAGGTAGTCCTGCAGCTCCTGGAGCGCCTTGCTGCGCAGGGTGAGGTCGCCGGCGCGGGCGACCTTGTGACGGGCCAGCGACTGCTCGGCGTTGCGGCGCACCGTCTCCATGAGCGTGCGCTTGTCGCCGCGCTGCGGCACCCGCACGCCGACGCTGGAGCCGCGCACCGTCGACAGCCACTCGGTGACGGCCTCGAGGTCGGCCGGCAGCGTGGGGACGAGCACCTCGCGGGGCACGGCGTCGCGGTCGGCGTCGCCGTAGACCTGCTGGAGCAGGTGCTCGACGAGGGTCGGGAGGTCCTCGCTCTCCTTCTCGACGACCCAGCCACGCTGGCCCCGGATGCGGCCGCCGCGCACGTGGAAGACCTGGACGGCCGCCTCGAGGTCGTCGTCGGCGAGGGCGAAGACATCGGCGTCGGTGGCGTCACCGAGGACGACGGCCTGCTTCTCGAGGGCCTTGGTCAGGGCGCCGAGGTCGTCGCGCAGCCGGGCCGCCTGCTCGAAGTCGAGCTCGGCCGCGGCCTCCTTCATGCGGGTCTCGAGGCGCTTGGCGAAGCGCGAGCTGTTGCCCGCCATGAAGTCGCAGAAGTCCTCGGCGATGGCGCGGTGCTCGTCGGGGGTGACGCGCCCGACGCAGGGCGCCGAGCACTTGTCGATGTAGCCCAGCAGGCAGGGCCTGCCGCTGGCGGCCGCACGCTTGAAGACGCCCGAGGAGCAGGTGCGCACCGGGAAGACCCGCAGCAGCAGGTCGAGCGTCTCGCGGATCGCCCAGGCGTGGCCGTAGGGGCCGAAGTAGCGCGTGCCCTTGCGCTTGGCGCCGCGCATCACCTGGGCCCGCGGGAACTCCTCGCCCATCGTGACGGCGAGGAACGGATAGGACTTGTCGTCGCGGTACTTGACGTTGAAGCGCGGGTCGAACTCCTTGATCCAGGAGTACTCGAGCTGGAGCGCCTCGACCTCGGTGCGCACGACGGTCCACTCGACCGAGGCCGCAGTGGTGACCATCGTGGCCGTGCGCGGGTGCAGCGCGGTGATGTCCTGGAAGTAGGACGAGAGGCGGGGGCGCAGCGACTTGGCCTTGCCGACATAGATGACCCGGCCGTGGGCGTCGCGGAAGCGGTAGACGCCCGGGTCGGTCGGGATCTCCCCCGGCTTCGGTCGGTAGGTCGTCGGGTCCGCCACGCGTCCACCCTATGTCGGCCCACCGACGACGCCGTATGCCGCCCTCCGACCCCGACGAGGGCGGCAGGACGGCATACGGGAAGGTCGGTCAGGGCTCGGGTGGAGCGCGGTCGGGGCTCGCTCAGGCGACGGTGAAGGTGTCTCCGCTGACGGTGACCTGCTTGGCGGTGAGGGCGCGCTTCGCCTGGCTGTCGGGCGTCGGCTCGCCCGTGGTCAGGTCGAAGTGGCTCTGGTGGCAGGGGCAGACGAGCTGCTTGTCGGCGACGGAGCTCACGGCGCAGCCCTGGTGCGGGCAGGTCGTGTCGAAGGCCTTTAACGTGCCGGCCACCGGTTGGGTGACGACGGTCTTGGTGTCGGGGAAGAACTTCGCGCCACCGACGGGCACCTCGGACGACGGGGTGCCCCCGCCGGACGGCGCCGAAGCCGCGGCCGAGCTCGACCCGCCCGCGGAGGCGGCGCTGCTCGACGAGGCGCCGGTCGCGCTGGGGACGGGCGGGCTGCTGCAGGCGGCGAGGGCACCGGCGCCGACGACGACTCCGGCGGCCTTGAGGACGCCGCGGCGGTCGGCGAGTGCGGCGACGTGCTGGTGACCCTCTTCGGCAGCGACAGGGGTGATGACAGGGGTGTCGACAGGGGTGTCGACGGAGGGGGCGTGCTCGGGGGCGAAGGTGCTGGACTGCTCGGCGGTGCGTGAGTGGCTGCGCTGTGTCATGCGTTCCTCTTCCTGGTGGTGGAGGTCCGTGTCTTGCTCACGGTGGTGCTGGGCGTGCTCTTCTTCGCGGCCGCGGTGGTGGCACCTCCTCTGGCGCGACCCGTGGTGCGGGGGGCCTTCAGTCTGGGAGAGCTCGCTGTGCCCGAGCCGTCAGCTCGCTGTGAGCCCTCCCCGGCCTTCTTCCTGGTGCCGGACCCGGCGCGGCCCTTGGCGGTGGTGCGCGTCGTCGTGCGCGCGGTGCGGTCGAGGATCGGTCGGAGGAAGCGGCCGGTGTGGCTGGCCGCCACGTCGGCAACGTCCTCGGGAGTGCCCTCGGCGATGACCGTGCCGCCCCCCGACCCGCCCTCGGGGCCCATGTCGATGATCCAGTCGGCGTTCTTGATCACGTCGAGGTTGTGCTCGATGACGATGACGGTGTTGCCCTTGTCGACGAGCCCCTGGAGCACGTCGAGGAGCTTCTTGATGTCCTCGAAGTGCAGGCCGGTCGTCGGCTCGTCGAGGACGTAGATCGTGCGTCCCGTGGAACGCTTCTGCAGCTCGCTCGCGAGCTTGACGCGCTGCGCCTCGCCGCCCGAGAGGGTCGGTGCCGGCTGGCCGAGGCGCACGTAGCCCAGGCCGACGTCGTTGAGCGTCTTGAGGTGGCGCGAGATCGCGGGGACCGCCTCGAAGAACGTGGCGGCCTCCTCGATGGGCATGTCGAGCACGTCGGCGATGGTCTTGCCCTTGAAGTGCACCTCCAGCGTCTCGCGGTTGTAGCGGGCCCCGTGGCACACCTCGCACGGCACGTAGACGTCGGGCAGGAAGTTCATCTCGATCTTGATGGTGCCGTCGCCGGAGCACGCGTCGCAGCGCCCGCCCTTGACGTTGAAGGAGAAACGCCCGGGCTGGTAGCCACGGATCTTCGCCTCGGTCGTCTCGGCGAACAGCTTGCGCATGTTGTCGAAGACGCCGGTGTAGGTGGCCGGGTTCGATCGGGGCGTGCGCCCGATCGGGCTCTGGTCGACGTGCACGACCTTGTCGAGGTGGTCGAGGCCGGTGACCGTCTTGTGCCGGCCGGGCACGTGCCGGGCGCCGTTGAGCTTGTTGGCGAGCACGTTGTAGAGGATGTCGTTGACGAGGGTCGACTTGCCCGAGCCGGAGACGCCGGTGACGGCGACGAGGTTGCCGAGCGGGAAGTTCACCGAGACGTTCTGCAGGTTGTTCTCGCGGGCGCCGGTGACCGTGAGCTGGCGACCGTCGTGGCCGCGGCGCACGTCGGGGGTCGGGATCTCGCGGCGCCCGGAGAGGTACATGCCGGTGAGCGAGTCGGGGTGCTCGAGCAGGCCCTTGACCGGCCCGGAGTGCACGACGTGGCCACCGTGCTCGCCGGCGCCGGGGCCGATGTCGACGACCCAGTCGGCGGTGGCGATGGTGTCCTCGTCGTGCTCGACCACGATGAGCGTGTTGCCGAGGTCGCGCAGGCGGGTCAGGGTCTCGATGAGCCGGTGGTTGTCGCGCTGGTGCAGGCCGATCGACGGCTCGTCGAGCACGTAGAGCACCCCCACGAGGCCGGAGCCGATCTGGGTCGCCAGGCGGATGCGCTGCGCCTCGCCGCCGGAGAGGGTGCCGGCGGGGCGGTCGAGCGAGAGGTAGTCGAGGCCGACGTCGAGGAGGAAGCCGAGCCGGGCGTCGATCTCCTTGATGACGCGCTCGGCGATCTGCTTCTCGCGGGGAGTGAAGTCGACGGTGTCGAGGAACCCGGCGGCCTCGTTGATCGCGAGGCCACAGACCTCGGAGATGTTCTTGCCGCCGACGAGGACGGCGAGGGACTCGGGCTTGAGGCGGGCGCCCTTGCAGACCGGGCACGGGACCTCGCGCATGAAGCCCTCGTAGCGGTCGCGGCTCCAGTCGGAGTCGGTCTCGGCGTGGCGGCGCTTGATGAACGGGACGACGCCCTCGAAGCCGGTGGTGTAGGAGCGGTCGCGGCCGTAGCGGTTCTTGTAGCGGACGTGGACCTTGTAGTTCTGCCCGTGGAGCAGGGCCTCCTTCGCCCGGGCCGGCAGCGCCCGCCACGGGACGTCCATCGAGAACTTCATGTCCTCGGCCAGCGCGCCCATGACGCGCTGGAAGTACTCGGCGGAGCCGGACCCCTGGGCCCACGGGGCGATGGCCCCGTCGGCGAGGGTCAGGTCGTCGTCGGGGACGACGAGCTCGGGGTCGACCTCGAGCTCGGTGCCGATGCCGGTGCACTCGGGGCAGGCGCCGAAGGGCGAGTTGAACGAGAACGACCGGGGCTGCACCTCGTCCATGCCCAGGGGGTGGTTGTTGGGGCAGGCCATCTTCTCGGAGTAGCGCCGCTCGCGCTGCTTGTCCTTGGCCTCGCGGTCGACGAAGTCGATGATGACGATGCCCCCGGCGAGCCCGAGAGCGGTCTCGACCGAGTCGGTGAGGCGACGCTTGGAGCCGGCGTCGTCACCCTTGGCGACGAGTCGGTCGACGACGACCTCGATCGTGTGCTTCTTCTGCTTCTCGAGCTTGGGCGCCTCGGTGAGCGAGACGACCTCGCCGTCGACCCGGGCACGCGAGAAGCCCTTGGTCTGCAGCTCGGCGAAGAGGTCGACGAACTCGCCCTTGCGGCCCTGGACCACCGGGGCGAGCACCTGGAAGCGGGTGCGGTCGTCGAGCGTGAGCAGCTGGTCGACGATCTGCTGCGGCGACTGGCGGGTGACCGGCTCGCCGCAGACGGGGCAGTGCGGTCGCCCGGCGCGCGCGAAGAGCAGGCGGAGGTAGTCGTAGACCTCGGTGATGGTGCCGACGGTCGACCGGGGGTTGCGGTTGGTCGACTTCTGGTCGATCGACACGGCCGGTGACAGCCCCTCGATGAAGTCGACGTCGGGCTTGTCCATCTGCCCGAGGAACTGCCGGGCGTACGCCGACAGCGACTCGACGTAGCGCCGCTGGCCCTCCGCGAAGATCGTGTCGAACGCGAGGCTCGACTTGCCCGACCCGGAGAGCCCGGTGAAGACGATGAGGCTGTCGCGGGGGAGGTCGACGGACACGTCGCGGAGGTTGTGCTCTCGCGCGCCGCGGACGACGAGGGAATGGGCGTTGCCGGTGGGCGTAGCAGTCACGCGCAACATGCTAAGTCGGGCCACCGACAGTCCTCGTATCGGCGGCGTCGCGGCGGCTCGCCCGCGACCCGCACCGGGACGCGCCAACGCGGCGGGTGCCCCGCACGCGCGACCCGGCCTGGCGGCATACTCGCACCCATGAGTGAGCACGCGCCGACGCCCATCGAGGACTACGCGGTGCTCGGCGACCTCGGCACCGCGGCGCTCGTGAGCCGGCGCGGCTCCATCGACTGGCTGTGCCTGCCGCGCTTCGACTCCCGGGCCTGCTTCTCGGCGCTGCTCGGCACGCCGGAGCACGGCAGGTGGCTCATCGCGCCGGTCGACGAGGACGCCGTGACGACCCGCCGCTACGCCGGCAACTCCTTCGTGCTCGAGACGTTCCACGAGACCTCCACCGGACGGGTCAAGGTGACCGACGTCATGCCGCTCGGCGACGGGCGCTCCGACGTGCTGCGCCGCATCGAGGGCCTCGAGGGCACGGTGCGGATGGTCCACGAGTGGACCGTGCGCTTCAACTACGGGCGCACCCGCCCTTGGGTCGCGCGGCACACCGACGACCGCGAGGGCCGCACCGACGAGATCATCACCGCCATCGCAGGGCCGGACATGCTCGTGCTGCGCGGGGCCCGCCTCCCCCACGCGCAGGACGGCCACCACGTCGACGAGTTCGACGTCTCGGCGGGCGAGTCGATGACCTTCTCGACGACGTGGTTCCGCAGCCACGAGCAGATCCCGCCGCCGCTCAGCGTGCGCGCCCGCATCGCCGAGACGATCGCGCTGAGCGAGCGCTACGCCGCCCAGAGCCACTACTCCGGGCCGTATGCCGCTGCCGTGACCCGTTCGCTGCTGGTGCTGCGCGGCCTGACGCACCAGACGACGGGGGGCATCGTGGCCGCCGCGACGACCTCGCTGCCGGAGGAGCTCGGCGGCGAGCGCAACTGGGACTACCGGTTCTGCTGGCTGCGCGACGCCGCCTTGACGCTCGAGGCGCTGCTCGGCTGCGGCTACGTCGAGGAGACCGAGCTGTGGCGGGCGTGGCTGCTGCGGGCCGTGGCGGGCGACCCCGAGGACATGCAGATCATGTACCGCGTCGACGGGGGCCGCGACCTGCCCGAGCGGGTGCTGCACCACCTCCCCGGGTATGCCGGGTCGACGCCCGTACGCGTGGGCAACGCCGCCGTGGACCAGCGCCAGACCGACGTGCTCGGCGAGGTGATGATCTCCCTCGACCACGCACGGATGCGTGGTCTCGAGGACAACGACGACTCCTGGCACCTGCAGCGTGCCCTCGTCAACCACCTCGCCCGGCACTGGCAGGAGGCCGACAACGGGCTCTGGGAGATCCGCGGGCCGCTGCGCCACTTCACCCACTCCCGGGCCATGGTCTGGGCGGCCTTCGACCGGGCCGTGCGAGCCGTCGAGCGGTACGGCGCCGAGGGTCCGGTCGACGAGTGGAGGACGCTGCGCGACCAGGTGCGCGACGAGGTCATGACGAAGGGCTTCGACACCGAGCGTGGCACCTTCGTGCAGCACTACGACACCACCGAGGTCGACGCCTCGCTGCTCACCCTGTCGGCGATCGGTTTCGTCGACGGCGACGACCCGCGCATGCTCGGGACCATCGCGGCGGTCGAGCAGGACCTGATGCGAGACGGCCTCGTCATGCGCTACCGCACCGAGACCGACGTCGACGGGCTCCCGGGTGGCGAGCACCCCTTCCTCGCGTGCTCGTTCTGGCTCGTGACGGCATACGCGAGGGCGGGTATGACCGCGAAGGCGAACGAGCTGATGGAGCGGCTCGTCGGCCTGACCAACGACGTCGGCCTGCTGTCCGAGGAGTACGACCCGGTGAACGAGCGGATGGTGGGCAACTTCCCCCAGGCGTTCTCGCACCTCGCCCTCGTCGGGGCGGCCCTGGCGCTCGCGAAGGCCCCCGGCGAGGCGTCCGACAGCGCGACCGAGAAGCAACCCGGGAGGGCAACGGCATGAAGCACGCCGACGTGACCGCAGACCTCGTGGCGGCCGAGACCGAACGGGTCGTGGCGACGGCCGCCTCGTTCCGCAACGACGCGGTGCTCGCCCCGTCGCTGTGCGAGGGGTGGTCCCGCGGCCACGTGCTCGCCCACATCGCCCGCAACGCCGACGCGCTGGCCCGCGTCTGCGACGTCGCGCTGACCGGAGCCCCCGGCACCATGTACGACACGGTCGAGTCGCGCGACGCCGACATCGCCGCCGGCGCTCGTCGCTCGGCGCACGAGCACGCCACCGACATCCGCGACTCGGCCGCGCGGCTCGCCGAACGCCTCGCCGCGCTGCGTCCCGAGCACGCCGAGGTCCGTGTCGAGCGCACCCCGGGCGGCTTCCCGATCCCCGTCGGGATGGTCCCCTTCATGCGGTTGCGTGAGCTCGTCTTCCACCACGTCGACCTCGACGCCGGCTTCACGTTCGCCGCGGCACCCGACGAGGTCGTCGCCCTCTTCCTGCGCGACGCTGCGAACCGGCTGGCCAAGGAGGACGCGCCCCCGTCGCTGCGCATCGCGACGGCCGAGGGCGACGCGTACACCGTCGGTGACGGCGCGACGACGGTCACCGGGGCACGCGCCGCGGTGCTCACCTGGCTCGCCCGCGGCCACACCGACGGGGTCCGGTTCGACGGCCCCGTCCCGACCCTTCCCTTCGGAGGCTGACATGCCCGACCACGCACCCGACCACGCACCCGACACGTACTCCGGCCACGTCGAGCAGGGCGGCCCGGCCGCCGTGCGCGAGCTGCCACACCTGACCATCCGCAAGCAGTCCGTCGGCACGATGGACAACAACGCGTACCTGCTGACCTGCCGCTCGACCGGAGCCCAGCTGCTCATCGACGCCGCGGCCGAGGCCCCGCGACTCCTCGAGCTGGTGGGCGCCGGCGGTGACGGGCTCGAGACGGTCGTCACCACCCACCAGCACCACGACCACGTCGGCGCGCTCGCCGAGGTCGTCGAGGCCACCGGCGCGCGCACCGTCGCCGGCGCCGACGACGCCGAGGGGCTGCCCGTCCCCGTCGACGTACGCGTCGGGCAGGGTGACACGGTGACCGTCGGTGACGTGACGCTCGACGTCGTGCACCTGCGTGGGCACACCCCGGGCTCGATCGCGCTCGCCTACGCCGACCCCGACGGCCACACGCACCTCTTCACCGGCGACAGCCTCTTCCCGGGCGGCATCGGCAACACGAAGAACCCGGGCCAGAGCTTCGAGTCGCTCATCGAGGACGTCACGACGCGAGTCTTCGACGTCTACGACGACGACACGTGGTTCTACCCCGGCCACGGCGACGACTCCACGCTCGGCGCCGAGCGGCCGCACCTCGACGAGTGGCGCGCCCGCGGCTGGTGAGTGCGCGGCCGTCCCACGGCGTGTGCCGCGTGCCGGTGCCGCGGCACCGCTCAGGGAGCGCCGGGCACCGCGCTGACGGGTAGGCGCACCCGGAACCGGGTGTCGCCCGGACGCGACTCGACCTCGATGCTCCCGCCGTGGCGGTCGACGACGATCCGGTGGGCCACGTCGAGGCCGAGCCCGGTGCCCCTGCCGACCTCCTTGGTCGTGAAGAAGGGCTCGAAGGCACGCTGCCGGGCCTCGGCGCTCATGCCCGAGCCGGTGTCACGGACCTCGACGAGCACTCCGTCGCCGTCACGCCGCGTGCGCACCGTGAGGGTGCCGTTGCCGTCCATGGCGTCGACGGCGTTGTCCACGAGGTTGGTCCACACCTGGTTGAGCTCGCCGGGCATGCCGTCGACGAGCGGCACGTCACTCCCCCAGTCGCGCACCACGGTGACATTGGGACGCAGCCGGGGACCCATGACGAGCAGGGTGCTCTCGATGCCCTCGCGCACGTCGACGCGCTGGTGGGACGCCCGGTCCATCTGCGAGTAGGTCTTGATGCCGGCTACGAGCTCGGAGACACGACGCGTCGACTCCCTCACCTCGGCCAGGAGCGACGTGACGTCGATGGTGCGCGCCACCCACTCGAGCGACGGGCCCAGCGCATCGCCGGGCACCGTCTCGGCCGCTCGTCGGAGCCACGCGACGTCGGCGCCGGCGGAGACCAAGGGCGCGGCGAGGTCCCACGGCTGCTCCACCCCTGCACGCTCGAGCCACTGCCCCAGCTCCTCCTCCCGGTCAGCGGTCTCGAGCGGGTCGGCGAGCGCGGCCGGTGGTCCCAGTCCCCGCCGGAGCGAGTCCAGGGACTCGAACCCTTCAGCGGTCAGACCGCGGACCGCCATGTGCCGCAGGGCCTCCAGCAGACCGTCGCAGGCACGTTCGAGCTCCGCCGCGGACCGGGCGGACGCGGCCGCCGGGTTGTTGATCTCGTGGGCGAGCCCTGCCGCGAGCGTGCCGAGCGTGACGAGACCGCTGCGCTGCCGGGCCGTCGCCTCGATCGACCGGGCCGTGCCGTAGAGCCCTGCCACCAGGTGCGCCGCGAACGGGAACCACGTGTCGGCGAGGTCGCGGAGGTCCTCGGCCGGAACCCGCAACATCCGACCCGCGGTGACGCCTCGCGCGGTGGCGAGGTAGACCCCGTTGTCGTCCCAGGCACGGAAGCCACCGGCCCACCGGCCCGGCACGTCCATGCGCCCCACGGTGACGTCCTCGCGGCCGATGTGGCGCGACAGGTCCAGCGCGCCGTCGACGAGCACCCACCAGTGGTCGGCACGGTCACCCTCGAGGAACACGACCTCGCCGGGGCGGACCCGGAGCTCGGTCCCGACCTCGAGCAGCTGCGTGAGCTGGTCGTCGCGCAGCCCGTCGAAGAGGGGGATGGTCCGGAGGTCGGCGAGCGCGAGCATCGTTGGCAGGTCCCGTCAGATCGTGGCGAGATAGCGGTGCACGAAGTAGACGGACATCGAACCCTCGCCCACCGCCGATGCCACCCGCTTCATCGAGTCGGCGCGCACGTCGCCCGCAGCGAAGACGCCGGGAAGGCTCGTCTCGAGGGCGAACGGCGGCCGGCTCAGGGTCCAGCCCCCGGCGTACGGTCCCGACACGAGGTCGTGGCCGGTCACGACGAAGCCGTGCCCGTCCCGCGCGACCTCCGCACCCAACCAGTCCGTGCGGGGGGCCGCGCCGATGAAGACGAAGAGCCACGAGGCCTCGACGTCGGTCGTCGTGCCCGCGGCCCGGTCGGCGAGCGTCAGCCGTTCCAGGTGGCCGTCGCCGGACGCTGCGACGACCTCGGTGCCGCACAGCACGCGGATCCGGTCGTCGGCGCGGATCCGCTCGACGAGGTACTGCGACATGCTCGCCTCGAGCGAGGAGCCCCGGACGACGAGCGTCACCCGCTTCGCGAACCGCGCGAGGTTGAGCACGGCCTGGCCGGCCGAGTTGGCGGCGCCGACGACGTAGACCTCCTCGCCGCTGCAGGCCGCGGCCTGCCCGGCGCTCGCCCCGTAGTGGACGCCGCGTCCCACGAGGGCGTCGAGGCCGTCCGCGGCGAGACGACGGTAGGAGACGCCGGTCGCGAGGACGACGCTGCGCGCCTCGATGTCGGTGAAGCCGTTCTCGCTGCCGCCGACCCGAGGCGCCGGAGCGCCACCCCCGATGTGGGCCTCGATGCCCTGCAGCCGCACCGCCCGCACCGGGCCTCGGGGCTCGAGGGCGACGACGTCGCGGGCGAGCACCATCTCGGCGCCGAACCGGCGGGCCTGGGCGATGGCGCGCTGGGCCAGGTCCGCACCGGAGAGCCCGCGGGGGAAGCCGAGGTAGTTCTCGATCGCGGCGCTCTGACCCGCCTGCCCGCCGGGCGCCTCGTGCTCGACGACGACGGTGCTGAGGCCCTCGGAGGCGGCGTAGACGGCCGCCGCGAGACCGGCGGGTCCGCCGCCGACGATGCAGAGGTCGTAGAGGTCGCGCTCCGCGCGGGTCCGCAGTCCCAGGGCGCTCGCGATCGCGACGGTCGACGGGGCTCTGAGCGTCTCGCCGTCCGGCACGAGCACCAGCGGCAGGTCCTCCGGCCGGGCCCCGGCGAGGTCACGCAGCCGCGCGCCCTCGGCGTCGCGCTCGACGTCGAGCCACCGGTAGGGCACGTGGTTGTTGGCGAGGAAGGTCTTGACCGCGTGGGTGCCCTCCGACCAGCGGTCGCCCACCACGCGTACGTCGTCGGTGTGGTCCGGGTGGGCGTGGTGCCAGTCGGCGAGGAGGTCGTCGACGACGGGGTAGAGGTTCTCGTCGGGCGGGTCCCACGGCTTGAGCAGGTAGTGGTCGAGGCCGATGTCGTTGATCGCGGCGATGGCGACGTCCGTGTCGGCGTACGCCGTGAGCAGGACCAGCTTCGCCTCGGGCACGTCGACCCGCACCCGGCCGAGCACCTCGATGCCGGTCAGCCCGGGCATCCGCTGGTCGGCCAGGACGAGAGCGAGCGGCTGCCCCTTGAGAAGCAGGCGGGCCACGAGGTCGTGCGCCTCGGCGCCCGAGCTCGCGCGCAGGATGCGGTGGTCGGCGCCGTAGCGCGCCCGCAGGTCCCGGGCGATCGCAGCGGAGACGGGAGCGTCGTCATCCACCGTGAGGATCGCCGGTCTCGCCACGCGCCCAGCGTACGAGCGGCGCGACCCGAGCGGGCGGGAGTGCGCAGACTCGTGCGGGAGGGCCTACTGGGCGCCCTCGAGGTCCGAGGTGGCGTCCGGATCGAGCTCGGCGATCAGCGACTCCAGCTCGGTGCGGAGGAAGTCG
Organism: Terrabacter sp. AAH1; assembly: GCF_054456855.1. NCBI lineage: Bacteria > Bacillati > Actinomycetota > Actinomycetes > Micrococcales > Intrasporangiaceae > Terrabacter > Terrabacter sp. AAH1. The sequence goes on along the minus strand of NZ_JBTJJV010000004.1, from coordinate 166,822 downwards.
AGGTCCGGTGGCACGTTCGTCAGGATGATGTGACGGCGCGGGTTGTTGGCGACGCACAGGCCGACGCCGAGCCGCGACCGACCGTGCCGCTCGCGCCAGGCGCGCTCGAGCTGCGGTCCGCCGGCCCAGTCGACGGGCGCGTGGAGCCAGCCCTGCACGTCCACGAGGTCGCCGTCGGGACCGTGGCGTCGGTTCTTCGGGGGATCGAATCCTTCGATGGTGATTCGCTCTTCCATGTTCTGACGGTACGGCGCTCGGGGCGCGGCGACCAGTACCTCCGGCTCGTGCGCACCGAATCGTCGCCGGTCCGGACCGGGGGCGTCCCGGTGGCACGCGGGTGCGAGGATGGCGGGCGTGAACGTCGCCGCGAGCCGTACCGTCCCCGTCAGCGCCACCCACCTGGTCCACGTCCCCGTCACGACGGTGTGGTCGACGCCCGAGAGCCCGCGACCCGTCGACGCAGCGATGGTCGCCGACGAGCCCGACGCGGCTGCGTGGCTGGCGGCGCTCGACGCCGACGCGGCGGCGGACGGAGCCGTCGACGACGGCACCCGCGCCGGCCGTCTCGGCCTGCACGGGCTCGTCGAGACGCAGCTCGTCGAGGGCGAGCCCGTCACCGTCACGGAGCTCGACGCCGGTGGCCGGTGGGCCCACGTCGTCGCCCCGTGGCAGCTCTCCCCCAAGGACGAGCGCGGCTACCCCGGGTGGGTGCCGCTGGCGCACCTCGCCCCGCTCACGCCGGGCTCGCAGGTGGTCGGCCCCGAGGCGGTCGAGACGGCTGCCGTGGCCGACGGCGGTTCCGGCGACGCGGCGCACCCCGCCCTGACGGAGGCGCGCTCGCACATCGGTCTGCCCTACCTGTGGTCGGGCCTGACCCCCCTCGGCTTCGACTGCTCCGGCCTCGTGCTGCACACGTGGCGCCGGCTCGGCGTCGTCGTCGCCCGCGACGCGTACGCCCAGGCCGACTTCGCGACCCCCGTCGCCCTCGACGACGTGCAGCCGGGCGACCTCTACTTCTTCGCCCGGCCCGGGGCGCGCATCCACCACGTCGGCATCGTGGTGCGGCCGGGACGGATGGTCCACGCGTCCGAGACGGGCGGCGTGCTCGTCGAGGAGGACCTGCCCGCCGCGCGGCTCGACACCCTCGTGGCGGCCGGGCGGCTGCCGATGCCGTGAGCCTCGACCGGCGCACCGCACCGCTGCTCGTCCTCGGTGGCGTCCTGTCCGTGCAGTTCGGCGGCGCCTTCGCCGCGACGCTGGTGCCGCGCATCGGGGCCACCGGTTCCGTGCTGCTGCGCCTGCTCTTCGCCATGGTGATCCTGTATGCCGTCGCGCGCCCGTCATGGCGACGGCGCACCCGTGCCGACTGGGGCACCGTCGTGCTCTTCGGGCTCGCGCTCGCCGCGATGAACACCTCGTTCTACGCCTCTCTCGCGCACCTGCCGATCGGGGTCGCCGTCACCATCGAGTTCCTCGGGCCGCTGGGGCTCGCGGCGGCGCTGAGCCGCCGGCTGCGCGACGTCGTGGCGGTGACCGCGGCCGCCCTGGGCGTCGTCCTCGTCTCAGGGGTGCTGCACACCTCGCTCGACCGTCTCGACCTCGTCGGTGTCGGCTTCGCGGCCCTGGCCGGCGTCATGTGGGCCGCCTACATCGTGCTGAGCCAGCGCACCGGTCGGGCCTTCGGCGGCCTCGACGGTCTCGCCCTGGCCCTCATCGTCTCGACGGTCGCGGTCGCCCCCCTCGGCCTCACCTCGGTGGACCGCTGGACCCTTCGGGACATCGCGCTCGGGCTCGGCATCGCCGTCCTGTCCTCGGTGCTGCCCTACTCGCTCGAGCTCGTCGCCCTGCGGCACCTGGCGCAGCACGTCTTCGGCATCCTGCTCAGCCTCGAGCCCGTGGTCGCGGCGCTCGCCGGTTTCGTCGTGCTGCACCAGACGCTCGAGATGGGACAGGTCGCCGGCATGGCCCTCGTCGTGCTGGCGAGCGCCATCGTGCTGGGCGCGCGGTCCCGACCCGAGACGCCCGACGCCGCTCTCGGGCCCGGCTGATGACCGACGACCACGGGGGCCTGCTCTCACCGACCCTGCGCGCAACGACGATCGGCGTGCTCGCCCTCGTCTCGCTGCACGCGTTCGAGGCACTCGCCCTCACCACCGTGATGCCGACCATCGCCCGCGAGCTGAACGGGGCCTCCCTCTACGCGATGGCGTTCACGGCGACGCTCGCGGCCGGGATCGTCAGCATCGTCTGGTCGGGCAACCTGGCCGACCGGCGGGGGCCGAGACCGCCGCTGCTCATCGGGCTCGCGCTCTTCGCGGCCGGACTGGTGGGGGCCGGGCTCGCACCCACCATGGGCGTCCTCGTCGCCGCCCGGGTCGTGCAGGGCCTCGGCGCCGGCATGACCAGCACCGCGCTCTACGTCCTCGTCACCCGTGTCTACCCGCAGCGGCTGCACACCGCGATCCTCGCCGGGTTTTCGGCGGCGTGGGTCGTGCCGTCGATCGCCGGGCCCTTCGTCGCGGGACTCATCGCCCAGACCATCGGGTGGCGGTGGGTCTTCCGCGCGGCCCTCGTCGTCCTGGTCGTCGCGGCGGTCCTGCTCGGACGGATCGTCAGCGGCCTGCGCCAGGAGGCGGTCGACGTGCCGTGGCGCCGCCGCGCGATCGCGGCCTCGGTGGTGCTGGCCCTGGCGGTGCTCGCCCTCAATGCCGTCGCCGAGCGCCTCGACGCCGTGGGCATCGCCGTCGCCACCGTCGCGGTGGTGGCCGTCACCGTCAGCCTGCTGCCGCTCACCCCCCGCGGCACCCTGCGGGCGGGGCGCGGCCTGCCGACCGACGTGACCCTCCGCGCCCTCGCCTTCGCCGCCTTCTCCGGTGCCGAGGTCTACCTGCCGCGCCTGCTCACCGAGCGCGACGGCCTCAGCCCGAGCCTCGCCGGCATCGCGCTGACCGTCACCGGCGTCACGTGGTTCCTCGGGTCGTGGGTGCAGGGACGCTGGGACCGGCACTTCGAGATCGGCCGCACCTCGGCCTTCTCGCTGGCCGCCATGACCGTCACCCTCGCCGCCATCGCCCTCGCCGTCGCTCTCGGGGCACCGACCTGGGTGCTCATCGCCCTCTTCCCAGCGGTCGGTCTCGGCATCGGTACCGTCTACCCGCGCGTCACCGCGCAGGCACTCTCGCGCGCCTCGCCGACGGAGCAGGGCTTCGTCAGCTCCGCCCTGCAGATCGGCGACTCGGCCGGAGCCGCCACGGCGATCGCCCTGTCGGCTGTCGTGTTCTCCGCGGCCGGCTCGGGCGTGCCGTCGGCCTACGTCGCGGTCTTCGCCGCCATGGCCGTGCCTGCCCTGGTCGGCTGGCTCGTCTCGCACCGCGTCCGCTGACCCGGCGCGCCTGTCGAGAAGGGCACGCCCACCGCCCTCCCCGGCCCGCTCGGAGCGCCGCGACGGAGTGCCGGCTGGCTACGCTCGGAGGCATGAGCCGCATCTTCTCGGTCAGCGTCGCCTCGGTGTACCCCCACTACGCGAACAAGGTGGAGCGCAAGGGTCGCACCAAGGCCGAGCTCGACCAGGTGATCGAGTGGCTCACCGGCTTCGACGAGGCCGCTCTGGACCAGCACCTGCAGTCCGGGACGACGTTCGAGCACTTCTTCGCCGAGGCACACCTCAACGCCAAGGTCGACCAGATCAAGGGCGTCGTGTGCGGCGTGCGCGTCGAGGAGATCGAGGACCCGCTGATGCAGAAGATCCGCTACCTCGACAAGCTCGTCGACGAGCTCGCCAAGGGCAAGGCCATGGACAAAATCCTCAGGACCTGACGCCTCACCTCGACGCGGACCCGACCGAGCTGTCGTTCGCGGCCTCGAGGCGGGCGTCGCGACGCGACTTCCAGAGGCTGGCCACGGTGGTGACGCCGAGGATGAGCACGATCGCACCGAGCGACACCAGGATCGGGATGTCGGGCACGCCGTCGATGGGCCGGCCGCCGTTGATGAACGGCAGGTTGTTCTCGTGCAGGGCGTGCATGATCAGCTTCACGCCGATGAAGGCGAGGAGGACGGCGAGCCCGATGCTGAGGTAGACCAGCTTCTTGAGCAGACCGCCGATGAGGAAGTAGAGCTGGCGCAGGCCCATCAGGGCGAAGATGTTCGCCGTGAGCACGAGGAACGGCTCCTTGGTGAGGCCGTAGATCGCGGGGATCGAGTCGAGCGCGAAGAGCAGGTCGGTCGTGCCGAGCGCGAGGATGACGATGAGCATCGGCGTGATGAGGCGCTTGCCGTTCTCGACGACGGTCAGGTGCGTGCTGTGCCACTCCTTGGTGGCCGGGAAGCGCTTCTCGATCCAGAGCAGGAAGCGGTTCTCGTGGTACTCGTCGTCGTCGCTCTCGCCCTCGGTCGCGAGCTTGACCGCGGTGTACACGAGGAACGCGCCGAAGATGTAGAACACCCAGGCGTACGCGTTGATGACGACCGCGCCCAGCGCGATGAAGACGCCGCGCAGGATGATCGCGATGATGATGCCGATCATCAGGGCCGACTGCTGCAGCTTCTGCGGCACCTTGAAGCTGGCCATGATCAGCAGGAACACGAAGAGGTTGTCGACCGAGAGCGAGTACTCGGTGAGCCAGCCGGCGTAGAACTCTCCCGCGAACTGTCCTCCCCACTCGAACCAGACGAAGAGCCCGAAGAGCACGGCGGCACCGACGTAGAACGCCAGGTGGCGGCCGGCCTCGGCCATCGAGGGGACGTGCGGTCGCCGTGCGATGACGAGCACGTCGATCAGCAGGAAGACGGTCATCAGACCGATCGTGAGGAACCAGCCCCAAGCGGGAACGTTCATGGGCACAACCTTCCGGTCACCAGGTCAGTAACCGGAGGTCTCTCCCGCCCGGCTTGGACAGCGAGCTGTCGGTGCCGGACCGACGGGACCGGGAGCGGGTGGTGGGACCTGCTCCGTGATGACGAGCCCGTCGTGTCGGGGATACTCCCCTCCGTGTGAACGCCTGATCCTCTCACCGCAGCGGTCGGGCCTCAAATCGGGTTCCGCCCCCTGGGCACCACGCGGGGGCGCGCCGGTCACGCGCTCGTCAGCGGGGCCGTCTGCTCCGCGGCAGCCCTGCGACGACGATGTCGTAGGAGGTCTCGATCGCCTCGAGCAGCTCGTCCTCGCCGATGGCTCCGCCCAGGCGCAGGGAGTTCCACCCGTGGCGGCCGATGTAGGCGAGCACCGAGGCGTCGTCGGGGTAGCGGTGGAGCCACTCGTTTGCCTCCTGCCGGCTGGTGGCGGACTTGACCCCCACCGACTGCTCGCCGAGGAAGACGAAGATCTTGTCGCCCACCTTGGCGACCGTGTCGCCGTCCCACGGGGAGTCCTCCCACGCCCCGGGCAGCGCCAGGGCGGCCGCGCGCAGCCGGGCGGCCAGCGTCTCGCCCGGCGGCCCGGCCGCGTCGTTGCCCTGGCCCGTGGGCTCGGACACCATCAGCGGGTGGCCGCGCTCATCTGCCGCAGCTCCTTCTTGAGCTCGCCGATCTCGTCACGCAGCCGGGCCGCGAGCTCGAAGTGCAGGTCGGCGGCCGTCTGGTGCATCTGCGTGGTGAGCTCCTGGATGAGGCCCGCGAGGTCGGCCGCCGCCATGTCGGCCGGACGGTTCGAGCTGCCGCCGGCGGAGACCCCGACGTCTGCGGCCATGGCACCACGGCCGGCGCCGCTCTTGCCGCGCGACTGCATGCGTCCCGAGCCGAGCAGCTCCTGCGTGTCGGCGTCCTCGCGCTCGAGCAGGTCGGTGATGTCGGCGATCTTCTTGCGCAGCGGGGTCGGGTCGATGCCGTGCTCGGTGTTGTAGGCGATCTGCTTCTCGCGCCGCCGGTTGGTCTCGTCGAGCGCCTGCTCCATGGACGGCGTCATCTTGTCGGCGTACATGTGCACCTGGCCGGACACGTTGCGCGCCGCGCGCCCGATCGTCTGGATGAGCGACCTCGCCGAGCGCAGGAAGCCCTCCTTGTCGGCGTCGAGGATCGACACGAGGGACACCTCGGGCAGGTCGAGGCCCTCGCGCAGCAGGTTGATGCCGACGAGGACGTCGAAGACGCCGGTGCGCAGCTCGCGGAGCAGCTCGACGCGGCGCAGCGTGTCGATGTCGCTGTGGAGGTAGCGGACGCGGATGCCCTTGTCGAGGAGGTAGTCGGTGAGGTCCTCGGCCATCTTCTTGGTCAAGGTGGTCACGAGGACGCGCTCGTCGCGCGCGGTGCGCTCCTGGATCTCGTGCATGAGGTCGTCGATCTGGCCCTTGGTCGGCTTGAGCACGACCTCGGGGTCGACGAGCCCGGTGGGGCGGATGATCTGCTCGACGGGCGTGCCGGACTTGGCCAGCTCGTACTCCCCCGGCGTCGCCGAGAGGTAGATCGTCTGGCCGATGCGCTCGAGGAACTCCTCCCACTTGAGGGGCCGGTTGTCCATGGCGCTCGGCAGCCGGAAGCCGTGCTCGACGAGCATGCGCTTGCGCGACATGTCGCCTTCGTACATCGCGCCGATCTGCGGCACGGTCTGGTGCGACTCGTCGAGGACGAGCAGGAAGTCCTCGGGGAAGTAGTCGAGCAGGCAGTTCGGCGCGGAGCCGGCGGTGCGGCCGTCGATGTGGCGGCTGTAGTTCTCGATGCCGTTGCAGAAACCGACCTGGCGCATCATCTCGACGTCGTAGGTGGTGCGCATGCGCAGTCGCTGGGCCTCGAGCAGCTTGCCCTGCTTCTCGAAGAGCGCGAGCTGGTCCTCGAGCTCGAGCTCGATGCCGCGGATCGCGCGCTCCATGCGCTCGGGGCCGGCGACGTAGTGGGAGGCCGGGAAGACGTACATCTCCTGCTCCTCGTTGACGACCTCGCCGGTGACCGGGTGCAGCGTGTAGATGCGCTCGATCTCGTCGCCGAAGAACTCGATGCGGATCGCGAGCTCCTCGTAGACCGGGATGATCTCGACGGTGTCGCCGCGCACCCGGAACGTGCCGCGCGTGAAGGCGAGGTCGTTGCGGGTGTACTGCATCTCGACGAACCGCCGCAGCAGGTCGTCGCGCACGATCTCCTGCCCGACCTTGAGGCGGGCCATGCGGTCGACGTACTCCTGCGGCGTGCCGAGGCCGTAGATGCACGACACCGACGCCACGACGATGACGTCGCGGCGGGTCAGCAGCGAGTTGGTGGCCGAGTGGCGCAACCGCTCGACCTCGTCGTTGACCGAGCTGTCCTTCTCGATGTAGGTGTCGGTCTGCGGGATGTACGCCTCGGGCTGGTAGTAGTCGTAGTAGCTGACGAAGTACTCGACGGCGTTGTTGGGCAGCAGCTCGCGGAACTCGTTGGCCAGCTGCGCGGCGAGCGTCTTGTTGGGCGCCATGACGAGCGTGGGCCGCTGCACCTGCTCGATGAGCCAGGCGGTCGTCGCGGACTTGCCGGTGCCGGTGGCCCCGAGCAGCACGGTGTCGGTCTCGCCCGCCTTGACCCGGCGCGCCAGCTCGGCGATGGCGGTCGGCTGGTCGCCGCTCGGGGTGTACTCGGAGATCACCTCGAAGGGGGCAACCGTGCGCTGGAGGTCGGTCGTGGGACGCATGGCTCAACCGTACGTCCGACGACCGACAGCGCCCACTCGCCTACTGCTCCCAGACGTACGCCGGCCGCAGCTCGACGGTGTCACCCGGCCCGGCGAAGTTCACGGCGAGCTCCTCGGCACGCTCCTGCGACGCCACGTCGAGCAGGAAGAAGCCGGCCAGGTGCTCCTTGGCCTCGGCGTACGGCCCGTCCGTCACGAGGGTCCCGCTCTCGCTCCACCGCAGGATCCGTGAGGACGCGGGGTCGCCGAGGGCCTCACCGCCCTTGAGCTCGCCGCTCTTCGACAGCTCCTCCAGCATCGCGTCGAAGGCGGCGCCGCCGCGCTCACGCTCCTCCAGCGGCCGGGCGAGCGCCTCCGCCACGAAGTTGCCGGTCGGGTGGCCCCACGGCTGGGGGTTGGAGTGGATGAGGATGACGTACTTCATGGTTCGGTGCCTTTCGGGTCGCGAGCGGCCAGTCTGCCGCCTCACCCGTGACGTCGGAGCCGCCCACGCCGTCTCGACACGAACGGCACAAGAGTTTCCGGATCCGCCGTCAGGGCACGCGGTGGGTCCACTCCGGGGTCGCGAACTTCTCCTCGACGAGCCGGCTCGCGGCCTCGAGCTCGGCCTCGGTGTAGTCGGACAGGTTCGAGCGGTGCCGCTGCGCGAACGACGCGGCGAACGACTCGAGGATCGCGTCGCGCGTCATCCCGGTCTGCGAGCGCATCGGGTCGACGCGCTTGTTCGCCGACTTCGTGCCCTTGTCGCTCATCTTCTCGCGGCCGATGCGCAGCACCTCGAGCATCTTGTCGGCGTCGATGTCGTAGGCCATCGTCACGTGGTGCAGCACGGCCCCCGCGACGAACCGTTTTTGGGCCGCGCCGCCGATCTTGCCCTTGTCGCTCGCGATGTCGTTGAGCGGGACGAAGTGCGCGTCGACCCCGACGTCGGCGAGCGCGCCGATCACCCACTCGTCCAGGAAGGAGTAGGAGCGCTCGAAGCTGAGGCCCTCGACGAGGGAGGTCGGCACGACGAGTGAGTACGTGATGGTGTTCCCGGGCTCCATGAACATGGCGCCACCGCCGGAGATGCGCCGCACGACGTCGATGCCGTGACGGTCGGCGCCCTCGGGGTCGACCTCGTTGCGGAACGACTGGAACGAGCCGATGACGACGAGCGGGCTGTCCCAGTCCCAGAAGCGCAGCGTCGGCGGTCGCTCGCCCGAGGCGACCTCGCGGGCGATGACCTCGTCGAGGGCGACGTGCATCGCCGGGTCGAGCACCCGCGGCGGGATGACGTCGAAGACGTGGTCGTCCCACCCGGTCGCCTTTCCGAGGGCCCGACGGACCGCGATGCCGATGGCCTCAGCGGTGAAGCCGATCAGCGTGACGTCGTCGGCGAGCGCGCCCGAGACCGCCCCGGCCAGCTGGTCCACGCCGGCGTCGACCGGCATCCCGCTGAGCGCCGCGTTGATGTCGTCGAGCGCCTCGTCGGGCTCGAGGAAGAAGTCCCCCGAGACGCTCACGTCAGCGAGTCGCCCGTCGACCTCCTCGACGTCGACCGCCACGAGCTTGCCACCGGGGACCTTGTACTCACCACGCATGTCACCCACAACACCACACCCCGCCCGGGTATGCCGGATCGCCCGGCGGCCGTCGGAAAGTGCCTCCTCGACGGGGTGAGGTCACCGGCACCGTCGGGTGGGCACCCTGCCGGGTCAGCGGGGCTGCCAGCCGGTGCGCTCGGCCCACGCGTTCGCGCGGTGCCAGGCCTGCTCGAACCACGGCTCCTTGGCGACGACGTAGTCGGACGTCGTCGCGTGCTGCTGGAGCAGCCGGCGCTTCTCGGCGGCGTACGCGTCGCGCTCGGCGGGCTCGTGGCGTAGCCAGTCGCGGAAGAGCAGGGCGAACCGCCAACCGGCAGAACCGTGCTCGCGCACGTGCACGTGCACGTGGTTGCCGGGGTCGCACCCGCCGAGGAAGCGTTTGCCCCACGCCTCGGGCACACTGCCGGAGGGGTGCGGAGTGTCCGTGTGGTTGCCGTGTCTGAAGACGTAGCCGGCACCGGTGAACGCGAGACGGACGTCCTCACGGTCGACGTCGGCGAGGTGGTGGACCCCGACCTGCACGTCGATGACGTCCTTGGCGAGCAGGCCCGGCACCGCGGTCGATCCGACGTGCGACACCTCGGTGACGACCCCGGTGACGGCGAGCGCGGCAGCGAGCCGGGCGACGACGCGCTCGGCGCGGGCCTCCCAGTCGGCGCGCGGCTCGACGACGGTGTCCGCAGACCGTTCCGGACGCCGTGAACGCGTGCCGCTGGAGAGGTTGGCGGCATACGGGACGAGCCGCTGCTCCCAGAGTGCGTCGACGGCACACCTCAGCTGCTCGGGGGTGCCGTCGTTGGTCAGCACGACGTCGGCGACCGCGCGGCGCTGGGCGTCGGTCGCCTGCGCGGTGATGCGGCGTCGGGCATCGCCCTCGTCGAGGCCGCGCTGCTCGACGAGCCGCCTCACCCGGGTCTCCTCGTCGGTCTCGACGACGACGGAGAGGTGCTCGTGCACCCAGAGACCGCGCTCGACGAGCAACGGCATGTCGTAGACGGAGACCGCGTCCGCAGGCGCGGCCGCGCGCAGCTCTGCCACCCGCGCGGCGATGGCCGGGCCGGTGATCGCGTCGAGCGCCGCCAGCTCGTCGGGGTCGGCGAAGACGATCGCGGCCAGCCCGGCGCGGTCGAGGGTGCCGTCGGGCCGGATCACGGCGGCGCCGAAGCGCTCCCGGATCGCCGCGAGCGTCGGCTGCCCCGGCTCCACGACCTCGCGCGCGACGGCGTCGGCGTCGACGAGGTGGGCGCCGAGCTCCGCGAGCCTCCGCGACACCGTCGACTTGCCCGACCCGATCCCTCCGGTGACCCCGACGCGCAGCACGCCCCCACCCTACGGGTCCGCCCATCGTGGTGACCGAACGCCGCGTTCGGTCGCGAAAGCCGTGTTCCAACAGAGCGTTCGGCAACGAACGCGGCGTTCGGTGGGGGGAGGCCGGGGACGCGGGTCAGGCGAGGCGCGCCGGGAAGCCGCCGCGGGCGACGGGTCCCCAGCGGGTCGGCGTGACGCGGAGCAGCGACTTGCCCTGGTCGTGCATGGCCTGGCGGTACTCGTCCCAGTCCGGGTGCTCGCCGGAGATCGCGCGGTAGTAGTCGACGAGGGGCTCGACCGAGTCGGGCAGGTCGATGACCTCGCAGTCGCCGTCGACCTGCACCCACTCGCCGCCGAAGTCGTCGGAGAGCACGAGCACGCTCACCTGGGGCCGCCGGCGGGCGTTGGCGGTCTTCGCCCGCTCCGGGTAGGTCGAGATGACGATGCGGCCCTCGTCGTCGACCCCGCCGGTGACCGGCGACATCTGCGGGCGGCCGTCGGAACGCTGCGTGACGAGCACCATGCTGTGCCGGGGCCGCACGAAGTCGAGCAGCGCGTCGCGGTCGACGTCGGTTTTGGTGGCGATCTGTCGCGGCATGTCAGTCCTCCTGTAGCTCGGGTAGTCCGGTGCTGGCGCGGTCGAAGGTCGCGACGAGCGCCTCGGCGAGCCAGGCGGCATACATCCGGTGGCTCCACCCGCTGCGTCGCACGAAGCGGTCGTAGATCTCGGGGCCCGTGATCGCCCAGACGATGTCGATGAAGCGTTCGCGGTCGAGCGCGGGCGGCAGCCCGTGGGCGCGCTCGAGGGCGCCCAGGGCGTTCGTGTTGCCGGCCCGACGCTCGTCGTCGATCGTCGCCACGAAGACCTGCAGACCGCTGTCGCCACCGGCTCCCTGCGCCAGGATCACGCCGAGGAGCGGGCCGACGCGCTCGTAGATGGTGGCGCAGAGCGCGGCGTACGCCCGCACGAACGACTCGCGGTCGGGGGCCTCGGACATGGCGCGGAACTCGGCTCGATCCTGCATCGCGACGGGTGCGTCGTCGCCGGCGAGCATGACGTCGTAGACGGCCTTGACGACGGCGGCCTTGCCGCCCACGGCGTTGTAGACCGTCTGTGCGCTGACGCCGGCCGACGAGGCGAGCTGGCTGACCGACATCGCGTGGTAGCCCTCGCGGAGCAGGATCTCGCCCGCGGTGTCGATGATGCGGCGTCGCGTGGCGCGGGCCGCCTGCGCCCGCGCGCTGTTGTCGTACACCCGGTCTGTTGACATCGGTGCCCTTCGAAAGCATCATGGGTTTCGCTGGAACGGCGTTCCAGCGAATGGGTGGGGTTCCAGGGGTCCCCACCCATACCGCTGCACTCGCGGCCGTGCCCACAGCGGCGCCTGTCGACCGCACGAGTGTGCCACGCCGATCCGGACCGTCGCCCCGCAGGGGCTCCGGAGGGGGAGCGAGGGGCCGGACGACGTCCGTCCCCTCGCTGCGCGCGACGTCCCGCCGGCCGGCGGGACGTCGGTGCGCGGGTTGCTGCGCCAGGAGTCAGATCGGTGCGGCGAGCCGGGATGTCGAGGCGACCACCGCAAGGGCCCGATCGGGGTAATCGGTGACGAAACCGTCGACACCCAAATGGACGAGTTCCGCCATCCGGTCCGCGTCGTTGACCGTCCACGGCAGCACCGCGAGCCCGGACGCCCGAGCCCGCTCGACAAACGCTGCGTCGACGAGCACGTGGTCGGGCGAGATCACCTGCGCCCCCGCAGCGGCCGCCCCGTCACACATGTGCTCGTGAGGGGCGTCGACGATGATGCTCCCCGTCCACGGACTGTCGTGCACCCACGTCACTCCGCTTTCCACGAGGGCCGAACGCATGACGTTCGGAGCCAGCCGCGCCGACATCTCAAGAACGGCCCAGTCGAACGAGTGAACGAAGCACTGGCTTTGGAGACCGGCGTCGTGGACGCTCGCGAGCACCGCTTCAAGCAGATGTCTCCGTCGTGACGACTCCCCAGCGTCCAGCGGGTTCACCTTCAGCTCGATCGTCCACCACACGTCGGGAGCCAGTGCACAGCCGTGCTCGAGGACCTCGTCCAAGGTGGAGATCCGGGACCCTGGGGATGCCCGCTGGTGGGGAAAGCCGGCAAGGGTCTGACTACCTACGTCAACGGTGCGCAACTCGGCCAGGGTGAGCTCTGCGACGCGTCGGCCGACCAGCTCTCGTTCCGTCGCCAAGCACTTGAGTGGGAGCAACACAGCATCGTGCCAAACGACGACCTCGCCGTCAGCCGTGAGCCGGACGTCGAGCTCCACGCCGGTGACGCCCACGTCATAAGCGGCGGCGAAGCTCGCGAGCGTGTTCTCGACGACGAGCCCCTTGGCGCCGCGGTGGCCCTCGACGTCGAAGCGGCCCGACGCCCACGGCCCGGGACGAGCAGTCACCCTCAGGCCTCGATGCGCTCGCCCGAGGAGGCGTCGAAGACGTGCACCTCGCCGTGGTTCGGCTCGACGTGCACGACGTCGCCGACCGTGAGGTGCGTGCGCTTGTCGAGGCGCACGGTCACCCGTCCGGCGTCGTCGCCGGCACCCGCCGGGCGCCCGTAGACGAACGACTCGGAGCCGAGCGACTCGACCAGCTCGACGTTGAGCGCCAGGGCCGATGAGCCCCCCTTGCCCTCGGGAGACCCGACGACGTGCCACGACTCGGGGCGCAGTCCGACGACGACCTTCTCCCCCGCGCGCCCGGCCACGGCGCGGTCGAGCGGCACGGGGACGCCGTGCACCTCGGCGCGCCCGTCACGGACGGACGACTCGACCAGCGTGATGGCGGGCGACCCGATGAACGACGCGACGAACGTGTTGACCGGGCGGTCGTAGAGGGCCTCGGGGGTGTCGACCTGCTGGAGCTTCCCGTCGCGCAGCACGGCGACGCGGTGACCCATCGTCATCGCCTCGACCTGGTCGTGGGTGACGTAGACGGTCGTGATGCCGAGCCGGCGCTGCAGCCCGGCGATCTGCGACCGCGTCGAGACCCGCAGCTTCGCGTCGAGGTTCGACAGCGGCTCGTCCATGCAGAAGACCTTCGGGTTGCGCACGATCGCGCGACCCATCGCCACGCGCTGGCGCTGGCCGCCCGACATCTGGCCCGGCTTGCGGTCGAGCAGCTGCTCGAGCTCGAGGATCTTGGCGGCCTCGGCGACGCGCTGCTTCGTCTCGGACTTGCTCACCTTCGCGTTGTCGAGGGCGAAGGCCATGTTCTGAGCTGCCGTCATGTTGGGGTAGAGCGCGTAGCTCTGGAACACCATGGCGATGTCGCGGTCGCGCGGCCGGACGCCCTTCTGGTCGTGACCGTCGACGAGGATGCGCCCGCCGTCGACCGGCTCGAGGCCGGCGAGCATGCGCAGCGTCGTCGACTTGCCGCAGCCCGAGGGGCCGACGAGGACGAGGAACTCACCGTCGGCGATGTCGAGCGTGATGCCGTCGACCGCGGGTGCGTCGTCCTTGGAGAACTTACGAGTCGCCTCGTCGAAGTACACGGTTGCCATGGAAGGCCTCTCGGGTCGTTCTGGTCGGGTGCGGCACCCGCCGGGCCCCTTCGGGGAAGGGACCCGGCGGCATACCCAGGCGGGGTGTCAGGCGCCGAGCTTGCTCTTGATCTGCGAGTCGAAGACCTGCTGGCTCTCCGCGTCGAGCGCCTTGAAGACGGTCGCGACGTCCTGGCCCTGGACGACCTGGTCGAGGGCCTTGCCGATGCGGGCGCCGCCACCGGGCAGCAGCACGCGGACGTTGTCCTGCGATCGGGTCTTGGGCAGCTGCTCGATCGCGGTCTTCGCGTTGGGGTTCTTCTCGAGGAACGCCTTCTCCTCGGGCAGGTCCACGGCCGACTTGCGGACGGGCATGTAGCCGGTGGCCTGCGTGAAGGTGACGGTGTTCTGGGCGTTGGTGAGGAACTCGATGAACTTCAGCGCGTTCTTCTTGCGCTCGTCGGTGATGTTCGCCGGGATGCCGACACCCGCGCCACCGGTCGGGCAGTTGCCGTCACCGGGCAGGAACGCCGTGCCCACGTCGAACTTGGCGTCCTTCGCGACGCCGCCGAGCGAGCCGGTCGACATCATGCTGCACCCGACGATGCCGGCCGTGAAGTCGGGGGCCGGGTCCTTCGACAGCTTGAGGAAGCCGTTCTTCGCGAGATCCTGGAGGTACTTCCCGGCCTTGACGGTGTTGGGGTCGGAGAAGGTCGGCGTCCACTCCTTCGAGTAGGCGCCGCCGTAGCCCCACACCATGTTCTGGAAGACCCAGTCGAGGTAGTTGGAGCCGTCGGGCAGCTCCATGACGACCTTGTCGGAGCCTGCCGCGGCCTTGAGCTTCGGTGCCCACGTGAGGAACTCGTCCCAGTCCTTGGGGCCGCGGTCCTCGAGGCCGGCCGCCTTCCAGAGGTCCTTGTTGTAGTAGAAGAGCGGCGTGGAGCGCGAGAACGGCAGGGCGAAGTGCTTGTCGTCGAGGTTGTAGTCGTTGTAGAGCGCGTCGACGTAGTCGCTCGTGTCGATCTTCGCGGCCGACAGCAGGTCGTCGAGCGGGGCGAGCTGCTTGTTGAGGGCGAAGTTGAACCACGTGACGTCCGAGACGACGACGACGTCGGGCAGCTGGCCACCGGCGAGCGAGGCGTTGAACTTCTGCGCGACCTCCTCGTAGTTCTTGCCGGCGTCGACGAGCTTGACCTTGAGGTTCGGGTTGGCCGCCTCGAAGGCCTTGATGATCTGCTGCTCGACCGGCTTGCTGTTGCCGGGGTGGTTGCTCCAGAACTCGATGGTGTTGCTCGAGGCGCCGCCGCCGTTGCCACCGGACGACGGTGCGGTGCCGGTGCCGGCGCAGGCCGCGAGCCCGGCGACGCCGGCCGCCCCGGCGAGACCGAGGAAGCCTCGGCGAGAGAACTCGTTCATGGGTGGTGCCTTTCCCTGTGGATGGTGCATCGGGTGGGTGGGAGGACGGCGCACCGGTGACCGGCCGCCGGGGACTGTCGGGGTCAGCTCTTGACGGCTCCGGCGGTGAGACCCTTGATCATCTGGCGCTGGAGGAAGAGGAAGAGCACGAGGATCGGCAGCATCGCGAGGATCGTGCCGGCCATCACCGGGCCCCAGTTCGTGACGCCGTCGTTGTTCTGCAGGAAGGTGAGGCCGACGGGCAGGGTCGCGGTGGTCTCGTCGTCGGACATCAGGTAGGGCCAGAGGTACTCGTTCCACTCGTTGACCACGGTGATGAGCGAGAACGCCACGAGCGTCGGCCACGACATCGGCATGACGACGCGCCAGAGCAGCCTCATCGGCCCGGCGCCGTCGAGACGCGCAGCCTCGATGATCTCGCCGGGCAGGCTGAGGAACTGGTTGCGCATGAGGAACGTGCCGAAGGCGACGCCGGCCAACGGGATGATGATGCCCTGGAAGGTGTTGCGCCAGCCGAGCTGCGCGACGAGGGCGTAGTTGCTGATCACCGTGATCTGGTTGGGCACCATGAGCGCCGCGATGACGACGAGGAAGACGACCGACCGGCCCGGAAAGCGCAGCAGCGACAAGGCGTACGCGCTGAGCACCCCGAGCACGATCTTCGCCACGGCCGTCGCCGACGTGATGATGACGGAGTTGCGCACGTAGTCGAAGAACGGGATGCGCGTCGTCAGCTCGTGGTAGTTGTCGCTCGTCGCGGGGTTCGGCCACCACTGGGCCGGGCGCACGTAGATGTCGCCGCGGTCCTTGAACGACGTGATGAGGATCCAGAAGAGCGGCACCGCGACGAGCAGGACGACGAGCACCATGCCGACGTAGCCGAGCGCGGTCCAGACCGGCCCGCGGTGGTGCGAGGAGGGCTCGACGTTGTGTGCGGCACGGCGCCGCTGGCGGCGGGTGCGCTCCGGCGGGAGCGACTCGTCGTCGAGCGTGCCGATGACGGTGGACGTGCTCATGACTTGGGCCCCCGGTCCATGAAGCGCACCTGGACGACCGTCACAGCGAGCAGGATGACGAACATGATGGTCGCGACGGTGGCGCCGTAGCCGGCGCGCTGGTTGACGAAGGTCTCCTGGTACACCTGGTAGACGAGCGTGGCGGTGCCGTTGCCCTGCGGCCCGCCGCGGGTCATGACGTTGATGATGTCGAAGACCTGGACCGAGCTGAGCAGCACGGTGATCGACAGGAAGAACGTCGTGGGCCGCAGCTGTGGCATGAGGACCCGGCGGAAGCGCGTCCACGCGCTCGCCCCGTCGATCTCCGCGGCCTCGTCGAGGTCGGCGCGGCGTCCCTGCAGGGCGGCGAGGTAGATGACGAAGGTGTAGCCGAGGTTCTTCCAGATGTAGGTGACCGTCACCATGAAAAGCGCCCAGCCCGGCTGCTGGTAGAAGTCGGGCGAGGAGGCGCCGACCCGGGCGAGCAGGTCTCTCACGAGCCCGAACTGGGGGTCGAAGACGAACTGGAACGCGATGCCGACGGCCGCCCCGGAGATCACGAAGGGCGCGAAGACGACCGAGCGGACGAGGTTGCGCCCCTTGAGCTTCTGGTCGAGCAGCAGGGCGAGCCCGAGGCCGAGCGCCATCGAGATGCCGACGGTCGCGACGGTGAAGACCAGCGTGTTGCGCACCACCACGCGCGTGTCGTCCCGCCCGAACCACTCGACGTAGTTGGCGAGGCCGACCGGGTTGGCGACGGGCGAGCTGATGTTCCAGTCGGTGAAGGACAGCCGGATGTTGTCGAGCAGCGGCCGGTAGGTGAAGACGACGAGGAGCACGAGGTTGGGCAGGAGGAGCAGCGCCGCGAGGGTCCACTCCCAGGCCTTCCCGCTCGATCGTCGGGGTGCCGGACCCACCTGCTCCGGGGGTCCGGCGGACACCGGGGTGTCACGTCGCGAATCGGTCACCGATGACTGCACCCGCACAACCTAACCGGGCTGGCATACCGATTGCGGCTTTGATGCGTCAGGCTTTCGACACGGAGCTGAACTCCCGTCTCGACGGGTGCACGGCACGCACCGCCGGTGCCACGTCGCCGAAGAAGCGTTCGACGCTCCGGCGTGTCACCGACTCGGCCAGGCCCGGCACGTCGAGCGAGATGCCGGAGAGCTCGTGGCCGAACGCCTCGTGGTAGCGGCCGATCTTGTCGACGACCTGCTCGGGCGAGCCGATCAGGGCCGAGCTGTCACGCGCGTACTCCTCCACCGTGGTGAACGGCAGGTTGTTGTGCCTCGCACCCGGCGAGTCCCGGAAGGCCTCGAACGCCGGGCGGTAGAGCCGGAGCGCCTCCTGGGTCGTGTCGGCGACGAGCAGCCCGAGGAAGCCGGCGCCGACGACGGCGTCCTCGGGTCGGTGCCCGTATGTCGCCCACCGCTCGCGGTAGTGGCGGACCAGGGCGGCGTACTTCTCCATCGGGTGGAAGCCGTTGGCGGAGAAGAGCGGGTCGCCCCAGCGCGCGGCCAGCTCGGTCGACTCCGTCGAGCTGGCCGAGCCGTGCCACACGGGGATCGGCCGCTGCAGGGGTCGCGGTTGGGTGGTCGCGTCGACGAGCGGCGGGCGGAACCGACCGGACCACGTGACCTTCTCCTCGCGCCAGAGCCGTCGGAGCAGCTCGTACTTCTCGGCGTTCCGCTCCCACTGGCCGTCGAGGTCATAGCCGTACAGGGCGTTCTGGTCGGGGTCGTTGCCCTTCCCGATGATGACGTCGAGACGCCCGCCGCTCAGGTGGTCGAGGGTCGCGTAGTCCTCGGCCACGCGCACCGGGTCGAGCAGTGAGAGCACGGTGACGGTCGTCAGCAGCCGGATGCGGCGCGTGAGGGCGGCGACGTGCGCCAGGACGACCGGCGGCGAGGAGGACACGAAACGCTGCGCGTGCCGCTCCCCGACGCCGAAGCCGTCGAACCCCAGCTCCTCGGCCCAGACCGCCTGTCGCGCAACGTGCTCGAAGGCCTCGGTCTGAGAGCGCGCGATGCCCGTCACCGGGTCGCGACTCGTGTCGAGGAGCGTGTACGTGCAGAACCTCATGCCGGCTGCTTCGCCGGGGTCTCGGGCTGTCTCTCAGGGCGCTTCTCCCCGGCTGTGACGGCCACGGCGATGCGGTTGCCGCTGACCGGTGCGGGACACGTCCCGTGGTCGCTGAAGGCGAACGGCAGGTTGACGGCCCGGTTGAAGTCGACGACGAGGTTGCCCTCCGGGTCCGGCGCCTCGGTCACGACCGTGCGCCACGGCGCGGACGTGACGTCGTTGGTCGCGTCGTGGAAGAGCAGGGCGAGCCCGTCGCCGGCGGGGACGGCGCTGAGCCGGTGGCGTACGCCCGCAACGTCGACGTCGACGGTGCCGACGACCCGGGCGTGCTGCTCGAGGTCGTCGCGGGCAGTGCCCACCTGGACCGCCGCCGGGCCGTCCGTCGGGGTGAACGTGGCCGGCCGCACCCAGTCGGCGTCGTGCTCCCAGGTGGGAACCCCGGTGAAGGCGAGCCGTGCAGGGGCCTGCGGGTCGCGCGTGCGCACGGCCAGCCGCCCTCCCCTGCGCAGCAGCTCGACCACGCGCTCGCCGTGCCTCACCCAGTGCAACGAGCCACTCTCGGCGACGTCCGCCCCCGCTGTGCCGACCACGGGACCGACGTCGGTCGCGAGTTCGTCGCCCTCGTCGGCCCTGACGTGCGCCCCCTCGTCGTCGGCCCACCACAGCCCGGGCAGGCCCGGCACGCCTGCGGGCTCGGCCGACAGCCAGGCGAACCCGGTGAGCGAGAGCCAGCCGTGCTCCTCCGCGAGCTCCGCCTCACGCGTCGCCCGCCACCGGGTCCAGGCCCGACGGGCGCTCATGCCACGGCCTCCTCGCGGCTCGCGCCACCCTCGGCGGCCTCTCGCCGGGCCTCTCTCCGGGCCTCTCTCCGGGCCACCTCGGCGCGCACGAGCGGGATGACGTGCCGGCCGAAGTCGACGGCGTCGTCGTAGAGGTCGTAGCCGCGTGCCGAGAAGATGCGCACGCCGAGGTCGTAGTAGTCGAGGAGGGCGGCCGCGATGGTCTCGGGCGTGCCGACGAGCGCGGTCGAGTTGCCACCTCCCCCGGTGGCCGCCGAGGTGGCGGTCCACAGCGCACGGTCGTGCCGCTCGCCGCTCTCCGCCGCGGCGAGAAGCCGTTGCGACCCGGAGTTCTCGGGCTGGGTTCCGTTGCGGCGCAGCCGCCCTCGTGTCGTGTGGCCACCCTCCTGCTGCTCACGGATCGCTCCCAGAGTGCGCTCGGCGCGCTCCCACGCGAGTGCGTCGGTCGCGCCGATGATGGGCCGGAAGGCCACCTGGATCGTCGGGAGCGGCTTGCCCGCCGCGGTGGCGGCGGCACGGATCGTGGCGATCTGCTCGGCGGTGCCTGCCAGGGGCTCACCCCACAGCGCGAAGACGTCCGCCTCGCGCGCCCCGACCTCGTATGCCGCCGGGCTCGACCCGCCGAACGAGATCCTCGGGCGCGGGGTCTGGAGCGGCTTGACGTCGGCGAGGAAGTTCTCGAAGCGGTAGTGGTCGCCGTCGAAGTCGAACGGCGCGTCGCTCGTCCATGCCTGCTTGAGGATCTGGATGAACTCCCGGGTGCGGGCGTAGCGGGCGTCCTTGTCGAGGTGGTCGCCCTCGGCCGCCTGGTCGGCGGTGCTGCCACCGGTGATGACGTGCACCTCGAACCTGCCGCCGCTGATGTGGTCGAGGGTGGCGAAGGTCTTGGCCGTGAGGGTCGGGTAGGCGGTGTTGGGCCGGTGGGCGACGACGAGGTTCAACCGCTCGGTGTTCGCGGCGACGTGAGCGGCCACCTGCGCCGGGTCGGGTGAGCCCGAGTGGTAGGCGAAGAGCACGCGGTCCCAGCCGTTGTCCTCGTGCGCACGGGCGAGCTTGGTGGCGTAGGCGAGGTCGAGTGCGCCGCCGCTTCGGGGGGTGGTCTCGGTGCCGTCGTGGTTGGCGGCGATGCCCAGGAACTCAACTGGCATGGCGGTGGTCCTTTTCTGTCGTCGGTCTGTTGGTGGATGAAGTGATAGTTCGGGTGTCTCGTGCGGCGGTGTGGTGGCCGGCTCCGTGCGAGATCGGGAGGGGGGCGGATCGAGAGGTGGTGGCCCGATCGGGACGCAGGGCGCTGGTCACGACCTGCACGGTCAGCAGGTCGCGGGCCACGGCGTCGTTCTGCCGGAACCCGGCTCCGTTGAACCCCGGCCTGGAGAAACCCCCGGCACCGGCCGACCCCGAGACCGCCGGGCCGAGGAGGAACCGCAGGGGATGCACCGACCCGTCGGCGCGCACCGCCCTCGCGCGCGGGTCGGCGACGAGCTGCCCTGCGCCGAGGGTGCTGCCATCGGCGGCCGTGACGGGGCGGGACCTCAGCTGGCCGGTCGAGAGCAGACCAGCCACGAGGGGGTCGGTGACGAGTGAGCTGTCGGGCCGGGGCAGCCGGGCGTCGACGGCCGCCCGGGCCCGCACCTCGCGGCGGCCCGAGCGGCCCACGAAGGCACCGTCATCGACGGCGAGCTCGAGGTCCGGGCCGAGGAAGCGGACGATGCCCGCGCGGTGGAGCGCGAGCAGCTCGGCGAGCCGGCGCGGTGGCGGTCCGCTCGCCAGGAACGAGAAGAGGCCGTGGAACCGGCCCTCGACGTGGCGTACGCGGTCCTCGTCGAGGAGGCGTCCGGCCACGACGAGCTCGGCCAGGGCGGCATACACCCCGAGGAGCGTGTCGAAGACGGCGCGATCGCCCGAGCGCTCCGGGTCGGCGCGTCGGCACAGGTCTGCGGTGACGTGGTCGACCACGAGCCGCTGGAGGTCGGCGTCCGAGGTGTCGTCGTCGACGCCGGCCGACAGCGGACGGTCGATCGCATCGATGTCGAAGAGGTCCTCGGGGTCGGCGAGGTGCGCGCGGGCCGCCCCCGTCAGGCCGTCCGCGCTGAGGTCTGCGCCGACGAGGGCGCGCTCGAGCGACTCGAAGGTGCCGCGGGTCCGCTCCGGATGTGCCTCGAACAACCTGCGGTAGTGGGCGACGGCGAGCTCGAGGACGACGAGCGGCCACACCTGCGTGCGGTAGTCGAGAGTGACCGAGCCGGCGCCGACCGCAGCGAGCCGCTCACGCGTCAGGTGTCGCAGCGGCGCCGGTCCGTCGGTCGTGGAGCGGATCTCGTAGCCGAGCTTCGCGTGGTACGGCACACCGCGCCGGGACCCCACGTGGAGCACCGGCTCCCGTCCGCTCGGGTGATAGGTGAGGTGGCCGCCCTCGTCGGTGAACCGGCCCCCGCGACCTTCGGAGAGGAGCACGAAGAGGTCGACGAAGGCGAGTCCCATGCCGCGCACGACGACGGGCTCGCCCGGGCGCAGGTCACCGAGATCGAGGTCTGCCGTGTGTCCGGGAGGCACGTAGGTCAGCCCGTGCGCGGTCGCCTCGTCGAGCAGGCGCTGCTCGTCGGGGCCGGGTGCCTGCTCGAGGTACCCCTGGGCGAGGACCACGACGTCGGCCAGGAGCGCCGGGCCGGACGCCAGCGTCACCCGCTGGGACTCGCCCACGTCCTCGACGGACACCGCGCGGTCGGCGTGCACGTGGACCGTGACGTGTCGCGGGAGTGCGTCCACGGCACGTCGCCAGGCCCACTCGAGGTACTCGGCCTGGACGACACGGGGCGCGAACGACCTGGGGCCGAGGGGCGCAGCCGCTGAGCCGCCCTCCTCCCCCGCTGCCCACTGGGCGAGCGACGGGCCGGGGCGAACCGGCCCTTCGCAGGTCACCGACGCGTCGGTGAACACGGTGACGTCCTGGGCCTCCGAGTTCATCCACAGCAGGCTCGACTGCGCCGTCCGCCAGATGCGGCCGCCACCCGGAGGGTGCGGGTCGATGACGTGCAGCTCGACCCCCTCCCCCGGTGGGACGAGCGTGGCCGCGTTGGCGCCGAGCCGTTCGACGAGGCCGAGCGACCGCGGGCCGCCGCCGACGACGACGATCGTCCGCAGGCTCACGCCGCGCCCCAGTCGCGGTAGGCCGCAGCTCGCTCCGTGGGCACCGTCGTCTCCGCCGTGCGGGCCTCCGCCGCGAACGCCACGTGGCGCGTCCCGGCCGGGAGCTCCTTGTCGAAGGCGTGAGGGCCGATCGACTCGGGGTCGGCATGCAGGTCGAACGCAGGCAGGTAGCCGGCAGCGAGGTAGAGCGCCCGCGCCTCCGGCTGTCGGGGCCCCGTGGTGAGATGGATCCGCTTGTACCCCAGTCCTGCCGCCGCGCGCTCGAGCTCGAGCAGCACTCTTCGGGCCAGGCCCTGCCGCCGGAACTGCGCGTGCGTCCAGACCCGCTTCACCTCGGCCGTCTCGTCGTCGTGGCGCCGGATCGCCCCACCGGCGATGGTCTGGCCGGCCCGAAGGATGACGAGGAAGGCCCCGTCCGGCGCCTCGAAGTCGGTGACGGGAACCTCCGTCAGCTGCGTGTTCGGTGTCGACAGCCCGTACCGGGTGCCGTACTCGACGACGAGGTCCTCGAGGAGCGGCGCGGCCGCGTCGTCACCGGGCGAGACGCGCAGCACGACGTCGTCGTCGGTCTCGGTGACCAGCTCGCTGCGGTGCCGCGCGAGGTGGGTGAGGAAGGACTCGGTGACGAGATGGAGGTTGCGCGCGGCGGACTCGGCCAGGAGCACGCCCGCGTCCTCGGCGAAGACGGTGACTTCGGAGGCGAGCACGAACCAGCCCTGGGTCACGTGCTCGGCGCCCAACGACACGAGGACGGGTCGCAGCGCGTAGTCGACGGCGAGGACGTGCGCGGGGCTGCCCCCGGTCGCGACGGGCAGCACGGTCTTGCCGCGCAGGGCGTACTGCGGGAGCAGGTCGAGCAGGGCCTTGAGCAGGCCCGTGTAGGCGGCCTTGTAGACCGGCGTGGTGACGACCACACCGTCCGCGGCGGAGATCGAGGCGACGACGGCCGCGATCCGTGGGTCGGCGGCGTCGGCGCGGAGCAGGGCCTCGGCCGGGAGGTCACGCACGGTGACCCGTTCGACGTCATGGCCTCGTGCCCGCAGCCGGCGTTCGACGTGACCCAGGACCGCGTCGGTGCGCGACGACGCCGACGGGCTTGACGACAGGGTGACGATGGTGGCCATGTCAGCGCCTCACTTGGTCTCGGTGGGCTTGGGCAGTCCGGAGGGGTTGACCTCGGACGCCGGGACCGCCTCTGCGGTGAGCCCCCAGCGTTCGAGCACCTTCGCGTAGCTGCCGTCGGCGATGGCGGCGTTGATCGCGTCGGAGACGGGCTTCGCCAGGCCCCTGCCCTTCTTCGTGAGCACCCCGACCTTCCCCGGGATGGGATAGCTCGACGACACCGTGCCGACGATCTGCGTCCTGCCCGCCGTGACGACGTGGTACGTCGCCGTCGGGTTGGGGCCGAGGTAGAGGTCGATGCGGCCGGAGTCGAGGGCCAGGTAGTACTCGGTCGTGCCCTGGTAGTAGACGAGCTCGGCCGGGGCGCGGCCCGCCTTGGCGTTCGCCTCGTTCCAGCGCAGCAGGATGGCCTCCTGGAGGGTGCCCGAGCCGACGGCGACCCTCTTGCCGGAGATGCCGGCCGGCCCCGTGACTCGAAGGTTCGAGCCCTTCTTGGCCTCGAAGGCGTGCAGGCCCAGCCGGTAGGTGGCGAAGTCGTACTTCTCCTTGCGCTCCTCCGAGACGCCGACGTTCGAGATCGCCACCTGGTACTTGCCGGAGTCGACGCCGATGAAGAGGTTCTCCCAGCTCGTCGTCCGCACCTCGGGCTTCAGGCCGAGGACGTCGGCGACGAGGTGGGCGACGTCGACCTCGACGCCGATCGGCGTGCGGTTGTCGTCCGCCGTGAACGCGAGAGGAGGTATGCCGCCCCCTGCGCCGCCGCTGCCGATGACGAGGGTGCCGCCGGCCTTGACGGACGCCGGGAGCTCGGCTGCGATCTCGGGGTGGAGCGTGCCGGTGGGGCGCTTCTGGACGGCCGACGTGTCGAACGAGACGGGCAGGACCTTCGAGCCGCCGAGGTCCTTCGGGTCGACCTCGGCGGTGCCCGTCGGGCCCGGGTCGGCGCAGGCGCCGAGCGTCGTCGCGGTGGTGAGGAAGGCGGTCGCTGCCAGCAGGGCGCGGCGCCGTGAGGTCATGTGGATCTGACTGGTGCTCATGGGGTTTCGTCTCCTGAGGTGTGGTTTCGAGTGCGCGGGCCGGCAGGTCAGCTGGTCTTGGGCAGGCCGGGCGGGTTGACCTCGGACTTCTCGAGCCCCTCGGTGCCGAGGTTCCAGCGCTGGAGCACCTTGGCGTAGCTGCCGTCGGCGATGGCCGAGTTGATGGCAGCGGCGTAGGGCGCTGCGAGGCCCGAGCCCTTCTTCGTGAGGACGGCGATGAGGCCCTGCAGCTTGTCGCCGGCGCCGGAGAAGTGCCCGATGGCCTCCGTCTGCCCGCTGGTCGCCACGTGGTAGGCGACGCTCGGGTTGGGGCCGAAGTACGCGTCGATGCGGTGCGAGGAGAGTGCGAGGTAGTAGTCGGTCTGGGACTGGAAGTACTTGACGGTCGCGGGCTGGAGGCCTGCCTTCACGTTGGCCTCGTTCCAGTCGAGAAGGATCTTCTCCTGGTTCGTGCCGGAGCCGACGGCGATGGTCTTGCCGGCGATGTCCCTGCCGCTGTTGACCTTCCACGTGCCGCCATTGGGCGCCTCGAAGGCCAGGTCGTCCTTGCGGTAGGTGGCGAAGTCGTACTTCTCCTTGCGCTCCTCGGTGACGGTGACGTTGGTCAGGGCGACGTCGTACCGGCCGGAGTCGATGCCGAGGAAGACGTTCTCCCAGCTCGTCGCCGGCGTCTCGACCCTGAGCCCGAGCTTGTCGGCGAAGAGGTGGGCGAGGTCGACCTCGACACCGATGACGGTCTTGTCGTCGTCGGCCGTGAAGACGAGCGGAGGCGTGCCGCCGCCGGCACCGGCGTTCGCGGCCGTGATCGTGCCACGGTCACGGATCGCCTTGGGCAGCAGTGCCGCTGCCTTCTCGTCCTTGGTGGCCGTGACGCGGTTCTGCTGTGGCGAGGTGTTGATGCCGGCGGCGGCTGCGGACGCCGTCCCGGCCGCAGGCACGGACGACGAGCTCGCCTCGGCGGAACCGGAGCAGGCGGCGAGTGCGACGGCGCCGGCGAGCGCGAGGACGGTGACGGCATACGTGGTCGGACGGCGGAGGGTGTGCGGACGTGCGGGCATGAGGTCTCCTCTCGGCACCCTGGGACGGGTGCGAGTCAGCGGGTGGCCGTGGCGGCCGGAGGTGTGGTTGGTCGGGCGGGCGTCAGAGGACGCGGTCGATGAAGGCGCGGGTTCGCTCGTGGCGCGGGTGGTCGATGACCTGACCCGGGGGTCCCTGCTCGACGACACGTCCCTCGTCGAGGAAGACGACGGTGTCGGCGACCTCGCGGGCGAAACCGATCTCGTGCGTCACCACGACGAGGGTGGCCCCCTCGCGGGCGAGCTCCTTGATGACGGCGAGCACCTCGCCGACGAGCTCGGGGTCCAGGGCCGACGTCGGCTCGTCGAAGAGGATGACGTCGGGCCGCAATGCCAGTGCACGCGCGATGGCCACGCGCTGCTGCTGGCCTCCTGAGAGCTGCCTCGGGTAGGCAGCGGCCTTGTCTCCCAGTCCGACCCGTTCGAGTAGGGCCCGAGCTTCAGGCTCCACCTCGTGGCGGCGTCGACGCTGCGACGAGACCGGCGCTTCCACGACGTTGTCGAGCACGGTGAGGTGGGGGAACAGGTTGAAGCTCTGGAAGACGAAGCCGATGCGGCTGCGCTGCCGCAGCACCTCGCGCTCGGGCAGCTCGTGCAGCCGCTCCCCCACCTGCCGGTAGCCGATGAGGGTGCCGTTGACACGCACCTGCCCCCGGTCCACCTTCTCGAGATGGTTGATGGTGCGAACGAGGGTCGACTTGCCGGAGCCGGACGGCCCGAGGATGACGGTCACGGTGCCCTCGGCGAGCTCGAGGTCGACGCCGTCGAGCACCCGGTGCGGGCCGAACGACTTCGAGACGCCGCGCAAGTCGACGACGGCAGTCATCGCGCCACCCCCGCGGTGGTCGTGCCGGCAGCGCGAGAGGTCGATGTCCCGAAGGCCGCCAAGCGGGTTCGCAGACGCTGCAACGGCGTCGGCGGTAGCGTGCGTGAGCTTCCTCTGGCGAAGTGACGCTCCACGTAGTACTGGCCGACCGACAGCAGCGTCGTGAGGATGATGTACCAGACCGTCGCGACGAGCAGGAGCGGCACGACCCTCGAGTTGCGGCCGTAGATCACCTGCACCTGGTAGAAGAGCTCGGGGATCGCGAGCACCGAGACGATCGAGGTCCCCTTGAAGAGGCTGATGACCTCGTTGGCGGCATTGGGCAGGATCGACCGCATCGCCTGGGGCAGCACGATCCGGAGGAACTGCCGCCGTCGCGGGATGCCGAGGGCCGACGCCGCTTCCCGCTGCCCCTCGTCGACCGAGAGGATGCCGCCACGGATGATCTCCGCCGCGTACGCCGCCTGGTGCAGCGCGAGCCCGAGCACGGCCGCGCCGAGCGCCCCGAAGAGGTCGTTCGTCGCGACACTGCCGAACGACGGTCCGAACGGCAGCCCGAACGAGATGCTCTGGTACAGGTAGGCGATGTTGAACCAGAAGAGCAGCTGGACGATCAGCGGGATCGACCGGAAGGCCCAGATGTAGGCCCACGCCACGGAGCGCAGAAAAGCGTTGGGCGACAGGCGCATCGCTGCGAGCACGACGCCGAGCACGAAGCCCGCGACGGTGCCGAGCACGGTGAGCTGGATCGTCGTGCCGAGCGCCTTGATGACCGTCTCGGTCGCGAAGTAGCGGGCAAAGGTGGGCCAGTCCCAGCCGGGGTTGGTGGCGAGGCCGTTGACGAACATCGCGACGAGCACGGCGACGGCGGCCACCCCCACCCAGGTCCAGGGGTTGCGGCGGGGCACGACGGTCAGGGCCGGCGCGTGGTCGGGACGGGTGGTTGGCGGCGGCGCCGCAGCGGGCTGCTGGTCCGTGGCGACGGGGCGCACGGCCGAGGTGGTGGTCACGAGGGCTCCTGAAGGGTGCGTCGAAGGAACCGCCGACCACTCGGGTGGGCCGGCGATGCACGGGCGGGACGAGTTGCGGCGCAACGGCCGCGGCGGGGTGGCCGCGCGGCCCGGCGCCGGGAAAGGCCGGCCGAGGTGGGTCGGCGGCCGCGTCGGTCGGTCGTCAGCGACGACAGAGCGCGCTGGACACGCGGAGCAGGTCGACGTGGCGACGCAGCACCAGCCAGGTGCTCGTGGTGCGCGCCATGACGGCTCCTCGGGTCCGGGACCCGATCACCTCGAGTCCGCGCTTGCCGTCACCTGCTGGCGACGGCCTGGTCCTCACCCGGAGCACCCCGCCGCGGAGGAGGGTTGCTGTCCAGCGAGCCGGGGCTTTGCACTGGAGCTCTTGACCTGTCGATGACACTACGAACCAGCCCCAAGACCGTCAATCGGCGCAAATGACCGCTCGGGGCAGCCCTCACCGATGAGGCCATTCGCGCAGTTTCTCCGAATCATGTTGCGGCACAGTCACATTCGCGAAGTCGAGGGAGACCGATCAGTCATCAATTCCTATTGAATGAGTCGGAAATGCGGCGGCCAGCTTCTTGCATGCTGAGACGCCGGTCTCTCCGCACGGCTACGCGGAACGCTGGCAGACCATGAGCGCGTTGCCGTCCGGGTCCTCGAACTGGACGAAGAACACGCTGCCGATGTCCTCCACGTCCGAGGTGATCCTGACCTCGAGCCGCCGCAGGTGCGCGACGGTGGCGACCATGTCGTCGGTCCAGAAGAAGAAGCGCGGTGGCCCGTCCGCGGTGAAGTCGGGTCGGTTGGCATCGAGGCACAGCCTCGGACCGTCGTCGACGGGGATGTCGAGGATCGTGCCCTCGTGCGAGGCCGCAGGGGCTTCGAAGCCCAGGACGTCGGCATACCAGCGGGCCGAGCGCTCCATGTCGCTGACCGGGACGAACACCTGACCGACGTGCCTGCGGATGGGCGACTGCATGGCGCGGAGACTACCAATCGGCCGGGCTGTCCCCTTCTGCGGTGCGTCCCGGGGGACGGGCCGTGCCGGACGCACGAGAGCCCCGGACCGTGGTGGTCCGGGGCTCTCGTGTCAGGCGGCGACTGGCGTCAGTTGCCCGTCAGCTTCTCGCGAAGCGCGGCGAGCGCCTCGTCGGAAGCCAGGGTGCCCTCGGCCGGAGCCGGAGCGTTGCGCTGGCCACGGTCGGCGCGGTCGGCGTCACCCGAGTCGGCGACATCACCGGTCGCGGACGAGTAGGACGTCGCTGAGCCGGCGTTGGCCGCAGCCTCGGCGTCGGCCTTCGTCGCGGCGTCGACCTGGGCCTTGTGGGCCTCCCAGCGAGCGTGGGCCTCGGCGTACTGACGCTCCCACTTCTCGCGCTGGGCCTCGAAGCCCTCGAGCCACTCGTTCGTCTCCGGGTCGAAGCCCTCGGGGTACTTGTAGTTGCCCTGCTCGTCGTACTCCGCAGCCATGCCGTAGAGGGTCGGGTCGAACTCCGACACCGGCACGGACTGGTCGTTGGCCTGCTTGAGCGAGAGCGAGATGCGACGACGCTCGAGGTCGATGTCGATGACCTTGACGAAGATCTCGTCGCCGACGTTGACGACCTGCTCGGGCAGCTCCACGTGGCGCTCGGCCAGCTCGGAGATGTGCACGAGGCCCTCGATGCCGTCCTCGACGCGCACGAACGCACCGAACGGAACGAGCTTGGTGACCTTGCCCGGGACGACCTGGCCGATGGCGTGGGTCCGCGCGAAGTGCTGCCACGGGTCCTCTTGCGTCGCCTTCAGCGACAGGGAGACACGCTCGCGGTCCATGTCGACGTCGAGCACCTCGACGGTGACCTCGGTGCCGACCTCGACGACCTCGGACGGGTGGTCGATGTGCTTCCACGACAGCTCGGACACGTGGACGAGACCGTCGACGCCGCCGAGGTCCACGAACGCACCGAAGTTGACGATCGAGGACACGACGCCCGAACGGACCTGGCCCTTCTGGAGCTCCTTGAGGAACGTCGTGCGCACCTCGGACTGCGTCTGCTCGAGCCACGCACGGCGCGACAGGACCACGTTGTTGCGGTTCTTGTCGAGCTCGATGATCTTGGCCTCGATCTCCTTGCCGACGTACGGCTGGAGGTCGCGGACACGACGCATCTCGACGAGCGAGGCGGGAAGGAAGCCGCGCAGGCCGATGTCGAGGATGAGGCCACCCTTGACGACCTCGATGACGGTGCCGGTGACGACGCCGTCCTCCTCCTTGACCTTCTCGATCGTGCCCCAGGCGCGCTCGTACTGCGCACGCTTCTTGGACAGGATCAGACGGCCTTCCTTGTCCTCCTTCTGGAGGACGAGGGCCTCGACCTCGTCACCGACCTGGACGATCTCGCCCGGGTCGACGTCGTGCTTGATGGACAGCTCGCGCGAGGGGATGACGCCCTCGGTCTTGTAGCCGATGTCGAGCAGGACCTCGTCCCGGTCGACCTTGACGATGCGACCCTCGACGATGTCGCCGTCGTTGAAGTCCTTGATGGTGGCGTCGATCGCCGCAAGGATGTCTTCCTGAGAGCCGATGTCGTTGATGGCAATCTCAGGCGCGGTCTTCTCGACCGTGTTGGCAGTCATGTAGTAGGAACTCCGATTGTGGACAGTTAGATTGGGGACCTCGCGGCGACGAGCCTGACGGCCCGGCGTCCCGATGTCTTGTGGACGGGTGCAACATTGAGCATGCGCACACGGATGTGCCCGGCAATCCTATCCGCGCTGTCAGCACCCGGTCAAAAGAGACGATGTATGCCGTGAGCACGCCCACCGAGGCCACCCGCCGCCCCGTCGCGGCTGCCGAGACTGCGACGGCGAACCGCACGTGGTGGGACGGCGAGGCGACGTCGTACTACGTCGAGCACGGCGCCTTCCTCGGCGACACCGACTTCGTCTGGGGTCCCGAGCGGCTGCGCGAGGAGGACGCCGCACTGCTCGGCGACCCGGCGGGCCAGGACGTCCTCGAGATCGGCGCCGGCTCCGGGCAGTGCTCGCGCTGGCTCGCCGCGCACGGCGCCAGGGTCGTGGCGACCGACCTCTCCGCCGGCATGGTGGCGACCGGCGTGGCGGTCAACGACGCGGTCGACGAGCCGGCCCGGGTGCCGTTCGCGCAGTGCGACGGGCGCGCCCTCCCCTTCGCCGACGCGTCCTTCGACACGGTCTTCACGGCATACGGCGTCGTGCCGTTCGTCGCGGACTCCGACGTCGTGATGGCGGAGGCGGCACGCGTGCTGCGCCCCGGCGGGCGGTTCGTCTTCTCGACGACGCACCCCGTGCGGTGGGCCTTCCCCGACGACCCGGGCCCGGGCGGCCTCACGGCCCGACACTCCTACTTCGACCGGGAGCCGTACGTCGAGCAGGACGCAGAGGGCCACGCCACGTACGTCGAGCACCACCGGACCCTCGGCGACCGCGTGCGCGAGATCACCGCAGCCGGGCTGGTGCTCGTCGACCTCGTCGAGCCGGAGTGGCCCGAGGGGCACGACGAGCCGTGGGGTGGCTGGTCGCCGCTGCGCGGTCGCATCATCCCCGGCACGGCCGTCTTCGTCTGCCGCAAGCCGGCCTGACCACGCCAGGAGCCCAGCGCCTGACAGCGAGGGAACGTCGAGTGCCCAGCTCCCCGAGGTGGGGAGCTGGGCACTCGTGGACGCGGGGTCGGTCAGAGGAAGCGGCGCCGCAGCAGCACCGACCCACCGGCGAGGCCGAAGACGCCCGCAGCAGCGGCTGCGCGCCCGAGGTTCGCGGAACCGGCACCGTCGACGCCGGCGATCTCGAACGAGTACGCCGTCGCACCGACCGCGCCCTGGGGAGCGCCGTAGGCCATGCCCTCCACCTTGGCGCGGCGGGCACCCATCTCGATGAGGGCGTACTTCTCGCCGTAGTCGGCCGCCGTCGCCTTTCCGGCGGCGACGAGCTTCTTCGTGCCCTCGTCGGAGAGACGCTGCGCGCCGTCCTTGAGCGCGGGCGCGCCGGCCGCCGCGTCGGTCAGACCGGCAGCGAGCTTGCTGGTGCCGTCCGCCGCGTCGGCGAGGCCGTCGGAGAGTCGGCCGGCACCGTCGGACACCTGGCCCGCCCCGTCGTCGACCTTGCCCGCTCCGTCGGCGAGCTCGCCGAGACCGTCGTCCAGCTTGCCCGCTCCCGTCGCAACCTTCCCTGCACCCGTCGCGAGCTGCACCGACTTGGAGGAGAGCTCACCGTTGCCCTTCGCCAGCTGCGACGTGCCGTCGTGCACCTTGTCGGCACCGACGGTCAGCTGGTCGATCACGTCGAGCAGCTCTAGCCCGCCCAGGCCAAGCAGGTCGACGCCGTCCTGGAGGGCGTTGACGCCACCGCGCAGGGTCAGGTCGTCCGCGGTGTCCTTGGCGCCACCGATGCCGCCCTGGACCTTCGTGACGACGCCGTCGACGAGGGTGCTGACGCCGGTGTCGACGAGGCCGACCCCCTCGAGCAGGCCCGGGACCTTCGGGTCGCACGCGTTCAGCGTCGTGTTGCTGAGGCCGCACTCGATCTTCGCGAGGCCGAAGGCCGCATCGCCGAGCTTGCTCTTCAGCAGGTCCAGGCCATCGGACACCTGGCCGAGACCCGTGGACACCTGGCCGAGGCCACCCGACACCTCGCCGAGGCCACCCGACACCAGGCCGAGACCCTTCGACACCTGGTCGAGCCCATCGGCGCCGGCGCCGGTCCTCGTGCGGAGCTCACCGAGACCGCCCTGGACCTGCGTCAGGATGCCCTTGCAGACCGGGCCGCAGTCGAGGCCGTTCTTGGCCATCGCCACACCACCGTCGAGCTGGTCGATGCCGCCACCGGTCTTGAGCGCGTCCAGCAGGCCCGCGCGGACCTGGTCGACACCGCCCTTGGACTGGTCGACACCGCCCTTGGACTGGTCGACACCGCCCTTGGACTGGTCGACACCCCCCTTGGACTGGCCGACACCGCCCCTGAGCTGGTCGAGACTCCCGCCCGCCTTGGTGGCCTCCGCAAGGCCGGCACGGACCTGGTCGACGCCGTCGATGAGGGTGCCCGCCTGCCCCTTGCCACCGAGCCCGGCACGCAGCTTCGCGATGCCCGCGTGGAGCGGCTTGGCCTGGTCGGGCAGACCGCCGACACCGTCGTACATCGCGGTCAGACCTGCGTCGACCTTGTCGAGCCCGTCGGCGACGAGCGCGAGGTTGTCCACGAGGGCGGGTGCGCCCTCGCCGAGCAGGTGCAGACCACCGGCGACCTGCCCAGCTCCGTCGTCGACCTTGACCGCACCGGCGCTGAGCTTCTCGGCGCCGGCGCTGAGGCGGCTGTTGCCGTCGGCGACCTGGGCGGCACCGTCGGCCAGCTGGGACGAGCCGTCCTTGGCAGCCCCCGCCCCGGCACGCAGCTTCGAGGTGCCGTCCTTCAGCTTCCCGGCGCCGGTGGCGAGGTCGCGCGAACCGGGGAGCGCCTGCGCGCCCAGCCCCGCGTCGAGCTGCTTGGCGCCGTCGCGCAGCTGGATGAGGCCCGCGAGGAGGGTGCCGGCACCGTCGCGGAGCTTGAGCAGGTTCGCGTCGATCTCCGTGGCGCCCGCCGTCAAGGTGGCACCCGTCGTGGCACCGCCCTTGTAGCTCTCGGCGCCGCCCTTGAAGGAAGGGCTGTCGAGCGGGCTCACCGGGAGGGCGGAGACGGACGCCTTCGGCAGCGTGCCGTCGACGATGTCGGCGGCATACCCGAAGGTGGCGGTCGGGGTGCCGATGGGGCCGAAGAGCGTCATCGTGAACGTCAGCTTCGTGCCGCCGCGCCCGTCGCCGGCGACGTTGGCCTCCTTCGACGAGACGTTGGTGAACGTCCCGGGAAGCGTGGTCGAGAGGGAGCCGACCATAGGGATGACGACGCTCTGCGTGGCCGTCGCGCTCTTGCCTGTGCCGTCGTCGAAGCTGACGAGCTGCGACGTGCCGGTGACGTTCTTGACCGTGTAGCGGACCTCGAGCCGCCCGCTGCGACCGAGCAGGTCGCCCGGCTCGACCGTCTGCCCGTCGAGGGTGTAGACGGCCTGGACCTCCAGGGGCAGCTTCTTCGTGTAGTCGCTGACGGTGCGCAGACGCTGCTCGCCGTCGACGTCGAACCGGCCGACCATGACGCCGTCCTTGACCTCGAACCCACCGAAGCCGTCGAGGTTGCGCAGGCCCTGCGCCTCGACGGGGTTCTGGAGGTCGACGCTGCCGCGGCCCTGCATAGCGACCTGCTCGTAGACCCGGGCGACGTCGACCTTGCCGGTCGCGTCGAGGTAGGCCTGGACGGTCTCGGTGTTCGACACCTGCACCTGGCCGCTGTCGGCGGCGGCCGCCGGCGCGGCGGCCAGCATGAGGATGGTGGGCATGGCCGCGAGGCCGGCCACCACGGAGGCGATGCTGCGCTTGCTCACTTGGCTGCTCCAGTCACGAGGTCGTCGAGGTCGGTGGTGCTGTCCGCCTTGTCGGCGCGCGCGGTCGTCGCCCTGCGAGGCCTTGTCGTGACGGGTTCCGCAGACGGGCTCGTCTGCGCGGCAAGGAGGTTCGTGGCAAGGAAGCCGAGTCCCACGGCGAGCAGCACCGTGGTGGCGGCGGCCGGCGACTCGGTCAGGAACTGCGAGGGCGCATTGGTGTACACCGACTCGTAGGCGCCGACGATCGAGGCCGCGCCGACGAGGCCGCTCCAGAGCGGCAGCCGTCCACGGCTCACGGCGGCGACGACCGCGATGAGGGCGACGACCACGAAGGCGGCAACGGCGCGACCACCCGAGGAGTCGGGCAGCAGGGCCGCGCGGAGGGCGAAGCCGAGCCAGGCCAGGACGAAGCCGGCGAGGAAGCCGACGACCTTGCCCCAGGCGGGACGGTGCGGGACGAGTCCGAGGACACCGCCGAGGGCCGCACCGAGAAGAGCAACGTGCTCGAGGTCCAGGCTGAGCAGGTTGCTCAGCCCGATGATGACTGCCGCGAAGACGGCGAGACACAGACCTGTGACCAGGCTTCTGACCATGTCCACCTCACAGTAAAGCACCCACCTCCGTTGGTGGGTGCAAGTTACCGAGCAGTATGCAGACACTCGGCCCCCAGCGCGAGCCGGCGGAGGCCTGCGAGGGTCGCCGTTGCCGAAACGTGACCTATTGGACGAAGGGATCGGGTATGCAGAGGTGTTGGCCGCCGTCGGTCAGTGGGCGGCGTCGTGCCAGGAGTGGCCCACTCCGACGTTGATGTCGAGCGGGACGTCCATCGGCGCAGCGTTGCCCATCTCGTGACGCACGAGCTTCTCGAGGTCGTCGCGCTCGCCCTCGGCCACCTCGAGCACGAGCTCGTCGTGGACCTGGAGCAGGACCCGCGACCTCGCGCCCGACGTCGTCAAGGCCCGGTCGACGCCGATCATGGCGACCTTCATGATGTCGGCGGCAGAGCCCTGGATCGGCGCGTTGAGGGCCATCCGCTCGGCCATCTCGCGGCGCTGCCGGTTGTCGGACGTGAGGTCGGGCAGGTAGCGACGGCGGCCGAACATCGTGGCGGTGTAGCCGGTGCCGCGTGCCTCGGCCACGACGTCGCGAAGGTAGTCGCTGACGCCGCCGAAGCGCTCGAAGTAGCCGTCCATGAGGCCTCGGGCCTCCTCGGTGCTGATGGTCAGCTGCTTCGACAGCCCGAACGCCGACAGGCCGTAGGCGAGGCCGTAGGACATCGCCTTGACCTTCGAGCGCATGGCCGCGGTGACGTCGTCGGGCTCGACGCCGAAGACCTTGGACCCGACGTACTTGTGGAGGTCCTCGCCGGTGCGGAAGGCCTCGATGAGTCCCTCGTCGCCGGACAGGTGGGCCATGACCCGCATCTCGATCTGGGAGTAGTCGGCCGACATGAGAGCCTCGTAGCCGTCGCCGACGACGAAGAGCTCGCGGATGCGGCGCCCCTCCTCGGTGCGGATCGGGACGTTCTGGAGGTTCGGCTCGGTGGAGCTGAGGCGACCCGTGGCCGCGATCGTCTGGAGGTAGGTGGTGTGGATGCGGCCGTCGTCGGCCACCGACTTCTGCAGGCCCTCGACGGTGACGCGCAGCCGCGCCGAGTCGCGGTGGCGCAGCAGGGCCTCGAGGAACGGGTGCTCGGTCTTGGCGAAGAGGTCGTTGAGGGCGTCGGCGTCGGTCGTGTAGCCGGTCTTCGTCTTCTTCGTCTTGGGCATGCCGAGGGTGCCGAAGAGCACCTCCTGCAGCTGCTTGGGCGAGCCGAGGTTGATCTTCTCGCCGCCGACGGCGTCCCAGGCGTCCTGCTGGGCTGCCGCGACCTTGGCCGCGAAGTCCTTCTCGAGCTCGTCGAGCCCCGTGACGTCCACGGCGATGCCGGTGCGTTCCATGCGGGCGAGCACGTCGACGAGCGGCAGCTCGACCTCGGCGAGCAGCTCGGCGCCACCCGTGGCCGCCACCTGCTCGTCGAGCACCACCGCGAGGTCGCGCACGGCCGTGGCCCGCACCATCTCCTGCTGGGCGGCCTTCTCGTCGGCGTCGCCGCCGAAGTCGAGCATCCCCTGGCCGTCGGCGGTGCTCGTGCCGCTCAGCTCGCGCTTGAGGTGGCGCAGCACGAGGTCGTCGAGGTGGTAGGTGCGCTGGTCGGGCTTGACGAGGTATGCCGCCAGCTGGGTGTCGCTGGTCAGCCCGGCGAGCGTGAGACCACGTGCGGTCAGTGCCTCGATCGGCCCCTTCGCGTCGTGCATCGCCTTGGGGCGCGCAGGGTCCTCGAGCCAGGAGGCGATGGAGGTCTCACCCTCGGGCGTCAGCGTCGTCAGGTCGACCCAGGCCGCCGCACCGTCGGGCGAGGCGATGGCCAGGCCGGTCGCGTCGCCGGTGCCCCGCGCCCACGTGCCGGTGACCGAGAGCGCCGCGCGCTCCCCCGCCGGCAGGTGCTCGGCCACCCAGTCGGGCACCTGCGCCGGCTCCAGCACCGACCCGTCGACCTCGAAGCCGGACTCGGCCTCGGGCTCGCTCGCCTCGACCTCCGCGAAGAGCCGGTCACGCAGCACCCGGAACTCGAGGCGGTCGAAGACCTCGTGCACCTCCTCGCGGGCCCACTGGTGGCGCTCGAGGTCGGCGAGGCCGACCCCGACCGGGGCGTCCTTGACGAGCTGGTTGAGGCGGCGGTTGCGCAGCACCTGGTCGAGGTGCTCGCGGAGCGAGTCGCCCGCCTTGCCCTTGATCTGGTCGACACCCGCGACGATCCCCTCGAGGCTGCCGAACTGGGTGATCCACTTCGCGGCCGTCTTGGGGCCGACGCCGGGCACGCCGGGGAGGTTGTCGGAGGTCTCGCCGACCATCGCCGCGAGGTCGCTGTAGCGGGTCGGCGGCACGCCGTACTTCTCCTCGACCTGGGCCGGCCCCATGCGCCACACCTCGGACACACCGCGCACCGGGTAGAGGATCGTCACGTTGTCGGAGACGAGCTGGAACGTGTCGCGGTCGCCGGAGCAGATGAGCACCTCGGCCCCCTGGGCGTCGGCGTCGGTGGCGATCGTCGCGATGATGTCGTCGGCCTCGAAGCCCTCCAGCTCGACGTGCGTGATGCGCAGCGCGTCGAGGACCTCCTTGACCAGGGGCAGCTGGCCGGAGAACTCGTCGGGCGTGCGCGCCCGACCCGCCTTGTACTCGGCGTACTGCTCGGTGCGGAACGTCTGGCGCGACTTGTCGAAGGCGACCACGACGTGCGTCGGCTGCTCGTCGCGCAGCATGTTGATGAGCATCGAGGTGAAGCCGTAGACGGCGTTGGTGTGCTGGCCGGTGACCGTCGAGAAGTTCTCGGCGGGGAGCGCGAAGAACGCGCGATAGGCCAGGGAGTGTCCGTCGAGGAGGAGAAGTCGGCTCACACCGCAACCCTAGTGGCGGCCACCGACGCCGTGAGCCGGGGCACGGCTGCGACGCGACGGGCGGCAGGGCGGCATACGATCCCGTCCATGACCGAACCGACGACCGACCAGACGACCGGCACGCACGTCGACGCCATGCGCTCCATGGCCGAGGGCACGCTCCTCGAGCGCATGCAGATCGAGATCGTCGAGGCGACGCCGGAGCGGCTCGTCGCGACGATGCCGGTCCTGGGAAACACCCAGCCCTACGGCCTGCTCCACGGGGGTGCCAGCGTCGTGCTCGCCGAGTCGCTGGGGTCGATCGGCGCGCAGCTGCACGCCGGTCCGGGCCGGGTCGCCGTCGGTCTCGACATCAACGCCACCCACCACCGCGCCGCTCGCACCGGCCTCGTCACCGGCACGGCCACGCTGCTCAGCGCCGGCCGCACCCTCGTCAGCTACGAGGTCGTCGTCACCGACGAGGACGACCGCCGCATCTGCACGTCGCGGATCACCTGCCTGCTGCGCGACGCGGCCCCCGGCGCCTGAGCCGGGCGGCCGGGCTCAGCGGTCGGGCTCAGCGCGACGGGGTCAGCGCGACGGGGTCAGCCGGCGATCTTCGGGTCGTGCCGCGTGGCACGGGTGCGGGAGCGCAGGTCACGCCGCCGCTGCAGCAGGTCGAGCGTGACCCGCTGCGGGCCGGGCCTCGTCTCCCCCGCCAGCTTGCGCTGCAGTGTGGCCGCCGAAGCCACCCGCCGCACCGTCTCGGGCGCGAAGCCCAGCCGGGCGAAGAAACGGTTCGCGTCGCGGTCGCCCGCGGGCACGGCACTCGCGAGGTGCTCGCAGCCCTGCCGGTCGGCATACCTGCTGGCGGCGGTGAGCAGCGCCCGCCCGACGCCCTGGCGCCGGAACTCGGGGTGCACGTAGAGCATGTCGATCGACACGCAGGGCGAGTCGACGAGAAGGCTGCGCGTCGAGTCGGCCAGCACGACGTAGCCGCGAGGGCGGCCGTCGACCGATGCGATGAAGGCGCAGATGTCGTTGCGCTGCAAGGCAGTTCGCAAGGTGCCGTCGAGTGCCAGCCGCTGCGCGGCCTCGGGGGTGGTGCCACCCTCGATGCGGTGCGTGATCCACAGCTCGATGAACTGCGAGTGCAGGCTCTCGTCCACCCGCTGCACCGACACGGTCGATCGACCCATCATCCCTCCTGTTCCTGCCCCGAGGTCACCCGGCAGACACTACGTCCAACGACGTCGCTGCGGAAGGGTTATGCACGGTCGCGACACGAAAGGGCGGGGCGTCACGACTGGTTCGTGACGCCCCGCCTTCGGATTTCGAAGGTGTCCGGCCGACCTAGACGTCGCCGCCGAGGTATGCCGCCTTGACCGCGGGATCGGCCGCCAGCTCCTTGCCCGTGCCCTCGCGGACGATCTCGCCCGTCTCGAGGATGTAGGCGCGGTGCGAGCGCTTGAGCGCCTGCGCGGCGTTCTGCTCGACGAGCAACACCGTCGTGCCCTGGCTGTTGATCTCTGTGACGATGTCGAAGATCTGCTGGATCAGCTTGGGTGCGAGACCCATCGACGGCTCGTCGAGGAGCAGCAGCTTCGGCTTGGCCATGAGGGCCCGCCCCATCGCCAGCATCTGCTGCTCTCCTCCGGACATCGAGCCGGCGGCCTGGTTGCTGCGCTCCTTGAGCCGCGGGAAGAGCTCGAAGACCCGGGCGAGGTCGTCCTTGACGGCCTTCGTCTTGCGGTCGGGTCGGGCGTAGGTGCCCATCTCGAGGTTCTCCATCACGGTCATGCCGACGAAGCAGCCGCGACCCTCGGGTGACTGCGAGATGCCGAGCACGGGACGCTCGTGAGACGGCGTGTGCGTGATGTCCTTGCCGTTGAACATGATCGAGCCGGCCCGCACCGGGCGCAGGCCCGACACGGTCTTCATCGTCGTCGTCTTGCCCGCACCGTTGGCGCCGATGAGGGTGACGATCTCACCCTCGTCGACGGTGAAGCTGATGTCGCGGATGGCCTCGATGCGCCCGTAGTTGACGCACAGGCCGTTGACCTCAAGAAGCATCTTCTTCATCAACTCCAAGGTAGGCGGCGATGACCGCCGGGTTGTCGCGGATCTCCGCGGGCGAGCCCTCGGCGATCTTGCGGCCGAACTCCAGCACGACGATCCGGTCGGTGACGCCCATGACGAGCTTCATGTCGTGCTCGATGAGCAGGACCGTGTAGCCCTGGTCGCGGATGGTCCGGATCAGCTCCATGAGCTTGGCCTTCTCCGCCGGGTTGAAGCCGGCCGCCGGCTCGTCGAGGCAGAGCAGCTGCGGGCTGGTGGCCAGCGCGCGCGCGATCTCGAGGCGACGCTGGTCGCCGTACGGGAGGTTGCGCGCGAGCTCGTCGGCCTTGCCGTCGAGTCCCATGAACGTGAGCAGCTCCATGGCGCGGGCGTAGCCCTGCGCCTCCTCGCGCCGGTGCTTCGGCAGGCGGAACATGGCCGCGCCGATCCCGGTGCTGTGGTGCGCATCGACCCCCACGAGGACGTTCTCGAGGGCCGTCATGTTGGCGAAGAGACGGATGTTCTGGAACGTGCGCGCGATGCCCAGCTTGGTGATCTGGAACTTCTTGCGCTTGCCCAGCGGCTTGCCGAGGTAGCGAATGCCACCCGAGGTCGGCTGGTAGACGCCGGTCATGACGTTGAAGCACGTCGTCTTGCCGGCACCGTTGGGCCCGATGAGGCCGAGGATCTCGCCCTTGTTGATGTGGAAGCTGACCTCGTTGAGGGCCACGACGCCGCCGAAGCGCAGGGTCACGTCGTCGACCTCGAGGAGGCGCTCACCCTCGGCGACCTCGGGCACGCCGATGTCGTCGGGGGTGATGTCGACATCGGGGTTGATCTCGGTGACCTCGTCGGCGGGGTCGGCCAGCGGCGCCGTGGCGTCGGTGGTCGGCGTGACCGCCGGTCGGGTCGTGGCGTCGTCGCCAGCGGCTGCCGCCGTCGGCTCCGCTGTCGCCTCCGGCGTGGTCTGGGCCGTGGACTCCGCACTGGTGTCGGGCCGGTTGGGCTCGGTCGACTCAGGCACTGGCTTCTCCTTCCTCGAGGACGGCCTGTCGGGCGTCGGCGCGCTTGGCGCGGACGGTGCGCCGTGGTGGCAGCAGGCCCTGTGGACGGAAGATCGCGAGCAGCATCAGCGCCAAGCCGAACACCAGCACGCGGAAGTCCGCGAACTCGCGGAAGCGCTCGGGGAAGTACGCCACGACGATCGCTCCGACGATGACGCCCCAGCGGT
Organism: Terrabacter sp. AAH1; assembly: GCF_054456855.1. NCBI lineage: Bacteria > Bacillati > Actinomycetota > Actinomycetes > Micrococcales > Intrasporangiaceae > Terrabacter > Terrabacter sp. AAH1. The sequence goes on along the minus strand of NZ_JBTJJV010000004.1, from coordinate 126,161 downwards.
TGCCGGCACCACCCACGACGACGGCCGCGATGAAGAGGATCGACAGCAGCAGCTCGAAGCTCTGCGGGTTGATGAAGCCGGCCTTCGTCGCGAAGAGCGCACCCGAGAGGCCACCGATGGCGGCGCCGAGCGCGAAGGCGAGCAGCTTGAACCGGAAGGTGGGCACGCCCATCAGCTCTGCGGCGTCCTCGTCCTCGCGGGTGGCCTCCCAGGCACGACCGACCCGGCTGCTCTTGACGAGGATGTCGAAGAGGAGCACGAGCGCGATGACGCCGAGCGCCAGCCAGTAGTAGGGGACGAAGTCGGTGATGCCGAACTTGAGGAAGGTCGACGTCGTGTCGAGGTCGACGACCGGAGCACCGCTGCTCCAGTCGATGCTCGGCACCTCGAACAGCTCGACGCCGGGCGGCTTCGGGATGTCGGAGATGCCTCGGGAGGCCCCGAGCCACTCGCTGTTGACGAGCGTCAGGCGCACGATCTCGCCGAAGCCGAGCGTCACGATGGCGAGGTAGTCTCCGCGGACGCGCAGCGTCGGTGCGCCGAGCACGACGCCCGAGACCATCGCCACGACGATCGCGATCGGGACGACGACGACCCACGACAGCTTGGCGTGCTCGGCGCTCAGGACACCGACGGTGTAGGCACCGATGGCGTAGAACCCGACATAGCCGAGGTCGAGCAGGCCCGCGTAGCCCACGACGATGTTGAGGCCGAGAGCCACCAGGACGTACGTGGCGACGGTGAAGAGGACGCCGCCGAAGTCCGAGCCCTCGGTCGTGATGAACGGGATGTTGAGCAGCGGCAGCATGAAGAGGAACACGGCGAAGACGACCCAGAGGAGGATCTTCACCGCACGGGGCAGGTTGTTGACCCGCTCCTTGAAACCCAGCCTGCGCTGCTTGGTGGAGGCTGCGGTGCCTGTGGAGGTGCTCATGCGCGCGCCTTTCCGAGGGACTCACCGAGCAGGCCGGTGGGTCGCACGAGCAGGATCAGGACGAGGAGGACGAACGCCACGACGTCCTTCCACTGCGAGCCGACGACGGCGGAGCCGTAGTTCTCGGCCAGTCCGAGGATGAAGCCGCCGAGCAGGGCGCCACGGAGGTTGCCGATACCGCCGAGCACGGCGGCGGTGAACGCCTTGACGCCGAGGATGAAGCCCGCGTCGTAGCGCGTGATGCCGATCTTCAGCATGTAGAAGACCGCGGCTGCGCCGGCCATGACACCACCGACGAGAAACGTCACCTGGATGACGCGGTCCCGGTTGACGCCCATGAGGGCCGCGGCCTCGGGGTCCATGGCCACGGCCCGGATGCCGCGGCCGAGGCGCGACCGCTTCACGAACTGGTCGAGGACGACCATGATCGCGATGGCGCCGATGATGACGATGAGGTCGACGTTCGTCACGTTGTAGCCGCCGACCGAGAAGATCGGCTGGGGCGAGATGATCGACGGGAGGCCGGCGTTGTTGCGTGAGTTGCGGACGTACTCACGCAGCGTGTCGTCGAGGCCCACCCAGCCGGCGACCCGGCTGCGCAGGCCCATGAGCTCGGCAAGCACGAACGAGGCACCGATGGCGGAGATCAGGGCGATGAGCGGTGGTGCATTGCGTTTGCGCAACGGTCGATAGGCCACGCGCTCGAGGATCACCGCGATGAGGCCGGACATCGCCATGGCGGCGACGAACATCATGACCACCCAGAAGATCACCTGTCCGACACTGCCGCCGGGCTTGCCGCCGAGGAGCATGACGACCCAGAGGGCCCCGAACGTGCCGTACATGAACACTTCGGAGTGGGCGAAGTTGATGAGGCGAAGCACGCCGTAGACGAGGGTGTAGCCGAGGGCCACGAGGGCGTAGACCGCCCCGATCGTGAGGCCCGTGATGGTGTACGAGAAGAAGTTGTCGATCAGGTTCTGCATCCAAGACCTCCTGGGCCGGGCGCGGTGGGCAGGATCAGGGATCGCGTGTCAACCGACCGAGGGCGGTCGGAGCCTACTGCTCCGACCGCCCCCTTTCGATGACGAACGCGTTACTTGATCTCGCCACTACCGACGATCTTGCCGCCCTCGACCTTGTAGGCAAAGACCTTGATGTCAGCCGACTCGCCCTTGTCGTCGAACTTGAGCTGCTTCGTGACGCCCTTCTTGTCGTAGGACTTCACGAAGTCGACCATGGCCTTGCGGTCCTTGCCGGCCGCGATGCCGTCGAGCAGGATCGTGGCGGCGTCGTAGCCCTCACCCGAGTAGGTGTTCGGGTCCTCGTTGTACTTCGCCTTGTACGCCTTCTGGAAGTCGGGAGCGACGTCGGCGGGGACGCAGGGGCAGGTGATGATCGTGCCCTCGGCGGCGTCCTTGGCGTTGTCGATGAAGGACTGGTCCTTGACACCGTCGGCCACGACGAACGTGCCCTTCCAGCCACCGTCGCGCAGCTGCTTGATGAGCGGCGCAGCCTCGGGCGAGTAGCCACCGAAGAACAGCGCGTCGGCACCCGAGCTCGTCACCTTGGTGACGGATGCGCTGAAGTCGGTCTGCTTCTGCTGGATGGTGTCGTTGCCGACGACCTGCGAGCCGAGGTCCTTGCGGACGGTGTCGGCCAGGCCCTTGCCGTACTCGGACGCGTCGTCGATGACGAAGGTCTTCGTCGACTTGACGGTGTCCTTGATGTACTTGGCGGCCGCGGGGCCCTGCGTGTCGTCGTTGCCGAGGGCGCGGAAGAACGTCTTCCAGCCGTTGGAGGAGAGCTTCGTCGCCGTCGCGGACGGCGTGATGGTCACCAGGCCGGCCTCGTTGAAGGCGGGGTCGGCGGCCTTGGACTCACCCGAGAACGCCGGGCCGACGATGCCGACGACCTTCTTGTCGTCGATGGCCTTCTTGGCGAGGGCCGGGGCCTGCGTCGGGTCACCCTGCGAGTCGTAGTTCTCGAGCGTGACCTTGCAGTCGGCGTGCTTCTTGTTGTAGTCGTCGAGGGCGAGGTTCACGCCGTTCTGGATGTAGATGCCAAGGTTGGCGTTCGGACCGGTGAGAGCACCGAACATGCCGATCTTGAAGTTCTGGCAGGCCGCCGCGCCGCCGCTGCCGCCGGCGGCGGGGGTGTCGCCGCCCTTGGTGCCACAGGCACCGAGGGCAAGAGCTGCGACCGCGAGCGGCACAGCGAACTTGAGGGTAGAACGCACGGGTGTCCTCCTGATGTCACACATCCCTCGGTCGAGGGCTGAGACGGAGACTAGTTCCAAGGTCGCGCCCCGGTCACCAACAACTCGCGATCGGTGACCGTGTCGTGACCTAGGCTCCGGTGTGGGCAGGACGATTTGCGGAGATGGCCCCGTCAGGAGGCCGGGAAGCCGTTGATGACGGCCTCGGCGACCTCTTTCATCCCGAGCCGGCGGTCCATCGCGGTCTTCTGGATCCAGCGGAAGGCGTCGGCCTCGGTGAGCTTGAGCTGGCTCATCAGCACGCCCTTGGCGCGGTCGACGAGCTTGCGGGTCTCGAGGCGCTCCCCGAGGTCGGCGATCTCGGCCTCGAGGGCCTTCAGCTCGTGCCAGCGCGAGGTTGCGATGTCGATGGCCGGACGCAGGTCGTCAGCCGTGAACGGCTTGACGATGTAGGCCATGACGCCGGCGTCGCGGGCCCGCTCGACGAGCTCGGTCTGCGAGAAGGCGGTGAGCATGATGACCGGGCAGAGCTTTGCCTCGTGCAGCTGCTCGGCAGCGGAGAGGCCGTCGAGCACCGGCATCTTGACGTCCATGATGACGAGGTCGGGCTTGACCTCCTTGGCCAGCTCGACGGCCTGCTCGCCGTTGCTCGCCTGGCCGACGACCTCGTAGCCCTGCTCGCCCAGCATCTCGACGAGGTCCAGACGGATGAGCGCCTCGTCCTCGGCGACGAGGATGCGGGTGGCGCCGCTCGTCGCGGATGCCGGTGCGGCCGACGCGGCCGCGGTGGTGTCGGAAGCCGCCTCGGGCGCGGCGGGGGTGGGGGCGGGCTTCGGCGTCGTGCTCTCGTCTGTGCTCACGGGCAAAGCCTAGCCGGGGCCAGGTTTCCAGCGCGTTTCGGGACCGTCAACCACCTCAGCGTGACGCCGCCCCGGTGCGTGGGGTCGGCGGGGTGGTGCCGAGGGCGGGACTCGAACCCGCACGACCATTCGGCCAGAGCATTTTGAGTGCCCCGTGTCTGCCATTCCACCACCCCGGCGGGAGTGCCGCGCCAGCATACCCAGTCGAGTGCCCACTTCCTCCACGTCAGGAACTGAGCACTCGACTGAAGCGGGGTCCCGGGAACGGTCAGCTGATGACCTCTTCCGGCCGGTAGGCCGGGGCGGCACGGTTGACGGCGTCACCCACGCGGTGGACGCGCAGCGCGTTGGTCGACCCCGGGATGCCGGGAGGCGAGCCGGCGACGATGAGGACGCGGTCGCCCTCGGCGACGCGGCCCTCGGGGATGAGCTTGAGGTCGACCTGCATCGCGAACTGGTCGGTGTGGTGCATGCGCGGCACGAGGTAGGTCTCGACGCCCCACGTCAGCGACAGCTGCGAGCGCACGCGCGGCTCGGACGTGAAGGCGAGCATCGGGAGCCGGGGGCGCAGCCGCGCCATGCGGGTGGCCGAGCCGCCGGTCTCCGTGAAGGTGATGAGGAACTTCGCCCCCACGACGTCGCCGATCTCGACGGCGGCCTTGCTCACCGCTCCCCCGACGGTCTTCGGGTTCGTCGTCATCCGCACGATCTTGTCGAAGCCGTGCTCCTCGGTGGACTCGATGATGCGCGCCATGGTGCGCACCGCGTCGATCGGCCACGCTCCGACCGACGTCTCGCCCGAGAGCATCAGCGCGTCGGCGCCGTCGAGGACGGCGTTGGCGGCGTCGGAGGCCTCAGCGCGGGTGGGGCGCGGGTTCTCGATCATCGACTCGAGCACCTGGGTGGCCACGATGACCGGCTTGGCCTCGCGCCGGGCGAGCTCGATGGCGCGCTTCTGGACCAGCGGGACGTCCTCGAGCGGCATCTCTACGCCGAGGTCGCCGCGGGCGACCATGATGCCGTCGAACGCCGCGACGATGCCCTCGAGGTTCTCGACGGCCTGCGGCTTCTCGATCTTGGCGATGACGGGGATGCGGGTGCCGAACTCGTCCATGATCGCGTGGACGTCGGCGATGTCGTCGGCCGAGCGGACGAACGACAGCGCGATCATGTCGACACCGAGGCGCATGGCGAACCGGAGGTCCTCGCGGTCCTTGTCGGACAGCGCGGGCACGCTGACGGCGACGCCGGGCAGGTTGATGCCCTTGTTGTTGCTCACCTCTCCGCCGACGACCGTCTCGGTGAGCACGTCGGAGTCGTCGACCGCCACGGCGCGGAGCATGACCTTGCCGTCGTCGATGAGCAGGACGTCGCCGGGGCTCACGTCGCCCGGGAGGCCGGCATACGTGGTGCCGACGATGGTGTCGTCACCCTCGATCTCGCGGGTCGTGATGGTGAAGCGCTGGCCCTGGCTCAGCGTGACCGGGCCGTCGGCGAACCGGCCGGTGCGGATCTTGGGTCCCTGGAGGTCGACGAGGATGCCGACGGCGCGACCAGAGGCGTCGCTGGCCGCCCGCACGTCGCGGTAGACCTGCTCGTGGACCGAGTGGTCACCGTGCGAGAGGTTGAGCCGGGCGACGTCCATGCCCGCGTCGACGAGGGCACGCAGCTGGCTGGGAGAAGAGGTCTTGGGTCCGATGGTGCAGACGATCTTGGCGCGACGCATGGTTCAACCTTATGGGTGCTGTGACGTGGGTCACCACGGGGGTTCGACCTGTGGGACGAGCCTTCGCGGATTCCCTTGTCGTCCTTGGGGATCGTGGGACAACAGTGCCCGTATGCCGTGTCGTCGGGGTGACGGCACGGCATACGGGCGGGTGCTGCTGACCGCTCAGACGGTGAGCGGGCGGTCGGTCGGCGCGACCGGCCTGGGCAGGGCACTGGACCCGGTGAGCCAGGCGTCGACGCCGGCGGCGGCGGCCCGGCCCTCGGCGATGGCCCAGACGATGAGCGACTGGCCGCGACCCGCGTCGCCGGCGACGAAGACGCCGGGGACCGAGCTCATGAAGTTCTTGTCGCGGCGGACGTTGCTGCGCTCGTCGAGGTCGACGCCGAGCTGCTCGACGACGCCCGGCCCCTGCGGGCCGAGGAAGCCCATGGCGAAGAGCACGAGCTGCGCGGGGATCTCGCGCTCGGTCCCCGGCTTCGGCGTCAGCCTGCCGTCGACGAGCTCGACCTCGGTGAGGCGCAGCGAGGCGACGTTGCCGTCGGCGTCGCCGACGAACTCGGTCGTGCTGACGGCGTAGACGCGCTCGCCGCCCTCCTCGTGCGCGCTCGCGACGCGGTAGACCATCGGGTAGGTCGGCCACGGCTGGCCGCTCGGGCGGTCCTCGCCCGGCTGCGGCATGATCTCGAGGCTCGTCACGGACGCGGCGCCCTGGCGGTGCGCGGTGCCGATGCAGTCGGCCCCGGTGTCACCGCCGCCGATGACGACGACGTGCTTGCCGGTGGCGAGGATCTGGTTCTCGACCTCCTCGCCGAGGGCGGCCCGGTTGCCCTGCGGGAGGTAGTCCATCGCCTGGTGGATGCCCCCGAGGCCGCGACCCGGGACGTCGAGGTCGCGGGGCACGGTGGCGCCGAGCGCCAGCACGACGGCGTCGTAGCGGTCGCGCAGCTGCCGGCCGGTGATGTCGACGCCGATGTCCATGCCGTTGCGGAAGCGCGTGCCCTCGGCCTCCATCTGGGCCAGACGACGGTCGAGGACGGACTTCTCCATCTTGAACTCGGGGATGCCGTAGCGGAGCAGGCCGCCAGGCTTGTCGGCACGCTCGAAGACGGCGACCGTGTGGCCGGCCCGGGTCAGCTGCTGGGCCGCGGCGAGACCGGCGGGGCCGGAGCCGACGACCGCGACCGTCTTGCCCGAGAGGCGCTCGGGCGGGAGCGGCTGCACGAGACCCTCGTCGAAGGCCCGCTCGATCGTCGTGACCTCGACCTGCTTGATGGTCACGGCCGGCTGGTTGATGCCGAGCACGCACGCCGTCTCGCACGGCGCCGGGCAGAGCCGACCCGTGAACTCGGGGAAGTTGTTCGTCGCGTGGAGGCGCTCGATCGCGTCGGACCAGTCGCCGCGCCACGCGAAGTTGTTCCATTCGGGGATGAGGTTGCCGAGGGGGCAGCCCGAGTGGCAGAAGGGGATGCCGCAGTCCATGCAGCGGCCCGCCTGGCGCTGGAGCTGCCCGAGCTCCTGCTCCTCGTAGACCTCCTTCCAGTCCCGGATGCGGACCGGGACGGGGCGGCGGGTCGGGAGCTCGCGCTCGCGGGTGGTGAGAAAGCCTTGGGGGTCAGCCACGGGAAGCCTCCATGATCCGGTTCCACACCTCGGGTCCGTCGAGGTCGAGGCCCTGGGCCTCGGCCTCGGCGCGGACGTCGAGGACTCGTTGGTAGTCGCGCGGCAGCACGAGCGTCAGCCGCTCGCGGGCGGCCGCCCAGTCGTCGAGGAGGCCCTGTGCGACGGGCGACTCGGTCCACCGCACGTGGGCCTCGAGCAGCTCGCGGAGCGGGGCGTCGTCCTCGTCGCGCAGGGGCAGCAGGTCGACCATCTCGGGATTGACGAGGGCGGGGTCGAGGTCGAGGACGTACGCAACACCGCCGGACATGCCCGCCGCGAAGTTGCGCCCCGTGGGGCCCAGGACGACGGCAGCGCCGCCCGTCATGTACTCGCAGCCGTGGTCGCCGACCCCCTCGACGACCGCGTGGGCCCCCGAGTTGCGCACGCAAAAGCGCTCGCCGACGATGCCGCGCAGGAACAGCTGGCCGGTCGTCGCGCCGTAGGCGATGACGTTGCCGCCGATGACGTTCTGCTCGGCCACGAGCGCGGCGTCGCGGTGCGGCCGGACGACGACGCGGCCGCCGGACAGGCCCTTGCCGACGTAGTCGTTGGCGTCGCCGAAGAGCTGCATCGTGACGCCCGCCGGCAGGAAGGCACCGAAGGACTGGCCACCGGACCCCGTCATCGTCAGCTCGATCGTGTTGTCGGCGAGTCCGTGCGGGTGCGCCTTGGTCACGTGGTGGCCCAGCATCGTGCCGACGGTGCGGTTGACGTTGCGGACCGCGATCTCGGTGCGCACCTGCTCGCCGCTCTCGATGGCGGGCAGGGCCCGGCTCAGCAGCTCGTTGTCGAGCGCCTTGTCGAGGGCGTGGTCCTGGGTGGCGGACTGGTGGAGCGTGCCACCGCTGGGGTTGTCGGCCACGGCGAGGATCGGGCTGAGGTCGAGGCCCGACGCCTTCCAGTGCGCGATGGCCTTGTCGAGGTCGAGGCTGCCGACCTGGCCGACGGCCTCCTCGATGGAGCGGAACCCGAGGGCGGCGAGGTTCTCGCGCACCTCCTCGGCGATGTACTCGAAGAACGTCTCGACGAACTCGGGCTTGCCGGAGAAGCGCTCGCGCAGCTCGGGGTTCTGCGTCGCGATGCCGACCGGACAGGTGTCGAGGTGGCAGACGCGCATCATGATGCAGCCGGAGACGACGAGCGGCGCCGTGGCGAAGCCGAACTCCTCGGCACCGAGCAGCGCGGCGACGACGACGTCGCGACCGGTCTTCAGCTGGCCGTCGACCTGCACGACGATGCGGTCGCGCAGCCCGTTGAGCACGAGCGTCTGCTGGGCCTCGGCGAGGCCGAGCTCCCACGGCGCGCCGGCGTGCTTGAGCGACGTGAGCGGGCTCGCGCCGGTGCCGCCGTCGTGGCCCGAGATGAGCACGACGTCGGCGTGCGCCTTGGACACGCCCGCCGCCACCGTGCCGACGCCGATCTCGGAGACGAGCTTGACGTGGATGCGCGCCGCCGGGTTGGCGTTCTTGAGGTCGTGGATCAGCTGCGCCAGGTCCTCGATCGAGTAGATGTCGTGGTGCGGCGGCGGCGAGATGAGCCCGACGCCGGGCGTCGAGTGCCGGGTCTTGGCGACCCACGGGTAGACCTTGTGGCCGGGCAGCTGGCCACCCTCGCCGGGCTTGGCGCCCTGCGCCATCTTGATCTGGATGTCGTCGGAGTGGGTGAGGTAGAGGCTCGTCACGCCGAACCGGCCGGAGGCGACCTGCTTGACCGCAGAGCGGCGCTCGGGGTCGAGCAGGCGGTCGATGTCCTCGCCGCCCTCACCGGTGTTGGAGCGGCCGCCGAGGTGGTTCATGGCGATCGCGAGGGTCTCGTGCGCCTCCTTGGAGATGGAGCCGTAGCTCATCGCCCCGGTGTTGAAGCGCTTGACGATCTCGCTGACCGGCTCGACCTCCTCGATCGGCACGGGCAGCCGGCCGGTGACGCCGGTGGGCTTGAAGCCCATCAAGCCGCGCAACGTCATCAGCCGTGAGGTCTGGTCGTCGATGCGCTCGGTGTACTGCTTGAAGATGTCGTAGCGACGCTGGCGCGTCGAGTGCTGGAGGCGGAACACCGTCTCGGGGTCGAAGAGGTGCGGCTCACCCTCGCGGCGCCACTGGTACTCGCCGCCGACCTCGAGGACCCGGTGCGGCTGCTGGACGCCGTCGGTCGGGTAGGCGCGCGCGTGGCGCTCGGCGGTCTCGCGGGCGATGACGTCGAGGCCGACGCCGCCGAGCTGGCTGACCGTGCCGGTGAAGTAGCGGTCGACGAGGGCCTGCGAGAGGCCGATGGCCTCGAAGACCTGGGCGCCCCGGTAGGAGGCGACCGTCGAGATGCCCATCTTCGACATGACCTTGAGCACGCCCTTGCCGAGCGCCTTGATGAGGTTCTTCACCGCCTTCTCGGAGGTCACGCCCTCGATCTCGCCAGCACGGACGAGGTCCTCGACCGTCTCCATCGCGAGGTAGGGGTTGACCGCGGCCGCGCCGTAGCCGATGAGCAGCGCGACGTGGTGCACCTCGCGCACGTCACCGGCCTCGACGAGCAGGCCCACCTGCGTACGCGTCTTCTCCCGGATGAGGTGGTGGTGCACCGCGGCGGTGAGCAGCAGCGACGGGATCGGCGCGAGGTCGCGCCCGGAGTCACGGTCGGAGAGCACGACGAAGCGCGCGCCGCGTCGGATCGCCTGCGACACCTCGGCGAAGATCTCGTCGAGACGCTCGCGCATGGCGGCCGCGCCGCCGGTGACGTCGTAGAGGCCCCGCACCACGTGCGTCGCGTAGCCGGGCAGGTCACCGTCGGCGTTGATGTGCACGATCTTGGCGAGCTCGTCGTTGTCGATGACCGGGAAGTCGAGGACGAGCTGGCGCGCGTGCGACGGTGAGGCCGACAGCGCGTTGCCCTCGGGGCCCATGTAGGTGCCGAGCGAGGTGACGAGCTCCTCGCGGATCGCGTCGAGCGGCGGATTGGTCACCTGCGCGAAGAGCTGGGTGAAGTAGTCGAAGAGCAGCCGCGGACGCGAGGACAGCACGGCGATGGGCGTGTCGGTGCCCATCGAGCCGAGCGCCTCTCCCCCGGACTTCGCCATCGGCGTGAGCAGGATGCGCAGCTCCTCGGCGGTGTAGCCGAAGGTCTGCTGGCGGCGGGCGACCGAGGCGGCCGTGTGCACGATGTGCTCGCGCTCCGGGAGGTCCTCGAGGTGGATGAGGCCGGCGTGCAGCCACTCGGCATACGGCTTGGCCGCGGCGAGCTGGCTCTTGATCTCCTCGTCGCTGACGATGCGGCCGTGCTCGGTGTCGACGAGGAACATCTTGCCGGGCTGCAGGCGCCCACGCTGGACGATGGTCTCGGGCGCGAGCTCGAGCACGCCAGACTCGGAGGCCAGGACCACGAGGCCGTCCTTGGTCACGGTGTAGCGGCCCGGACGCAGGCCGTTGCGGTCGAGCACCGCGCCGACGAGCGTGCCGTCGCTGAAGCAGACGTTCGCCGGGCCGTCCCACGGCTCCATGAACGTCGAGTGGAACTCGTAGAACGCCTTGCGGGCCGGGTCCATCGTCGCGTGGTTCTCCCACGCCTCGGGGATCATCATCAGCACGGCGTGCGGCAGCGAGCGACCACCGAGGTGGAGCAGCTCGAGCGCCTCGTCGAAGCTCGCGGAGTCGGACGCGTCGGGCGTGCAGATCGGGAAGAGGCGCTCGAGGTCGCCGGGGATGATGTCGGAGGTCAGCAGGCTCTCGCGCGCGTGCATCCAGTTGCGGTTGCCCTTGACGGTGTTGATCTCGCCGTTGTGGGCGATGAGGCGGTAGGGGTGCGCGAGCGGCCACGACGGGAAGGTGTTGGTCGAGAACCGCGAGTGCACGAGGGCCAGCTCGGTGGCGAAGGCCGGGTCGGACAGGTCGGGGAAGAACGGCTCGAGCTGGCCGGTGGTGAGCATGCCCTTGTAGACGATGGTGCGCGAGCTCAGCGACGCGAAGTAGACGTCGACCTCGTGCTCGGCCCGCTTGCGCAGGCAGAACGCGAGGCGGTCGAGCCCGAGCGCGACCTGACGGCCGATGGCGCTGCTGACGAAGAGCTGCTCGAAGGCGGGCATGCACTCACGGGCGACCGCGCCGACGAGGTCGGCCTCGACCGGCACCTCCCGCCAGCCGAGCACCTTGAGGTTCTCGGCGACGGCGAGCTCCTCGATGCGGGCCTTGGCGGCCGCGCGCTCGGCGGCGTCGCGGGGCAGGAAGGCGAGCCCGGCGGCATACGCCCCGTTGTTCGGCAGCGTGAACGGCACGTTGGCCCGGAAGAAGGCGTCGGGGATCTGCGTCAGGATGCCCGCGCCGTCACCGACGGACGGGTCGGCGCCGGTGGCGCCGCGGTGGTCGAGGTTGCGCAGCGCCGTCAGCGCGTGGTCGACGATGTCGTGACCCGCCGTCCCCCGCATCGTCGCGATCATGGCGACGCCGCAGGCGTCGTGCTCGAACTCGCGTCGGTAGAGGCCGGAGCTCTCCGGGTGCGCGCTGAAGAGGGCGCGGGTGCGGGTGTGCGGCGACATTTCACCGTCCTTCTGCTGGGACCTGGCCGCGACCGCGACCGGCCACACGACATGACTCAGGGCATGTGGACGGCGCTGGCCACAGGCTTGCTGGACGACGATATCGGAGAGGCCGCTCGTCCTACCTGTTGATACGGCGGATTCCGAATCGTGAGACGCCGTGCTCACGTCCGAGCGCTGGGGCGGTGTGCCGGTCGGGTCAGGACTGGGCCGGACGGTCCACCTCGGGCGCCGTGGGAGCGGTGCCGTTTGACGCGTCAAGGCGCTCGCCGACCGAAGGATCTTCGGCGGTTTCGGCGATGGATCTCCGCTGCTGGCCGTCGGCCTCCGCGGCACCTGCCGGCGCAGGGTGGTCCTCGTCACTCTCGGGTGCGGGCGTCGGCGGTTGCTCCATGCGGCCGAACCGGCGCCACAGGTAGGCACCGAGCAGGAAGACGAGGATCGAGACCCAGGTGTTGACGCGCTGGCCGAGGATGAGGTTGGCGGAGTCGGTGCGCATGTTCTCGATGACGATGCGGCCCACCGGGTAGCCCATGACGTAGGCCGCGAAGACCTGGCCCGACCGGGGTGAGTGCCGGCGGCCGAGCCAGACGAGGAAGGCCGCGAGCAGCAGGCACCAGAGGGCCTCGTAGAGGAACGTCGGGTGGAAGTAGCCCTTGACGACGGGGTTGCCCTGCGCGTCGACGACCGCCCGTCCGGCAGCGGTGTCCCAGTCGTAGATGCGCAGCTTCCACGGCAGGTCGGTGGGCGCTCCGTAGATCTCGTTGTTGAACCAGTTGCCGAATCGGCCCATGGCCTGCGCGATCGCGAGCCCCGGGGCGGCGGCGTCGACGAAGTCGCGGAACGCGACACCGTGCTTGCGGCAGCCGATCGCCGCGCCGACGGCGCCGAGGGCCACGGCACCCCAGATGCCGAGGCCACCCTCGTAGATGGCGAACGCCTTCCACGGGTCGCCGCCCTCGCCGAAGTACGGCTGCGGCGTGGTGATGAGGTGGTAGAGCCTGCCGCCGAGGATGCCGAACGGCACCGCCCAGGCGGAGATGTCGATCGCGATGCCCTGACGGTGGCCGCGCGCCTCGAGGCGACGCTGGGTCAGCCAGACGGCGACGACGATCCCCGCGAGGATGCACAGGGCGTAGCCGCGGATCGGCAGCGGGCCGAGGTGCCAGACCCCGACGCCGGGCGACGGGATCTCGACGGGCATGACCGTCGGAAGGCCGGCGAGCAGACTCATGTGCGAGCCCGCCGCACGCCGTCGGCGAGCTCGCGGGCCAGGGCGCCGAGGGCTTCGAGCCCCTGCTCGTCGGAGTCGGCCTCCGTGAGGCAGCGCACGAGCGCCGAGCCGACGATGACGCCGTCGGCGAAGCGCCCGACCTCGGCCGCCTGGTCGCCGGTCGAGACACCGAGCCCGACGCAGACGGGCAGGTCGGTGTGCTCGCGGGTGCGCGACACGAGCGCGTCGGCGGCCTCTCCCACGCTGGCCCGCGCTCCGGTGACCCCCATGACGGCCGTCGCGTAGACGAACCCACGGCACTGGGCGGTCACCGCGGCGAGCCGCTCGGGCGTCGAGCTGGGTGCCACGAGGAAGACCTTGTCGAGGTCGTGGGCGTCCGCAGCGGCGATCCACGCGCCGGCCTCGTCGGGGATGAGGTCGGGCGTGATGAGCCCGGCTCCCCCGGCGGCGGCGAGGTCGGCAGCGAAGCGCTCGACCCCGTAGCGCAGGACCGGGTTCCAGTACGTCATGACGAGCGCACCGGCGCCGGCGGCCGAGACCTCGCGGGCCGCGGTGAAGATGTCGGTGAGGTGCACGCCGGCGGCCAGGGCCCGCACGGCGGCGTCCTGGATGACGGGACCGTCCATGACCGGGTCGCTGTAGGGCACGCCGATCTCGACGATGTCGACGCCGGACTCGACGAGGACCCGCATGGCGGCGATGGACCCCTCGACCGAGGGAAAGCCGACCGGGAGGTAGCCGACCAGGGCCGGGCGGTCGTCGGCGCGGCACTTCTCGATGATGGTGGCGACGCTCACTGCTGCTCCCCCATGCCCTTGGCGCCGGCGTCGTCGGGCAGGCGCGGTGTGCCGTCGTCGGCGATGAGGCCGAACCACTCGGCGGCCGTGTGGACGTCCTTGTCGCCACGCCCCGAGAGGTTGACGAGGAGCACGGCGTCGGGACCGAGCTCGCGCCCGACCTTCATGGCGCCCGCGAGGGCGTGCGCGCTCTCGATCGCGGGGAGGATGCCCTCGGTGCGCGACAACAGCGAGAAGGCCTCCATCGCCTCGTCGTCGGACACGGGCCGGTACTCGGCCCGGCCCGAGTCGAGCAGGTGGGCATGCTCGGGACCGACGCTCGGGTAGTCGAGACCCGCCGACACGCTGTGCGACTCGACCGTCTGGCCGTCCTCGTCCTGCATGACGTAGGTGAAGGCGCCGTGGAGCACGCCGGGGATGCCGGCGGAGAAGCGCGCGGCGTGCTTGCCGGTGGCGACGCCCTCGCCGCCGGCCTCGAAGCCGATGAGCCGCACCGAGGGGTCGTCGATGAAGCGGTGGAAGATGCCGATGGCGTTGGAGCCGCCGCCGACGCAGGCCAGCACGGCATCGGGCAGCCGGCCGACGAGGTCGAGCACCTGCTGACGCGCCTCGACCCCGATGACGCGGTGGAAGTCGCGGACCATCTCGGGGAACGGGTGCGGCCCGGTCACGGTCCCGAGGACGTAGTGGGTGGTCGCGACGTTGGCCACCCAGTCGCGGAAGGCCTCGTTGACGGCGTCCTTGAGCGTCTTGCTGCCGTTGTCGACGGGCACGACGGTGGCTCCGAGCAGGCGCATCCGGGCGACGTTGAGCGCCTGGCGCTCGGTGTCCTTGCGGCCCATGTAGACGACGCACTCGAGACCGAGCAGCGCCGCCGCGGTGGCGGTGGCCACGCCGTGCTGGCCCGCGCCGGTCTCGGCGATGACGCGCCGCTTGCCCATGCGCTTGGTGAGCAGGGCCTGCCCCAGCACGTTGTTGATCTTGTGCGAGCCGGTGTGGTTGAGGTCCTCGCGCTTGAGGATGACGCGCGCCCCGCCGCAGTGCTCGGCGAACCGCGGCACCTCGGTGATGATGCTGGGCCGACCCGTGTAGGTGCGCTGCAGGCGCTCGAGCTCACCGACGAACTCGGGGTCGACGACCGCCTTGCGCCACACCTCCTCGAGCTGCTCGAGGGCGGGGATGAGGGCCTCGGGGACGTAGCGCCCGCCGAAGTCGCCGAACCGGCCGTGTGCCGGAGCCTGGGACGTGGTCATGCTCACTCCTGGTCGGCAGCGGCGCGCGCGGCGGCCGCTGCCTCGATGAACGCACGCACGGCGTGCTCGGGTGCGCCGTCGCGCACGAGGGCCTCGCCCACGAGCACGGCGCCGGCGCCGGCGCGCACGTAGGTCACGACGTCGTCGGGACCGGTGACACCGCTCTCGGCGACGCCGACGACACCGTCGGGAACGCGCGGCAGCAGGTCGGTGACGGTGCGGGGGTCGACCTCGAGGGTCTTGAGGTTGCGGGCGTTGACGCCGACGAGCACGGGGTCCAGCTCGAGCGCGCGGTCCAGCTCTGCGGCGTCGTGCACCTCGACGAGCGCGGTCATGCCCAGCTCGCCCGCCTGCTGGTGCAGGTCGCGCATCAGCACGTCGTCGAGACCGGCGACGATCAGCAGCACCAGGTCTGCGCCGTGCACGCGGGCCTCGGTGACCTGGTAGGGGTCGACCATGAAGTCCTTGCGCAGCAGGGGCGTTCGCACTGCCGCCCGCACCTCGTCGAGGTCGGCGAGGCTGCCCGAGAACCGGCGCTCCTCGGTGAGCACGCTGATGGCACTCGCTCCGCCGGCGGCATACGCCGCGGCGAGGCGGCCCGGCTCGGGGATGTCGGCCAGGGCCCCCTTGCTGGGGCTCGACCGCTTGACCTCGGCGATGACCGCGACCCCCTCGGCCGACCGGATGCCCGGCATCGGGTCGACGGCAGGGCCCACCGAGGCGAGGCGAGCCTCGAGCTCGCCGAGCGGCAGGGCGGCGCGGCGTCGCCCGAGATCCTCGCGGACGCCGCTGATGATCTCGTCGAGAACGGTCGGCACTGCGCTCAGCTCTTGCCGAGGGTCCCGGCGCCGGCCTCGTCAGGGGCGTCGACGATCGACCCGGCCTGCGCGTGGTGCTTGCCCGCGCCGTAGCCGGCCATCGACAGGACCTTTCCGGCGATGATGCCGGCCACGATGACGACCGCACCGATGATGCCGAGGACGAGGCTGGGGATGACGACCGCGACCGACGCGATCGCCGTGCCGAGCAGGATGACCCCGACCCCCGTCCAGGCGGCGGTGCTGTGACCGTGGTCCTCGTGCTGCTCTTCCATGGCGTCCTCTCTCGTCCGGTCGGCTCCACGCCCGTGCGGGCCGACGGTGCTCATTCTGTCAGGTCTCGTCAGGGGCGTCGCGCAGGGTCGGGTCGTGACCCTCGCTCAGCTCGTCCCAGGTCGTGCGCACCTCGCCGCGAGGGCCGCTCGCCGGCTTGGCACCGCGCTCGTAGCGGCCGGACAGACCGGCCCAGCTGCGGCTCGAGGTGGTCGCGAGCGCGGCGCCCACCGCCAGGAGGGCGGCGACGACGACCGCGAGCCAGGCCCACACGGTGCTCGTGCCCGTTGCCGCGGGGGCCGTCGTGCGGGCCAGCTCGCGCGCGACGGCGTCGGCCACCGTCGTGACGGGCCGCAGCGCGACGAACAGCGTCATCAGGGCTGCGCCCACGGCCGAGAGCACCAGCACGCCTGCGGAGACCGCCCGGATCACGCGTCCGCCCGTCATGAGACCGAGCAGCGCGACGACGCAGACGGCGCACAGGCCGACGATGCCCGGGGCGGCTGCCCCTCCGGTCACCTCGGTGACCGCGCGGCTGAGCACGTCGCGGGACTCGCCGGTTGCCCACGTGCGCGTCGTGAGGCCGAGCAGGAGTGCCGCGGGGAGGAGCACGACGAGCGCGGCTCGCTTCTTGTCCAGGGTGAGGAAGGTCATGCGCGGTGGTTCCCCAGCGGTCGCAGCCCCCCGGCCGCGGCAACGGCCCGCAGCGCGGCGGCCGCCTTGTTGACGGTCTCCTCGTACTCGAGGTGCGGCACGGAGTCGGCGACGATCCCCGCCCCCGCCTGGACGTGCGCCCGGCCGTCCTTGATGAGGGCGGTGCGGATGGCGATGGCCATGTCGAGGTCACCGGAGAAGTCGAGGTAGCCGACGACGCCGCCGTAGAGCCCGCGACGCAGTCCCTCGTACGCGTCGATGAGCGCCATCGCCCGCGGCTTCGGCGCGCCGCTCAGCGTGCCCGCCGGGAAGGTGGCGACGAGCGCGTCGTAGGCGCTCTGGTCGTCGCGCAGGTCGCCGACCACCGTCGACTCGATGTGCATGATGTGGCTGTAGCGGCGGATCGACATGAAGTCGACCGTGTCGACCGTGCCGGCCCGGCAGATGCGCTGCAGGTCGTTGCGGGCCAGGTCGACGAGCATCAGGTGCTCGGCGCGCTCCTTGGCGTCGCCCAGCAGCTCCTCGGCGAGGTGCGCGTCGTGGTCGGGGCTCTTGCCACGGGGCCGCGAGCCGGCGATGGGGTGGGTGATCGCCTGCCTGCCGGTGACCTTGATGAGGGCCTCGGGGCTCGAGCCCACGATGTCGTAGGACGAGCCGTCCGGGTGGGGCAGACGCAGGAGGTACATGTAGGGGCTCGGGTTGCTGACGCGCAGGGCCCGGTAGACGTCGAGCGAGTCGGCCCGGCACGGCACGCTGAAGCGTTGCGAGACGACGATCTGGAAGGCCTCGCCCGCACGGATCGCCTCCTTCGCCTCCTCGACCATCTCCTCGAACTCGGTCTGGGTGTGACTGCTCGTGGGCTCGCTGCTCAGCGGCTCGATGGTCGCGACCGTGCTGGCGGCCGGTGCCGCGAGCTCGTCCGTCATGCGGTCGAGCCGGGCCACGGCGTCGGCCCACGCCTCCTCGATGCGTTCGTCGGTCGCGTCGTGGTTGACGGCGTTCGCGACGAGCAGCAACGACCCGTCGCTGTGGTCGAAGACGGCGAGGTCGGTGGCGAGCATCATGGCGACCTCGGGCAGCCCGAGGTCGTCGCGGCCGTCGTCGGGCACCTTCTCCCAGTGGCGCACGGCGTCGTAGGTGATGGCGCCGACGAGCCCGCCCGTCAGCGGAGGCAGCCCTGGCGTACGCGGCGTGGCAAGGGCCGCGACCGTGTCGCGGACCGCGGCGGTCGGGTCACCGTCGACGGGCAGGCCGACCGGCGGTTCGCCGATCCAGTGCGCCCGGCCGTCGAGCTCGGTGAGGGTGGCGGCGCTGCGCGCGCCCACGATGGAGTAGCGCGACCAGACGCCGCCGTGCTCGGCGGACTCGAGCAGGAAGGTGCCCGGCGCGTCCTTCGCGAGCTTGCGGTAGACGCCCACGGGCGTCTCGGCGTCGGCGAGCACTCGGCGTACGACCGGGATGACGCGACGGTGCTCGAGGGCGAGCTCGGTGAAGACCTCGAGGCTCGGCCACGTGCGACCCCAGGCGAGGTCGGCGTGCGGCGTCGGAGCGGGCGGGGTCGTCGTGTCGGGCACGCAGCCATTCTGGCCCACCGGGCAGACCGGGCCGCGCGGGCTCCGCCAGGCGAGAGGGGTGGCGACCCGGGCGCGCGTCTTCGAATCCGTCGCGATAGCCTCACGCCGACATCTGCGCAGGGAGAGTCGGCACCGGCAAGTCGTTGCGGCACAGGCGATTCCACGGTTGCGCCCAGGGTTCGAGCCGCAACGGCACCCACCGGACACGAAGGAGACAGCAGTGTCCCCGCTGAGCCGGCGCCTCACGCGCCCATCGCTCCCCCGGTGCGCCCGGTGATCGGCCGCACGCACGCGACCTCGGGGGCCGTGGCGGTGCTCGCCGTCGTGCCGCTGCTGCGACAGCACGGGGTGGCCGTGGACGGCTGGGCGGTTCCCGTTGCCGCCGTCGTGGGGGCCGGCTCGGCCATGCTTCCCGACCTCGACCACCCGTCCGGCACCATCGCCCGCTCGCTGGGGCCGGTGACGACGGTGCTCGCGACAGTCGTCGGGTTCTGCCTGGGCGGGCACCGCAACGGGACCCACTCGCTGCTCGGGCTCGCGATGTTCACCGGGCTCGGCGTCCTCGCCACGAACGCGGGCGGTCTCGCCCTCGGCCTCTACCTCGCGTTCCTCTTCGCGATCGCCTCGGCCGCTGTGCACGTGTCGCTCGTCAAGGTGCCCGTGCTCCACACCGCGGCCTGCCTGCTCGTCGGCGCTGCGCTGACGCGCGGCGCCCTCTTCGACTCGTTCTCGCCGGACGTCATCCCGTGGGCGGTCGGCATCGGCACCGCGGTGCACCTGCTCGGCGACATGGCCACCGTGCAGGGCTGCCCGCTGTTCTGGCCGTTCTGGAGGCACCGGTTCAACTACGCGGCCCTGAGCACGAACCACTTCACCGAGCGGTTCGTCGTCGGGCCGGCGCTGACCTTCATCGCCATCTACCTCGCCGTCGCGGAGGTGGGCGGGGTCGAGATGCTCGGCCCGGCCTGGAAGGCGGTCGTCGAGGTGGTGCGATCGGTGGTGCCGGCCTGAGGCTGCCGAAGGCGCTTGCGCTCAGGCCTCGCCGACGACGGCGGGCAGCACGCGCGCGTCGAAGCAGGTGCGGTCGCCCGTGTGGCAGGCTGCCCCGACCTGGTCGACGCTGACGAGCAGGGCGTCGCCGTCGCAGTCGAGGCGCACCCCCTTGACCCACTGGACGTGACCACTCGTGTCGCCCTTGCGCCAGTACTCCCCGCGGCTGCGTGACCAGAAGGTCACCCTGCCCTCGGTGAGGGTGCGACGCAGGGCCTCGTCGTCCATCCAGCCGACCATGAGCACCTCGCCGCTGTCGTGCTGCTGCACCACGGCCGCCACCAACCCGTGCTGGTCGCGCTTCAGCAGCGCGGCGACGTTCGGGTCGAGGGACGTGGGGTCGAGTGCCGGGTCGAGCGCCGGGCCGGTCGGGTTGCGGGAGTCGGTCACGCCGCCATTGTGCCGTCGCGCGCACCGAACGCCGCGTTCGGTCTCGAAAGCGGTGTTGGAACACGGTTTCCGACATCGAACGCTGCGTTCGGTGCCCAGGGCGCGGGTCGGTGGGGTCAGACGGCCTGCTGCTGGGCGACCCACGAGGCGTGGAGGCGGGAGTAGACGCCGCCGAGGCGGACGAGCTCGGTGTGGTGGCCGCGTTCGACGATGCGCCCCGCGTCGACGACGATGACCTCGTCGGCGGCCTGGGCCGTCGACAGGCGGTGCGCGATCGCGATCGAGGTGCGCCCACGCGTCAGCGAGTCGAGGGCGCGCTGGAGCCGCACCTCGGTGCTCGGGTCGACGGCCGACGTCGCCTCGTCGAGGACGAGAAGGTCGGGGTCGGCGAGGTAGGCCCTGGCGAGCGCGACGAGCTGCCGCTCCCCTGCCGACAGCGACTCGCCGCGCTGGCCGACGTCGGTGGCGAGGCCCAGCGGCAAGGTCGCGGCCCAGGCGTCGAGCCCCAGCTCGGTGAGGGTGAGCCGCACGTCGTCCTCGCTCGCCTCAGGCCGGCCGAACCGGATGTTGTCGAGGAGGGTGCCGTCGAAGAGGAAGCCCTCCTGCGGCACGAGGACGACGCGCGAGCGCAGCGACGAGAAGCGCACGGTGCGCAGGTCGACGCCGTCGAGGAGCACCCGCCCGCTCGTGGGGTCCATGAGGCGCGTCAGGAGCTTCGCGAGGGTCGACTTGCCCGAGCCGGTCTCGCCGACGATGGCCACGCGGCTGCGGGGGGCGATGGTGAGGTCGACGTCGTGGAGCACCTGCTCGCCGCCCGGGTACGCGAAGCCGACTCCGTCGAACCGCACGGTGATCGGCCCTCGCGGCAGCTCGACGCCGGACTCGCCGGGGTCGGAGACGTCGGCCGGGGTGTCGATGATGCCGATGACCCGGCGCCAGCCGGCGACGGCGTTCTGCATCTCGTTGAGGATCTCGGTCGCCTGCTGCACCGGCATCGTGAAGAGGTTGACGAGGAAGAGGAAGGCGAGCAGCTCACCGAGGGTCAGGCTGCCACGCACGGCGAGCACGGTGCCGACGACGAGGACGACTGCCGTGGTGAGCCCCGAGACGAGCTGCCCGGAGGTGAAGGCGACGACCGACCGGGCCTGGGCGCCGATGGCGGCCTTGCGGTGCTCCTCGACCGCGGCGTCGATGCGCTCGGCCGTGCGGTCCTCGACGCCGTAGGCGCGGATCGCCTGCGCTCCGACCACGGCCTCGGAGATGGCGCCGAGCATGTCGCCGACGCGCTCGCGCACCCGCGTGTAGGCGCGACCGACGATGCCCTGGAACTTGCGGATGATGAGGAACAGCGGCACGAAGCACAGCCACACGACGAGGCCGAGCAGCGGGCTGTAGACGAGCATGAGCACCGTCGCGAGGGTGATCTGCGCGAGGTTGATCATGAGCATGAGCCCGCCGAACTGCACGAACATCGAGATCGTGTCGACGTCGGAGGTGACGCGCGAGACGAGCGAGCCGCGGCGCTCGGTGTTCTGGGTGAGCATCGCGAGGTCGTGGATGTGCCGGAACGCCTTGAGCCGCAGCGTCGCCAGCCCGCTCTCGGACGAGCGGAAGAGGCGCACGTTGACGAAGTACGCCGACAGCGCGGTCACGGCGACGCCGACCATCGCGATGCCGACGTAGAGCGCGACGACACCCGTGTCGGGACCACCCGCGGCGAGCAGCCCCTCGTCGGTGATGCGCTGCACGACGAACGGGACGAGCACGCGTCCGAGCGTGGAGAGGACGGCGAGGGCGACGGTGACCCAGATGCCCTTGCGCAGCTCGGGCGAGAGCTCGACGCCGCGCTTGAGGGTCTGCCACGTCGACATGTCCTTGCCGGTGGCGACACCGTGGTGCTCGACGAGGACCTGGGAACGCATGCTCATCGGGAGACCTCCTCGGCCGGGCCGCGCCCGGCCTCGTCGTCGACGGGCAGGGCGTCGCCGAACTCCTCGTCGGCGGCGATGGCCTCGCGTTCGGCGGCTTCGCGGGCGTATGCCGTCACGAGCCGTTCGTAGCCCGCGCACCGGCCGAGCAGCTCGGCGTGCGAGCCGTGGTCGAGGACGCGGCCCTGCTCGACGTAGACGACCTCGTCGGCGAGCAGGATCGTCGCCATGCGGTAGGCGACGACGAGCACCGTGGTGCCCGAGCTGGCCTCGCGCAGGCCACCGAGGATCGCCTGCTCGACACTGGGGTCGACGGCGGACGTGGCGTCGTCGAGGATGAGCAGCTGCGGACGGCGGATCACCGCGCGGGCCAGGGCGATTCGCTGGCGCTGGCCGCCGGAGAGGCTGGCGCCCCGCTCGCCGACGTGGGTGTCGAGGCCGTCGGGCAGCCGCTCGACGAACGTCGCTCCCTGCGCGACGTGGAGCGCCCGCCAGACGCTGTCGTCGTCGTGTGCGGTGCCGAGCGTGATGTTGCCGCGCACGCTGTCGTCGAACATGAACGTCTGCTGCGCGACGAGCGCGGCGACGTCGCTGACGCCCGCGCGTCTGACCTCACGGAGGTCGACGCCGTCGAGCAGCACGGCCCCGCTGTCGGGGTCGACGAGGCGCATCACGAGGTTGGTGAGGGTGGACTTGCCGCTGCCCGTGGGGCCGACGACCGCCACCGTCGAGCCGGGCGCGACGTCGAGCGTGACGTCGACGATGGCGGGGTTCAGGTCGGCGGAACCGTCCTCGGCCACGATCTCGTAGGCGTACGCGAGGCCCTCGGCCTGCAGGTGGCTGGCGGCGCCGACCGGCAGCGCCCGCTCGCCGTAGGTCATGCTGCCCGTCGCGTCGAGCACGGCGGAGACGCGGTTCCAGCCGACGACCGCTCGGGGCAGCTCGGCCAGCACCCAGCCGAGCGCCCGCACCGGGAAGGCGAGGATCGAGAAGAGGTAGGCGATCTGCACGACCTCGGCCGCGGACAGCAGGCCGCTGCGCACGCGCAGGGTGCCGACGAAGAGGACGGCGAGGGTGCCGATGGTCGGGATGGCCTCGATGGCGGGGTCGAACCGTCCACGGGTGCGGCCCACGTCGATGTTGGCGTCGCGCAGCTCGTCGGTGACCGCACGGAACCGCTCGGCCTCGTGGTCCTCACGCCCGAGCGACTTGACGATGAGTGCCGCCTCGAAGCTCTCGTGCGCCACCTCGGAGACGTCGGCCCGTAGCTGCTGGGCCCGCGTGACCCGGGGTGACATCGCGCGCTGGAAGGCGACGTTGGCGAGGAAGAGCATCGGGAAGACGGTGAGGCCCACGACGGCGAGCCAGGGGTCGACGACGACCATCTGGACGATGCCGAAGAGCAGCATGACGACGACGCCGAGCGCCATCGGCAGCGGCGCGAAGATGTTCCACGTGGCCTCGACGTCGGCGTTGGCGTTGGACAGCAGCTGCCCGGAGGGGTGCTTGTGGTGCCAGCTGAGCGGGAGGCGAAGGTACTGCCGCGTGACCCGGCGGCGGTACATCGCGCCGAGGTTGAACATGGCGACACCTCCGGCGAGGCGTCGGCCGATGACCCCGACGGTGGTCGTGAGCACGACGGCGGCCATGACGCCACCGATGAACCAGAGCTGCCCGGGCGTGACGTGCCGTGCGGCGATCGCGGGCGTCACCGCCTCGCGCACGACGTAGCCGATGGCCGCCGCGGTGAGGCTGGTCATGACGCCGTAGACGATGCTGCCGACGACGGCGAGGGAGAACCACCGGGGCTGTCCCTTGATGCCTCGGCCGATGACGGCGAGACCCTCCCGCAGGGTCGAGGTGGTCGGGACGTTCACGCTCTTCGGCTCCCCTGGTGTTCTGCTCTGTGGTCGACCCCTCAGCCTCTCACGCGCCGACGACAGCACCGGCACCGCTTCGCCTCACCCACAGCCACTCGTCGGTCGCCCCACCGGGCGCCTCGTCCTCGCGCACGAACCCGAGCCGGCCGAGCACCCGGTGGCTCGGCACGTTGTCGGGGAGCGTGTGCGCCACGACGCGGAGGCCGGCTGCCTCGAGCGACCGCACCATTCCCGAGAGCACGTCGGTCATCAGCCCGCCGCCCCGCGCCGACTCGACGAGGCCGTAGCCCACCTCGACGACCCCGTCGACGGGCGGCCCGAAGCAGCCGATGCTGCCGACCGACAACCCGTCGGAGCGCCGCACGACGTGCCGTGGCGTCCACGCGTCGGGTCCGTCCGCGGTCATCCCGCGCACGGCGTCGAGGTCGTCCTCGCGCGGGTAGCCCGGCGCCCAGCCGCCTCGCCGGGAGCCGGCGAGCATCGCCTGGGCCTCGTCCCAGGTGACCGGCACGAGCCGCGCGAGCCGCGTCTCGACCGGACCCGGGCCGATGGGGTCGGCCGCCGCGCCGGTCCGCACCCAGTGGCGCAGCACGTCGTCGCGCGTGTCCTCGAGCACTCCGCCACAGGCGGCGATGGTGCGCGCCGACGCGACGTTCGTGCGGTCGCACGTGATGAGGGCCGGGTCGATGCCACGGCGGGCGGCGATGGCGAGAGCCTGCGCGAGCGCCGCCGTCGCGACGCCCCGGCGACGCGCGGCCGGCCGGACGGCATACCCGATGTGGCCGCCCTCGGCGACGAGCGAGGGGGTGAGCCCGTGGCGGATCGCGATCGTGCCGACCACACGGCCGTCGTCGAGGACCCAGCGGTACGACGACGCGACACGTTCGGGCGGCAGCGGCTCGTCCGGGTGCTCCTGCCGCCCCAGCCAGTCGACCCACTCGGCGAAGGCGGCCGGCTCGGCGAGCACCTCGCGGTCCCCCGAACGGTAGCCGGACCCGTGGATCGTGGCGCCTCCGAAGTCGTCGACCATCTCCCACCAGCCGTCGCTGAGGTCTGCGGTGGGGCGCACGAGCTCGATCACCGTCCGACCCTACGGAGGCGACGGGCCGGTGATCCAACGAGTTGTTCGTGACCTGCCGGGCGCCCCTGACAGGATGAGGCCATGACGCGCCACGCCAGGTCCGAACGCCTCCTGCTCTGCGACGAGCTCGACCGGCTCGGACCCGACCGCCCGACCCTGTGCGAGGGCTGGCAGACGCGCGACCTCGCCGCGCACCTGCTCGTGCGCGAGAACCGTCCCGACCTCTCCGTGGGCCGGTTCGTGCCCTTCCTCGAGAGCCACCTCGACCGCGAGCAGAGCCGGATCGCGAACGGCGACTACGCCGCGGTCGTCGACCGGGTGCGCCGGGGCGCGCCGGCCTGGAACCCGATGTCGAACGCGAAGGTCGACGAGATCACGAACCTCATCGAGTACTTCGTGCACCACGAGGACGTCCGCCGGGCGCAGCCGGGGTGGCAACCGCGCGAGCTCGCGCCGCAGCTCGAGGGCAAGCTGTGGTCGGCCCTGCGCCGGTCGGCACGCCTGATGTTCCGCAAGGCGCCCACCGGCATCGTGCTCATCGCCGAGGGCCGAGGCCGGTATGCCGCGAAGCTGCCCGACGCCCACGGGACCGTCGTGCTGCGCGGCCCGGTCGGCGAGCTCGTCCTCTACGCGTACGGCCGCAAGAGCGTGGCCCGGATCGCCTTCGAGGGCGACGCCGACGACATCGCGGCCCTGCAGGGCGCGGAGCTCGGCATCAGCTGAGGCTCAGCGCACCGTGACGCCGGCCGCGCGCAGGGCGTCCTTGACCTCTCCGACCGTCAGCTCGCGGAAGTGGAAGACGCTCGCGGCGAGGACGGCGTCGGCGCCGGCCGCGACCGCAGGAGCGAAGTGCTCGACCCGACCTGCGCCACCGCTCGCGATGACCGGCACCGAGACGGCGGCCCGGACGCGCCGGATCAGCTCGAGGTCGAAGCCGTCCTTGGTGCCGTCGGCGTCCATCGAGTTGAGCAGGATCTCGCCCGCACCGAGCTCCGCCGCGCGGGCGCACCACTCGACGGCGTCGAGGTCGACGGGGGTGCGGCCGCCGTGAGTCGTCATGACGAAGTCGTCGGTGGGGCGGCCGTCGTCGCCGATGCGGCGGCGCACGTCGGCCGACAGGACCAGCACCTGGGCCCCGAACCGGCTCGCGATCTCGGAGATGAGCTCGGGCCGCGCGATCGCCGCCGTGTTGACGCCGACCTTGTCGGCCCCGGCGCGCAGCAGGCGGTCGACGTCGTCGACGGTGCGCACGCCGCCGCCGACGGTCAGCGGGATGAACACCTGCTCGGCCGTGCGCCGCACGACGTCGTAGGTCGTCTCGCGGTTGCCGCTGCTCGCGGTCACGTCGAGGAAGGTCAGCTCGTCGACGCCCTGGTCGTCGTAGACCTTGGCGAGCTCGACGGGGTCGCCGGCGTCGCGGAGGTTCTCGAAGTTGACGCCCTTGACGACGCGACCCGCGTCGACGTCGAGGCAGGCGATGACTCTGGTGGCGACCGGCATGCTCCAAGGCTAGGCCAGCGACCTGACCGGCTAGGGTCGCGCCCATGTGGGACGAGGTGACGAGGCCGCCACGCGCCGAGCACGTCGCTGCCGTGGTCTCCCTCGCGCTCACCGCCGAGCCCCGCTGCGGCGACGTCGTGGTCATCGCCCTCGACGGGCCGAGTGGCGCCGGCAAGACCACCCTCGCGCGCGGCGTCGAGCTGGCGCTGGCAGCCACGGGACCGGTCGCCGTCGTCCACATGGACCACCTCTACCCCGGCTGGGACGGCCTCGCCGCGGCGCCTGCCCTGCTCACCCGGCAGGTGCTCGAGCCGCTGTCTCGCGGGGAGCACGCGGCATACCGGCTGTGGAGCTGGGTGCGCGAGCGGTGGGCGGGGACGAAGGACGTGCCGCCGTGCCGCTTCCTCGTCGTCGAGGGTTGCGGCGCCAGCGTCGGTCCTGCCCGGCCGTATGCCGCCGTCACCGTCTTCGTCGACGCGGACACCGCGCTGCGCCGCGACCGCGGCATCGCCCGGGACGGCGAGGCCTACCGGCCGCAGTGGCAGCGGTGGGCCGACCAGGAGTCCGCGCTCTTCTCGGGCGACTCGACGAGGGACCGCGCGGACCTCGTGCTCGACACATCTAGTCTCTGAGGGTGCTCCGACGAGACCCAGCCATCCGGCCCCTCCCACCCGTGTGGGTCATGGCCGTCGCGCTCGTGGCCGTCGCGGCGAACCTGCGCATCGCCATCACGAGCATCCCGCCCCTGCTGGACGCGATCTCGGCCGACCTCGGCCTCAGCCACGCCGCCGCCGGGGCGCTGACCACCCTGCCGGTGCTCTGCATGGGTCTCTTCGCGCCGCTGGCGAGCCGGATCGCCCACCGCATGGGCGCGGCGGGCGCGGTCCTGGCCGCTGCCGTCAGCATCGTCGTCGGCACGGCGAGCCGCTTCAGCGGGGGCAACGTCGTCGTCCTCTACGTCGGCACGTTCCTGTGCGGGGTGGGGATCGCCGTCGCCGGCACGCTGCTGCCGCGCCTGGTCAAGACGTACTTCCCGCCCAGGCGCACCGGCCTGGTCACGGGTCTCTACATGCTGGCGATGATGGGCGGGGCGGCGGTGAGCTCCGCGCTCGCGGTGCCCCTCGCCGACCGCCTCGGCAGCTGGCAGGGCTCGCTCGGCTCGTGGACCGTCGTCGCGGTCGTGGGGGTGCTCGCGTGGGTGCCCTTCACCGTGCGCGCCAACCCGCACCACACGCCCGACGAGGAGGGGCCGGGTCGGCTGCCGTGGCGCCACCGCACGGCCTGGCTCGTCGCGGGCTACCTGGCCCTGCAGTCGTGGTGCTTCTACTCGGCCGTCACGTGGCTGGCGCCGACCTACGTCGAGCACGGCTGGTCCCGAGGCTCGGCCGGCTACCTCGCCGCCGCCTTCAGCGGTGCCCAGATCGTGTCGGGTCTGCTCGGACCGGTGCTGAGCGACAAGGCCACCGACATGCGGCGCCTGCTCATGCCGGCCGCGGGCCTCGGCGTCGTCGGCTGCCTGGCCATCCTCGTCGCGCCGCTCGCGGCGCCGTGGCTGTGGGCCGTCATCGCGGGTCTCGGGCAGGGTGCCGCGTTCTCGCTCGCCCTCGTGCTGCTCGTGCGCTACGCCCGCACGCCGGAGGCGAGCGGACGCCTCACGGGCATGGCCTTCCTCTTCTCCTACGGCATCGCCTCGGTGGGACCGCTCGCCATGGGCCTCGTCCGCGACGTCAGCGGCAGCCTGTCACTGGTCTGGCTGGTCCTGGCGGTCATCGGCGGCGTGCAGGCCCTCGTGGTGCTGCGGCTGCGCCCGGACCTGCCGCGGGTCGACTGAGACCGGCTCTCCGAGGTCTCCGACGGCCTCGTCGGGCGGCGCATCGCCACCACATCTGGGGCTGGTGTTGCGGTTGGGGCACCCCAATTAGGGCGAAACCGCGTACAAGGCGACATTTGCCCATGCAGACTGCTCGGCGGACGTGCTGACTGCAAGGAGAACCGACGAATGATGCCACCGACGACACGGAACGCCGAACACCGAGCCCCCCACCAGCGTGTCGGAGGGCGCGCCCTCGCCACTCTGGTCTCGCTGGCCCTCCTTGCGGGGATCCCGGGCCTGGCCGCCGCCCCGTCGGCGGTCGCAGCCCCGACCACCCCCGCGGCCCTGTCGCCGGCCGCCGTCACGACCACGCCGCCTGCGGCTCCCGCCCTGTCGGTCGTCGCCGGTCCGGTGAGCGGCGGCACCGTCGTCGAGCTCTCGGGCACGGGCGTCGGCGCCGCGACGAAGGTGCTCTTCGGCACTACGGCCGTTTCGAGCATCACCAAGGTCTCGGCGACGCGAGTCCGTGTCGTCACCCCTGCTCACGCGGCCGGACTGGTGAACGTCAGCGTCGCCACGACGTCAGGCACGTCACCTGTCTCGACGCGTTCGACTTTCGCCTACGAGGCCGTGCCGACCGTGACGTCCCTTTCGACCAGGGCTGCGGCGACGTCGGGTGGCACCACGCTCACAGTCACCGGGACCGCACTGAAGCGGACCTCCGCCGTCCTCTTCGGCACCACTCCCGCGGGCGGGCTGACGCGGATGAGCGCCACGCAGGTGCGTGTCACCGTTCCGGCGCACACCATGGGCGCCGTCGACGTCCGCGTCGTGACCCCCGGTGGCATCTCGCCCGTCGCACCCGTCGCCCGGTTCTCCTACATGGCCCCGTCTGTCGTCCTGCCGCCCAGCGTGACCGCGCTCTCGACGTCGGGCGGCCCGATCCGTGGCGGAACGCTGCTCACGGTGACCGGTACGCGGTTCTCCGGTGCCACCCGCGTGACCTTCGGCGGCACCGCCGGCACAAAGCTGTCGGTCCTGTCGAGCACGCAGCTGCGCGTCATGACGCCGGCACGTCCGGCCGGCGCCGTCTACGTCCGCGTCACGACCCGTGCCGGCACCTCCGGGCCCGGCCCCACCTTCACCTACGACGCCATGCCGACGCTGGCACGGGTGTCACCGGCCTCGGGCGGGACCGGGGGCGGGGCCACGGTGACGCTGACCGGGACCAACCTGGCCCGTGCGTCCGCCGTCCGGTTCGGCACAACCCGGGCGTCGTCGTTCGCGCGGGTCTCCGCCACGTCGTTGCGGGTCACCACCCCGGCCCACGCCGTCGGCGCCGCGGACGTCCGCGTCACCACACCGGGCGGCACGACGGCCGTCACCGCCTCGACCCGCTACACCTTCCACCTGCCGCCGGCTGTCTCGAAGCTCTCTGTCGCGGCTGGTCCGACACGTGGCGGGACCGCAGTCACACTGACGGGAGGCCGGTTCACCGGCTCGACGCGGGTCACGTTCGGCGGCACCGCGGCGCCCTTCACGGTGGTCTCGCCCACCTCAATCCGCGCCACAGCACCGGCCCACGCGGCAGGCGTCGTGAGCGTGCGGGTGTCGAGCGCCAACGGGACCTCCGCTGCAACCGCTGCCACGGCGTACGCGTACGAGGCGACGCCCACGGTGACCGCTCTGTCGCCCGTCACGGGCCCCCCGGCAGGGGGGACGGTGGTCACGCTGGCCGGCACGAACCTCGCCCGCGCGACCGCCGTCAGCTTCGGCAGCACTAAAGCGTCGAGCGTCGTCCGCGTCTCGGCCGGAACCTTGAGAGTCGTCGCACCGCCGCACGCGACAGGACCGGTCGACGTGCGCGTCACGACTCCGGGCGGCGTCTCCGCTGTGACGTCGGTGACGAAGTACACCTACGGCGCGCCGCCCGTCGTGAGCGGGCTCTCCGTGTCGGCCGGTCCCCTCCAGGGCGGCACGCTCGTGACCCTGACCGGGACCCACCTCGCCGAGGTGCGCGAGGTCCGCTTCGGCACCACGCTCACCACGGCTCTGGTGCGGGTCTCCGACACCAGCTTGCGCGTGACGGCCCCCGCCCATACCGAGGGCGTCGTGGCGGTGCGCGCCACCAACGCCAACGGGACGAGCCCCGAGACGACACGCACGAGTTTCGAGTACGTCGGCCTCCCGACGGTCTCCGGCCTGTCCGAACCGGCCGGCCCGCTGACCGGCGGCGCTGTCCTCACGATCAGCGGAACCCGGCTCGCGCTCGTCTCGGCGGTCGACTTCGGCGGTCGACGCGCGACGGGGCTCACGCGCGTCTCATCGACGACCATCCAGGTCACCGTCCCGAGCCACGCCCAGGGCACCGTAGACGTCCGCGTCACCTCCCCCGGTGGCATCTCCCCCGTCGTCGTCTCCGACCAGTTCACCTACCAGCCGGTGCCCACTCTGACTGCACTCTCGCCCGCCCTGGCGCCGACGGCGGGCGGCGGCATCGTGACGTTGACCGGCACCGGCTACGACCGCGTCTCCGCCGTCACGTTCGACGGCGTCCCGGCCACCGCCGTCACGCGGGTGTCGGCCACGCAGGTGCGCGTTACGATCCCCGCCCACCTCGAGGCCGACGTCGACGTGCGCGTCACCACGCCGGGTGGCACGTCTCCTGTCGTACCGGCCGGACGTTTCGCGTACCAAGACCCTCCGACCATCACATCTGTCGCACCGGCCTCGGGTCCCTTGCGCGGCGGCACGGTTGTGACCCTGCGGGGCAAGTCCTTCACCGCCCTCAGCGGCGTCTCGATCGGCGGCGTGGCCGCCACGGGCGTGACCCGCGTGTCTGCCACCCAGCTCACGGCGGTCGTCCCGCCGCGCAACACGACCGGCCCGGTCCACGTCACGGTGACGACGCGAGCGGGCTCGGTGACACTCGATCAGGGCTTCACCTACCTGGCCGGCGCCACGCTCGAAGGGGGGCAGACCCTGGCGGTAGGCACGGGGCTGCGCTCACCCAACGGGGCCTGGATCGCCACCCTGCGGACCGATGGCAACTTCGTCGTCACTACCTCGGCGGGGGTGCGACGGTGGTCCAGCGGGGTCGCGGGACGCAACAGCCGCGTCCAGGTGCGGGCCGACGGCAATGTCGTGCTGCTCACCGCGACCGGCGCCACCTTCTGGTCCAGCGGCACCGCCGGCTGGACGGGGGCCGTGCTCACGCTCACCAACGGCGGCCTGTTGCAGGTGCGCCAAGGCGCCACACCCGTATGGGACGACCGCGCGATCCGATACGACCGGCTGCTGCCGGGTCAGGTCCTGCGACCGGGCGAGTCGCTCGCCCCGGTCAATCTGGCGTGGTCGATGACGATGCGCGCCGACGGCAACCTGGTGCTCGCCTCGGCAGCTGGTGCGCGCCGCTGGGCCTCCTTCACCGAGAGCGCCGGCAGCTCCGCCACCATGCAGTCCGACGGCAACTTCGTCGTCCGGAGCAAGGCGGGTGCCGTCCAGTGGTCCACGAAGACCACCGGCACCGGGTCGTTCCTGCGGGTTCTCGCAACTGGGAACGCAGCCGTCTACCGCTCGTCGACGGTTACCTGGGCCGTCACCGGCGGCCCTGCACCGCAGGGCTGGTCTTGCTACTCGCGCGCGACCCAGAACTGCATCAGTCGCTTCGACTACTACGGGCAGCGAGCCTGGAACTACCCGGTCGACGCATGGGGCAACAACTGCACGAACTACTCCGCTTACCGTCTCTCGCTCGACGGCGTCAAGAACCCCGGCAACCTCGGCAACGCCGTTAGCTGGGACAACAACGCGAGAGCCAAGGGATTCGCGGTCGACCAGTCGCCGCGGGTCGGCGACATCGCCCAGTGGAACTCGAACCACGTCGCCTACGTGGACTGGGTCAGCGCCGACGGCAACCAGATCGCCATCTCCGAGAGCGGCTACGGCGGCACGGTGCTCGGCCGCACCTACACGTCGATGAGCGGGCGGCGCATCATCGCGCGCACGAGCTCGTCCTGGCCGTCGAACTTCATCCACTTCCGCTGACGACAAGAGCCCGGGACCGAACACGCGCCGGTCCCGGGCTCTTGTCGTGCGCCCACTCGGGTGGGAGCCTGCCTCGGTGACCACCTCGATCTACGACGCCGTCGGCGGGATGCCGGCCCTCACCCGGCTCGCTCACTCCTGGCACGAGCGGTGCCTGGCGGATCCCGTTGTCTCGCATGCGTTCTCGCACGGCTTCCACCCCGATCACACAGCCCGCCTCGCGGCCTACTGGGCCGAGGCGCTCGGTGGCCCGCCGCGCTACACCAGCGCGCTCGCGAGCGAGACCGACGTGGTGCGGATGCACTCGGGCAACGGCCCCCATCCCGAGATGGACGCGAGGGCGGTGGCCTGCTTCGCCGCCGCCGTGGGCGTCGCGGGCCTGGGCGACGACCCCGCCGTACGCGACCCGCTCGTCGAGTACTTCACGTGGGCGACGGCATACATGAGCACCTACCACGACTCGGGGGGCGACGTGCCGGACGGCCTCACCGTGCCGAAGTGGTCGTGGGACGGGCTCGTCGACGGCACCGACGCGCGACCCGGGCAGGCTGCGGGGTAGGCAGGTCAGCCCGGGGTCGCACGCGCGTACGACGACGGGGGCAGCGCAGTGTCGGCCGGATCAGCCTGCGGGGCGACGTCTCCGGCTTCTCGGCTGCCTAACGTGGCTGGCCGGCGGCACTCGCCCGCCTGCCCCGACGGAAGGAACCGCCATGCACCCGGCCGCACGCACCGACACGTCACCCGCCCGAGAGTCGCGCAGACTGGCCACCCTCGCGGTCGCCGCCGGCGTCGCCCTGCTGGCCGTGATGGTGCTGCCGTTCCCGGCGGCCGGGCTGTGGGCGGGCGGTGGCTACTCCGACGTGTCGACCCTCAGCGCCGCGGTGGGCCGAGGGCTGGTGCGCTTCTGGGAGGCGGGCACCGCGGACCTGAGCCCCGAGCTCGCGGCGTCGGTGGCGTTCTGGACCCGGTTCCACGTGGTCAAGGCGGTGCTGGCGGTTCCACTGCTCGTCACGTCGGTCATGCTGGGCCTCGCACTCTGGCGTGAGTGCGTGCGCTCCGTCGGTCGCGGACGCCGCGCGTGGTTCGCGGCCGCCGGAGTGCTCGGGGCGCCGCTGGTCCTGCTCGCCGTGCTCCTCGTGGTCGCCAACGTGCAGGGCGCCCTCGTCCCCCTGTCGTCGGCTTTGGGCCTGGTCGACGTCCGTGGCCCCGAGCCGGCGCTCGCCACGGCGGTACGCGGCATCAAGGACAGCCTCGGGACGCCAACCGTGGTGCCAGCATCGCCCGCGATGACACGGCTCATCGAGGACTTCGCCGCCTACCACCGCGTGATGGTGGGGCTCGGAGCGATCGTGACGGTCGGGCTCGTCCTGGTGGCCGCGCGTCTGTGGCGACGCTCCCGACGCACCCGCTCGGCGCAGTCGGGGCAGTCGGCGCGGTGGGTGCGACTGGGCGGTGCGACGGCGGCCCTGGTGGTCGCGGCGTCCTTCGCTCTCATCACCGCGGCCAACCTCAGCACGGCGGCGCACCCGGCACCCGCGCTGCTCGGCTTCTTCCAGGGCAGCTCCTGAACCGGATGTCTGCCGGCGCTCCGCCGTGGTCCGAAGGGTGCTCCGCTCCCCCACCCGGCACCCGCTCACGTGTGGGCGGAGGACCGTTCTGCCCACTGGTCACGGGCGGGCAGCGGGTCTACCGTTCGATCGTGGCCGCGATGATGATCGCCGCGTTCGTCGGCGACGTCGACGAGCTGACTGCCGCCTACGACCGCGCACACGAGCTCATCGGGCAGCGGGGCGGTGCCGCACGGTTCGGCGAGCTGCGCCATCACTGCGCGACCAGCGACGATGCCCTCTACATCATCGGAGTGTGGGAGTCGGCCGACCACATACGCCGGCGATGGGCGAGCGACGAGATGCGCAGCCTGCTGGCCGGCGTGGGCTTTCCAGAGCCGACAGAGCTGACCATCCTGGACCTCCACGTCATCGAACCGCCGTTGTGAAGGGGCTCACGGCACGCCCTGCCCTCGCGACCGGGCACCTGACGTCGCGCTTGTACGCCGGGCTGCGCCTGCTCGTGCCTTGTCCGCCGGAGTCGCGCCGTGCGAGCCTCGACCCATGCTGCGTATCGGAGCGGTCGTGCTGAAAGTGAAGGACACCGACAGCTCGGGCACCTTCTGGGCTCGCGCTTTGGAGTACGACCCGCAACCGCACGACGCCGCGTTCCTCGCGCCTCGGACGGGCGACGGGCCACGGCTGCATCTCGACGAGAACGACCGCACGCATCTCGACCTGTGGGTCGACACCGCAGAGCAACAGGCGGCTGAGGTCGAGCGCCTCATCGCCCTGGGCGCTGAACGCGTCGATTGGGAGTATCCCGCGGACGCGGACTTCGTCGTGCTCGCGGACCCGGGTGGCACGCTCTTCTGCGTGGTCGACCTGAGCAAGTAGGCGGAGGTGCCCCCGCTGGGCGGGACGGCGGCAGGGCCTCCTCGCCTCACGATGCTTGAAGCCCGCGTGTGCTCGGCCACGCGTCCGGTCGAGCGCGCATGTCGGTGCAACCGCTCCGGCTGTCGGGAGTCATACTGCCGTCCTCACCCGCTCGAGACACAGGGCTCTGCGATGATCACAGACGATTTCGGCCCCCTCACCCCGGACGTGTCCGGACCGCCGAGGGTCTTCCTCCTCTTCTTCGGGCTGATCTTCACGCTCGTCATCGCGGGCTTCGTCACG
Source organism: Terrabacter sp. AAH1 (assembly GCF_054456855.1). Taxonomy (NCBI): domain Bacteria; kingdom Bacillati; phylum Actinomycetota; class Actinomycetes; order Micrococcales; family Intrasporangiaceae; genus Terrabacter; species Terrabacter sp. AAH1. Next base: position 91,224 of record NZ_JBTJJV010000004.1, on the reverse strand, counting down.
GTCGCCGTCAAGGGACTCTCGCAGTGGCGCGCCAACGAGGCCTCACCGCTGCGCACCATCGACGCAATCGTCGTGTCGCGTCGCACCGACGTGCGCCGCCGGCCCGGTTCGGTCGGCGCTCCGACGGACGGTTCGGGCACGATGTCCATGGCTTCCACCAGGCCGAGCTCGAGCACCGCCGCGGCGGTGTCGGACGTTCCTTCCTCAGCGCGGGTTATGAGGCGTTGTGGTGGGCCCACCCACCCGCTCTGGTTCCCGTCAGGGTGGGTCACCTCAGAGGGCCCCCACCCCGGGACGGGGTGAGGGCCCTCGCCGCGTCCCGAGCGGGCGCGGGTGCGGTTCAGCCGACCGACAGGTACGTCAGGTCGTCGGCACCGCTGTAGGAGATGACTCCGAACCAGCGCATGGCCGGATTGAGGCCGGTCCATGAGGCCGTCAGTGCCTGTGGCACCCCGGTGGTCGCCACGAACGGGTTCGGCGTGACGGAGGCGTTGCCGGCGCTGGCCGCGGGGACGACGAAGGTGCTGATCTGGTAGCTCGTCGCGCCGCCCGGCGTGGTGAACCCGTTGACGTAGACGTCGTAGGTCCCGGCGGCCGGGTTGTTCAGGGTGACCTGCTCGTCGGCAGCGCCCGAGGCGGAGAGTGCGACGAGCGTGCCGCCGCGGTAGACGTACATGTCCAGGTCAGCCGTGTCGACGGTCGTCTCCTCGGAGAAGCGGGCTGCCTTCGTGCCGACCGGCACCTGCACGCGGTAGACCTTCGTCGCCGCGCCCGCGACGGGGTTCGCGGTGTCGAACGGTCCGGTCGTGACGGAGTCGGCCTGCGGCGTGACCCCCACGAGGCCGCTCATCGAGGTCGACACCGGACCGCTGGTCCCGGGCGTCACCGAGAACCCCTTGGAGCCGGAGGCGCTGGCGTCGGCGTGGACCTCGACGGGAGCGCTGAGGGCGACGGGCTCGAGAGCGACCGGGGTGCGCGCGGTGTGGCGGCCGGACGCCCACGTGAGCGAGCCCTTGGCCCACGATCCGAGCGGAGCCGTGGTACGGCTGAAGGTCACCGTGAACGTCGCCTCCGCGCCCGGAGCAAGGGTCAGGCTCGACGGGGTCACCACGGTGTCGAAGCCGGGGACGGCCGCCGACGCGGTGTACGTCTCAGTGCTGGTGCCGACGTTCTTGACGTGACGGGTGACCGTCTCCACGCCGGCCAGACGACCGATGCCGATCGACGCCTGGTTGAGGTTGGAGGCCGAGACGGCGGTCAGGGTGTCGTTCGGCGGCGCGAACCGCACACCCAGGCTGACGAGGTACTGCCGGTACTCGGTGGCCGTGGTCGGGTAGACCAAGCCTGGGTCGATCGCCGAGTTCGGGTTGACGAAGCCGGCGCCTTGGGCGAAGGGGTCGTTGGCCGAGGAGACGGTTGGACGAGCCGTCGTCATGAGTGCGGATTTGATCTCGGACGGCAGCCAGGTGGGGTGGGCGTCCTTCATGAGCAGGGCGATCCCGGCGATGTGCGGCGACGACATCGACGTGCCGGACATGAAGTCCCAGCTGCGACCGTGGTTGCTCGGCGGGGCGACGGCCGCGACGACGTCGTTGCCCGGGGCGGCGATGTCCGGCTTGAGGATGTCCCCTCCGGTCGTCTTCGACGGGCCGCGGGAGGAGAAGTCGGTGATCTCCGGTGTCTGCGGAGCCGCTGCCAGCTCGGCCGGCGTCAGCGGGACGATCTTGGCGACGGCGGTGGCGCTGCTCGCGTACGCAGTGACCGCTTCACCGTCGACGTGGTTCAGGTGCACCGATGGGACCGGGTGGAAGTCGCCGTTGAGCGAGTTCGGCGACGTGTTGACGAGGATCATCCCCACGCCACCTGCCCGCTTGACCTCGAACGACTTGTCGATGCGGGCGTTCACGCCACGGTTGCAGACGACGATCTTGCCGCGCACCTTGGCCGGGTCCAGCGCGCCGGAGAAGCAGAGCGCCACCTCGGACGCAGTTGCTCCCGCGAGTCCGACCGCGGAGGCCTTCACCAGCGGAGTGAGCGACGGGAGCGGCCCGGTCGTCGAGGCGCCGACGTAGCGACGCCCGTTGCCGAGCTCGACGGCCTGGAAGGCACGGCGGTGAGTCGCTGCGGCGACGGTCGTCACCCACGGGGCCGGGTGGTCGAGCGTGCTCGCACCGGGACCGTTGTTGCCGGCTGAGTTGGCGACGAAGACGCCGGCGTTGGACGCGCCCCGGAAGGCCTGCGCCACCGGGTCGAGGACCGAGGACTCGGAGGTGCCGCCGATCGAGTAGTTCATGACGTCGACGCCGTCGAGGACGGCGTCGTTGATCGCCGCGACGCTGTCCGAGTTGAAGCAGCCGGCGGCGACGCCGGGAGCACCCTCCCAGCAGACCTTGTACGCGGAGATGCTGGCACCTGGGGCCATCCCGGAGGCCGCGCCGATGGACTTGCCGTCGATCGTCACTGTGACGCCGGCGTTGCCGGCGGCTGTGGACGCCGTGTGGGAGCCGTGGCCGGAGCCGTCGCGCGGAGAGAGGAACTCCTCCTTGGCGATGTTTTGCTTGCCGAAACCGTCGACGTAGTAGCGGGCGCCGACGAGCTTGTTGTTGCACAGCGAGACCGGGAAGTTCTCGCCGGCGACGCATGCTCCGTGCCAGCCAGCCGGCCGGGGCGTGATCTTGGCGCCCGAGAACGAGGCGTTCTCCGGCCAGATGCCGGAGTCGATGACGCCGATGACGAGGCCGTCGCCTGTCGTGGCCGGACCCCCGAGCTGGCTCCAGAAGCCACCCGCCGCGCTCAGGCCGAGGAACTCGGGCGAGAAGGTCGTGGTGGGCTGGGACATCGCGTCCTTGGTCAGGGACAGCACGCCGGCCTGCTTCGCGAGACTGGACGCCTGCTGCGCGGTGAGGTCGGCGGCGACACCGTTGTTGGTGACCGTGTAGTCGTAGATCTTCGTGGCGCCGACCTTGGCGAGCGCCGCGTCGTGCTTCGACGTGAGGTGCGCCTTTCAAGACTTCACGGCCGCATTGCCAGGGTCGAGCTTGCGGCCCCGTACGGGCCGGGTGGCTGCATATCCCTTCTCGTAGCCGTCGTAGGACGCGACCGGGTCGTCGGCGAAAGTCACGATGTAACGTCCCGCACCGCTGTCGACGGTCTCGACCGGGGCAGCGGTTGCCACCGCACCGATGGTCGCGAGCGGGGCTGCGGCGAGGGCTGCGGTAGCCACTGCGGATACGGCAGCCAGCCGTCTCGCCGTGACGTGGCGTGTAGATCTGGTTCTCATCAACCCACCTCAAGTGTCCGGGGGAGCGGGTTTGGCACCCAGCCAAGAGTCTGACCCCGACACTTCCGACCTGTCAGGGCATTGCGATGAAACGTCTGCACCTCTGGCGCAGCCGCTTGCCAAGGGTCGGAGGCCCGCATCACGCCGGAAGAGGCTGTCCAGTCTCGGAGGATGGCCGCCGACCCGCGCGCGGGTGTGACTGCAGGAGTTGGGGCACCGCCGCAGAGGCTCGGGCGAAATCCATGGTCGTGCCCGCGCCGTTTGCGGCCCCAAGCGCTGTCCCCGCAGCGCGAACGCACCCTCGTGGACCCCCTGCGCGCGCCAGTTGAGGAAGTTGCTGCGGCGCTGAGTCAACGTCCCGCTGGGTTCTTGCGGTCCTGTAGACCAGGTCCCATGCCTACCGAGGATGCGCTGCCTCGCAACCCGCGACTCGACCCCTTCCGTGATGCCGTCTGGGAACTGAGTCATGAGGGCACCGTGGAAGCGCATCTCGTCACGAATGTGAGTCACTTCCGGTACTGGCCGCTCGGCCGCAAGCACCACGACAGCGTGTGGTTCAAGGTTTGTTGGCTAGATGGCCGCCAAGACATGCCCGAGGACGACTACGGGCCCGAGTGGTACTTCATCTCCGACTTGGAACAGGGCACGTTCGAAGTCTCTGGTCGGACGTTCGACGCCAAGCCGGTGGAAGGCCCCTGTCGTCGCGAGCTTTGGGAGCAGTACGGCTGTCCGTGAACTCGAAGCGGGGAGTGGCGATCTTTGCAGCGCACAGTGCACTCACCATTCGCGGCATGTTCGGACGTGCAGCCACTCCCCAGAGCAGACGTGCACCGTTCGGTGCACTCCCTAAAGTTGGCGCTCGAAAAAGATCCAATGCTGCTGAAGCCGTTCGGGAATCTCGGATCCTTCGTACGCAGGTCTCTCGAGGAACCCGCGCGAGCGATAGAGACCTTGCGCGGCCGTCATGAACCGGCACGTGTCGAGCCGAACGGTGCGCGCCCCGCATGCGCGCGCTTCGTCAAGCAGCCGATCGAGAATGGCGGACCCCACGTGGCAATCGCGCCACGCAGGATCGACATACATGCGCTTGACCTCAGCGACCTCCCGATCAAGCATGCGCAACGCTCCGATGCCCGCCGCCGCGCGGTCGCACTCCGCGACCAAGAGTCGACCCTGTGGGGGCCGGTAGTCGTCCAGCCGCTCGCGGATCTCCGCAGGGTCAGCCGGCGGATCGTAGACGTTGAACTCTCGAGCTAGGCGCTCGTGGGCCCATGACATGTAAGCCGCCATGAGCCTTACGACGACGTCGTCGTCCCGGCCTGCCTCAGCCTCGCGGATCGTGACGCTTGAACGCTGAGGCATGACCGACTCCTTCCCTCGCATCTCATTCTCATACTCAAGGTGAACAGGGAGCACCGGTGCGGGAACGAGCGCTCAGCGGCGTGAGCGAGCGTTGCGGGCAAGGGCTTCACTGCTCCGACTTCGAGTGCTGTTGAGTGACGCTCGGTGCTGTCCACGGGTGGAGTCGGTCCAGGCACATCCACGCCATGTCGGCGTCCGTAAGGTCCCCACCGCGTAGGTGGGACAGGAAGGTCGTCATGGGCACCGTGAGGACTTCGCAGAACTCGTCGGTGTCCAACTGTTGTTCGGACGTGTGGCGGCATCCCGTTGCCAGAACCGCGTGGCGCAGGTGAGTGGCGTAGCCGGCGAGCCAGGTCTGACCTACGAGTGTCATCTCGTCGGCCACATAGCCGGTTTCCTCGCGCAGCTCTCGAGCAGCCGCGTTCAGGATGTCCTCGTGCTCGTCGACGAGGCCGCCGGGCAGCTCGCGCAGCACCCTTCCAGGCCCTGGACGAAACTGTCGCGCGAGCACGACGTCGCCATCACCGGTGATGGCGACGATTGCGACGGTTCGACTTCCGACTAGGACATCCCAGTCGGACTGCCGATCGTCGGGCATGCCATACGTCCGGGTGCTGACGGTGAGGTAGCCGGCTGGCCCAGGTCGCTCCTTGAGCAGCTTCCACATCTCCATCCGCGGACCATAGCCCGCGGAGTTGACGGGCTGTGGGCATTGCCGGCCCGAGCACCATCAGCGGCAGAAGCGGACACCGTTAGGAATGCCGCTGCACAGCGAGGAGGGCGATCAACGCCTGGCTTGAGTCGCTGGTCTCGATGAGCGCGCGTGGGCCATCACGCTCGATATCCCAAGGCTCCCATGGTTGGCTTTCGACCTCATCCCACGAAGGGACCTGATGGTCAGGGATGTCCGCTGTTCGGGCTTCGACCCGCCGGCGGTGCTCGAGCTCGTCGGGCAGCCATGTCTCAACCTGCAGCAGCTGAGCCTGGCCACGGTGGGCGGCTTCTCGCCATCCCGCTCGAGCCTCGGGAACTGCGTTGACGGCATCGACGACGACATTGAGACCGAGGATGAGATTGGAGACGGCAAGCTCATGGATCACGGCATACCCCTCGATACCAACCGTCATGCCGGTCCGTTGAAGCGCGGTCTCCGCCGCATCCACCCGCAAGTAGCAGGCCCGAAGGTGCCGTGCGAGTGCTGTGGCCAGCGTCGTCTTGCCAGATCCGGGTCGCCCGGAAAGAACGGTCAGTGTTGGAGTCCCGTTGACGGGGAAGGTCGATGTCGCACTCACCCGTACATCAAATCGTGTGCCGCAGCCATCACACCTGCGGCGTGTGCGGAAAGCTCAACGGCAGATTAGCCATCCATCGAGCGGGCGTGCCGGAGGGCCCCTGTGACCGCAAGTGCCAGCCCGGCCGCCGTGAGCAGGATGGTCGTCGCCGGCGCGCCACCAGCGAAAAGCGATGAACGCGAGAAGGAGGAGAGCGGCTCCCGCAAAGACCAGACCCCTACGGGGACGATATCCGCCTCGAGTGTCACGATCGCATCGCGGCAGGAGCGGAACAGCCTGACATGATCGCCGGGTGTTGCCTCATGACCCCGAACATGTTCAGGTTTCACTCAACCGGAGTCTGCGCGATGACGTGTCAATCACCATGCGCGAACCGCAAAGGCCCTGGAACGACGACTCGTCTACTTCATGGTGGAGATCAACGGAGAAGGGCTCCAGGCGTCAGCGCCGGTAACGAGCCTGCAGGGGACGGCCTCGCGGAGTTCTTCGCGGAGTTGGCAGGTGCCTTCAGAGGATGGGAGGGCACGAAGTCTTGGCGCAGCCTGGAAGGCTAGATGCAGATTCGCCCGACCTGGCACAGCCGCGGACACGTAACGCTCACCTTTGTGCTTCGACCCACTGTCTACGAGACGGCATGGGAGGTCACGGCCAGCTTTGACGTCGAAGCCTGGGCCGAAATGGATGCCCTGAGTGACACCACCTCTGAGTTCCTCCGACCGAGATGACAGCCTCCGGCCGCCGCCGGGGATCTGGGACCGCTGTCGCCCCGACAGCGGCATGACGGGGCGTCGCTCTGACAGGCTGCAGTTCACGACGGCCCGTCCGGCGGACGCAGCCCTCGTGTCAGTCGGCGTGATCGTATGGCTCAACGGCAGCACCCCCGGCATGCCAACGGAGGCCAATCGTGGCAGCGTGGGCGGCCTACCAAGACCGAGAGGGAGCCATGCCCAGCACCTTGATCGAAGTCCGTCGGACGTATCCGCCTGACCAGCAAGTCGCCCTGATGAACGCGGTCCACGAGGCGCTCGTTGCTGCGTTCAAGATCCCGAACGACGACCGCTTCGTGCGGCTCACGGAGTTCGAGCCGCACGCCATGGTCAACGGTCTGGGTGACGGCGTCTCGGACACGTACATGCGAGTCACGATCGACTGCTTCTCCGGCCGGTCCGTCGAGGCCAAACGCGCTCTGTACCGGCAGATTGTCGAGCGGCTCGCCGTCTACGGCATCCCGCCCCAGGACATTTCGATCTTGCTGCGCGAAAGCCCTCCCGAGAACTGGGGCTCGGGCGGCGTGCCCGCGAGCGACTACGACCTGGGGTTCAAGATCGACGTGTAGGCGCCCCCGAAGAAGGCAAGTGCGGGCGACCCCGGGCTGCCAAGGCCGTCAACCTCTTTCGATAGGTTCCGTCCGTGCACGCGGATGTTCTCTCCTGGGCAGAGGTCGCCCTCGGTGCCTCGCTCACCGACGTGGTCGAGCTCACCGGCGGGCTCACGTCGACGATGCTGATGTTGACCGACACCTCGGGACAGCATGCCGTGCTCCGGTTGATGACGAAGGACCCATGGCGTGCCCATGGCCCCGACCTGACCCGCCGCGAGCGAGCCGCCCTGCAGACCTTGACTGCCACGGCAGTGCCGGCCCCGAGTAGCCTGGCGCTGGACGCCGAAGGGGCCGTGGCAGGCGTCGCTGCCCATCTGATGTCCCGGCTGCCCGGCAGCCCCTTGACCGAGGTCACTGACGACACGATGAGCCTGATGGCCGCGACCTTGGCCACGATCCACGACGTCCGTCCCACCGAGCCGTTCCGCATATTCCAGTCATGGGCATGGGAAGCGAAGTGGGTGGTGCCGCCCTGGACTCGGCATCCGGAGTCCTGGCAGCAAGCTTTTCAGCTCTTGGCCGGGGCCGAACCCCCGTACGTGCCGACCCTCCTGCACCGCGACTTCAGCCACCGCAACCTGCTCTGGGCGGCCGGCGAAGTATCCGGTGTCGTCGACTGGGTGGAGACGTCCACCGGGCCGGTTTGGCTCGACGCCGGACACGCCGCAACCAACCTCGCCCTCGACTTCGGACCCGAGCCAGCCAGGGCGTTCCTCGAGCGCTACGCCGCCCTCGCGACCGAAGCGCCACACCGCCACTGGCTCGTCATGGACGCGGTCGGGTTTCTCCCGCCACCTGGGAAGAAGCCTCTATTCGGGTCACAGGCCCAGCTGCAACGACTCGATGAGTGGCTCGATGAGGTGGTGAACCGGAGCGATTCCTGACCGGAGCCGTCGCCGCCGCCAGACGTCCACAACTCAAGCATGACAGGAACGAGGTTTCCGCATTCGGGGCGGTAACGAAGGACCGTCCTGGCCGGGGAAGTCGCCGAAACTCACTGCGCCCAGATCGCCAGTTGTCGGGCCACACGCCCTCGACCTGTGTGACAGTCACCGTGGACAGGCTGCACCTTGGGCGGCCCTCAGCCCCAGTAGTCGTCCATCGGCTCGGGAGTCACGTCGGAGCCCTCGTCGACCCCCGTGGACGTACGCCGCTCGGTGACGGTGAAGCGGCCGCGGTAGAAGAGCATGGGCCGCCCGGACTCCCCGTCCTCCAGCTCCACGACGCGACCCACGACGACGTCGTGGTCCCCGGCGACGTGCACCTGCTCGACGGCGCAGTGGACCCGCATCAGCACACCGGGCAGGCTCGGGCCACCGTGTGCCGACCGCTCCCAGTCGAGCCCCTCGAACCGCGCGCCGGCCGTCGACCCGAAACGGCCGATCAGCTCGCGCTGCTCGTGGCGCAGGACGTTGACGGTGAAGCGCCCCTGGTCGCGCATGCGCGGCCAGGACCGTCCGCGATGATCGGCGCAGAAGAGGACGAGTGGTGGGTGGAGCGACACGGACGCGAACGACTGGCACGCGAAGCCGACAGGATCGCCGTCCGCCGAGAAGCCGGTCACGACCGTCACGCCCGTCGCGAAGTGGCCGAGGGCGTGGCGCATGCGCTCGGGCGTCGGCTCCCCCGTCACGAGTCCTCCGGGAGGTCAGGGCCGCCGGGGTCGCCAGAGCCGTCCGAACCGTCCGCCCGGCCCGATTCCCGGGGCTCCGTCGTCTCCCCGAAGGCCTGGACGAGTGCGGCGAGCCGCGAGGCCTCTTTGCCGGACACGTCACCGTCGGCCTTCTGGATCGCCATGACCGCGACTGTGTCGCCGTCCTCCAGGTCGAGGCTGACCCACGGCTCCCCTCCGCCGAACTGCACGCGTACGACCTCGGCCCACTCGAGGGTGCGGCTCAGCACGAGGTTGCGCACGACAAGGCCCTCACGACTGGGGACCGCGACGATCGAGGCGTAGCGCCAGGCGACGAACGACACGGCGACGCCGAGGCCGAAGAACATGAGCCGGTCACCGAGACCCCAACGGCCGTCGGCCTGCGCGGGCATGACGACCGCGATCGCGCCGAAGACGGCGAGCGAGGCCCAGCCGACGCCGAGGGCGACCGCGCGACCACGCCGCGGACGGAACGGCGCGAGCGGGTCGGGCACGTCCCCCGGCTCGTGCGGCGCCGCCGGCTGCCCGGTCATCTCGTCATCACCGCCGCCGCGGGTCACAGCCGGCAGGCGGCGATGTCGGTGACGAGGATCGCCCGGGCCCCGAGGTCGTAGAGCTCGTCCATGAGGCGGTTGCGCCCGACCCGCGGCACCATGGCGCGCACTGCGACCCAGGCGTCGTCCTGCAGCGACGAGACGGTGGGCGACTCGAGACCCGGGGTCAGCTCGCACGCCCGGTCGACGAGGTCCTTCGGGCAGTCGTAGTCGAGCATCACGTACGTGCGGGCGGTGATGACGCCGGCGATGCGTCGCTGGAGCACCTCGATGGCCGCGGCCTCGCCCGGTCGGTCGCCGCGGATGAGCACCGCCTCGGAACGCAGGATCGGCTCGCCGAACACCTCGAGCCCCTGCTGCCGCAGCGTCGTGCCGGTCTCGACGACGTCGGCGATGCAGTCGGCGACGCCGAGGGTGATGGCCGTCTCGACGGCGCCGTCGAGGCGTACGACGTCGGCCGCGAGCCCGCGCGCGGCGAGGTCGGAACGCACCAGACCGGCGTACGACGTCGCGACGCGCTTGCCGGCGATGTCGGCGATGTCGCTCACGTGGCCGGGCTTGCCGGCATACCGGAACGTCGACGCACCGAACCCGAGCGCCATGACCTCGACCGCGGACGAGCCGGAGTCGAGCAGCAGGTCACGGCCGGTGACGCCCGCGTCGACGGTGCCGGAGCCGACGTAGACGGCGATGTCGCGGGGACGGAGGTAGAAGAACTCGACGTCGTTCTCGACGTCGGTCACCACGAGCTCCTTGCTGTCGCGACGGGTGCGGTAGCCCGCCTCGCGCAGCAGCTCGACGGCGGCATCGGACAGGGAGCCCTTGTTGGGCACGGCGATTCGCAGCATGGGGTCAAAAGTCCTCAGAGGTGGGAGTAGACGTCGTCGAGCGAGATGCCCTTGGCGAGCATGAGGACCTGCAGATGGTAGAGGAGCTGGCTGATCTCCTCGGCGGCCTCGTCGTTCGACTGGTACTCGGCGGCCATCCACACCTCGGCCGCCTCCTCGACGATCTTCTTGCCGATCGCGTGGACGCCGGCATCGAGCTGCGCGACGGTGCCCGACCCCTCGGGTCGTGTCTGCGCCTTCTCGGCCAGCTCGGCATACAGCTGCTCAAAGCTCTTCACGGTCGCCCAGCCTACGGGCCGTGGCGCGCCGAGCCGACCAGTGCTCACGTCGTGGTGGTGCCGGTCGCCGAGACGGCACGAAGCGCGACCACCGTGGCGACCGCCGCCGTCGCCGCCTCGTGGCCCTTGTCCTCGGCCGACCCCGGCAGCCCCGCCCGGTCGATCGCCTGCTGCTCGTCGTCGCACGTGAGCACGCCGAAGCCGATCGGCGTCGCCGTGCGGACCGACACCTCGGTGATGCCCGACGTCGCCGCGTGGCACACGTAGTCGAAGTGCGGGGTGCCGCCGCGGATCACGACGCCGAGCGCCACGAGGGCGTCGAAGCGCCCGGCGAGGGCCGCACACGCGACCGACAGCTCGAAGGTGCCCGGCACCCGGACCACCTCGACCTCGGTGACGCCGGCGTCGGCGAGCCCACGCCGGGCGCCGTCGAGCAGTCCGTCCATCACCTGCTCGTGCCAGCTCGCCGCGACGACTGCGACACGCAGCCCGCGGCCGTCCGTCGTGAGGGTGGGGGCGCCGTCCTTCATGCTGTCTCCTTGCCGCCGTGCCGCTCGCCCGCGGCCGGGATGTCGTGACCCATCCGGTCCCTCTTGGTGACCAGGTACCGCTCGTTGTCCTCGCTCATCGGGCCGTGCAGCCGCTCGACCGCGACGACGTCGAGGCCGAGGTGGCGCAGGGCGGACGTCTTCTTCGGGTTGTTGGTCAGCAGCACGATCTCCGTGGCGCCGAGGTCGTGCAGGATCGCCGCGCCGGCGGCGTACTCGCGGGCGTCGACGGGCAGCCCGAGGGCCGTCTGCGCGTCGACGGTGTCGGCGCCACGGTCCTGCTGGGCGTACGCGCGCAGTTTGTCGACGAGGCCTACGCCGCGGCCCTCGTGGCCGCCGAGGTAGACGACGACGCCGCCCTCGCGGCCGATCCGGGCCAGGGCCGCCTGCAGCTGCGGCCCGCAGTCGCAGCGGAGCGAGCCGAACGCGTCGCCGGTGAGGCACTCCGAGTGGAGGCGGGTCAGGACCGGCCCCGAGCCGCTCAGTCCCTGCAGACCGCGCGGGCTTACGAGCGCGACGTGCTCGTCACCCGTCAGCGTGTCGCGGTAGCCGTATGCCGTGAACGTGCCGTGGATGGTCGGGATGCGCGTGGTGGCGAGGCGTTCGACGCGGTCGAGCCTCTGCCGGTGGTCGATGAGCTGCTCGATCGTGATGACCGGCAGCCCGAACTCACGGCCGAGGGCGACGACGGCGTCGAAGCGCATCATTCCCCCGTCGTCGTGCACGAGCTCACCGATGACGCCGACCGGGGACAGGCCGGCGAGGCGGACCAGGTCGACCGCGGCCTCGGTGTGGCCGGGTCGGGTGAGCACCCCGCCGTGACGCGCCCGCAGCGGGAGGATGTGGCCGGGCCGGATGAGGTCGGCAGGGGTCGCTCCGGGGTCGGCCAGCACCTTCACGGTGCGCAGCCGGTCGGCGGCGCTGATTCCGGTCGTCACGCCGGTCGCCGCGTCGACGGAGACGGTGTATGCCGTCCGCAGCGGGTCACGGTTCTCCGAGACCATGAGGGGCAGCTCGAGGCGGTCGGCGATCTCGTCGGGAACCGGCGCGCACAGGTAGCCGGACGAGTGCCGGATCGTCCACGCCATCCAGTCCTCGGTGGCCGTCTCGGCGGCGAGCACGAGGTCGCCCTCGTTCTCGCGGTCCTCGCTGTCGAGCACGAGCACCGGGCGACCCGCACGGAGCGCCTCCAGCGCGGCCTCCACGGTCGAGAGAGCGGTCATGATGCGACCTCCTGTCGGTGCGTGAGCAGCCGCTCGACGTACTTGGCGATGACGTCGACCTCGAGGTTGACGACATCCCCGACTCCCTTGTGTCCCAACGTCGTCAGGTCGAGAGTGGTCGGGATCAGCGAGACGCCGAACGCGTCGTCGCTGACGTGCGCCACGGTGAGCGACACCCCGTCGACGGTGATCGAGCCCTTCTCGACGACGTATGCCGCGAGGCCGGGCGGGAGCGTGAAGTCGACCGTCTCCCAACGGTCCCCGGGTGTGCGCGCGGTGATCGTCGCGGTGCCGTCGACATGGCCCTGGACGACGTGGCCGCCGAAGCGGCCGTCGGCAGGCATCGCCCGCTCGAGGTTCACGCGGTCGCCTTCGCGCAGCGCTCCGAGGCTGCTGCGGTCCAGCGTCTCGGCCATGACGTCGACCGTGAAGCCGCTGCTGTCGTGCTCCGTGACGGTGAGGCAGACGCCGTTGACGGCGATGGAGGCCCCGTGCGTGGCGTCGCTGACGACGAGCGGCCCCTCGATGCGCAGGACGGCTGACTCTGCTCCGAGCTCGATGCCGGCCACGGTGCCGAGCTCCTCGACGATTCCGGTGAACATACTTCTCTCCTGGGGGTCTTGCACTACGAGCGTCAGCGGCGTTGAGCGGCCGGCGCGAGCAGGTCGGTGGTGTTCGCGGTGTCGGTGGTGCTGCCGCCCTCGGCGGAGTCCGTCGTGGCAGCGCCGGCGGGGTCCTGGCCGGCCGCCCGCGGCACGGCGTGGATGCGCACGTCACCGCCGACGACGACGACCTCGTCGAGGTCGAGCCGTCGCACGTCGCCGATCGAGTCGATGCCCAGGCCGGCGACGGCGGGACGCCCCTCGCCGAGGAGGGCCGGGGCGACGTACGCGTAGACGTCGTCCACGAGGTCGGCGCGGAGGAACGCTGCCGCCAAGGTCGGGCCACCCTCGAGCCAGACGTCGCGGACTCCCCTCCGCCATAAGGAGTCCAGCGCCCCACGCGGGTCGCGGGTCTCCAAGTGGAGGACCTCACCGGGTTCCACCCGCAACCTGGCGTCCGGGGGCACCGGGCGCAGACCCATGACGACACGAAGCGGCTGGCGCGGTGCGGGCCCGCCGTCCGGCATACGCACCGTGAGACGCGGGTCGTCGGCGAGAAGGGTGCCGGTGCCCACGAGCACGGCGTCGCGCGTGGCGCGGAGGGTGTGCACGTCGGCACGGGCCGCCTCGCCGGTGATCCACTGGCTGGTGCCGTCGGCGGCAGCGCTGCGCCCGTCGAGCGTCGTCGCCAGCTTCCACGTCACGAGAGGGCGGCCCAGCTGCACGGTGCGGGCCCACCTGGCGTTGAGCGCCTCGGCCTCCTCGGCGAGCACCCCTCCCGTCACGCGGACGCCGGCCTCGTGCAGACGCTCGGCACCGCCCGCGGCGTCGGGGTTCGGGTCCGACTGGGCGAAGACGACCCGCGAGACGCCCGCCTCGATGAGCGCCTCGGTGCACGGGCCGGTGCGGCCGGTGTGCGAGCAGGGCTCCAGGGTCACGTAGGCCGTCGCGCCCTGCGCCGCCGCCCCCGCCGCGTCGAGCGCCTCGATCTCGGCGTGCGGCGAGCCGGCGCCGTGGTGGTGCCCCTCCCCCACGACGTCGCCGTCGGGTCCGACGAGCACGCAGCCAACGCGGGGGTTGGGGTCGGGCCACGGCCCGGACGCGGCGAGCTGCAGCGCCCGTCGCATCCAGGCCGGTGCCGTGGAGTCACCCATCCTCAGGCCGTCGTCGACCCGGCCAGCTGGGGCTCGACGTCCTTGCGGTCGACCCGCGAGGCCTTGACCCACTGGGTGAAGCCGTAGACGACGAAGAGGCCGTAGAAGGTGTAGAGCACCGCGGTCGGCACGTAGTTGGTCGCGAAGCCGAACGGCACACCGACGAGGTCGACGCCGATCCAGGCCAGCCAGAACTCGTTCCAGCCGCGCGCCATCGCGTAGGTCGCGACGATCGAGCCGACGAAGATCCACGCGTCGCACCAGTAGAACCACCACTCGGGCGTGAAGAACGGGTTAGGCGACAGGTTCCACAGCCACACGAAGGCCTGGTGCACGACGACGGTGCCGACCAGCCAGAATGCGACGACGGCGACCCGCTCGCGCTGCGTGGCCCAGCGCGGGGTGATGGCGACGCCGCTCGCGTCGTCGGCGTGGTTGAGGCGGCGCACCTGCGACCAGCGCCACCAGCCGTAGATGCTCGTGATGATGAAGAAGACCTGTCGGCCGGCCTGACCGAAGAGCGGGATCCGCTCGTCGGCGCCGAAGACGGCTCCGAGGTACACGAAGAAGAGCATGACGTTTGCGAGGATGCCGACCGGCCACGCCCAGACCCAGCGGCGCATGCCGAGGTAGGCGGAGGCGAGTCCGATGAGCACGCCGATGAGCTCCAGCCAGTGCAGCTGGTAGGGCCCGATCGGGATCGCGGCGTCGATGGCCTGCTGGAAGACGTTCTTCGTCTGGTCGGCCAGAGCAAGAGCCTGCATGTGGTGTTCGTCCTTGGTCGTTCGTCGGTGCACGGACGAACTCCGGGGTACTCCACACGCCACGCGGACCGGGGCCGACGGAAGATGCCGAAAACCCCAGACCTCGACGGCCTGTCTCGTGCTGCCTCCCATCCGGACTTTCACCGTCGGTCCCGGAATTTCACCAGGTCAACCGGCCGCTGGATGCGGTCGGGTCGCGGACTTTAACCGCCGGCTCGGAATTACACCGACCCCGGAGCACGTACGGCCAGTATGCACCTGTGCGCGTCACGTGCACACATCGTGCCCACGTGACGGCCACCACCCGCGTGGACGCCCCGTGGCGGCAGCAGCGTCAGTGCCGGTGGCGCGTGGCGAGGGCGCGCAGGTCGTCCACGGCGCCGGCCGCGTCCTCCGCGCCGTAGACCGCCGACCCGGCGACGAAGACGTCGGCTCCGGCCTCGGCGCACTGCTCGATCGTGTCGGCGCTCACCCCGCCGTCGACCTGGACCCAGATCTCACCGCCGTGGCGGCGGACGGCCTCACGCACCTGGGCGACCTTCGGCATCTGGTCGGCCATGAACGACTGCCCGCCGAAGCCGGGCTCGACGGTCATGACGAGCACCATGTCCAGCTCGGGCAACAGGTCTGCGTAGGGGGCGAAGTCCGTGCCGGGCTTGATCGCCATGGCGGCACGAGCGCCCGCCGCTCGCAGCGCCCGCGCCAGGGCGCGAGGGTCTCGGGCCGCCTCGATGTGGAAGGTCACCGACTGGCACCCCGCCTCGGCGTACTGCGGCGCCCACCGGTCGGGGTCCTCGATCATGAGGTGCGCGTCGAGCGGAATGGGGCTCACCTTGAGCAGCGCCTCGACGACCGGCAGACCGAGCGTCAGGTTGGGCACGAAGTGGGCGTCCATGACGTCGACGTGCGCCCAGTCGGCGTTGGCGATGCGGCCCAGCTCGGCCTCGAGGTTCGCGAAGTCGGCGGAGAGGATGCTCGGTGAGATCTGCACGCGCACAGCCTAGGGGCGCGGCGCTCCGGTCACTCGGTGCCCTTGGCCCACACCGACACGTGCGACTCCGACTCGGCGGTGAACGGCGCGTGCGTCCAGTCGGCCCACCGGTCGCGGAGCGTCAGCCCGGCGAGACGGGCCATGAGGTCGAGCTCGGACGGCCACACGTAGCGGTGCGCCGATGCGCCATAGGTCGCGAGGCGGCGTCCGCGCGAGTCGACACCTACCTGGGTGAAGTGGTGCGAGACCAACTGCTGCGTCACGACGTCGACGGTGTCGAGACCGACGTGCCGCTCCCCCACGTGGAAGGGGACGGCATACTGCCCCGGCGGCATCCGTCGCAGCTGCGGGACGAAGACCTCGATGACGAAGACGCCCCCGGGGGCGAGCTGTTCGGCTGCGGTGCGGAAGCACTCGACCTGCTCGTCCTGGGTCAGCAGGTTGGTGATGGTGTTGTAGACGAGGTAGACGAGCCGGTAGTCGCTGCCGACGCGTGTCGTCGCCATGTCGCCGATCGTGACGGGCAGGCGGTCACCGCCCCGCTTGGGTCGCAGCTCGGCGACCATGGCCTCGGAGAAGTCGATGCCGTGCACCTCGACGCCACGCTCCTGCAGCGGCAGCGCCACGCGTCCGGTCCCCACGGCGAGCTCGAGGGCCGGCCCGTCGCCGGCGAGCTCGTGGAGCACGTCGACCGTGGGGCCGAGGACGTCCGGGTCGAACATGTACGCGGAGCCCTCGTCGTACGTGGGCGCCACGCGCTCGTCGAAAGGGCTGGGGGTGAGGTCGTCCATCGCGTATGCCGTCACTCCCCCACCCTGCCCAGCCGGCGACTCCAGGGTCGAGCGAGTTTCTCGCCTCAGGCGCCCGCGCCGACTCCGCTCGAGTGGGCACCTGCCCCGTCAGTGGCGACGGAGCAGGGCGAAGAACATCGCGTCGGTGCCGTGCAGGTGCGGCCACAGCTGCACGAACGGACCGTCGCCGAGGTCGTCCAGCGGGCGACCGGACGCGTCGACGAAAAGGCTTCGCGCGTCGACGATCTCGACGTCGTCTCGCCTCTTGGCGATGTCGGTGACGACGAAGCGTGTCTCGTTGAGGTGCGGGCTGCACGTCGCGTAGCCGACGAGGCCACCCGGTGCCGTGGCGTCGATGCCGGACGTGAGCAGCTCGCGCTGCAGCCCGGCGAGGGTGGCGACGTCGTCGGGCGTGCGCCGCCAGCGCGCCTCGGGCCGTCTGCGAAGGGCGCCGAGCCCGGTGCACGGTGCATCGACGAGGACCCGGCTGAATCCGCCCGGCTCGACCTCGCCCATGTCGCGGCCGTCGCCCTCGCGCACCTTGAGACTGACGTCGGCCTCACGCGCGGCTGCCCGGGCCGCGGCCAGCGTCTGCCACACGAGGTCGGCACGGTGCTCGCTGATCTCGTTGGCCACGAACGGAACTCGTCGCTCGATGGCGAGTGCGGCGAGCAGTCCGGCCTTGCCGCCGGGACCGGCGCAGAGGTCGAGCCAGCGTTCGTGCCTCGCCGCCTCACCGCTCACCTCGGCGCCGGCAAGGGCCAGGACGAGCAGCTGCGAACCCTCGTCCTGCACCGCCGCACGGCCGTCACGGACGGCGGCGATGGCGCCCGGGTCGCCCTCGGGCAGGGTCGCGCCGACGGGGCTGAGGCCCGAGCGGCGTGCGCCGTCGTGCTCGAGCTCGTTGAGGGAGGCGAGGCCGGGACGGGCCACGAGCGAGACCTTGGCCGGCGCGTTGTCGCTCTCGAGCAGGGCCGTCAGCGACGCGTCCACGGTGGAGGCGGTGGCCGCGCCGTGGCCGATGAGCGCGGCGCGCAGCGCCTTGGCCACCCACACCGGGTGCGAGGTGCGCAGGGCGAGGCTCTCCACGGGGTCGGCAATCCCCTCGGTCACCAGGGAGACCCACTCGTCGGCGGTGCGCTCGCTGACGCGTCGCATGACCGCGTTGACGAAGCCCGCCGCGCCGGCGCCGTTCACCTGTCGGGCGAGGGCGACGGTCTCGTCGACAGCTGCGTGGGTGGCGACGCGCATGCCGAGCAGCTGGTGCGCGCCGAGCCTCAGGGTGTCGAGGACGTTGCCGTCGATCTTGGACACCGGGCGCCCCGCGGCTGAGGCAATGATCGCGTCATAGAGGCCGGACAGGCGCGTCGCCCCGTAGACGAGCTCAGTGGCGAAGCCTGCGTCGCGCCCACGGATCTGCTTGTCCCGCAGGATCTTCGGCAGGACGAGGTTGGCATAGCCGCCGTCGGCGACGTCACGCATCGCCGTGTAGGCGGCCAGGCGCGCCGGGTCGGTGCGCCGGGCTCGTTCGGACGGCCGCAGCCCGGACCGGTGGCCGGCCGAGCGTTCCCGGGCCTGTGGTCGCTGCCGGTCACCACGACGCTCACTCATCGCCGACCCGCTCTCCCGCCTCGATGCGCGTGCCACGCGCCCAGTCGGCGGCGGCCAGCACCTTCTTGCCGTGGGCCTGCACCTGGCCGAGCCGCACCGGCGCGCTGCCCGTGCCGACGAAGACGGCCTTCTTCGTCACGAGCAGCTCGCCTGGGGCGAGGGGGTCGGGCGACGAAACGTCCTGGGCGGACGCCAGGCTCACCGGCGCGACCTTGAGCCGCTCGCCCCGGAACGTCGTCCACGCGCCGGGTGCCGGGGTGCAGCCGCGCACCAGCCTGTCGATCGACAGTGCCGGGCGCTGCCAGTGGATGCGGGCGTCGTCGACCCCGATCTTCGGCGCGAGGGACACGCCCTCGGACGGCTGGGGCTGCGCGACGAGCCGACCGGCCTCGAGGCCGTCGAGAGTGGCGACGAGCAGGCCGGCGCCGGCGACCGACAGCCGCTCGAGCAGGTCGCCGGCCGTGTCGGTGGCTCGGATCGTCTCGGTCATCACCCCGAGCACCGGCCCCGTGTCGAGACCGCGCTCGATGACGAACGTCGAGGCCCCGGTCACCTCGTCGCCGGCCATCACGGCGTGTTGCACGGGCGCCGCGCCACGCCACGCGGGCAGCAGGGAGAAGTGCAGGTTCACCCAGCCCAGCCGAGGGATCGTGAGCGCCTCGACGGGGATGAGGTTGCCGTACGCGACGACCGGGCAGGCGTCCGGGGCCAGCTCGCGGAGCGTGTCGAGGAAGTCGGGGTCCTTGACGCGCGCGGGCGTGAGCACCGGCACCCCGAGCTCCTCGGCCCGGACGCGTACGGGAGACGGCTCGAGGCGATGGCCGCGGCCGGACGGCGCGTCGGGGCGGGTGACGACGGCGACGAGCTCGTGCGTCGAGGCGGCGACGGCCTCGAGGCTGGGCACGGCCGCGTCGGGTGTACCTGCGAAGACGACTCTCATCTCACATCGCCCGACCGAAGGTGGAGTGCGGGCTGATGCGCACCTCCGGCGGGTTGTCGGCGAACCACTCCGCCTCGCGGATCGCCCGCATCGCCTCTCGTCGGGCCTCGGGGTCGAGCCGGTCGACGAAGAGGATGCCGTCGAGGTGGTCGGTCTCGTGCTGCACGCAGCGGGCGAGCAGCTCGGTGCCCTCGAGGACGACCGGCTCGCCGTGCATGTTCTGGCCCTTGGCCACGACCTTCAGGGCGCGCTTCGTGTCGAACGCGAGCCCGGGGATGGACAGGCAGCCCTCCGGACCGTCCTGCTCCTCGTCGGAGAGGTCGAGGACCGGGTTGACGAGATGGCCGAGCACGCCGTCGACCCAGTAGGTGAAGACCCGGAGCCCCACCCCGATCTGGGGCGCCGCCAGGCCGGCGCCGGGGGCGTCGAGCATCGTGTCCTCGAGGTCCTTGACCAGCACCCGCAGCTGCTTGTCGAAGTCGACGACCTCGGCGGCCGCGGTGCGCAGCACCGGGTCGCCGAAGAGGCGGATGTCCTTGATCGACACGGGTCTCCTGGGGGCGATCGGGGTCGGGGTGCGCCCGCCAGTCTAGGACCGCGTGGCGGCGCCGTCCGTCGTGGCTGCTGCGCCGGCCGGGGCAGCGCCCGCCTCGGTCGCACCCGGGTCGACCGACGACCGGCCCAGGTCGCGCACCGACCGTGAGAGCAACGCGCCGAGCGAGATGGCCACGTAGACGGCGGCGCTGACCACCAGGAGCGTCTCGACGTCGACCGTCGTCGCCAGCCAGCCGTAGAGGAACGTGCCGATGGGGATCGCGACGAAGGAGCCGAGGGCGTCGTAGCTCGAGACCCGGGAGAGCACCGACACCGGCACGTGCTCGTGGAGCGCCGTGTTCCAGCCGACCCCGAAGACCTCGACGGCGGCCCCGGCGAGGAAGAAGCCCACCGCGACGGGCACGAGGGCCGGCGCCACGCCGAGGAGCACCATCGGCACGGCGAGCACGCAGATGGCGACCATGCCGGCACGCAACGGGTGCCGCAGCCGCAGCCGCAGCATGACGACGGTCATGAGCACGGTCCCCACGGCCTCGGCACTGAGCACGAGCCCCCAGCCGGCCTCGCCGATCACGTCGGTGGACTTGGCGATGAGGGGGCCGAGCACGCCGATGACGCCGGTGTGGATCGCGTTCGTGAGGCCGAAGGCGAGCACGATGACCCAGAGCCACTCGCGGCTGGAGAACTCACCCCAGCCCTCCCGCAGCTCGCGCACCATCGAGTGACGGCCGGTGCGGGCCTCCTCCGAGCGGTGCGGCAGCCCGACGCGGGCGAGACACACGATGGCGACGGCATACGTGAAGGCGTCGACGGCGAGGGCCCACCCGGGCCCGACCCCGACGACGAGCAGGCCGGCGACGGCCGGGCCGATGATCGACAGCCCGCTGCGGCTGAACGAGAGCAGGGCGTTGGCCTGCTGCAGCCGGGACCGGTCGACGACGAGCGGGACGACCCCCATCATGGCGGGCATCGTGAACGCCGACACGGCCCCGTTGACGCCCTCGATGACCGTCAGCTGGGTCAGGGTCGCGTGGCCGCTGATGATGAGGCCGGCCGCGACCGCCTGGGTGAGGCAGGTGAGCACGTGCGAGACCTGGAGCACGACGATGCGCGAGAACCGGTCTGCGACGACGCCGCCGACGAGCAGGAAGACGACGAGGGCGAGGGTGCGCACCCCGAGCACCTGGGCGAGCGCCCCCGCGGACTGGTCGATGTGCAGCACTGCGAAGGCGAGGGCCACGGGCACCATCACCGACCCGGCGGTCGAGACGGTGCGCGCCGTGAAGTACCACGCGAAGCGGCGGTCGCCCAGCGCGCCGAGGGACTCCTGGACCTTCACGACGACTCCTCCCGGCTCGCCGTCGCGGCCTTCAGCTGGAAGGCCGCGACGGACAGGGCCGTCCTGATGGTGCCCTCGCTGCGCGGCGGGCGGGCAGACGCGTGCAGCAGTGAGCCGGCCTCGTCGAGCAGGGCGGTGACGCGGTCCCACACGTCGGGCTCGACCCAGAGGTCGGCGTCCGTGAAGCGACTGCGGGTGCCGCGCTCACGCTCGACGAAGCGCCGCGGGATCATGTCGGCGAGCACCCGCACGGACGCGAGGCGGTCGTCGTCGTTCCCGGACTGCGGCCGCACGGCGGGCGCGTCCCACGGGTGGCGGTACTTCTTGGCCCGACCCCCGCGCACGGTCTCCTCGCCGGCGATCTCGAGCAGCCCGGCGGCCTCGAGCTGACGCAGGTGGTAGCTGGCGTTGGCCTGGGTGATTTCGAGCTCGCGGGCGACCTCGGCGGCGCTCAGCTCGGCGCCGGTGAGCAGCGAGAGCATCTGCAGCCGCAGCGGGTGGGCCGTGGCGCGGAGCTCGCTGATGCGCCCTTCCTCCAAAGACATGTTTGGGAGTATGACGCGGAGGGGCAGCGACCGTCAAGCATCCCTTTGGGGGTCGGGCCTTCCCTCAGCGCTGGGAGTACGCGAGGTGGACGACGCCGCTGTCATACGCCTCGGTCTGGGTCAGCGACAGCCGCACCAGCTCGTCACCGGTGAAGAGCCGCTCCCCCGACCCCAGCACCACCGGGTAGACGAAGAGGTGGAGGCCGTCGACGAGGCCGTCGCGGAGCATGGCCCGGACGAGCGTGCCGCTGCCGCTGACGTAGAGCGAGCCCCCCACCTCGTCGCGCAGCTCGGCGATGCGCGCGGGGTCGTAGGGCCCGATGACGCGTGAGTTGTTCCAGTCGGGGTCACGCAGGGTGGACGAGACGACGTTCTTGCGTGCGCCGTTGAAGAACGAGGCGCCCGGGTCGTCCTCGTCGGTGCGCGTCGACCACGCGGGCGCGAACATCTCGTAGGTGCGACGGCCGAGCAGCAGCTCGGAGCCCGGCCCCGTCAGCGTGCCGATGGCCTCGCCCATCTTCGGGTCGAAGGCGTACTCCGCCGTCCAGCTCGGGCTCTCGTACACCCCGTCGAGCGAGATGAACTCGTGCACCTCGATGCGTCCCACAGTCATGCCTCCCTGTCGTGCCCCGGCCGCTCGGGCTCGGACCGGGGCGGGTCCTCTACGCGGCCCATCATGCCTCCGGCCCGCGGCAGACGCTCGACCTCGAACGTGAAGCCCTGCGCACGAAGCCGGTCCGTGAGCACCTCGCCCACGGCCGTCGCGGGCGTGCAGACCCCGGTTCGGCGTGGGATGCCGCCGTCGGTGGCGAGCGCGAGGGCGGTCTCGCCGAACATGATCGCGGTGCCGCCGTAGCCGGGGTCGTAGTCGGCGCCCACCCGGGTGCGGTAACGCGCGCCCGTGGTCGTCGTGGCGTGGATGTCCATCCGGAAGCGCCCAGCGGCACGCGCCTCGGGGCCCGGACCCTCGCCGGGCTTCGGCAGGAACCGGTCGAGGACGGCACGGGTCGGCGTGAACGACAGGCCCGCGACGACACCGCCGAGCCCGATGGCCATCCCACTCGCCATCAGCGGGGACATCGGCCCGGAGCCGAAGTCGGTCACCTCCCGGTAGCGCAGCTCGCGGCCGTAGGACCAGTCGCTCAGCGTGTTGGACAGGCGCACGATGCGGGTGTTGAACGAAGCCATCACGAACGGTCCGGTCCATCGCCCGGTGCCGGGGTCGCGGTCCACCGGCACGAGGCGGCGCAGCCGGTCGAGCAGCCCGGACGGTGTCCGGCGCCCTGACGACGGCTCCTCGGAGCGGCGGGGGCTCAGGGCGTAGGAGTCGCCGAGGACCCGTCTGGCGGAGGCGTCGGAGCGCACCGTGATGGCCTGCTGCCGCGCGGAGTCGACGGTGCCGCCCGAGAAGCCGCCCTTCATCGAGCGGACGAGCAGAGTGGTCTCGGCCAGGGTGCCCTCGCCGTCGGCTGCGACCTGCGCAGCCGTCGTCAGGACCCCGAGATCGGAGGGGATCGAGTCGAACCCGCACGCGTGGACGATGGCCGCACCGGTCTCGCGGGCCCGGGCGTCGAGCTCGTCGAGCGACCAGCGGACGAAGAGCACCTCGCCCGTCAGGTCGGCGTAGTGGGTTCCCTCCTCGGCGCAGGCTCGCACGACCTCCTTGCCGTAGGTGAGGTACGGGCCGACCGTGGTGGCGAGCACGCGCGTGCGTGCCGCAAGGGCGCGCAGACCCGGGGCGTCCGTGGCATCGACCGCGACCACCTCCCACGACGCCGCGCGCTCGCCGAGCTCACCCCGCAGGGCCTCGAGCTTCGAGCGAGAGCGACCCACGAGGGCCACCCGCACCTCGGGGCCGGCCCGACGGGCGAGATGTTCCGCGGTGAGGGCGCCGACGAAACCGGTGGCGCCGTAGAGGACGATGTCGAGCTCGCGTTCGGGCATGCGGTCACTCTCCCACGGCTCATTCCCCGTCGCGGGTCAGAAGGTGTCGAGCGGGTCGACCCGAACCGAGACGACGTCGGCCTCCTTGCGGGCCGAGCGGAAGGCCTTGAGTGCCAGCATCGCCCGGGTGAGAGCCGCCGTGTCGGCGGCAGGCACGCGGACGAGGACGTGGTGGTCGGCCGGCGCCCGCTCGGGCTCACCGTCACCGGTGCCGCGGCGCACCGCCCCGCCGACGAGCGGCACCGGCCCGAGCACCTGCGCGCTGGGTGGCAGGTCGACCTGCTCGAGCGCCTCCTCGAGCGCGCGGCGACCGCCCGTCAGCTGCGCGACGCGCGCAGCCGGTGGCAGGCCGAGCTCGCGGCGGTCGGCCAGCTCCCGGGCCGCGAGCCAGGCCGGGTCCCACCGCACGAGGGCCTCGACGGCAGGCAGCGCGACGGCCTCGGGCGCCCCGCAGAGCACGACGGCCCGGCCCTCGCGTGCGAGCGCCGACGCGGCCATCCACCGCCGGAGCGCCTCGAGGGGTGCGTCGAGCACCGGGAGGTCGAGGCTGGCCCACGCGTCGAGGAGCAGGACGGCCGTGTAGCCGCCCTCGGCGACGGGTTCGGCGCCCGGGGTGGCGATGACGAGGGCGGACTCGCGGCCGACCGCCGAGAGCACCTCGCCCGAGCCCGAGGTGTGCACCGGGAAGCCCGGGAAGGCACGGCCGATCTCCTCGGCCGTGCGCCGGGCGCCGGTGATCGAGGACCGCAGGCGCCGCGACCCGCAGTGCGCGCAGGAGAAGCCGTGGGCCGCGATGGTCAGACCGCACCAGCGGCACGCGGGAGCCGCCTTCGACGCGCCCACGGCGACCGGCCCCTGGCACCGGGTGCACCGCACGGGCGTGCGGCACTCGGCGCAGCTGAGCGACGGCTGGTAGCCACGGCGTGGCACCTGGACGAGGACGGGACCGTCGACGAGCGCGTCCTTGGCCACCCGCCACGCGCGGGACGGGATGTGGGCCCGGGCGGACGGGCCGTCGCGCTCCTCGTCGACCCCCTCGCCCGCGATCGTCACCCGGGGCGCCGTGGAGCGCAGCGTCGCCGCATCGGCGTCGACCGGCACGAGGGCACCGGCCTCGACGTCGACCTGCACGCGCAGGCTGCGGCCGAAGCCACCGGTGAGCAGCGCGGCGCCCGTCGCCGCAGCCCGTAGCGTGAGGACGACTCCGACGTGGTGGTAGGGCGCGCGGGGCTCGGCGAGCAGGTCGTCGCCGTCATCCCAGCAGGCCACGAGACCGAGGTCGTGCACCGGCGCGAACGCCGCGGCCCGGGTGCCGATGACCACCTTCACGTGCCCGCGGAGCACCTTGAGCCAGGCGGTGTAGCGCGCCTGCGGCCCCTGGTCGGCGGTGAGCCGGACGTGGCGCCCCTTGCCGAGCAGCGCGGTGAGCGCGGCGTCGAGGCGGTCGACGTCGCGGTGGTCCGGCACGACGACCAGTGCGCCGCGCCCTGCCGAGAGCGCGGTCGCCGCAGCCACGGCGAGCGCGGCGGGCCAGTCGGCATCGCCGGAGCGGCCGGGCAGGGCACCCCAGGCCGCGGCCGGGCCCTCGCCGTCCGCGAGCCGTCGCAGCCACGCCGGCCCGGCCGGGTAGGCGGCCCACGCACCCGGCTCGGGCGCCGGCACCGGCTCCTGCGTCGGGCACTCAAGCGCGAGCGCCTTCTCGGCCGTGGCGTGGCGCTTCGGGACGGCAAGGCGCAGCACGTCGCTCAGCGTGCCGGCATACCGGTCGGCCACGGCCCGCGAGAGGGCCAGCACCTCTGGGGTCAGCACCGGCTCGGGGCTGACGACACGGCGCAGCGGCGTGAGCCGCCCGTCGTGCTGGGGCGCGGCACGGCGCTCGACGACGAAGCCGTCGAGCTCGCGCCCCGAGAAGCGCACCCGCACACGGGCACCCGGGACGGCGCCCGCGTCGAGCTCGGGCGGCACGGAGTACTCGAAGACGCGGTCGAGGTGGGCGAGCGGGGTCTCCACCACGACAGCAGCGACCGGCCCCAGGGCCGGTCGCTGCGTCGTCTCGTCGTCGTCCCCCACGGGGGCGACCCTAGCCTCAGCCGGAGACGGCGGCCCGCAGGGCCTCCACCCGGTCGGTGCGCTCCCACGTGAAGGGGTTCTCGACACCGTCGGCCTTGGTGCGGCCGAAGTGGCCGTAGGCCGCCGTCGGCCGGTAGATCGGGCGCAGCAGGTCGAGCGCGTCGACGATGGCGGCCGGGCGCAGGTCGAAGACGTCGGCGATGGCCTGCTGGATCTTGTCGACGGGCACGGTCTCGGTGCCGAAGGTCTCGACGTAGAGGCCGACGGGCTGCGCCTTGCCGATGGCGTACGCGACCTGGACCTCGCAGCGACGGGCGAGGCCCGCGGCGACGACGTTCTTCGCGACCCAGCGCATGGCGTACGCGCCGGAGCGGTCGACCTTGCTGGGGTCCTTGCCCGAGAAGGCGCCCCCGCCGTGGCGGGCCATGCCGCCGTAGGTGTCGACGATGATCTTGCGGCCCGTGAGGCCGGCGTCGCCCATGGGGCCGCCGATCTCGAAGCGTCCGGTGGGGTTGATGAGCGCACGGTACGAGCTCACGTCGAGGTCCGTGCCGCTGTCGCGCAGCTCGGCCAGGACGGGGTCGATGACGTGCGCCTTGATGTCGGGCTCGAGCATGCCGTCGAGGGACACGTCCGGTGCGTGCTGGGTGGAGAGCACCACGGTGTCGAGCGAGACCGCCTTGTCGCCCTCGTAGGCGATGGTGACCTGCGTCTTGCCGTCGGGGCGCAGGTAGGCGAGCTCGTCGCTCTTGCGCACCTGCGTCAGGCGCTCGGACAGCCGGTGGGCGAGATGGATCGGCAGCGGCATGAGCTCGGCGGTGTCGTCGCAGGCGTAGCCGAACATCAGGCCCTGGTCGCCGGCGCCCTGCTTGTCGAGCAGGTCGTCGACGTCACCCGTGCGGTGCTCGTGCGCGGTGTCGACGCCCTGGGCGATGTCGGGCGACTGGGCACCGATGGAGATCGAGACCCCGCAGGTGCGCCCGTCGAAGCCCTTCTGCGAGCCGTCGTAGCCGACCTCGAGGATGGTCTCGCGCACGATCTTGGGGATCTCGACGTAGGCCGTCGTCGACACCTCGCCGGCGACGTGCACGAGTCCGGTCGTGACCATCGTCTCGACCGCGACTCGGGCCTGCGGGTCGTCGGTGAGCAGTGCGTCGAGGATCGAGTCGCTGATCTGGTCACAGATCTTGTCGGGGTGACCCTCGGTGACGGACTCGGACGTGAACAGACGTGCTGACACTTGAACTCCCTGGCTCGGGTGCGTGGTGGTTGGAGTCGTGCGCTCGTGGCGCAGCCGCATTGGGGAGAGAGTCTATTGCTCAGCCCAACGACGACGAGACGGCGTCCCAGAGGGCGTCGGCGACCGCGTCCTTGGTCGTCGGGCCCACCGTCGTGATGTCGTCGCTGCCGCGGCGCAGCAGGTGGACGGTGGTGTCGTCCCGGCCGAACGTGAGGTCGCGGCCGACCTCGTTGACGACCTGGAGGTCGCTGCCCTTGCGCGCGAACTTGGCCCGCGCGTGGTCCATCACGGAGCCGTGGACATCGCCGGTCTCGGCGGCGAACGAGACGATGAAGGGCGTCTGCGAGCCACGCTCGGTGCGCGCCGTGACGAGGCCCCTGACGATGTCGGGGTTCTCGACGAGCTCGACGCACAGCCCCGCGTCGGGGTCGGACGACTTTTTGATCTTGCTGCCGCTCACAGCAGCGGGCCGAAAGTCGGCGGGAGCCGCCGCCATGACGACGACGTCGGCGCCGTCGGCCGCCGCCTCGACGGCCTGCTGCAGCTCGAGCGTCGTCTCGACCTCCACGACGTCGATGCCCTCGGGCACCGGCAGCGACACGTTGGCGGCCACGAGGGTGACCTTGGCGCCGCGCTCGGCCGCCGCCCGGGCGATGGCGATGCCCTGCTTGCCGGACGAGCGGTTGCCGAGGTAGCGGACGGGGTCCAGCGGCTCGCGGGTGCCCCCCGCGGAGACGACGACCCGAAGGCCCTCGAGGTCACGGACGGGCTCGTCCGCAGTCCCGGCCGGAGCGGTCGCACGGCCCTCGACGAGGGCGAGGCAGGCGGCATACAGCTGCTCGGGCTCGGGCAGGCGCCCGGCGCCGGTGTCCTTGCCGGTCAGCCGGCCCACGGCGGGGTCGATGACGTGGGCGCCGCGGGCGCGGAGGGTGGCGACGTTGGCCTGTGTCGCCGGGTGCTCCCACATCTCGGTGTGCATGGCCGGTGCGAAGGCGACGGGACACCGGGCGGTGAGCAGGGTGTTCGTGAGGAGGTCGTCGGCCAGCCCGTGCGCGGCCTTGGCCAGCAGGTCGGCCGTCGCGGGAGCGACGACGACCAGGTCGGCGGACTGGCCGATGCGCACGTGCGGCACCTCGTGCACCGAGGTCCACACCTCGGTGCTGACGGGCTTGCCCGAGAGGGCGGACCACGTCGGCGCCCCCACGAACTGGAGCGCCGCCGCGGTGGGCACCACGGTGACGTTGTGGCCGTTCTCGGTGAACAGCCGCAGCAGGGATGCCGCCTTGTAGGCGGCGATCCCGCCGCTCACACCGAGGACGACACGCATCTGCGGCACCGGCCGGCCCGGGGGGCGCTCAGGCCTCGGTGGGCGTCGAGGTGAGGAGGCCTTCGTTGATCTCGCGGAGGGCGATCGACATCGGCTTCTCGTGGACCTCGGTCTCGACGAGCGGGCCGACGTAGTCGAGCAGGCCCTCCTGCAGCTGCGAGTAGTACGCGTTGATCTGGCGGGCACGCTTCGCGGAGTAGATCACGAGGGCGTACTTCGAGTCGGCGGCGGTCAGGAGGTCGTCGATCGGCGGGTTGGTGATGCCGATGGGAGCTGCCTGGGTACCGGACACAGTGATCTCGTTTCGTTGGTTTCAGCGGTCTCTGGTGCGTGCTGGGACGCCGGGAGGGGCACGGTGGCACCCCGTCGCGCGGCACACATCACACGGGACTCACCTCTCGGCGCGTCCCGATCTCATCAATGATACGAGTTCTTCGCTCGCACGACGAACGTCGTCGTTGACGACGACCTCGTCGAACTCGCTCTGGGCGGCCATCTCGGCGGTCGCGGTGGTGAGCCGGCGCTCCCGCTCGGCCTCGTCCTCGGTGCCGCGGCCCACGAGCCGCCGCACCAGCTCGTCCCAGCTCGGGGGCGCGAGGAACACGAAGAGCGCGTCGGGCCACGTCTCGCGCACCTGCCGCGCGCCCTGCAGGTCGATCTCCAGGAGGGCGTCGCGCCCCTCCCGGATGACGCGCTCGACGGGGCCGCGCGGCGTGCCGTACTTCGCCGCGCCGTGCACGACGGCGTGCTCGAGGAACTGTCCGGCCTCGACGAGGCGGTCGAACTCCTGGTCGTCCACGAAGTGGTAGTGCACGCCGTCGACCTCACCCGGCCGCGGACGGCGCGTCGTCATCGACACCGAGAACCACACGCCGGGGAAGTGCGTGCGCACGTAGGCCGCGATGGTGCCCTTACCGACCGCCGTCGGGCCGGCCAGCACCGTGAGCCGGCCTCGCGGGCTCTCCGCTGCCGCGGCGCCCTCGGGTGCGTCGTGCTGGGTGGGTGAGGCCGGCGTCGGGTCAGCCGACATCACGGCTTCTCGAAGCGGCGCAGCAGCGCAGCGACCTGGTTGGCGCCGAGGCCGCGCACGCGGCGCGACTCGGCGATGCCCACCTCGGCCATGATGGCCCGGGCGCGCACGCGTCCGACACCGGGCATGGACTCGAGCAGCTCGGTGACCTTCATCTTGCCGATGACCGCGTCGGTCCTGCCGTCCTCGAGGACCTCGGCGAGCGAGCCGCTGGAGTACTTGAGCCGGTTCTTCACCGCGGCCCGCTCCCGTCGTGCGGCTGCAGCCTTCTCGAGTGCTGCGGCCCGTTGCTCGGGGGTGAGCGGTGGTAGCGCCACGGTCTTCGGTCTCCTCGCTGCCTGCGGGGATGCCCTCGCTCCCCCGCCGTTCGTCACGTCTCACGTGTTGTCTCCGCCGAACCTAGCGATCCGCCGGTGCGCGCCGCAACGCGGGTGCGGGACCACCCGCCTGGCTAGCTGCCGAGATCGACCCCGCACGTCTCGTGGGCGTGGGTCTCGATGCGCTTGGCGGAGCTCTGGAAACCCTTCAGCTGCGCCGTCAGGGCCCCGAGGTCGGGGTTGGCGACGGTGAACTTCGCGAAGAGGGTGTGGAGCGCCTTCCAGTCCGCGCGCACCTCCTCGGGCGCCTGCTGCTCGATGCGTGTCACGGTGCGCAGGAAGCGGGAGGCGGACGCGGGGTCGGCGAGCGACGCGCCGGCGTCCTTCCACTCGGCCTCGGCCGAGACCAGCGCGTCGCAGTACGGCTGCTCCGGCGCCGGTGAGCACGACCCCAGGACGGCCGTCGACAGCAGGAGCGCAGCCGCGATGCACCGCGCGGGGCTGCCGGTCGTTCGCATGGCCACACCGTAGGCGGTGTCAGGCGCCCCGCGCCGGGCGGTCCGTTCCCGTCAGGACATGTCGATGTTGCAGGTCGCCTTCGCGTGGCTCGCGATCTTGGTGCTGGCGGCCTGCATCTTCTCCATCGCCCCCGCCATCGCGCTCGTGTTGCCGGCGGCCGCCGTCTTCACGAACTCGACGAAGTCGCCCCACGACGACTTCACCTCTGCCGGTGCCGCCGCCCGGATCTTCTCGAGGACGCCGAGACCCTGCTCGAGCGCCGCCTTGTCGGTGACCTTCGCCGACATCGACTCCAGCTCCTTCTGTCCCGACTTGAGGGCGTCGCAGTAGCCCTGCGCGCCGGCGTCGGCGGCGGCCGTGGCGCTCGAGGAGCCGGCCGCGGCCGAGCTCGACGAGGAGCCGCCAGTCGTGGCAGGAGGCGTGGTGCCGGAGCCACAGGCCGCGGCCAACGGGATCACCGCCGCAGCGGCCGACGTGGCGAGGATTCGGCGAACGGACGTGGCGTGAGTCATGCACCGTGACATACCCGAGGCCCGGGGGCCGGCGACGCCAGGTGGTCGTCAACCACGCAGCGAGTCGGCCACCTGGGTCGTCCTTGCCACGAGGTGGCGCGGTTCGGGACCGGCCCCGAGGATCTCGCGGCTCGAGGCGGCGAGCACCTGGGCGCGCGCGGCCCCGAACGTCGAGCCCAGCGACCCGACGGTGCCGCCCTGGGCGCCGAAGCCCGGCGCCAGCACGGGTGTCGCGGCGCCCACGAGGTCGAGGTCGAGGTCCTGCACAGCGGTACCGACCGTGGCCCCGATGACGAGACCGATGCTTCCCAGCTCGCCACGGTCGTGCGCCGGCGCGTTGTCACGCGCGGCCCCCCGCACGATCGAGGCCGCCACGGACTCCCCGTCGCGGACCGCGTGCTGCACGCTGGCCCCCTCCGGGTTCGAGGTGAGCGCGAGCACGAAGAGGCCCCGGCCGGTGCGCTCGGCGAGGTCGATCGCCGGGCGCAGCGACTCGTAGCCGAGGTACGGGCTGACGGTGAGCGCGTCGGGCGGCGCCACCGCGTCGTCGCCGAGGTAGGCCTCCGCGTATGCCGTCATCGTCGACCCGATGTCGCCGCGCTTGGCGTCGAGGATCGTCAGCGTGCCGGCCTCGCGCAGCTCGGAGAGCACCCGCTCGAGCACCGCGACGCCGCGGCTGCCGAACACCTCGAAGAAGGCCGACTGGGGCTTCACGGCGGCGACCCGCCCGGCGAACGCCTCGACGCACGTCAGGGCGAACCGCTCGAGGCCGCTCACGTCGTAGGTCAGGCCCCACGACTCCACGAGGCCGCGGTGCGGGTCGATGCCCGCGCACAGGGGTCCGTGGGTTCGCATGGCGAGCTGCAGGCGCGCTCCGAAGGGCTGCGTCATGGTCGTGGGTCTCCGCTCGGCGGTCGGGAGGGGCAGGGGTGGGAGGGTGTGGAGGGAAGGGCGGCGGCCGTCAGCGGCCGTGGGCGACGGCCACGGCGTCGGTGAAGTGGTCGTAGCCCTTGGCCTCGAGCAGCTCGCACAGCTCGCGCAGCACCCGGACGGGGGCCGACGGGTCGTTGAAGACCACGGTGCCGACCTGGATGGCGCTGGCGCCGGCGGCGACCATCTCGAGCGCGTCACGTCCGGTGCGCACTCCCCCGACGCCGATGATCGGCACGGTCGGGATGCGGCCCTCGAACATCGCCTGACGCACCTGCCAGATCGCGCGCACGGCGACGGGCCTGATGCCGGGACCCGAGAGCCCGCCGGTGACGCCGCCGAGCTGCGGACGCATCCGGTCGGTGTCGATGACCATGCCCAGCAGGGTGTTGATCATCGTCAGACCGTCGGCGCCGGCCTTGACGCAGGCGGCTGCGATCGCGGTGATGTCGGTGACGTCGGGGCTCAGCTTGGCGAACACGGGGACGTCACGCGGCAGCTGCTCGCGCACCAGGGCGATGACCTTGGCCGACGCCATCGGGTCGCACGCGAAGACGAGCCCGCGGTTGGCGACGTTGGGGCACGAGATGTTGACCTCGACACCGACGACGGCGTCGAACGCCCTGCTGGCCCGGAGCGTCGCGGCCACGTGGGCGTACTCGGTGCTCGAGCTGCCCGCGATCGACGGCAGCACCCGGGCGCCGACGGACTGCAGCCACGGCAGGTCCTCGTCGACGAACGCCTCGATGCCCGGCCCCTGCAGGCCGATCGAGTTGAGCATGCCCGAGGGCGTCTCGGCCATGCGCGGGGTGCCGCGCCCCGAACGGGGGTCGGCCATGACCGACTTGGTGACGAAGGCGCCGAGGTCCGACACGTCGAAGAAGCGGTGCAGCTCCTTGCCGTTCGCGGCGCAGCCCGACGCGGTCATGAGGGGGTTCGGCAGGCGGTGGCCGCCGCCGAGGTCCACGGAGAGGTCGACCATCAGTGCCCACCCACCTTCGGCGCGCCGACGGCATCGTCGGGCACCCTCGCGTGCCCCCCGTCGAAGGCGTCCCAACGGACGCGGTCGCCCCGGAACACGGGGCCCTCGACGCACGAGCGCACCATGCGCGTACGCCCGTCGGAGCCCACCACGGGCATGACGCACGTCATGCACACGCCGATGCCGCAGGCCATCGACTCCTCGACGGCCACCTGCGCGACTGCGCCGTGGTCGTCGGCGACCCGGGTGATCGACTCGAGCATGCCCATGGGGCCGCAGCCGTAGACGACGCCGGCCTTCGTGCGGTCGATGATGTCGGGCAGCACGTCGCTGACCCAGCCCTGCTGGCCGGCCGAGCCGTCGTCGGTCGTGACGGTGACGCCGTCGCAGCTGCGCCGTGCCTCGACGACGCCGAAGAGGCGGTCCTCGCTCGCGGCGCCGAGCACCATCTCGACGTGGCAGCCGCGCTCGCGCAGCTCGCCGGCGAGCCAGAAGAGCGGGGCGCTGCCGTAGCCGCCGCCGACGAGGACGCAGGCGACCGGGTCGGTGGGGAGCGGGAACGCCTTGCCGAGCGGACCGACGACGTCGATGGTGTCGTGCGGCGCGCGGTCGACGATCCAGCGGGTGCCCGCCCCGACCGCCGAGACGACGATCTCGACGGTGCCGCCGTAGGTGCCGCTCGGGCTGACCTTGTGGATCGAGAACGAGCGCCGCAGCAGCGTGCCGGAGGACTCGCCACCGACGGCGAGCGCCACGAACTGGCCGGGGCGCGCCAGCTCGGCGACCCCCGGGGCGACGAGCGTGAGGTGCTGGTAGGCGCCGACGCGGCGGGTCGCGATGACCTCGGCGACCTCCTGGGTCACACGGGCACGCAGCCCGCGCTCGGTCACAGGGCCTGTCACGCGGTGGCCCCCGTCCCGACGAGGGCGTCCTTCCGCCCGTAGAGGTCGAGGTCGCGCGCGTGGTCCTGGAGCGACTTCACCCGGATCTCCTCGGTGAGGCCGGCCTCGATGCCGAGGACGGCCGCCGCCAGCGTGGCGATCGTCGTGATGATCGGCTTGTCGGCGCTCGTCGTGGCCGCCCGGATGGCGTAGCCGTCGGCGCGAGCGTCCTGGCCGCTCGGGGTGTTGACGACCATCTGGACCGTCCCGTCGAGGATGAGGTCGACGATCGACTTCTCCCCCGGCGCGTCGCCGTCGCGCTCGGTGATCTTGCGGACCACCGTGGCCTCGATGCCGTTGCGCTTCAGCACGGCCGCCGTGCCGCTCGTGGCGAGGATCGTGAAGCCGAGGTCGACGAGGCGCTTGACCGGGAAGAGCATCGCGCGCTTGTCACGGTTGGCGACCGACACGAAGATCGCGCCCGAGCGCGGCAGCGCCGAGCCACCGCCCTGCTGGGCCTTGGAGAAGGCCGAGCCGAAGTCGACGTCGATGCCCATGACCTCGCCCGTCGAGCGCATCTCGGGCCCGAGGAGCGAGTCGACCGCGACGCCCTCCTTCGTGCGGAAGCGCTTGAAGGGAAGCACCGCCTCCTTGCACGACACCGGGGCGTGCGCCGGCATGGCGCCACCGTCGCCGGAAGGGGGCAGCATGCCCTCCTCGCGCAGCTCCTTGACCGTCGCGCCGAGCATGACCCTGGCGGCGGCGCTGGCGAGCGGCACGCCCGTCGCCTTCGCGACGAACGGCACCGTGCGCGACGCGCGCGGGTTGGCCTCGATGACGTAGAGGATGTCCTGGGCCAGCGCGAACTGGACGTTCATGAGGCCGCGGACGCCGATGCCCTCGGCGAGCTTGCGGGTCGCGACCCGCACCCGCTCGAGCTCGCCGTCGCCGAGCGTCGCCGGCGGCAGCGTGCACGAGCTGTCGCCGGAGTGGATGCCGGCCTCCTCGACGTGCTCCATGATGCCTCCGAGGTACATCTCCTCGCCGTCGAACAGCGCGTCGACGTCGATCTCGATCGCGTCGTCGAGGAAGCGGTCGATGAGGATCGGGTGGTCCGGACTCGCCTCGGTGGCCTTCTCGACGTACGTGACGAGGGAGTCGTCGTCGTAGACGATGACCATGCCGCGCCCGCCGAGCACGTACGACGGGCGCACGAGCACCGGGTAGCCGATCTCGCGGGCGACCGCCAGGGCCTCGTCGGCGCTGAAGGCCGTGCCGTGCTTGGGGGCGATCAGCCCCGCCTTGGCGAGCACCTGCCCGAAGGCGCCGCGGTCCTCCGCGAGGTGGATGGCGCCCGGCGAGGTGCCGACGATGGGCACGCCCTCGTCCTCGAGCGCCTGCGCCAGGCCGAGCGGGGTCTGGCCGCCGAGCTGCACGATGACACCGGCGATCGGGCCGGCCTGACTCTCGGCGTGGATGACCTCGAGCACGTCCTCGAGCGTCAGCGGCTCGAAGTAGAGGCGGCTGCTCGTGTCGTAGTCGGTGGACACCGTCTCGGGGTTGCAGTTGACCATGACCGTGTCGAATCCCTTGTCGCGCAAGGAGAACGACGCGTGCACGCAGGAGTAGTCGAACTCGACGCCCTGCCCGATGCGGTTGGGCCCGGAGCCGAGGATGATGACGGCGGGCCGCTCTCGCGGCGCCACCTCGGTCTCCTCGTCGTACGAGCTGTAGTGGTAGGGCGTCGCGGCCGCGAACTCGGCCGCGCACGTGTCGACGGTCTTGTAGACCGGGCGCACCCCGAGCGCGTGGCGCACGCCGCGGACCACGGCCTGCGGCATACGCCGGATGCTCGCGATCTGCGCGTCGCTGAAACCGTGGCGCTTGACGAGCCGCAGCAGCTCGGGCGTCAGCTGGTCGGCCTCGGCGAGCATCGCCGCGACGTCGTTGACGAGCGCGATCTGGTCGAGGAACCACGGGTCGATACCGGTGGCCTCGTGGACCTCCTCGACGGTGCAGCCGCCTCGAAGGGCCTGCTGCACCAACACGATCCGGCCGTCGGTGGGGGTCTTGGCCTCCTCGAGCGCGCGCTCGGCGGCAACCTTCGTCAGCTCGCCGTCCCAGTGGAAGCTCGCGCCCTTCTTCTCGAGCGAGCGCAGAGCCTTCTGCAGGGCCTCGGTGAAGTTGCGGCCGATGGCCATGGCCTCGCCGACCGACTTCATCGTCGTCGTCAGCGTCGGGTCGGCGGCCGGGAACTTCTCGAAGGCGAAGCGCGGCACCTTCACGACGACGTAGTCCAGCGACGGCTCGAAGCTCGCCGGCGTCTCACGGGTGATGTCGTTCGGCACCTCGTCGAGCGTGTAGCCGATCGCCATCTTCGCGGCGATCTTCGCGATTGGGAAGCCGGTGGCCTTGGAGGCCAGGGCGCTCGAGCGGGAGACGCGCGGATTCATCTCGATGACGATGATGCGGCCGTCGCGCGGGTTGACGGCGAACTGGATGTTGCAGCCGCCGGTGTCGACGCCGACCTCACGGATGACGGCGATCCCGATGTCACGCAGCCGCTGGTACTCACGGTCGGTGAGCGTCAGCGCCGGTGCGACGGTGATCGAGTCGCCGGTGTGCACGCCCATGGGGTCGAGGTTCTCGATGGAGCAGACGACGACGACGTTGTCGGCGTGGTCGCGCATGACCTCGAGCTCGTACTCCTTCCAGCCGAGGATCGACTCCTCGAGGAGCACCTCGGTCGTCGGGGAGTACTGCAGCCCCTGACCGCCGATGCGGCGCAGGTCGGCCTCGTCGTAGGCGAAGCCGGACCCGAGCCCGCCCATCGTGAACGACGGGCGCACGACGACGGGGTAGCTGAGCTCCTCGGCGGCGGCGAGCAGCTCGTCCATCGAGTGGCAGATGATCGAGCGGGCCGACTCGGCGCCGCAGCGCTCGACGACGCCCTTGAAGGCTTCGCGGTCCTCGCCGAGCTCGATGGCGTCGACGTTGGCGCCGATGAGCGGACAGCCGTACTTCTCGAGGACGCCGTTCTCGTGCAGCGAGATCGCGCAGTTGAGGGCCGTCTGGCCACCGAGGGTGGCGAGCACGGCGTCGGGGCGCTCCTTGGCGATGATCGCCTCGACGACCTCGGGGGTGATCGGCTCGACGTAGGTCGCGTCGGCGAACTCGGGGTCGGTCATGATCGTCGCCGGGTTGCTGTTGACGAGGATGACGCGGATGCCCTCCTCGCGCAGCACGCGGCAGGCCTGGGTGCCCGAGTAGTCGAACTCGCACGCCTGGCCGATGACGATCGGCCCCGACCCGATGACGAGGACGCTCTTGATGTCGTCACGCTTCGGCATCAGTGGGCCCCCTCGCTCGCCGAGATCTGCTGGTGGTTGGTCTGTCGGTTGGTCATGAGCTCCGTGAAACGGTCGAAGAGGTAGGCGGCGTCGTGCGGGCCGGCGGCTGCCTCGGGGTGGTACTGGACGGAGTACGCGGGCCGGTCGAGGCACTCGAGCCCCTCGACGACGTCGTCGTTGAGGCACACGTGCGAGACCCGCACCCGGCCGTATGCCGTGTCGCTGTCCTCGTCGAGGGGCGCGTCGACGGCGAAGCCGTGGTTGTGGGCCGTGACCTCGACCTTGCCGGTCGTGCGGTCCATGACCGGCTGGTTGATGCCGCGGTGGCCGTACTTCAGCTTGTAGGTGCCGAAGCCGAGGGCCCGGCCGAGCAGCTGGTTGCCGAAGCAGATGCCGAAGAACGGCAGGCCGCGGTCGAGCACCTGGCGCAGCAGCGTCACCTCGTGCTCGGCGCTCGCCGGGTCACCGGGGCCGTTGGAGAAGAACACGCCGTCGGGGCCGGACTCCCCCACCGCGAGCACGTCGTCGATCGTGGCGGTGGCAGGCAGGACGTGCACCTCGATACCGCGCTGCGCCATGAGCTGCGGCGTCATCGCCTTGATGCCGAGGTCGATGGCCGCGACGGTAAAGCGCTTCTCGCCGACGGCCGGGACGGCATACGGCTCGGCGGTGGTGACCTCGGCGGCGAGGGCCGCGCCCGCCATCTGCGGACTTGTGCGGACGGCGTCGAGCAGCTCGTCGTCGCCCCGTTCGGCGGCGTCGCCGCTGAAGATGCCCACACGCATGGCGCCGCGCTCGCGAAGGTGGCGGGTCAGCGCGCGCGTGTCGATGTCGCAGATGCCGACGACGCCCTGGTCGGCGAGCTCGTCCTCGAGGTCGCGGGTGGCGCGCCAGTTCGACGAGCGGATCGCGGGGTCGCGCACGACGTAGCCGGCGGCCCAGATGCGGCTGCTCTCGTCGTCCTCGGTGTTGACGCCGGTGTTGCCGACGTGCGGCGCCGTCATGACGATGACCTGGCGGTGGTAGCTGGGGTCGGTGAGGGTCTCCTGGTAGCCGGTCATGCCGGTGGAGAAGACCGCCTCGCCGACCGTCTGGCCGAGCGCTCCGTAGGAGGCGCCGCGGAAGGTGCGACCGTCCTCGAGCACGAGGGTCGCCGCCACGCGGGTGCGGCCCGGGTGCCCGTCGCGGGTGGGTACGGTCAGCGGTGTCTGGGTCGTCACAGGTCTGCCCCTGAGGTCGTCGCGTTCGTCAGTTCTCGTCGGGTGCCCGCCCCGTTGCGGGCGTCGTGGGTGACGCGCCCTGCGTAGACCGTCGCCTCGACGGCTCCGCGCAGGGTGCGCCCGTGCCACGGGTTGTTGCGCGAGCGGCTGCGGCTCGCGGCGGCGTCGACCGTGACCTCGCGGTCGGGGTCGACGAGGGTGATGTGGGCGGGGGCGCCGACGGCGAGTCCCCTTCCCTGGTGGGCCAGCCCGCCGATGCGGGCCGGAGTGGTGGACATGACCCGGGCAACGTCGGCCCAGTCGAGCAGACCGCCGTGGACCATCACGTCGCTGACCACCGAGAGCGCCGTCTCGAGCCCGAGCATGCCGAACGCCGCGTCGACGAAGGCGTGCTCCTTGTCGTGGCGGGCGTGCGGTGCGTGGTCGGTGGCGACCGCGTCGATCGTGCCGTCGGCCAGGGCTGCTCGCAGCGCCTCGACGTCCTCGGTCGGCCGCAGCGGCGGGTTGACCTTGTAGACGGGGTCGTAGCCGACCAGCAGGTCGGTGGTCAGTGCGAGGTGGTGCGGCGTCACCTCGGCGGTGACGTCGATGCCCTGCGCCTTGGCCCAGCGGATCACCTCGACGGTGCCGGCCGTGGAGACGTGCGCGACGTGGACGCGCGAGCCGGTGTGGCGGGCCAGCATGACGTCGCGGGCGACCACGGACTCCTCGGCGATGCCGGGCCAGCCGGGCAGCCCGAGGCGGCCGGAGACCTCGCCCTCGTGGCAGCAGGCCTCGCGGCCGGCGAGGCGCGGGTCCTGCGCGTGCTGGCTGATGACGCCACCGAAGGGCTTGATGTACTCGAGCGCCCGCCGCATGATGCGTGCGTCGTGGACGCAGTGTCCGTCGTCGCTGAAGACCCGGACCTTGGCGCGCGACCGGGCCATGAGGCCGAGCTCGGCGAGCTCGGCCCCCTCCAGACCCTTCGTCACGGCGCCGACCGGCACGACCTCGGTGAGGCCGCAGGCGCGCCCGAGGTCGAGCACGCGCTCGGCCGCTTCGGCCGTGTCGGTGACGGGGTTGGTGTTGGCCATCGCGAAGACGGCCGTGAAGCCGCCGGCTGCGGCGGCTGCCGACCCGGTGGCGATCGTCTCGGCGTCCTCGCGACCGGGCTCGCGCAGGTGCACGTGCAGGTCGACGAGACCTGGCAGCGCGACGAGGCCGTCGGCGTCGAGCACCTCGGCGTCGGACGGGGCCGAGACCGAGCCGACCTCGGTGACGACGCCGTCCTCGACGAGCAGGTCGGCGGCGTCGGCACCGAGCAGGCGGGCGCCGCGGATCACGAGGCGGCTCATCGGGCGGCTCCTTCGGTCACGGGGGTGGCGGCGACGGGGGCAGGCGTGTCGTCGCCGGCCAGCAGGTGGTAGAGCACGGCCATCCGCACGGCGACGCCGGCGGAAACCTGGTCGAGCACGACGGACTGCGGCGAGTCGGCCGCCTCGGGGGCGATCTCGAGGCCACGGTTCATCGGGCCCGGGTGGAGCACGAGCACGCCGTCGTTGCGGGCGACGAGCCGGTCGAGCCGGTCGCGTGTGAGGCCGTAGCCGACGGTGTACTCGCGGGGCGTCGGGAAGAACCCGCCGCTCATCCGCTCACGCTGGACGCGCAGCATCATGACAGCGTCGACCGGGCCGTGCTCGCCCTCGCCGTCGAGCACCGGGTCGAGGTCCCAGCTCGTGGCGAAGCCGTCCGCCGTGCTCCACGCGCCGATGCCGCTCGGCATCAGCGTGGGCGGGGCGACGACGGTGACCTTGGCCCCGAGCGTCTTCAGCGTGATGACGTTGCTGCGGAAGACGCGCGAGTGGGTGAGGTCGCCCACGATGACGACGTGCTTGCCGTCGAGGTCGCCGAGCCGCGTGCGCAGGGTGTACGCGTCGAGCAGCGCCTGCGTGGGGTGCTCGTGGGTGCCGTCCCCGGCGTTGATGACGCTGCAGCGCACCCACTGGGCCACCTGCTGGCAGGCGCCGGAGGCGTTGTGCCGGATCACCAGGGCGTCGACGGCCATGGCGTCGACCGTCATCGCGGTGTCGCGCAGGCTCTCGCCCTTGCTCGTCGACGAGCCCTTGGCCGAGAGGTTGATGGTGTCGGCCGACATCCACTTGCCCGCGATCTCGAACGAGCTGCGGGTGCGGGTCGAGTCCTCGAAGAAGAAGTTGATGACGGTGCGGCCGCGCAGGGTCGGCACCTTCTTGACCTCGCGGCGCTGGAGGTCGTGCATCGACGCGGCGGTCTCGAGGATGTCCTCGACCTCCGCACGGCTGAGGTCGGCCGACGAGATGAGGTGCCTGGTCATCGGGCCTCGCCCCCGCTGATGCGCACGACGTCGAGCCCGTCCAGCTCGGCGACGCGCACGTGCACCCGCTCCTCGCGCGACGTCGGCAGGTTCTTGCCGACGTGGTCGGCGCGGATCGGCAGCTCGCGGTGGCCGCGGTCGACGAGCACCGCCAGCCGCACGGCACGCGGTCGCCCCAGCTCGGAGAGCGCGTCGAGGGCGGCCCGGATCGTGCGCCCCGAGTAGAGCACGTCGTCGACGAGGACGACGACCTTGTCGTCGATGCCACCGTCGGGGATGCGCGACCGGTGGGCGGTGCGCACGGGGTTGCGGCGCAGGTCGTCGCGGTGGAGCGTGATGTCGAGCTCGCCGACCGGGACGGGACGGCCCTCGACCTGCTCGATGCCGGCCGCGAGGCGGCGGGCGAGCGGGACGCCGCGCGAGGGGATCCCGAGGAGGACGAGCCCCTCGCTCCCCTTGTTGCGCTCGAGGATCTCGTGCCCGATGCGCCGCAGCGCCCGGGAGACGTCTCCTTCGGTCATCACGTCGCGAGCGTCGTCGGGGATGCTCGAGCGATCGGTCGATGACTGGGCAGATGCACTCAGGTCAGGGCAGGTCACAGCCGCTGGACCTCCTTCCCCGCCTCACAGGACGGTGGTTAAAGGATGTCGTCGCCGTGGAGTCTAGCGGCCACACCGGCGTGGCCCCGAATCGGTCCAGTCCTCGGCACGTCGACGTCCCGGCCGCAGATCGTCCTGGTCGGCGGTTAGCCTCCGACCATGTCGACGGTGGCGACCACGTGGGAGCAGGCGCTGGCCTGGCGGCTGGAGCGACAGCTGGTCGCGCCGGTGGGGCACGAGCCCGTCGTCGAGGTCGTGCAGCGCCTCGGGGCGGTTCCCGCCAAGCAGCAGCGGCTCGCAGAGCTCACGGTCGGCCTGCGTCGCGCGCGCCCGCGCCCCGGAGAGGTCGCCAGGGCGCTCGCCGACGGGCACCTGGTCAACGCGTTCGCGTTCCGCGGCGGCGCCCACTACCTGTCCCCCGAGGACGGCGGCGCGTACCTCGCCCTCCGCGCGGCCGGTCGGCAGTGGGAGCTCAAGAGCTGGCAGGACCACTACTGCCTGCGCCCCCAGGACTGGCCCGCCTTCCGCACGACCGTGCGCGAGGCGCTGGCGGGCGGCCCGCTGACCCTCGCCGAGATGGGCGCCGCCGTGACCCGCCGGCCGGCATACCGGCACCTGCGCAGCGTCTTCGCCGACGGCGCCGGCACGCTCGTCAAGCCGCTCACGTGGCAGGGCGACATGGGCTTCGGGCCACCGCGCGACGGTCGGGCGACGTTCCAGCGCCTCGACGACAACCCGCGCTGGGCCGGGGTCTGGGAGCTCGAGGAGGCGGGCCCGTATGCCGTCAGCGCCTACCTGCGCGCGTACGGTCCGGCGACGCCCGAGCACGTGCACTACTGGCTCGGCGCCGGCCTGAGCGCCGGCCGCCGCCGCATCGACCGCTGGTGGGAAGGCCTGCGCGAGCGCCTCGAGGCCGTCGACGTCGCCGGCCGCACGGCATACGTCCTCGCCGAGGACCTCGACGCCCTTCGCGCCACGGAGCCGACGGATGCCGTGCGGCTGCTGCCGGGCCACGACCCGTGGGTCATGGGGCCCGGCACGAAGGACGACAGCATCGTGCCTCCCGCGCTGCGCACCCAGGTCACGAACGGCGCCGACGTCGTCGTGGTGGGCGGTGTCGTCGGCGGGACGTGGACCGTGCGCCGGGACGAGGTGCACGTCGCGTGGTCGATCGACGACGGGCGGGCCCCCATCAGCGCCCTGGAGGCGGAGGTCGACCGACTGGCGGTCCTGCTGGGCCGTCCCCTCTCCGCGGTGCTCGACACCTGACGCTGACGTGCCCCGACGCCGAAGGGCACCCGCCGGGATCGGTGGGTGCCCTTCGGCACGGCGCGGGCGGTGCCCGGACCGGTCAGACGATGGTCGCCTTGACCTCGGCGAGCCGGGCGAGGAGGCCGTTGACGAACGCCGGGGACTCGTCGGTCGACAGCTCGGTCGCGAGCGCCACTGCCTCGGAGATCGCGACCGCGTCGGGGATCTCGTCGTTCCAGAGCACCTCCCACGCGCCGAGCCGCAGGATGGCCCGGTCGACCGCAGGCATGCGGTCGAGGGTCCAGCCCTGGCTGTAGTCGGTGAGGGCGCCGTTGATGTCGTTCCACCGGCTCACGACGCCGCGGACGAGGTCGGCCGTGTAGGGGTTGTTGGCCGCCCGCGACTCACGGTCGCGCAGGCGCTCGTCGAGGAGCGCCTCGGCGTTCATCCCGCGCTGGTCCGCCTCGAAGAGGATGTCGAGGGCCCGCGTGCGGGCCTTGCTGCGTGCTGCCAAGGGAGTTCGAGTCCGCTCAGTCGTTGACGCGGCCGAGGTAGGACCCGTCGCGGGTGTCCACCTTGACCTTCGTGCCGGACTCGAGGAACAGCGGCACGTTGATCTGGGCGCCGGTCTCGAGCGTGGCCGGCTTGGTGCCGCCGGTCGAGCGGTCGCCCTGCAGGCCCGGCTCGGTGTGGGTGATCTCGAGGACGACCGACGCGGGCAGCTCGACGTAGAGGGGCAGGCCCTCGTTGGTGGCCACGATGGCGTTCTGGTTCTCGAGGAGGTAGTTGGCGGCGTCGCCCACGACGGTCTCCGACACGTGGAGTTGGTCGTAGGTGTCGGTGTCCATGAACACGAAGTCGGTGCCGTCCTTGTAGAGGTACTGCATCGTGCGCTTGTCGACGTTGCTCGTCTCGACCTTGGTGCCGGCGTTGAACGTCTTGTCGACGACCTTGCCGGAAAGGACGGCCTTGAGCTTGGTGCGCACGAAGGCCGGGCCCTTGCCGGGCTTCACGTGCTGGAACTCGACGACGGACCAGAGCTGTCCCTCGATGTTGAGCACCATGCCGTTCTTCAGGTCGTTGGTCGTAGCCATCGTTGTGTGTCCACCTTCGTATGCCGGCCGGCTCGGCGCGCGCCGATGGGCACGCCGCAGCCCCGGGCGTTCTTGACTTGGGGAGTTGCCGCACGAGTCTAGCCGCGGGGCCGCCTGATCGCGGAATCGCGCCGGCCGACGCCCGCCGGCACCGGTGTACGCTGGCCCGCTCCCCCCTCCCCTGACGCAGAGAGGTTCGACGCGTGCTCGCCCCCGACACCGACCTGACCGGCGAGCTCGCCCGTGAGCAGGCCTACCTCGACGACGCGCGCGAGCAGCTGGCGAGGATGCGCCGGCTGGCGGAGTCCCTCGACGCGTCGAAGGCGAGCGACGCCATCTCGGGCGAGGTGCTCGGCCGCGTGCTGGCACGGCGCATCGCGTCGCTCCAGGACGACCCCCGCACGACCCTCTTCTTCGGCCGCATCGACGTCGACCCGGCCGACGCCCCGGCGGAGCAGTTCCACATCGGCCGCCGCCACGTCTCGGACGAGGCCGGCGACGCGGTGGTCGTCGACTGGCGCGCCCCGATCTCGACCGCGTTCTACCGGGCGTCGGCCCTCGACCCGATGGACGTCGTGCTGCGTCGCCGGTTCGGCGTCGACCGCGGGCGGCTCACGGCCTTCGAGGACGAGCGCCTCCGCGAGCCCGGGCAGCAGGACTCGGCGACGGGATCGCTGCTCGCCGCTGAGATCGAGCGCCCGCGCACGGGCCCGATGCGCGACATCGTCTCGACGATCCAGCCCGAGCAGGACGAGATCGTCCGCAGCGACGTCGCGGTGAGCGTCTGCGTGCAGGGCGCACCGGGCACCGGCAAGACCGCGGTCGGGCTGCACCGTGCGGCCTGGCTGCTCTACTCGTTCCGCGAGCGCCTCGACCGGTCGGGCGTGCTCGTCGTCGGCCCGAACCGGGCCTTCCTCGACCACATCGGCGCGGTGCTGCCCTCCCTGGGCGAGGTGCGGGTCGGCCACGCCACGATCGAGACGCTGCTCGAGCACGGCCGGGTGCGCGCCGCGGAGCCCGCCGACGTGGCGACCCTCAAGGGCGACGCGCGTCTCGCGGCGGTGCTGCACCGCGCCGTCTGGTCGCACGTGGCCCGACCGTCGGAGCCGCTCGTGGTGCCGCGCGGGGTGCGCAAGTGGCGCGTGCCGGCATACGAGGTGAAGGAGAT
Organism: Terrabacter sp. AAH1; assembly: GCF_054456855.1. Classification (NCBI taxonomy): domain Bacteria; kingdom Bacillati; phylum Actinomycetota; class Actinomycetes; order Micrococcales; family Intrasporangiaceae; genus Terrabacter; species Terrabacter sp. AAH1. The sequence continues at coordinate 46,746 of NZ_JBTJJV010000004.1, read as the reverse complement.
CCTCGACGAGCTCGCAGCCCGCGGCGTGCGCTACTCGGCCGCTCGTGACCTGCTCCCCCAGCGGCTCGCTCACCACGTGCTCCTCGAGATGGAGCGGTCGGGCGAGGCGCCCGACGACCGCGTCCAGGACGCTGTCGCCAAGTCGCCGGCGGTCAAGAAGTACGTCGCAGCCGTGTGGCCCGCCCTCGACCCGCAGGGCGTGCTGCACCGGCTGCTCTCCGACGCCGAGGCGCTGCGCGAGGCCGCGGGTGACGACCTCACCGCCGACGAGCAGGCGATGCTGTTGTGGCACAAGCCTGCTCGCACCAAGGGGTCCGCGAAGTGGTCGCGGGCCGACATGGCGCTGCTCGACGAGGTCGACGACGTGCTGCGCCGGGTGCCGAGCCTCGGGCACGTCGTCCTCGACGAGGCGCAGGACCTCTCGCCGATGCAGCTGCGTGCGGTCGGTCGGCGAGCCTCGACCGGCTCGGTCACCGTGCTCGGCGACATCGCCCAGGGCACGACGCCGTGGGCGACCGGCTCGTGGGACGACGCGATGCGCCACCTCGGCAAGGCAGACCACGACCTCGTCGTGCTCGACCGCGGCTTCCGCGTGCCCGCCGTCGTCATCGAGTACGCGGCTCGCCTGCTGCCGCACATGGCGCCGGGGCTGGGCGCCCCGGTGTCGGTGCGCGAGAACCCCGGCCGGCTCGAGCTGCGGCGGGCCGCCGCCGACGAGCTGCACACCGAGATGGTGCGCGCCGTCGAGACGGCGGCCGCCGCACCGGGCTCGGTGGGTGTCATCGTCGCGGATGCCTCCGTCGAGGCCGTGTCGGCAGCCCTGACGGCGGCGTCGGTGCCGCACGGGCGCCTCGACGTCGACCACGGCGACGACGAGGACCGCCAGGTCGAGGTCGTGCCGGCGAGCGTCGCCAAGGGTCTCGAGTTCGACCGGACCGTCGTCGTGGAGCCGAGCGCCATCGCGGCCGCCGAGCCCGACGAGCGCACCGGCCTGCGCCGCCTCTACGTCGTGCTGACCCGGGCGGTGTCCGAGCTGACGATCGTGCACGCCGAGCCGCTGCCCACGGCCCTCACGACCGACTGACCGCTAGCCGAGACCCCGGTGGGCCGCCCACAGCGCGCCGGCCCGGTCGGCAGCCGCCTCGACGAGCGCGACCAGCTCCGGCCTGTCCGGCACGGTGAAGGACGTGTAGGCCCCTCGCCCACCCTCGACGGGACGCCCGTACGCCTTGACCGCCAGGTGTCCGTTCGGGAGCATCCGGACGTTCAGGGTGTCGAGCCGGAAGGTCTGCCCGCGCCGCGAGTCCGTCCACCGCAGCGGCTCCGGGATCGTCACGTTGATCGCCATCGCGCTGACGACGAGCTCCTCGTCTTCGCCCATGCCGGCAGGCTCTCACGGCGGTGGCTGCGAGCCCGCGTTCACACCCCGATGGTGAGGGCGGCGGTGTAGCCGGTCGAGGCGCTGCCCGACATGGTCGCGACCTGGTGCGCTCCCCCGTCGTCGCCGAAGACGTTGTCGCTCTGCAGGCTCACCCGCGAGAGGTTGCCGACGCTCTGCTCGTAGCCGCTCGTCGCGTAGACCGCCTCGCAGGCGGCCTGCGGCAGCGCGATCTGCGACGTCTTGACGATGGGTCCGCTGGAGGTGGCGTACTCGACCTTCGAGTAGACCTCGAAGTGCACGTGCGGCCAACGGCCGGCGTAGCAGCCCGGGTAGATCGAGGTGAACGTCGCGGTGCCGGACTCGTCGGTGGCCTGCACGCCGCGGAGGTAGTTCTCGTCCTCGGCGCCCTGGCTGTACATCGAGTAGAGCCCGTCACGGTCGCAGTGCCAGGCGTAGACGGCGGCCCCGACGAGGGCCGAGCTCGTCGAGAGGTCCTTCACCGTCAGCTTGATGGTGAGAGGGACGCCCTCGGCCGTCGTGGTCGAGGAGCCGATGCTGCTGCGGATGTCCTGGCGCACGATGCCCGAGTCGTCGAGCACGTTCTGGCCGTTGGAGCCGTCGCCCGGGAACGGTCCCGCCGTCTCGTCGGGAGCCTCGACCAGCGCCGCGCCGCTGCCGGCGGTCGAGGAGGCCGAGCCCGATGCCGCTGCCGACCCGGCGGTCGTCGGCGACGACGTGCTGCACGCGGCGAGCGCACCTGCGACGCCGAGCCCCCCGAGCAGGGTCAACGCCCGTCGCCGGTCCACGAGGGTCCGGAGGTCGAACACGAGGCCACGGTCGTGGTCCTCGATCTCGTTGCCGTGCTCGTCGACCCATTCGGGTCCGGGCGTCATGGGGGTCATCGGCGTGCCTTCCGTCACGGGGCCGGACGAGCCCCTCCTCGCACCATGGTCGGCCGGGGGCCAGTGGCCCTCCCGTGCGACGGCTGTCGGTCTGCTGTGCCGCTTCAGACGAGGGCGCGCAGGGCCAGCAGGTAGGACTGCAGGCCGAACCCGGCGACCGTGCCGGTGGCGACGCCCGCCACGACGGACGTGTGGCGGAACTCCTCGCGGGTGGCGGGGTTGGACAGGTGCACCTCGACGAGGCTGCGCCCGCTCGTGGTGACGATCGCGCAGGCGTCGCGCACGGCATACGAGTAGTGCGTGAAGGCGCCCGGGTTGAGCACGACGTCGGCGCCGGCGTCGACGGCCTCGTGCAGCCAGTCGATGAGCTCGCCCTCGTGGTTGGTCTGCCGGCAGTCGGCGACGAGGCCCAGGTCACGGGCCTCGCGCTGGACGGCGGCGTGCACGTCGTCGAGCGTGTCGGAGCCGTAGACCTCGGGCTCGCGCGTGCCCAGACGGTTCAGGTTGGGGCCCGACAGGACGAAGACCGTGGGTGCCGTCATGGCCGGCAGTCTAGTGAGCGGAGCCCTGGTGGGGCCGCGACACGAGGCCGTATGCCGCCTGGAGCAGCACGTCGTCGGGGCCCACCAGGCGGGTGGGCTCGGCCAGCCCGTCGAGGACGACGAAGCGCAGCGTCGACCCGCGCGACTTCTTGTCGCGGCGCATGGCTGCGAAGAGGTCGTCCCAGCGCCCGGCCGCATACGTCGTGGGCAGCCCGAGCGACTCGAGGACCGCCCGGTGCCGCGCGACCAGTGCGTCGCCGTCGGGGCCGCTGAGGTGGCCGGCGAGGCGGGCGAGCTCGGCGACGTAGACCATGCCGACGCTGATCGCCTCGCCGTGGCGCCAGGTGTACTGCTCGACCTGCTCGATCGCGTGGCCGAAGGTGTGGCCGTAGTTGAGGATCTCGCGCAGCGAGCTCTCCTTGAGATCGGCGGCGACGACCTCGGCCTTGACGCGGACGGCCCGCTCGACGAGCTCCCGCAGGTGCGGGTTGGCGGCGCTGCGCGCGCGGTCCGCGTCGTCGGCGACGGCCGACTCGACGAGCTCGAGGATGACGGGGTCGGCGATGAAGCCGCACTTGACGACCTCGGCGAGACCCGCGACGAGGTCGGCCCGGGGCAGCGTGTCGAGCACGTCGACGTCGCAGAGCACCCCGGCCGGCGGGTGGAAGGCGCCGACGAGGTTCTTCCCCTCGGCCGTGTTGATGCCGGTCTTGCCGCCGACCGCGGCGTCGACCATGCCGAGCAGGGTCGTCGGCACCTGCACGACGCGCACGCCGCGCAGCCAGGACGCGGCGACGAAGCCGGCGAGGTCGGTGACCGTGCCGCCGCCGACACCGACGACGGCGTCGGTGCGGGTGAAGCCCGCTCGGCCCAGCCGGCCCCAGAGGTCCGCGACGACCGAGGCGGACTTGGCCGCCTCGGCGTCGGGCACCTCGGCGGCGTGGACGGTGAGCCCGCGGGCCTCGAGGGCCGACGTGACGCGCGACGTCAGCTCGGGCAGCGTGGGTGGGTGCACGACGAGGACGCGCTCGACGTCGGCGCCGAGCAGCTCGGGCACCCGGTCGAGCACGCCGGACCCGATGACGACGTCGTAGTCGGCGCCGACGGCGATCGTCGTTGGCGCCTGCCTGGCGGTCACGCGTTGGCCGCCTCGAGCGCGGCGGCGATGGTCTCGACGACCTCGTCGGGGGTGCGCCCCGCGGTGTCGACGCGCAGGGTCGAGACCCGCTCGTAGGTGGGCCGCCGGGAGTTCATCATGGCCACCCACGACGCGCGAGGGTTGACCGACAGCAGCGGGCGGGAGCGGTCGAAGCCGATGCGCTTGCTCGCGTCGGCGATGGCGACGTCGAGGAAGACGACGACGTGACCGGCGAGGGCCTCCTCGGTGAGGGGGTCCATCACGGCTCCCCCGCCGACCGAGACGACGCCGGACTGCTCGACGAGGGACCGCGCCACCTCGGCTCGTTCGAGGTCGCGGAAGGCGGGCTCGCCGTCGTCGACGAAGATGTCGGAGATCGAGCGACCCTGCGCGGCCTCGATCGCGGAGTCGACGTCGTGGAACGCGACGCCGAGCCGGGCCGCGAGAGCCTGGCCGACGGTCGTCTTGCCGGCCCCAGGCGGCCCGACGACGACGGCCACGGGACGGGTGGTGCCGGGAGCGGGGTCGTTCACCACGTGCGCAGCCCCTCACGGATGCCGTCGAGGTATGCCGTGTGGTTGCGTGCCGTCTCGGTGACCGAGTCACCGCCGAACTTCTCGAGGCACGACTGGGCCAGCACGAGCGCGACCATCGCCTCGGCCACCACCCCGGCGGCCGGCACGGCGCACACGTCGGAACGCTGGTGGATCGCGGTCGCTGCCTCACCGGTGGCGACGTCGACCGTCGAGAGCGCCCTCGGCACGGTGCTGATCGGCTTCATGGCGGCCCGGACGCGCAGCACCTGACCGGTGGACATGCCGCCCTCGGTGCCTCCGGCGCGGCCCGTGCGACGGGTGATGACGCCGTCGACGACCTCCATCTCGTCGTGCGCCTCGGAGCCGCGGCGACGGGCGGTCTCGAAGCCGTCGCCGACCTCGACGCCCTTGATGGCCTGGATGCTCATGAGCGCCTGCGCGAGCTGCCCGTCGAGCTTGCGGTCCCAGTGCACGTGCGAGCCCAGGCCCGGTGGCAGCCCGTAGGCGAGCACCTCGACGACGCCGCCGAGGGTGTCGCCGTCCTTCTTCGCGGCGTCGACCTCGGCGACCATCGCAGCCGACCCGGCGGGGTCGAACGCGCGGACGGGGTCGGCGTCGAGCCGCTCGACGTCGTCGGGGGTGGGCAGCGCGGCGTCGGCGGGCACCGAGGCCGTGCCGATCGAGACCGTGTGCGAGACGAGACGGATGCCGTAGGCCTGCTCGAGGAACCGGGCTGCGACCTCACCGAGGGCGACGCGTGCGGCGGTCTCGCGGGCCGAGGCGCGCTCGAGGATGGGCCGTGCGTCGTCATGGCCGTACTTCTGCATGCCGACGAGGTCGGCGTGCCCCGGACGCGGCCGGGTGAGCGGCTTGTTGCGGGCGATCTCCTTCTCGGCATTGACGTCGTCGGACGCCGCGAACGCCTCTTCGGTGACCGCCTCGGGGCTCATGACGGTCGTCCACTTCGGCCACTCGCTGTTGCCGACCCGGACCGCGATCGGCGATCCGAGCGTGACGCCGTGGCGCAGACCCCCGAGGAACTCGACCTCGTCCTGCTCGAACTTCATCCGGGCGCCGCGACCGTAGCCGAGGCGGCGGCGGGACAGGGCGGCCTGGAGGTCCTTCGCGCCGACCTCGACCCCTGCAGGGAGGCCCTCGATCATGGCGACGAGTGCGGGCCCGTGCGACTCACCGGCCGTCAACCAACGCAACATGTCTCGATCCTCCCACGCGGGCCCGTAGCGGCTCCGACCCGCCCGCTCCGCGGGACCGGGCGCGACCGGGACGCCCGCCCGGTCCCCGCGGGTGCCTCACAGGAAGGGGCGCACCTGAACGACGAGCGCGACCAGCAGGCCCACGAGCATCCACGGCCCGAACGCGATGTCGTCCTTCCGGGTGCCGCGCCGCAGCACGAGCCGCACCACGCCGTAGAGACCGGCGAGCAGGAAGGCGGCGTACGACGCCACGAGCGTGGTCGACACGCTGACGTAGCCGGTGGCCAGCCCCACCAGCCCGGCGAGGGTGACGTCACCGAAGCCGAAGCCGCTGCCGAGCAGGGCGGCGACGAGGGCGAGCACGAAGTAGATCGCCCACAGCACGACCCCGGCAACGGCCGCCCGACGCAGCGCCTCCCAGTCGCCCGAGGCGAGCGACGCCAGCGCGAGCTGCCCGACGAGCATCGGGTATGCCGGCCGGGTCAGTCCCCGTGGCAGGCGGTGGACGTCGGCGTCGATCCACGCGAGCGCGACGGCCACGAAGGCGAACCCGAGGTAGGCCGGGGCGAGCGCCCACTGCGCCAGCGGGCCGAAGCGCCAGGCCACCAGCCCCCACAGCAGCGTGAGAACGACCGGGACGGCAGCGGACGAGAGCCGGGGCGGGCGCCCGAGCTCGTCGTCGAGGCGGTAGCCACCGGTCGCGAGCCGCCTGCGCAGCACCTCCCCGACGGCACCACCTGCGACAGCGAGGACGACCACGAACCATGCCGGCGCACCCGGTGCGTCGACCCAGGTCACGGGGAGGCTCACCGAGCCGGGTCCGGTGTCTGGGAGGGCCGGCGCCTGCCGGTGGTGGCGCGCTGCGCGAGGGCGTCGCGCAACGCCTCCGACATGGCAGCGAGTGGCGCGGGCAGACCCGTCATGAGGCGTACCTGCTCGGTGGCCTGGTGCAGCAGCATGTCGGTGCCCTCGGCGACCGGCCAGCCGAGCTCGGCGGCGGCCCGCTGCAGCGGGGTGCGGCCCGTGCCGTAGACGACGTCGAGGACGGCGGGGCCGCGAGGGGTTCGTGCCGAGGCGTGGTCGAGCCGGTCCAGCCTCTCGAGCCCCGTCACGGACGACGGGGGCACGGTGCTCACGACAGCGTCGACGTCACGCACGGCCTCCCACCGGCCCATGGGCACCACCTCGACCGCCGTGCCCGCCGCGCGGGCCTGCGCCAGGGTCTCGGGACGAACGCGGTCGCGCACCATGAAGACGACCCTCGCCGGGGGCGAGGTGATCGCGGCCAGCGCCGACCTCGCCGTCGCGCCGGACCCCAGGACGAGAAGGCTCGAGGGCGCCGGGCACCCGGCGAGCTCGAGCGCCGTCCGGATGCCGTGCACGTCGGTGTTGTGGGCCGTCCACGCCGACGGGTCGTCGGCGTCGCGAACGAGGGTGTTGGCCGCTCCCGTCGCGGCGGCCAGCGGCGTGACGGTGCGCGCCGCACGCAGGCCGACCTCCTTGAGCGGCATCGTCAGGGACAGTCCGCGCCACGAGCCGTCGAGGCCGCCGAACGCGTCGGGGAAGGCGGCCTCGTCGACGTCACGTCGCGCGTACTCCCAGTCGGTGAGGCCCAGCGCGGCGTAGGCGGCCCGGTGCAGGACAGGCGACAGCGAGTGCACGACGGGGCTGCCCCACACCGCACAGCGGTGGAGCGCCGACCCCTCGCTCAGCACTTGCCCTTGTTGTCGGCACACCACTTCTGGAACTCCGCGACGTAGCGCTGGTGCTCGGGATAGGTCGCCGCGAACTTCGTCTCTCCCGTGTCGAGGTTGACCGTGACGAAGAAGAGCCAGGGGCCTGCTGCGGGGTTGGCGGCCGCCTTGAGCGCGCCCTCACCGGGGTTGGAGATGGGACCGGGCGGTAGGCCGGGGAAGCGACGGGTGTTGTAGGGGCTGGGGTTGTCGAGCATCTCCTGGGTGGGCACGCCACGCTTGCGGTAGATGTAGTTGACCGTCGAGTCCAGGCCGAGCGACATGTTCTGGGCGAGTCGGTTCTCGACGACGCGGGCGACCTTGGCGCGGTCGGCGTCGGTCTGGGCCTCGCCCTCGACCAGGCTGGCGACGGTGACGACGCGCTCCATCTGCGCGGGCGTGATGCCGAGCGTCTCGAGGCGCTTCGTCGACTCGGCCACCATCTCCTTGAGCTGCTCGAGCGCCGACGTGGAGGGCGGGAACTCGTAGCTGGCCGGGAACAGGTAGCCCTCGATGTTGCCGCGCGCCGACGGCGGCAGCCCCAGCTCGTCGACCTTCTTGGCGGCGGCGGAGTACTCGGCGACCGGGATGCCGGAGGTCTTGGACAGGCGGGCGTAGATCTCGTCGGCCCTGAGGCCCTCGGGGATCACGACCCGCGTGATGAGCCGGTTCTTCGGGTCGACGAGGACGGCGAGGGCGTCCGACGCCTTCATCTGCTTCTTCAGCGTGTAGATGCCCGGCTGGATGCCCGCGCTCTTGGGGTTCTCGTTGGCGGCCTCGATGAAGGCCTTGCTCGACTTGACGACGTCCTGGTCGACCAGCGCCTTCGCGATCGCGCTGCCCCTGGCGCCCTCGTCGACGGTGACGTTGACCTCGCCGCTGCCCGGGCCGGGGTAGTCGTTGGACTCGAGGAAGCCCTCAACGACCGGGCGGAGCGCCTTGTAGGCGACGGCCACGCCGCCGCCGATCACGGCCAGGGCCAGCACGATGACGAGCAGACGCCGGAAGACGGACGGCTTGCCGCGCCCGCTGCCGGGGGTCGAGCCCGCGGCGCGCTTGCGTCGGCCGCCCTTGCGCGCCGCCTCCTGCGCCTCGCGCATCTCGCGCCGGCTCATCGGGGCGGGTGCGGTGTGCGGCTCGTCGAAGTGCTCGCCGTGCGTCGGGTAGCCAGCGTGGTCGAGGTGCTCCTCGTGGTCGCCGAAGATGGAGGTCTCGAGATGGTCCTTCATCGGCGGCGTTCCTTCTTCCGTTTGCCCCCTGGCGAGACGGTCTCCCCTGCTGGTCTTCCTGATCGTGCCTCGGTGTCCAGCGCGGACTGGAGGATGAGCACGGCTGCTGCCTGGTCGACGACGGCACGCTGCCCGCGGCCCGGGACACCGCTGTCGCGAAGTCTGCGGTGCGCGTCGACGGTCGTCAAGCGTTCATCGACCATACGCACACCCACGCTACCGAGTCGAGAGGCCAGATCGGCCGCGTAGGCCCGGGCGATCCGCGCGGCCTCGCCCTCCTCTCCCGACAGGAGCCGGGGAAGCCCCACGACGACCTCGATGGCCTCGAGCTCGGCGACGAGCGCCACGAGGGCGTCGACGTCGCTGTTGCCCTCGGCGTCACGGGGCAGGGTGCGCACCGGGTGCGCGAACATCCCCGACGGGTCGCTGGCCGCGACACCGACGCGGGCATTGCCCACGTCGACGCCGATGCGCACGCCGTGCCGGGGTCGGCCGCCGTGCGGTGGATGGGCGCCGGGCGAGGTCACGCGCCCCGCTGCCGCAGCTGGTCCTCGACCGCACCGAGGGCCGCCGACACCATCGCGGCGTCGGTGCCGCCGCCCTGGGCGAGGTCGTCCTTGCCGCCACCGCCGCCGCCGAGCGTCTGCGCGGCGACCTTCACGAAGGCCCCGGCCTTGAGCCCCGCCTCGCGGGCGCGCTCGTTCGTCGCGACGATGACGACCGGACGGTCGTTGTTGACGGCGGCCATCGACACGAGCGCGGGGCGGTCGTTGCCGAGCCGTCCGCGTACGTCGGTGACGAGCTTGCGCAGGTCGTCGCCCGTCACGCCGACACCGGCGTCGTGGCTCACGAAGGTGACACCGCCGATCTCGCGCGCCGAGGCGACGAGCCCGCTCGCCGCACCGAGCACCTGGCTCTGGCGCACGGCCGCGATCTCCTTCTCGGCGTCGCGCAGGCGACCGATGATCGTGGCGACGCGGTCGGCGAGCTCGTCGCGCCGCACGCCGAGGGTGTCGGTGAGCTGGCTGACGATCGTGGCCTCACGCGCCAGGTGGGAGTACGCGTCGGCGCCGACGAGCGCCTCGACACGCCGCACACCCGAGCCGATGGAGCTCTCGCCGAGCAGCTTGACGACGCCGATCTGACCGACACGCGGCGTGTGCGTGCCGACACAGAGCTCACGCGACCACTCGCCGATGGAGACGACGCGCACGCGCTCGCCGTACTTCTCGCCGAACAGCGCCATCGCGCCGAGCTTCTTGGCCGCGTCGAGGTCCATGATGTCGGCGGTCACGGGAAGGTCGTCGAGCAGCACCGCGTTGATGCGCGCCTCGATCTCACCCATCGCCGCGGCAGGCACCGCCTGCAGCGACTTGAAGTCGAAGCGGAGCCGGCCGGGCGAGTTCTCCGAACCCGCCTGGGTCGCGGTGTCGCCGAGCTCGTCGCGCAGCGCCTGGTGCACCATGTGGGTCGCCGTGTGGGCACGGGAGATGGACCGGCGACGGAACACGTCGACCTCGGCCTCGGCGTCCTCGCCGACGCCCACCTCGCCCTCGATCACCTTCGCCCGGTGCACGACGAGACCCGTGATCGGCCGCTGGACGTCCGTCACCTCGATGAGCGCGCCGTTCGCGAGGCGGATGCGGCCGTGGTCGGCCTGCTGGCCACCGGACTCGGCGTAGAGCGGGGTGCGGTCCAGGACGATCTCGACGTCGTCGCCCTGACCGACCCGGTCGACGAGCTCGCCGTCGCGGATCAGGCCGCGCACCCGGGTGTCGGTGAGCGTCTGGTCGTAGCCGGTGAACTCGACCTGGCGACCGAGCTCGTCGGAGAGGCGGCGGTAGACGCTCGTGTCACCGTGCGCCGACTTCTTCGCCCGGGCGTCCGCCTTCGCGCGGTCGCGCTGCTCGCCCATGAGCCGCCGGAAGCCCGCCTCGTCGACCTGAAGGCCCTGCTCCGCCGCCATCTCGAGCGTGAGGTCGATCGGGAAGCCGTAGGTGTCGTGCAGCGCGAACGCCTCGGAGCCGCCGAGCACGGTCGAGCCCGACGACTTGGCCCTCGCCACCGCCGTGTCGAGGATCGTCGTGCCCGAGCTCAGCGTGCGACGGAACGCGTCCTCCTCGGCGTACGCGACCTGGCTGATGCGCGCGAAGTCGGTCTCGAGCTCGGGGTAGGACGCCTTCATCCGCTCCATGCTCACCGGCAGCAGCTGCTCGAGGGTGGGCGCGTCGACGCCGAGCAGGCGCATCGAGCGGACCGCGCGACGCAGCAGTCGGCGCAGCACGTAGCCGCGACCCTCGTTGCCCGGCGTCACGCCGTCACCGATGAGCATGAGCGAGCTGCGCACGTGGTCGGCCACGACCCGGAAGCGCACGTCGTCGTCGTGGTCGGCGCCGTAGCGGCGACCGCTGAGGTCCTCGGCGGCCGCGATGACGGGGAAGACCTCGTCGGTCTCGTAGATGTTGTCGACGCCCTGGAGCAGGAACGCGACGCGCTCGAGGCCCATGCCGGTGTCGATGTTGCGCTTGGGCAGGTCGCCCGCGATGTCGAAGTCCTCCTTGGACCTGACGTTCTCGAGCTCGTACTGCATGAAGACGAGGTTCCAGAACTCGAGGTAGCGGTCGCCCGCCTCCCAGTCCCCGTCGGCGCCGAACTCGGGGCCGCGGTCGAGGAGGATCTCGGAACAGGGGCCACCGGGGCCGGCCACGCCCATGTTCCAGTAGTTGTCCTTGCGCCCGAGGCGCACGATGCGGTCGTCGGAGAGCCCCGCGACCTTCTTCCACAGCGCGATGGCCTCGTCGTCCTCGTGGTAGACGGACGCGTAGAGGTCCTTCTCGTCGAAGCCGAGGCCGCCCTCGGACTGGCTGCGCGTGATGAGCTCCCACGCGAGCCCGATGGCGCCTTCCTTGAAGTAGTCCCCGAAGCTGAAGTTGCCGTTCATCTGGAAGAACGTGCCGTGGCGGGTCGTCTTGCCGACCTCCTCGATGTCGAGGGTGCGCACGCACTTCTGCACGCTCGTGGCGCGGTCGAACGGCGGGGTCTCCTGGCCGAGGAAGTACGGCTTGAACGGGACCATGCCGGCGTTGACGAACAGCAGGTTCGGGTCCTCGTGCACGAGCGGAGCGCTCGGGACGACGGTGTGGCCGTTGTTCTCGAAGTAGGAGAGCCAGCGGCGGCGGATCTCAGCGGTTTCCATGATGCGTCCTTGCGGGGGTCGACGGGTGTGGTCTTCGGGAGGCCCGTCTCCCGTGGATCACGGGTGGACGGGCAGGCGGGGCGGGGTCAGCCCTGCGCCTCACTGGGCCGCGGCTGACCCCCGGGGGGCTCGCCTCGCCGGCTGCAGGCCGTCGACACGGCTGCGCCTGGGTCCCTTCTGGGCCACGTTCATCGTCCTTCGGTCGTCGGCGCACGCTCACGCCGAGGTGGTTCAACCCTAACGGACCCCGCGCGCCCCGTCCCACCACCACCTCTGCCCGGGTATGCCGCTGGGCCGGCTCCCGCACGGGGAGCCGGCCCAGCGGCATACGTGGTCGTCCGGGCTATGCGACCGTCAGGCCGGCACCTCGGCGACGAGGTCGGTCTTGACCTCCGGGAAGTGGCAGGCCTGGAGGTGCACGCCACCCTCGCGGAAGGCCCGCGTCGACTCCTCGGCCGTTGCCGTGACGAGCGGCGGCTCCTGCTGGGCGCAGATGTCCTGAGCCTTCCAGCACCGGGTGCGGAAGCGGCAGCCGCTCGGCGGGTCGATGGGGCTCGGCACGTCGCCGACCAGGCGGATGCGCTCCTTCGGGGCGATGCCGCGCGCGACGTTGATGTCGGGCGCCGCCGACAGCAGGGCCTGGGTGTACGGGTGCTCGGGAGCCTCGTAGATCTTCTTCTTGTCGCCGTACTCGACGATCTTGCCGAGGTACATCACCGCGACCTGGTCGCAGAAGTGCCGCACGACGCCGAGGTCGTGCGCGACGAAGATGAACGCGAGGTCCAGCTCGTTGCGCAGCTTGGCGAGAAGGTTCATCACCTGCGCCTGGATCGACACGTCGAGGGCCGAGACCGGCTCGTCGGCGATGATGAGCTTCGGCTCGACGGCGAGCGCGCGGGCGATGCCGATGCGCTGGCGCTGGCCACCGGAGAACTCCGACGGGTAGCGGTTGATGTGCTCGGGGTTGAGGCCGACGAGCTCGAGCAGCTCCTGGACCCGGGCCTTCTCCTTGCCCTGGTGCAGGCCGTGCACCTTGAGCGGGGACGAGAGGATCGAGCCGACCGTGTGCCTCGGGTTCAGCGAGGAGTACGGGTCCTGGAAGATCATCTGCACGTCGCGGCGGATGCCGCGGAGCTCGCGCTCCTTGAGGTGCGTGATGTCGCGTCCCTCGAACTCGATGGTGCCGGCGGTGGGCTCGTCGAGGCGCGTCACGAGGCGCGACGTCGTCGACTTGCCACAGCCGGACTCGCCGACGAGGCCCAGTGTCTGGCCCTGCTTGACCGTGAAGCTGATGCCGTCGACGGCCTTGACCGTCGCGCGCACCATCTTCAGGCCCTGGACCTCGCGGAACGGGAAGTGTCGCTGGAGATCGGTGACCTTCAGCAGCGTCTGGTCGCTCATCGGACTCCCTCGTCGTGCTGCAGCGTGGCCACAGGGTCGGCCAGGTGGCAGCGGATCTCACGGTTGTGCAGGCCTGGCGTCGGCCGCAAATCGGGCAGCGTCGTGAAGCACGCATCACCCGGCACCTGGTCCTTGAAGACGCAGCGCGGGTGGAAGGAGCAGCCCGACGGCAGGTTGAGCAGGCTGGGCGGGGTGCCCGGGATCGCCTTGAGCTCATCGAGGTCCTCGGAGTGTGACGGGAGCGACTGGAGCAAGCCGTACGTGTAGGGCATGGACGGCTGCGCGAGCACCTCCTTCGCGCTGCCCTTCTCGACGCCACGGCCGGCGTACATCACGAGAATGTCGTCGGCCGTCTCGGCGACGACCGCGAGGTCGTGCGTGATGAGGATGACCGCCGAGCCGAACTCCTTCTGGAGGTCGTTGACGAGGTCGAGGATCTGCGCCTGCACCGTCACGTCGAGGGCCGTCGTCGGCTCGTCGGCGATGAGCAGCTTCGGGTTGTTGACCAGGCCAAGCGCGATCATGGCGCGCTGGCGCATACCGCCCGAGAACTCGTGGGGGTACTGGTTGGCGCGCCGCTGCGGGTTCGGGATGCCCACGAGGTCGAGCATCTCGACCGCGCGCTTGTAGGCGATCTGCTTGCTGACCCTGTGGTGCGCCTGGTAGGCCTCGGCGATCTGCTTGCCGATCTTGTGGAACGGGTGCAGCGAGCTCTGCGGGTCCTGGAAGACCATCGCCGCCTTGGTGCTGCGGATCTTCTGGAACGTCGAGGCCGGCGCCCCGACGAGCTCGAGACCGTCGAGCTTGATGCTGCCTGTGATCTGGGTGCGCTTCGGGTTGTGCAGGCCGAGCACCGCCATGCTGCTGACGGACTTGCCCGAGCCCGATTCACCGACGATCGCGAGGGTGCGGCCGAGGCGGGCCTGGTAGGTCAGGTTCGAGACGGCCCGAACCACGCCTTCCTCGGTGGGGAAGGCGACCGAGAGGTCGTTGACGTCGAGGACGACGTCGCCGGCGTCCCGGGCCTCGGCGGTCTGCGTGGAGATGGAGTTCGCGGTCGCGGTCACGAGAGCCTCACTCGCGGGTCGATGAAGGAGTACGCGATGTCGACGACGAGATTCATCACGACGACGACCGTGGCTCCGATGAGCACGCTACCCATGATCACGGGCAGGTCGAGCGCTCGGAAGGCCGTGATGGTCCGCCGGCCGATGCCGTCGACACCGAAGATCTGCTCGGTGATGAGCGTGCCGGTGAGCAACGCGGCCATGTCGAGACCAAGGATCGTGGCGATCGGGCTCATCGCGGCGCGGAAGCCGTGCTTGAACAGCACGGTGCGCTCAGAGATGCCCTTGGACCGAGCCGTGCGGATGTAGTCCATCGACAACGTGTCAAGCATCGAGTTGCGGGTGTAGCGGGTGTACTGCGAGGAGGTGTAGAGCCCGAGGATGAGCGCGGGGGCGACCATGCCCACGAGGTACGGGCCGACGCCGCTCGCCAGCGGTGAGTACTGCGGCAGCAGGCCCCAGAGCACCACCGGGTAGAGGGCCGTGAGGAGCGCGAGCACGTAGTACGGCATGGCGCCCATGACCTGCGAGACGCCGACGACGATGCGGTCGGCCGGAGTGCCGCGCCGGGTGGCGGCGAAGATGCCGCTCGTGACACCGACGGTCACGAAGATGACGGCGGCCATCAGCGCCAGCACGACCGTGTTGGGGAAGCGAGTGAACAGCTCGTCGTTGACCGACTGGCGGGTGACGAACGAGAACCCGAGGCACGGCGCGCCACAGTGCACCGTGTCGCCCGCATAGACGAAGTCACGGCCCACGATCAGACCCTGGAAGTAGTCGGTGAACTGCGAGACGAGCGGCTTGTCGAGTCCGAGGCTGCGGCTGATCTGAGCCAGTCGCTCGGGGGTGCACCGGCTCTCCGGGCACATCGCCTGCGCGGGATCTCCCGGCCCGGCGAAGAACAGCAAGAAGGTCGAGACCAGGGTGGCGAGGATGACGCTCAGGGCGAGGGCCAGCCGCCTGAGGAGGTAGGTGAGCACGGGTTGCCTTCCGAACGGGGTGGGCGCCGTAGGTGGGGGTCCGGGACATCCCGGACCCCCACCGCGGCTATCAGTTCAGTGGTACCGCCCCCGAGGGGGTGGTGTCACTGCCTCTTACTGGTCGATCCAGATCGAGGTGATCTCGGGCATGCCCTTGTTGGGGTTGTTGTGGACGTTCTTGACCTTCGTGCCGAAGACCTGGTTGCCCTTGTCGTAGTAGTCCGGAATGGCGAGGAGGTAGTTCTCCGTGAGCCACTTGTCCATCTTGGCCCACTCCGGCCCCTGCTCCGTGATGGAGAGCTGCTGGATGCGCTTGATCTCGGCGTCGATCTTGGCGTCCGAGAAGTTGCCGAACGTCGTACCACCCTGCGAGAGGGCGATGGTGCCGACGGTGGGCGGGATGATCGAGTCGGCGGACGGCCAGTCGAAGCACCAGCCGCGCGGGCTCTGGAGCATGTTGTACTTGCCCTTGGGCTTGCCGATGAGCTTGCGACGCTCGGCGTTGGGCACACCGAGGTCGGTGACCTTGAAGCCCGCGGCCTGCAGCTTCTGCTTGCGGACCTGGTTGGCCTTCTGGGCCTGGTCGTCGTCGTTCGTGTAGTAGTAGATGAGCTCGAAGGGCTTGTCGGGGCCGTAGCCAGCGGCCGCGAGCATCTCCTTGGCCTTGGCGGGGTCGCCGTCGCCCTGGCCGTTCATCTTGAAGCCGGGGGCAGCCTCGGCCTCATACTTCTGGAACCCGGCGATCTGCGGCGGGATGAAGGTGCTGGCCGGCGAGAACGAGTGCGTGCTCTCACCGAGCGCCTTGTGCATCGAGTCGAACGGGTAGGCGACCGCGATCGCCTTGCGCACGGGAAGCGGGATCTTCGTCGCGTCCATGTTGACCATGATCACGCACGACGACGGGCCCTCGGAGTACTGCGACTTCTTCTCGCCCTCGATCTGCGAGATGAGGGAGGTGTCAATGGGCTCCCAGTTGAGCGTCGTGGCGTCGTCGCCGTTCGAGGCCAGGATGGCCGTCTGCGTCTTGACCGTGTCGACACCGAACTTGAAGTGGTAGCCGTCCGGGTAGTTGTGACGCGCCGGGTCGGTGTTGGGGTCCCAGTTGGGGTTGCGCTTGAGCGTGAGCTCCGAGCCCGGGGTGTACTTGTCGAACATGTAGGGGCCGGTCGCCAGCGGGTGCAGCTTGTAGTCGGCCTTCTTGTCCTTCGCCTCGGGGATCGGCGTGAACTGGTTGAAGGACACGAAGTACGGAAGCGTCTCGAAGCGCTTCTCGAGGTGGAAGACGACGGTCTTGTCGTCCGGGGCCTCGACGCCCTTCCAGTTCTTGTCGCCCTTGAACGGGCCCTGGTAGTCGGCACCGCCCTTGAAGAACTCGCGCTGGTACGTCGGGCCGTTCGCCGCGAGGTCGGGGTCGAACG
This sequence comes from Terrabacter sp. AAH1, assembly GCF_054456855.1. Classification (NCBI taxonomy): domain Bacteria; kingdom Bacillati; phylum Actinomycetota; class Actinomycetes; order Micrococcales; family Intrasporangiaceae; genus Terrabacter; species Terrabacter sp. AAH1. The sequence continues at coordinate 30,006 of NZ_JBTJJV010000004.1, read as the reverse complement.
AGCGCTTGGCGGCGTAGACGATGTCGGCCGCCTTCACCGGCGTGCCGTCCTCGAACTTGATGCCGTCCTTGAGCGTGAAGGTCCAGGTCAGGCCGTCCTCGGACGCCTTCCCGAGGTCGGTCGCGAGGTCGGGCACGAGGACCGTCTTGCCGTCACGCTGCGTGAACGTGGTGAGCGCGCGGTGCGACAGCGAGAAGATGACAGCGGAGTCCTGGTAGAACTCGTCGCTCGGGTCCATCGTGGCCGGGACACCGGAGTTGGCAACCGTGAGGATGCCGCCCTTCTTGGCACCGGGGATCTCCGGGGCCGGGCCCTTGGCGTCGGGCATGAGGCCGGCCGAGGCACCCTCGACGGCGCCGCCGTTGCCGGCGCCATTGGTGCCACCGGCACCACCGTTGTTGGCGGCCGGCGCGCCGCAGGCTGCGACGAAGCCGAGGGAGGCCGCGGCCCCCACGGTCAGGACTTTGGTCCAGCGCATTGTTGTTAGCTCCCTTTGTGCGTGTCCCGGCGTTTTTGCCGGGAACATCTGTGAACCGAACCCGGGTGGGGTTATCGGCGGCTGGTGGGGTCGAAGGCGTCGCGGATCGAGTCGCCGAGCAGGCTGAGCGAGAGGACCAGCAGCGACAGGCCGATGACCGAGGGCCACAACCACAGCGGGTAGGTGGCGAAGAGGGTCTGGGCGTCGGCGATGGTGCGTCCCCAGGAGGCCGTGGGCTCGACCAGTCCGACGCCGAGGTAGCTCAGCGTGGCCTCGTACGTGATGTAGGCCGGGACGGCGATCGACGCCGAGACGATGATCGGGCCGACAAGGTTGGGCAGAACCTCGCGGAAGAGGATGCCGCGGGTCGGGACGCCGATGGCACGGGCAGCCTGGACGAACTCGCGCTCGCGAAGGCTCTTGACCTCGCCGCGGACGAGGCGGCCCAGGCCCATCCACCCGAGGACGAAGAGCACCACGATCAACACCCAGAAGCGGATGGTGGACGTCTGCTCTGCGCTGAGGTTGCCGTCGCCCTGGATGCTCTTCTGCATCAGGGGCACGACGGCGACGATGACAATGAGGATCGGCAGCGACAGGAAGAAGTCGATGACCCAGGAGATGACCTTGTCGACGACGCCGCCGAGGTAACCGGCGAGGAGCCCGAGCGTCACGCCGATGATGGTCGACACGGTCGCGGCGACGAACCCGATGACCAGCGACGGGCGGGCACCGTAGGCGAAACGCGCGAAGAGGTCGCGGCCGAGGCGGGGCTCGACGCCGAGCCAGTGAGCCGAGCTCGAGCCCTGCTCGGGCAGGCCGTTGAAGTCGACGAGCTCGGTGTGCACCGCGTCCACCGTGGCCTTGGTCTTCGTGATCGGGTCGGTGGCCTGGAGCGAGACGACGAGCGGGGCGAAGATCGCGAGGAGGATGAAGAAGACGATGACGACGAAGCAGACGATGGCGACCTTGTCCTGCTTCAGCCGCGACCACGCCACCTGGCCCGGAGAACGGCCGGTGCGCTTCTCCTGGGACTGCTGGGTGGTCGTCGAAGGCTTCTCATCGGATGCCTCTTTCAGCTCGGTCGCTGAGGGCTCCGGCATGGCGTTCAACGCGTTTTCTCCATCCTGGTGGGATCACGTGCGGCACAGGGTCTCATCACCCGCACCGCCCCAGAGACCGGCCAGAGCGTCGCTGCTCCACCCCCGCTGGGACGTCGTGAGCCTGCCACAGAGACTCCCGCTGTCCAAGCATCGAGACGCGCATGGATGACAAATCGTTACCGAGCACCCCCGTTGCGCGACACAATGTCCGTTCCCGCGGAGCGGCCCCGAAACAAACACCCCGCGGGAGCATTTCGGCGGCCCCTCTGGTCACTGTCTCCGCGTGCGTCCCAACCGTCCCGACAGCCACTCCCAGCGCGCCCGGAGTCGCTCCTCGAAGCCCCGGTCGGTCGGCCGGTAGTAGCTGACGGCGTCGTGGAGGTCGTCGGGCAGGTACTGCTGCTCGGCCACCCCGTCGGGCTCGTCGTGGGCGTAGACGTACCCCTTGCCGTGGCCGAGGCGCTCGGCCCCGGCGTACCCGCTCCCGCGCAGGTGGGCGGGCACCACGCCCCCCCGCCCCGCGCGTACGTCGGCGATCGCCTCGTTGATGCCGATGTAGGCCGCGTTGGACTTGGGCGCCATGGCGTTGTGCACCACCGCCTGGGCGAGGATGATCCGCGCCTCGGGCATGCCGATCTGGGCCACGGCGTGCATGGCCGCCACAGCGGTCTGCAGGGCCGTGGGGTCACCCATGCCGACGTCCTCGCTCGCCGAGATGACGATGCGCCGGGCGATGAAGCGCGGGTCCTCCCCCGCCTCGAGCATCCGGGCCAGGTAGTGCAGGGCCGCATCGACGTCGCTGCCGCGCATCGACTTGATCAGCGCGCTCGCGACGTCGTAGTGCTGGTCACCGGCCCGGTCGTAGCGCACCGCCGCCTGCGCCACGGCCTGCTCGACGTGGGCGAGGGTGATCTCGACGGGCTCGTCGGACAGGCGCCCGGCCGGCTGGGCGTCGACGGCCACACCGGCCGCAGCCTCGAGGGAGGTGAGGGCCCGTCGGGCGTCTCCCCCGGCGATGCGCACGAGGTGCTCCGTCGCGTCGGCGGCCAGCGTGTGGGCGCCGTCGAAGCCGCGCTCGTCAGTCAGCGCTGCCGCGAGCAGGTCGCCGACCTCCTCGTCCGACAGCGACTCAAGGGTGACGAGGACGGAGCGTGAGAGCAGCGGCGAGATGATGCTGAACGACGGGTTCTCGGTCGTCGCGGCGACGAGGATGACGGTGCGGTTCTCGACCCCGGGCAGCAGCGCGTCCTGCTGCGCCTTGGTGAAGCGGTGGATCTCGTCGAGGAAGAGCACGGTCTGGCGGCCGTAGAGGTCGCGCTCGCGCACGGCTGCCTCCATGACCGCCCGCACGTCCTTGACACCGGCCGTGACGGCCGACAGCTCGACGAAGCGTCGGTCGGCGACGGTCGCGACGAGGTGCGCCAGGGTGGTCTTGCCGGTGCCGGGCGGGCCCCAGAGGATCGCCGAGAGTGGGCCGGCCGCCCCACCGGACCCCTCGATGAGGCGGCGCAGCGGGCTTCCGGGGCGCAGCACCTTGCCCTGGCCCCGCACCTCGTCGAGGGTGCGCGGCCGCATCCGGACGGCGAGCGGCGCCACACCGGCCGACGCCGGCTGCTCACCGCGTTCGGCCGCGGACGCTGCTCCGAAGAGGTCCTCGGTGCTGTTCGACATCACTGTGGAAGGCTATCCGCGTGCTGAAACCGTCACCTGCCGGGCCGGTCCCGACCTCGCGACTGGCCCGCCTCGGAAGGCTGCTCGCCCGCCATCCGCGGTCGTGGGTCCTCGCCTGGGTCGTCGTCGCGGTCACGTGCTTCGCCGTGGCCGTCGGAGGGGTCACCGGCGAGAGCCTCTTCGAACGCCTCCACTCCGGCGCCCCGACCGTCGACTCCGAGGCCTCGCGAGCCCAGGACGTCATCGCCGAGAGCAACCCGACGCTGCAGACCCTGACGATGCAGGTCTCGGGGGTCGACCTCGGGGATGCGAAGGCCGTCGCGGTCGGCGCCGAGCGCACCCGCGCGGTCGCAGCCGTGCCCGGCGTCAAGAACGTCCGGTCGCCGCTGCTCGCGCCCGGAGGCCCCACCGACCCCTCCGTCGCGCCGCTGCTGCGGGCCGGCTCCCCCAGCGGCGCACCCGACGGTTTCGTCACCGTCGTGGACTTCCGGCCCGATCTCGACGAGCAGGCTCAGGACGCCGCCGAGGCCGCCACCGAGAAGGCGCTGCTCGCGGTGCCGGACGCGATGGGCGGCACCGGCCGGCTGGGCAGCTCCGACAAGGTCATCACCGCGATCACGAGCACGGTCGAGCGCGACCTGCTGCGCGGCGAAGGCATCGCGCTGCCGCTGACGTTCCTCGTCATGGTCTTCGTCTTCGGTGGCTTCATCGCGGCCGGGATGCCGATCATCGGGGCGGTCGTGGCGATCGGCGGCGGCCTGCTCTCGCTGTTCGGCTTCTCCCACGCGGTCGAGCTCGACGCGACGGTGGTCAACATCGTGACGCTCCTCGGACTCGGCCTCTCCATCGACTACGGGCTGCTCACCGTGAGCCGGTTCCGCGAGGAGCTCGCCCACCGTCAGCACGAGGTGCCGACCCGTGAGGAGGTGGCGCACGCCACCGAGAGCACCGTGGCGACCGCGGGACGCACCGTGCTGTTCTCCGGCCTCACCGTGGCGATCGCCCTCGCCGGCCTGCTGACGTTCGAGGCGTCGATCATGCGCGCCATCGGGGTCGCCGGTGTCTCCATCGTCCTCGTCGCCATGGTCGTCGCGATCACGCTCGTGCCGGCGCTCTGCGTCATCGGCGCAAAACGCCTCTCCCGCAAGGCGGTCGAGCGGCCATCCGACGTCGGCCTCTTCTCCCGGCTGGCGCACGCGGTGCAGCGGCGGCCCGTCCTCGTCATCGCGGCGGCCGTCGTCGTCCTCGTGACGCTGGCGCTCCCCACCCTGTCGATGAAGCTCACCTCCTCGGGCACCGAGCTGCTGCCGAAGGGCGCCGACCAGCGTGTCTTCTTCGAGGACCTCGCACGCGACTACCCGGCCCTCACGGCACCCGAGGTGACGGTGGTCGCCGCATCGCCCGACCGCAACGCGGTCACGGCCTGGGCCGACGGGTTCCGCACCTCACCCGGTGTCGAGAGCGTCACCGTGCAGCCCCTCGGCGCCACGCACCAGCGCGTCGACCTGCGGGTGGCGGGTGGCCCGACCTCCGACCAGGCGCAGGACCTCGTCACCGCGGTGCGCGACAGCACCGCCCCGTTCGAGACGCTGACGACCGGACAGGCGGCCGGTCAGATCGACTTCCTCGACTCGATGTCGGCCCGCGCCCCGTATGCCGTCGGGCTGGTCGTGCTCGGCACGTTCGTGCTGCTCTTCCTGATGACCGGCTCGGTCGTGGTGCCACTCAAGGCCCTGCTGCTTAACCTCATCTCGCTCGGTGCCGCCCTGGGCGTGGTCGTGTGGATCTTCCAGGAGGGCCACCTGGAGGGGCTGCTCGGCTTCTCGTCCGTCGGGGCCGTCGAGTCCATGGTCCCCTTCCTCGTGCTCGCGTTCGGCTTCGGGCTGTCCATGGACTACGAGGTCTTCCTGCTCTCGCGCATCGTCGAGTTCCACCGGCACGGGGCCGTCAACGACCGCGCCGTGTCGCTTGGTCTGCAGCGCACGGGCCGGATCATCACTTCGGCGGCCCTGCTCATCGTCATCGTCTTCGCGGGCTTCGTAGCCGGTGACATCCTCATCATCAAGCAGATGGGCGTGGCCCTCGTCGCCGCGGTGGCCATCGACGCCACGCTCGTGCGGATGCTCCTGGTGCCGGCCACGATGACGCTGCTCGGGCGCTGGAACTGGTGGGCGCCGGCGCCGCTGCGACGCGTGCACGACCGGTTCGGGATCACGGAGTGACGGCGGTCGTCACCGGGCACGGTCTCACCGAGCTGCTGCGCCGCACCGGCGACCATCCCTTCGTCCGCTGGGAGGTCACCGAGGAGCTCGCCGACACCTGGTGGAGCGTGCCGGGCGCTGTCGCCTTCCAGCGCACCCGCAAGGCGGTCCGTCGCACCGTGAACGTGCTGGGGGACGACGGGGGCGTCGCTGCCTTGATCGACGCCCTCCCACAGATCGCCGACGAGGTCGACCCGACACGAAAAGCCTTCTCCGTCAGTGTTCCCCAGCATCTCGAGCTGCTCCTACGTCAGCGCTACCGGGTGCTGCAGGGCGGCGACTGGGAGTGGTTCCACACCACGGCGGGCCCTCCGGCCGCCCCGGCGCATGACCTCGTGCGGCCCCTCGACGACGTCGGGCGGGCCGACGAGGTGCGCGCCTTCCTGGTGGCCCACTCCCCCACGGCCGACACCGCGCCGGGTGGCGGCGAGCGGTGGTTCGCGGTCGAGGAGCCGGGCGCGGCCGGGCGACCCGATCGTCTGGTGGCCGTGGCCGCCTGGGGCGCGACGCGCGGCGGGGCGCCACACCTCTCGTCGGTCGCCGTGGACGCGCAGCAGCGGGGGCGAGGGCTCGGCCGCACGATCGTCGGCGCGCTCACCCGAATGGCGGTCGCCGAGGCGGGCGTCTGCACGCTCGGCATGTACTCTCACAACGACGTCGCACGCCGGCTCTACCTCTCGCTCGGCTACGAGCGGGTCTGCGCCTGGGCGAGCCGCCCCGTGGTCGTGCGCCGCTGAGCCGTGGCCGGCCTCGCCGCCCTGGTCGGCCTGGTCGGCCTGGTCGGCCCGGGTCGGCCCGGTCGGCCTTGTCGGCGTCGTCGACCCGCGAGGATGCTGGAGCGATGACGATCGACCTGCGTGCCCAGCAGCTGGAGCAGCGCGCCCGGCTGCGCTACGCCTCCACCGCCAAGCGCCTGCGGGCCAGCCGCGACGGCGCCGCCCTCTGCGACACCACCGAGGCGCTGGTGGTGTGGCTCCCCCGCCACGTCGTCCCGCAGTACGCCGTGCCACGGGCCGCCCTGCCCGACAGCCTCCCCGACGGGGCTGTGGTCCTCGAGGGTGAAGGCGTCGAGGGCCACGTGCTGCTGCCCTTCGGCGACTTCGACTGGCTCGAGGAGGACGAACCGGTCGTCGGTCACCCGCACGACCCGTTCGCCCGCATCGACATCCTGCACAGCACCCGCGAGGTGAGGGTCGAGCTCGACGGCGTCGAGCTCGCGCACTCCCGCCGGCCCGTCGCGCTCTTCGAGACGGGCCTGCCGACGCGCTGGTACCTGCCCGCACACGACGTGCACACCGACCTCCTCGTGCCGAGCGACACGAGGACGACGTGCGCCTACAAGGGTCATGCCTCGTACCTGAGCGCGGAGGGCGACAACGGCCGCGACATCGCCTGGTGCTACCGCAGCCCGTTGCGCGAGGCCGAGCCGGTGCGCGACCTGCTCTGCTTCTGGGCCGAGCGGACCGTGACCACTGTCGACGGCGTGCGCGAGCACGGCTTCACCGGCCCGCGCCCCGCCGACGCGTGACGGGTTCCAGGGCCGGGCTCAGCTGCGGTTCGGGCTGACCTCGGGCGCCCCCTGCGGAGCCGGAGCGGTGGCTGCCGGCCTCGCGTCGACACCGGCCTCCTTGCGCTGGGCCGGGGTGATCGGCGCCGGCGCCGCAGTCAGCGGATCGTAGCCGCCACCGGACTTCGGGAAGGCGATGACGTCGCGGATCGAGTCGGTGCGGGCCAGCAGCGAGACGATGCGGTCCCAGCCGAACGCGATGCCGCCGTGCGGCGGGGCGCCGAACTGGAAGGCCTCGAGGAGGAAGCCGAACTTCTCCTGGGCCTCCTCTTCGGAGATGCCCATCACCTTGAACACGCGCTCCTGCACGTCGCGGCGGTGGATACGGATCGAGCCGCCACCGATCTCGTTGCCGTTGCAGACCATGTCGTACGCGTAGGCGAGCGCCGAGCCGGGGTCGGTGTCGAAGGTGTCCTCGAACTCCTTCTTCGGCGAGGTGAACGCGTGGTGCACCGCGGTCCAGGCGCTGTAGCCGAGGGCGACGTCCCCCGACGCGGTGGCGTCGGCGGCCGGCTCGAAGAGCGGAGCATCGAGCACCCAGAGGAAGCTCCACGCGTCCTCGTCGATGAGCTCGCACCGGCGGCCGATCTCGAGGCGTGCGGCACCGAGGAGCGCACGGCTCGCCTTCGTCGCGCCGGCCGCGAAGAAGATGCAGTCGCCGGGCTGGGCGCCGACGTGCGCCGCCAGACCCTCGCGCTCGGCGTCCGTGAGGTTCTTGGCGACGGGGCCACCGAGCTGGCCGTCCTCCTGGACGAGGACGTACGCGAGCCCGCGCGCGCCGCGCTGCTTGGCCCACTCCTGCCACGCGTCGAGCTGCTTGCGCGGCTGGCTCGCGCCGCCGGGCATGACGACGGCGCCGACGTACTCGGCCTGGAACACCCGGAAGGTCGTATCCGTGAAGTAGTCGGTGCACTCGACGAGCTCGTTGCCGAAGCGCAGGTCGGGCTTGTCGGAGCCGTAGCGGGCCATCGCCTCGGCGTAGGTCATCTGCAGGAAGGGCGTGGTGAGGTCGACGCCGATGAGCGACCAGATCTCGCGGACGATCGCCTCGCCGAGCTCGATGACGTCGGCCTGCTCGACGAAGCTCATCTCGATGTCGAGCTGGGTGAACTCGGGCTGGCGGTCGGCGCGGAAGTCCTCGTCGCGGTAGCAGCGCGCGATCTGGTAGTAGCGCTCCATGCCGGCGACCATGAGCAGCTGCTTGAACAGCTGCGGGCTCTGCGGCAGGGCGTACCACGAGCCGGGCGCGAGGCGGGCCGGCACGAGGAAGTCGCGCGCACCCTCGGGCGTCGAGCGGGTGAGGGTGGGCGTCTCGATCTCGACGAAGTCACGTCCGCCGAGCACCTTGCGGGCAGCGGCGTTGACCTTGGACCGCAGTCGGATCGCCGAGCCGGCCGAGCTGGCGCCGGGGCGCCGCAGGTCGAGGTAGCGGTGCTTGAGGCGGGCCTCCTCGCCGACCGTCACGCGCTCGTCGATCTGGAACGGCAGCGGGGCCGCGGCGTTGAGCACCGCGAGCTCGCTGACGATGACCTCGATGTCGCCGGTCGGCAGGTCGGGGTTCGCGTTGCCCTCGGGACGTTCGCGCACCTCGCCGACCACCTTGACGCAGTACTCGTTGCGCACGTCGTGCGCGCCGCCCTGGGCGAGCACCTCGTCGCGCGCGACGACCTGGGCGACCCCCGAGGCGTCCCGCAGGTCGAGGAAGGCGACCCCACCGTGGTCTCGACGCCGCGCCACCCAGCCGGTGAGGGTGACGGTCTGACCTGCGTGGTCGGCACGGAGCGTGCCGGCCTCGTGAGTGCGGAGCACGGAAAATCCTTCCGGGACGGGCGGGGGTTGAACGCGCCGTGGGCGTCGCGCGGTGCCCACCTCGGCGGGCACCGACCCCCAATCCTACGGTGTGCGGGTACGGGCCCCGTCCACGCACGCCCTAGACTTGCCCGCCATGCAGCACTCGCGGAATCGGGACCTCGACGGCGTCCGCGGCCTGGCGATCTTGCTCGTCGTGGCCGCCCACTCGGGACTCCCTGTGCGTTGGGGTGGCCTCTCGGGCGTCACCCTCTTCTTTGTGCTATCCGGCTACCTCATCACGAGCCTCCTCATCCGCGAGCACGATCGTTACAGCGTGCTCAGCCTCTGGCGGTTCTGGGGTCGCCGGGCGCTGCGCCTCCTACCGGCCCTCGTGCTGCTGCTCGCGGCCGTGCCAGTGCTGCTCGCATCGACCAACCCCCAAACCCTGACGCACTATCCCGTGCAGGCGCTCGCCTCGATCCTGTACGTGGGCAATTACGTGCGAATCCTCGGCACCGATCTTGGTGTGCTCAACCACCTATGGTCGCTGTCGGTCGAGGAGCAGTTCTACGTCATCTGGCCGACGCTCTTCATCGTCATCGTCCGGTGGTTCCGCTCCAAGGCGCTGACGATCGTGCTCACCCTCGCCGCGGTCGCTACGTTCTACAGCGTGTGGACGCAGGGCTCGTCGGTGCGCCTCGACATCTCGACCGAGACGAACGCGTTCGCGCTTCTCCTCGGTGTGTGCCTCGCCTTCGCGCTCGCGCACCTCAGGTCGCGCGGGGTCGGCCTACCCGCGACCAACCCGGCGGTGCCGTTCGTCGTCCTCGTGGCTCTGTCGTCGTTCCCGGGCCGGGCTCTCTCGGTGGACCACCCCCTGTTCCGCCCGCTCGGCGCGGTCTTTGCCCTCATCGGCCTGTGGCTCGTCTACTCGGCAGTGACCGGCCACTCGCGTTTCGTCGGCTCTCGGTTCATGGTCTTTTTCGGGACGATCAGCTACGCGCTCTACCTTTGGCACCAGACGCTCATCAACAGCAAGCTGCTCGGAGAGCACTCGACGCCGCGCAACCTCGTGCTCATCGCCGCTGCGATCCTCATCTCGTGGCTGTCGTGGGTGCTCGTCGAGAAGCCGCTCGGCCGACTCCGCGGTCCGCTGCGCCTCGACCAGCCATCCAAGCGCCAGCAGGCTGCCCTCGACGCACGCCGCGACGCAGATGAGGCGTCCGCGCCCGTCACCAGCTGAGCGCCGTCGGCAGCGCCGGACAGCGAAAGGAGGGATTCGTAAGGCCCCTCCACTCCAAGGTATAGCGCACGGGGGGCCTTGCGGCAAGGCCCGGCTCGTGGTCCAGAATCACGGTCCACCTTTGGTCGCAACTCCGGAGCGGAGCACGCGTGACACCTCTGACCACCGACGCCTTCGACCTTCCCGCCCACCTCGCCCACAAGTCCGACCCCGTGCTCATCGCCGGCGACGAGGCGCACTTCGCCGCCATCGCCCGCAGCCTCGAGCAAACCGTCGCCGAGCTGTCCGACCGGCTGGATGCGGTGCGCCGCGCACCCGCCGGACACGGCCAGACCGCGCTCGAGCGCGACCAGGAGGTGCACCGCCTCACGGCGCGCCTGCGTGCGCTGCGGCGCTACGGCATCGACCTCACCCTGGGCCGCATGGTGGCCCAGGACGACACGGACAGTGCGGAACCGGTCTATGTGGGCCGCTTCGGCCTCACCGACGAGGACGGCCGGCGGCTCCTCGTCGACTGGCGCTCCCCCGCCGCCGAGCCCTTCTTCGGCGCCACCCACGGCAACCCGATGGGGCTGGCCAACCGGCGCCGCTACCGGTGGACCCGGGGGCGTGTCAGCGACTACTGGGACGAGGTCTTCGTCGAGGACGGCATCGACCACCACGCAGCCCTCGACGACCAGTCGGCGTTCGTCGCGAGCCTCGGCGCCAACCGGTCCGCCCGGATGCGCGACGTGCTCGGCACCATCCAGGCCGACCAGGACGCCATCGTGCGCGCCGGGTCCCGGGGGCCGCTCGTCGTGGACGGCGGTCCCGGCACGGGAAAGACCGTCGTCGCGCTGCACCGGACGGCATACCTGCTCTACGCCGACCCGCGTCTCGGGCACCGACGCGGCGGCGTGCTCTTCGTCGGACCCCACGAGCCGTACCTCGCCTACGTCTCCGACGTGCTGCCGAGCCTCGGCGAGGAGGGCGTGCAGACCTGCACCCTGCGTGACCTCGTGCCCGAGGGCGCGACGGCCACCACCGAGACGGACCCGGAGGTCGCCCGGCTCAAGGCCTCGCTCGAGCTGGTGCGGGCCATCGACCCGGCCGTCCGGCTCTACGAGGAGCCACCCACCGAGCGCGTCGAGGTCTCGACGCCCTGGGACGACGTCGTGCTCGGACCCGACGACTGGGCCGCCGCGTTCGACGCCCCCTCCCCCGGCACGCCGCACAACGAGGCGCGCGACGTGATCTGGGACGAGCTCGTGACGATCGTCGTCGACCGGCACGACGACGAGGAGGCGACTCCCGAGATGGTCCGGGCCTCGGTCGAGCGCGACCGAGGCCTCCGCACCGCCCTGGCCCGGGCGTGGCCCATGCTCGACGCCGCCGAGCTGGTGGGCGACCTGTGGACGGTCCCGGCGTACCTGCGTCGCTGCGCCCCGTCCCTCACGGCCCGGCAGGTGCGCGCCCTCCAGCGGGCCGAACCCACCGCGTGGACGGTGTCCGACCTGCCCCTGCTCGACGCCGCCCGCCAGCGGCTGGGCGACCCCGAGGTGTCTGCCCGCCGCCGCCGTCACGAGGCGGCCGTGGCGGCCGAGCGCGACGAGATGGCCAAGGTGGTCGAGCACCTCATCGCCAGCGACGACTCCGAGATGCACCTCATGTCGATGTTGCGCGGAGAGGACCTGCGGGGCGCCCTCGACGACGGCGACGGCGGCGGCGCCGACCCCGACCTGCTCGCCGGACCGTTCGCACACGTCGTCGTGGACGAGGCGCAGGAGCTCACCGACGCCGAGTGGCAGATGCTGCTCGCGCGCTGCCCCTCACGCAGCCTCACCATCGTCGGCGACCGCGCGCAGGCCCGGCACGGCTTCACCGAGTCGTGGGAGGAGCGGCTCGCGCGGGTCGGCCTCGACCGCGTCTCCATGCGCTCGCTCAGCATCAACTACCGCACGCCCGAGGAGGTCATGGCCGAGGCCGAGCCGGTCATCCGCGCGGTCCTGCCCGACGCCAACGTCCCGACCTCGATCCGCCGGAGCGGGGTGCCCGTCGTGCACGGGTCGCGGGCCGCCCTCGAGACGGTCGTCGGGCGCTGGCTCGCCGAGCACGACGACGGCGTGGCCTGCGTCATCGGTGACCCGTCGTTCGCCCCACGCCCCCGGGTCCAGTCCCTCACGCCCGAGCTCTCGAAGGGTCTCGAGTTCGACCTCGTGGTGCTCGTCGCGCCGGAATCGTTCGGCGTGGGGATCGAGGGCGCGGTCGACCACTACGTCGCGATGACCCGGGCCACCCAGCAGCTCGTCGTGCTCGAGTGACGACGCGGTCGGCTAGACAGGCGCCAGGTCCCGGGAGCCCTCTGCGGCAAGGGATTCCGTGACCGCAGCGAGGGCTGGGCTGGCTGTCATGGTGCGGCGCCAGACCAGGCTCACGGTTCGTTCCGAGACTGGGTCGACGATGGGCACCGCGACGACGCCGTCGGGCAGGGGGCCTCGGCCGAGCCGGGGCACCAGCGCGATGGCCTCGCCGCCTGCGACGAGGGCCACGTGGGTGGCGAACTCCAGGGCGACGTGGCCGATGCGCGGCGCACGACCCACGTCGAAGTACATCTTCTGGAGCCACTGGTGGCAGATCGAGCCGGGTGCGACGCTGGCCCACTGCTCGTCGAGCACGTCACCGACGCCGATGCTCGTCGCGCGGGCGAGACGGTGGCCGGCGGGGACCAGGACGTCGGCCCGGTCGCGCCCGAGGTGACGCACCTCGAGGTGGTCGGGGATCGCGAGCGGCAGGGGCTCCCAGTTGTGCACGAGCGCGAGGTCGTGCGACCCGGACGCCACGGCGTCGACGGCGTCCCACGGGTCGATCTCGTCGGGGCGCACCGTCACGCCGGGGGCCTGTTCGCGCAGCCGGGCCAGGGCGCCCACCACGATGCCCCGGTATGCCGTGGCGAACGTCGCGAGCCGCACCGTGCCCACCGCCTCGCCGCTGACGCCGTGCAACCGGGACTCGAGGCGTTCCATGTGCGAGAGCAGGTCGCGGGCCGACTCGGTCAGGGTGCGACCGGCTTCGGTGAGCAGCACCCCGCGACCCTGACGCTCGAGCAGCTGGACGCCGGTCTGGACCTCGAGCCGCTTGATCTGCTGTGAGACGGCACTGGGCGTGTAGTCGAGGGCGGCCGCGGCGGCCCCGACCGAGCCGTGCGTCTCGACGGCGACGAGCGAACGCAGGGCCACCGGATCGATCATGCAGCGATGCTACACAGTCGACGTCATGACAGTTTGATGGACGTGAACGGTCCACGCCCCCACGATGGTGGACATGCGCCCTCGTGACACCGCTCTCGCCGTCCTCGTCGCGATCATCTGGGGCACGAACTTCGTCGCGATCCGCACGGGCCTCGACTCGGTGCCACCCCTGCTCTTCCTCGCGGTGCGGTTCGTCGTCGTGTGCGTGCCCGCTGTCTTCTTCGTGCGCCGTCCCGGTCTGCCCTGGCGCGACCTGGCCCTGATCGGCGTCTTCACGAGCCTCGGGCAGTTCGCCCTCATGTACCTGGCCCTCGAGCTCGGGATGCCGCCCGGTCTCTCGTCGCTCGTGCTCCAGGCGCAGGTGCTCCTCACCGTCGTCATCGCCGCCCTGTGGCTGCGCGAGCGGCCATCGGTGGCCCAGCGCGTCGGCGTGGCCCTCGGCGGTGCGGGGCTGGTCACCATCGCGGTCGGTCGTGGCCTGAGCGCCCCGGTGCTCCCCCTCCTGGTGCTCGTCCTGGCAGCCGTCTCGTGGGCTGTCGGGAACGTGCTGACCCGTCGGGCCGGCTCGCGCTCCGGCTCGCTCACCGGCGCGGGCTCCGGCCTGGGCTCCGGCCTGGGCTCCGGCCTGGGCGTCACGGTGTGGTCGGGTCTCGTCGTCCCGGTTCCCGCCCTCGCCCTCTCCCTCGTCTTCGAGGGACCGGCTGCCACCGGGCACGCGCTCGGCAACGTCCAGTGGTCCGCCGTGCTGTCGACGGCCTACACGGCATACCTCTCGTCGCTCGTCGGCTACGGCATCTGGAACACGCTGCTCAGCCGCCACCCCGTCGCCAGGGTCACACCGTTCGCGATGCTCGTGCCGGTGTTCGGCATGGCGGCTGCCGCACTCGTCTACGACGAGCGGCCGCACGCCCTCGAGATCGTCGGGGGGCTGGTGCTCCTCGGCGGCGTCGCGGTCGCGGTGCTGCGAGCCGGGCGTCGTGGCGCGACGGCGGGCCGGCCGGGCGACGGCTCAGCGCTGGTCGCCGTCGAGATAGACCCAGCGGCCGGCACGCCGGGCGAAACGGCTGAGCTCGTGCAGGCGACCCGTCGCCGCTCGTCCGTTGGCGGCTGACGGTTCCTCGAACCCGGCGACGAACTCGACGACACCCTCGTCGTCGGCGGCGGCGCCGCGCTCGGTGCGGACGACGGTGAGGCCCGTCCACGTCGTCGACGGGTCGAGCTCGAGCACCTCGGGACGCGTGCGCGGGTGCCATGTGCGCACGAGGTGGTCGACGTCGCCCGTGGCGAAGGCCGTGTAGCGCGAGCGCATCAGCTCCTCTGCCGTGGCAGCGTCGCGTTCGCCGGCGAGCACCGGCCCGCAGCACAGGGCGTATGCCGTCCCGCTGCCGCACGGGCAGCCGCGGACGGGAGTCGTGCCACCACCACTACGACCACCGCCGAAGGAACGGCCGGAGCGACCGGAGGAACCACCGGCGGACGAGCCGCTCACGGTGTCGACGAGGCCGACGAGGCCGACGAGGTGGCCGAGGTGGCCTGCGCCTCGCGGGCGGGCCACGGGGCGTCGTGGGGTCGCAGCGTCGACCAGCCGCGGCTCTTCGACAGTCCGGCGCTGAGGAGTCCGACGAGCGTGGCGGAGTTGCTGATGCGCCCCGTGAGCGCGGCGTCGACGGCGTCGTCGAGGGAAACCCACAGCGGCCGCAGCGTGAGCTCCTCGGCGGTGCGCTGGTGCGCCTCGGCCTCGGGGACGTCACTCAGGCCGCGGGCGAGGAAGATGCGTACGGTCTCGGGGAAGGCGCCCGGCGACGTGACGTCGTCGGCGAGCACGTGCCACTCGTCCGCGACGAGGTCGACCTCCTCGGCGAGCTCGCGGGCGGCCGCGTCGCGCGGCGGCTCACCCGCCACGTCGAGCAGACCGGCCGGCAGCTCCCAGACGTGCCCGCCGCTCGCGTGGCGGTACTGCCTGATGAGCAGCACGTGGTCCACGCCCTCGACCTCGCGCAGGGCGAGGATGGCGACCGCGCCGGGGTGCGTCACGAAGTCACGGGTGACGACACCCCCAACGCCGAGGTCGACGCGCTCGCGCACGACGTCGAAGATCATCCCCTCGAACGGGGTCGACGACTCGAGGACGGGCTCGGCGGCCCACTCCTCGACGATGTCGCTGCCGGTGCCGATGGGCGCGCCGAGGCTCAACCGCTGCTCCCCCGCCCGTCAGTCGGCGTCGGTGGCGCCGGCGGAGACCGACGCGAGCTCGTCGCGCTGGCTGCCCTGGTCATCGGAGTCCGACGCGTCGGCGGCGTCGTGGCTGCGGTGCCGCTCCACCTCGACGAGCCGCTCGCTGCGCTGCCGCTCGAGAGCCGCCCCGATGAGGCCGGCGAAGAGCGGGTGCGCGCGGTTCGGGCGCGAGAGGAACTCCGGGTGCGCCTGCGTCGAGACGTAGTAGGGGTGCACGTCGCGCGGCAGCTCGACGAACTCGACGAGCGTGCCGTCGGGCGAGGTGCCCGAGAAGACGAGGCCCGCCTTCTCGAGGTCGGCGCGGTAGGCGTTGTTGACCTCGTAGCGGTGGCGGTGGCGCTCCTTGACCTCGGACTGCCCGTACGCCTCGCGGATGACGCTGCCCTCCTTGAGGGCCGCCGGGTAGAGGCCGAGGCGCATCGTGCCGCCGAGGTCGCCGGCGCCCTCGACGAACGCCTTCTGCTCCTCCATCGTCGCGATGACGGGGTGAGCGGTCTCGGGGTCGAACTCGGTCGAGCTCGCGTCGGCGATGCCGAGCTCGGTGCGGGCGTACTCGATGACCATGCACTGCAGGCCGAGGCAGATGCCGAGGGTCGGCACCTGCTTCTCGCGGGCCCAGCGCAGCGCCCCGAGCTTGCCCTCGATGCCGCGCACGCCGAAGCCGCCGGGCACGAGCACCGCGTCGACGCCGCCGAGGGCGCGCTGGGCACCGGCCTCGGTCTGGCACTCGTCGCTGGCGACCCAGCGGAGGTTGACCTTGGCGTCGTGGTGGAATCCGCCCGCGCGCAGCGCCTCGGTGACGGAGAGGTAGGCGTCGGGCAGGTCGATGTACTTGCCGACGAGGGCGATCTCGATCTCGTGCTCGGGGTCGTGCACGCGCTCGAGCAGCTGGTCCCACTCGGTCCAGTCGACGTCGCGGAAGTTGAGCCCGAGGCGACGGATGACGTAGGCGTCGAGGCCCTCGCGGTGCAGCACCTTGGGGATGTCGTAGATGCTCGGCGCGTCGACGCACGCCGCGACGGCGGTGACGTCGACGTCGCACATGAGTGAGATCTTGCGCTTGATCGGCTCGGGGATGTCGCGGTCGGCGCGGAGCACGAGGCCGTCGGGCTGGATGCCGACCTGGCGCAGGGCTGCCACCGAGTGCTGGGTCGGCTTCGTCTTCAGCTCACCGCTCGGGGCGAGGTAGGGCACGAGCGAGACGTGGAGGAAGAAGCTGTTGTCGCGGCCGATGAGGTGGCGCACCTGGCGGGCCGCCTCGAGGAAGGGCAGCGACTCGATGTCGCCGACGGTGCCGCCGATCTCGGTGATGATGACGTCGGGCGCGTCGGCGCCACCGGTCGCGAGCGCCCGCATGCGGGCGACGATCTCGTTGGTGATGTGCGGGATCACCTGGACCGTGTCACCGAGGTACTCGCCGCGGCGCTCCTTGGCGATGACGTTGTTGTAGACCTGGCCGGTCGTCACGTTCGCGGCGCCGACCAGGTTTACGTCGAGGAACCGCTCGTAGTGACCGATGTCGAGGTCCGTCTCGGCGCCGTCGTCGGTCACGAAGACCTCGCCGTGCTGGAACGGGTTCATCGTCCCGGGGTCCACGTTGATGTAGGGGTCGAGCTTCTGCATCGTGACCTTGAGGCCACGCGATCTGAGAAGTCGTCCGAGGCTGGAGGCCGTCAGGCCCTTGCCGAGCGAGGAGGCCACGCCCCCGGTCACAAAGATGTGCTTCGTCGTTTCCACCACGGGCTTTAAGTCTACGTCATCGCGCGGGGGTCTCGGGCATACCGGTCCGCCCATCGGCGCGCCTCGTCCTGCGGCGAGTCCCAGGACGCCGCGACGGCACGGCCCGCGGCACCCAGCCTGGCCCGCTCGTCCGGGTCTTCGAGGAGCCGGTCGACCGCGGCCGCCGTGGCTGCCGGGTCGCCCACCGGCACCAGCACACCCGCCCCGGCGAGCAACCCGGGCAGGCCCCCGGTCCGCGTCGCGACGACCGGCACTCCGGCCGCCATCGCCTCCTGCACGACGAGCGCTCGCGCCTCCCAGCGGCTCGTGAGGACGAACAGGTCCGCGAGACGCAGCCAGCTCGTGACGTCGTCACGAGCCCCGACGAAGTGCACGTTCGGGCGTGTCGCGCCGGCGGGCTGTCCTTCGGGTCCACGTATGCCGTGTGCGACCTCCTCGAGGCGGCTGCGCAGGCCGGCGTCTCCGTCGCCCACGACGACCCAGGACGCGGCCGACGTCGACAGTCCCGCCGCGGCGACCAGCGTCCCGAGGTCCTTCTGCGGGGCGATCCTCGAGACCACGAGCACGACGGGAGGTCCGGAGGGGATGCCCGCTCCGGAGAGCAGCAGCGCCCGCTCGTCGGGCGTCAGGCGGTCGGCGTCGATTAGTGGGGCGACTCGGGCCGAGGGGACGTGGGCGATCTCGGCGCGCTGGGCTCCGAGCGACTCGGCCAGCGCGACGAGGTCGTCGCTGGCCCCGGTGACGAGGTCGGCCCGACGCAGCGCCCAGCCGACGGCGGAGCGCCCCACCGAGGACTTCAGGCCACCCAGTCCCCCGGTCGCCGGCGGGAGGTCGTTGTGCAACGACGCCACCAGCCGCGGTTGCGGACGCGCGCGCAGCACGGCGACGGCAGCCACGACCGCGGCCTGGTGGCCGTGGGCGTGGACGACGTCGACCGTTCCGGCGAGCTGCATGATCCGGTGCCAGTCGAGCAGACCTCGCGGTGCGCGCGCGCCGGCATGGACCGGCCACAGCCGGTGCGCGTCGTGCCAGCCGAAGGTGTCCGCGGTCGACCCGGCCGCCACGACCTGGACGTCATGGCCTTCGGCCCGCAGGCCGGAGACGAGCGCGTCGACGTGGGCGCCGACCCCTCCCGCTGCACGCCCGACGACCATGAGCACCCTCACGGGGCGACCTCCTCGACGTCGGAGGCAGGGACGACGGCCGCGCGCGATCGACGCACCCGGTGCCCGAGCGACGGGTCGATGGCCAGGGCCACCCCGACCATGACGGCAAGTGCCAGCAGTCCCGCGCCGACGCCCACCACGAGGCTCGAGCCCAGCGTGTGCCCGACCCCCCGCGCCGCCAGCCACGAGCTCACCGCTCGGCCCGCGGCCGCGGCCGCGACGGACCCGGCGAGTGCCGCGCCGAGTGGCCGCCACGGCAGCCGCAGCGACGACCAGCCCCAGCTGCGGGCGACCAGCGCGACGAGCAGCACGGCGCCCAGCGCGAGGCCCGCGCTCGACCCGGCGGCCAGGGCGCGGAGCGTGTCCGGTCCCCCCGCCCCGTCCGGCTCGAGGACGAGGAGCGGCACCACGACGGTGGACAGCCACCCGAGGCCCGCGAGGCCACCGGCGACCACGGCCCGGCCACGCACGTAGGACGCGCGCGTGAGCAGCCCGATGGCGCCGAGGGCCACCACCGAGGGGGCGAAGGCGGTGACCGCGTCACCCATCGCCGAGAGCGTCCCTAGCGAGGCGGCCCGGTCTGAACCGGCATCGAGGGCGCTGAAGAACGCGCCGACCGGCACGGCGACCGCGACGAGCGCGGCCACGCCGAAGAGCGACACGACGACCGTGGCGAGCCACGCCCGGCGCAGCGTCGCGGACGCGTCGACGCTCTTGTCGGTGGACGTGCCGCCTCCTGAGGCCGCCCCCGTCTGGTCGCCGCCCTGCCCGGCGGTCCCTCCGGCGGCCTGTGCGCCGGCCAGCGACGGGAACGCGGCGGTGGCGAGCGGAACGGCGAGGACGGCATACGGCAGGAGGGTCACCGCCTGGGCGTACGTGTAGACGTTGAGCGTGCCCGAGCCGCCGCGGTCGTTGGCGAGCCGGATGACGACGAGCGTCGCGAGCTGCTGTCCCGCCACCGCCAGCAGGCCGGCCACGGCCAGGGCCCTCACCCGCCGCGCCACACCGTCGGGAAACCGGAGCCGGGGCCTCAGGCGGATGCCGGCGCGGCGCACGGGGACGACGAGAGGCAGCGCGAGCGCGACGACCCCGAACGTCGTGCCGGCACCGAGCACGGCCGTCGCCGACCCCGGCACGTCGCCGATCGCTGCGGCCGGGTCGGGCACGAGCGCGCGGTAGGCGAGGTAGGCGGCGATGACGACGACGCTGGAGAGCAGCGGAGCCAGTGCGGCGCCGACGAAGCGACGGTGCGACTGCAGCACGCCGGCCAGCACGATCGCGACGCCGTAGAGCGGGATCTGCACGGCGAAGACGCGCAGCAGCTCGGCGCCGAGGTCGACCTCGCCCGAGCAGCCGGTGCCGAGCAACGCGGACGCCAGGGGCCGCGCCGCCAGCGCCACGACGGCGCCGAGGGGCACGAGCACGACCACGGCCCAGCTGAGCAGCGCGGAGGCCGTCTCGTCGGCGTGGGCACGGTCGCCGCGGGCCAGCGCACCGGCGACGAGGGGCACCACGACGGCGGCGAGCACGCCACCCGCCGCGATCTCGAACAGCACGTTGGGCACGGCGTTGACGGACTGGTAGACGCTGCCGACGCACGTCGCGCCGACCGAGTGCGAGAAGGCGAACCAGCGGCCGAAGCCGACAACGCGCGCGAGGAGCGTGAGCACGGCGATCGTGCCGGCCGCGGCGAGGAGCCCCCCACGCGGGAGACCTCTGCGCGCGGACCCACTGCGCGCCGGGGCCGCGGGGGTCACCGGCTCCCCCGGCCCCACCGGTCGAGCCGCCGCAGCACCGGATGGCCGTCGATGACGCGGGTGAAGCTGACCCGCTCCGACGCGAGTGTCAGGGCGGCCAGCCCCGCGAGGGCGACGACCCGGCCGGGCAGGCGGGTGCGCTCGACGAGGGCCAGGCCGACGAGCGCGCCGGCGGCGTTGGCGCCCGTGTCGCCGAGCATCGAGCGGGCCGCGAGGTCGTCGCGCACCACGCCGGCCGACGACCCGACGGCGACGGCCCCGGGAAGCGTCCCGAGGAGCGGCAGTCCGGCGAGGGCGGTCACCTTGAGCGCACGCCCGGGACGCAGGTCGAAGAGGTTGACGGCGTTCGCCGCACCGGCGACCACGGCGCCGCCGACCAGCGTGGCGAGCGCTCCCCCGCGACCGCCACCGTCGGCCGTCCGGGCGTCGGCCATGGCCGCACCGACGAGGCCGGAGGCCGCGAGGCCCACGATCTTGACCGCGCCGGTGGTCACCTGACCGCGGGAGAGAGCCCCGAGGTGCCCCTTGAGGCCCTTGTCGTCGGCACCGCCGGTGAGGTCGTCGAGGGCGCCGAGCGCCCCGGCGGCGACGGCCACCACGACGGCGCTGCCTGCCGCGACCCCACCCGTCCGCGCGCCGAGGGCCGCGCCCGCGAGCGCCCCACCAACAGCGCCGCCGACCCAGGCCGGCCCCTCGAGGAGGGTGACGGGACGTCCGGCGTGGTTGGTGCGTTCCCACGGCTGGGCGGCCGCGCGGGGCAGGCGTTGCCCGATTCGCAACAGCGCCGCGGACGTGGCCGCGGACACCAGCAACGGCACCACGGTCGACCCGACGGACGACCTGACGGACGACCTGACGGACGAAGCGGAGGAGGTGCGGTGCTCGTCGCCGGGCCCGGCGACCGAACCGGCGCGCCGGCGCCCGGACCTCACGGGAGCACTCTCGGGACGGTGGCGGTCGCACCCGCGTCGACGCCGTAGTGACCGATGCGCTCGTCGAGGACGTCCTCGACGGCGAGCACGACCGCGGCGGGACCGTCGCCCGAGCGCGCGTGGTCGACCGTGGCGACGACGCCCGCGGTCTCGGACTTCTCACGGACTGCCTGGACGGCGTTGGACGTGACGGGCTGGCCGGCCGCGGCGACGGTGCTGCCACCGGCCACGACCGTGGCCCGCGAGGAGCCCGCCATCGCCTCGACGAGGGAACGGATCGCGTCGGACCGGGCGGCGACCACCCTGTCGTCGCCCGCGAAGTCGCCCGACACGACGATCGCCACGTCGGCGGTGGGCAGGTCGGCCACGGACGAGTCGAGCAGGTCGGCGTCGACGAGGGCCTTGAGCCCGGCTGCGCGTGCCGGCGACGCGTTGGCCGGCGCCTTGGAGACGGTGAGCTGCGTGAGCACCGTCGTGAGCAGGTCGTCGCCGGTCGCCGTGGAGTCGAGGCCGAGCGCCGTGGCGCCGGCGCGCGCGGCCTGGTCGCGCTCGGTGGCCCGGCCGGCGTCGAACCAGTCGGGCCCGATCGACACGGTGCCGGTGAGGGCGGCCCCGCTCTGGCGGACGACCTCTTCGAGGTTCTTGACCATGGTGCCGTCGGCGGACGGCATCACGACGACGACGACGCGGTGGCCGGTGAGGCGCCCGCCGACGACACGCGGCTGCACGGCCGTGGCGAACTCGTCGGAGGCGTCGACGAGCTTCTCGCTCGTCGTGAGCTTGTCGTTGAGGCCCTGCTTCTCGGTGCGCAGGGCCGCCACCTGGTCGCTCAGCTGGTCGCCGAGGTTGGCCTGCAGGGGGCCGGCGCCCAGCACGATGCCCACCGCGAGGGCCAGGAACACCGAGATGATCGAGACGAGGTGGTAGCGGAAGTCGATCACGCGAAGATCCCAACGACGGCGGTCCAGAGGTCGTCCCAGCGGGCGGCGAGGACCTGCAGCCAGGCTTGCCCGGCCGGGGTGGAGGCGAGGGCGGCGAAGAAGGCCAGCATGCCGACGAGCAGCATGGTCACGAGCAGCCGCCCGGGGATGCGGGCGCGGTAGAGCTGGCTGACGCCCTTGGCGTCGACGAGCTTGCCGCCGACGCGCAGCCGCGTGAGGAAGGTCGAGGCCTGCCCGTCCCGGCCCTTGTCGAGGAACTCGACGAGGGTCACGTGGGTGCCCACGGCGACGATCAGCTCGGCACCGGAGTCGTCGGCGAGGAGCATCGCGACGTCCTCGCTCGTGCCGGCAGCGGGGAAGGCGACGGGGCTGATGCCGAGCGCCTCGACCCGGGCGAGCCCCGGTGCCCTGCCGTCGCGGTAGGCATGCACGACGATCTCGGCGCCGCTTCGCAGCGCCTTGTCGGAGACGGAGTCCATGTCGCCGACGATGAGGTCGGGACGGTGCCCGGACTCGAGGATGGCGTCCGCGCCCCCGTCCACGCCGATGAGGACGGGGCGGTACTCGCGGATGTAGGGCTTGAGGGCCTCGAGGTCCTCCTTGTAGTGGTAGCCACGCACCACGATGAGGCAGTGCCGCCCGTCGAGGTCGGTGGTGATGGGCGGGACCCCGATGCCGTCGAGCAGGAGGTCGCGCTCCTTGCGGATGAACTCCATCGTGTTCGTCGCGAAGGCCTCGATCTGGACGGCCAGCCCCGCGCGCGCGTCGTGCATCTGCGCCGCCACCGCAGGGCCGTCGAGAAGGGCGCCCGTCGCGACCTTGCTCTCTCCCGACCAGAGATCCGTCCCGTCGAGGCGCAGCGGCACCCCGTCGGTGATCGCCATGACCTCGGGACCGGCGGCGTCGAGCACCGGGATGCCCGCGTCGACGAGGATCTGGGGCCCGAGGTTGGGGTAGCGCCCCGTGATGGAGGCGCTGGCGTTGACCACTGCGGCCGGGCGAATCGACACCAAGGCGTCGGCGCTGACCTTGTCGAGGTCGGCGTGGTCGATCACGGCGATGTCGCCCGGCTGGAGCCGCTTCGTCAGGCGCTTGGTGCGGCGGTCGACGCGTGCCGGGCCGGTGACGCCTGGACCGGTGTCGCGGGCGCCGGGGCGGCGGCGGATCGGGAGAGCCATGATGCGCTCAATCGTGCCACGTCGGACGCCCCGGGGCCGAGGCGGTCAGGACGTGGCGCCGCTGCGTGCCCGGGCGCGCCGCCCACCGGACGACGTGCTCGCCGACGTGCTCGCCGACGTGCTCGCCGACGTGCTCGCCGACGTGCTCGCCGACGTGCTCGCCGGCGTGCCTGACGACGCGCGTGACGAGGCGCGCTTGGCCGAGCCCCGGGAGGCGGCCCGCGCCTCGCCGGTCTGCTCGAGGAGGTCGCCGGCGTGGGCGAGGCCGGCCTCGGAGTGAGGGTCGCCGCCCATCATCCGCGACAGCTCGCGCAGACGCGCGTCGCCCTCGACGACCGACACGCTGCTCGAGGTGATGCGGCCGTCGTCGGCCTTGTGCACGACGAGGTGCCGGTCGGCGAACGCCGCCACCTGGGCCAGGTGGGTGACGACGATGACCTGTGCGTGCTGGGCCAGGGCGGCGAGGCGTGCCCCGACGTCGAGTGCCGCCCGTCCGCCCACGCCGGCGTCGACCTCGTCGAAGACGAAGGTCGGCGGGCCGCTCACTCCGTCGGCCGCCGCGCTGCGCGACCCGACGACCTCGAGCGCGAGCATGACGCGGGAGAGCTCACCGCCCGACGCCGCCTTGGCGACGCTGCGCGGTGCGGCACCCGGGTTGGCGGCGAGGAGGATCTCGACGTCGTCGATGCCGTGACGCGAGAGGCGCACCTTCTCGCCGTCCGGGAGCCCGACACCCTCGGGGTCGGTGCGGCGTCGCACGTCGACGTGGACGACCGCCTTGCCCATGGCCAGGTGGGCGAGCTCCTCGGAGACCCTGCCGCCGAAGTCGGTCCCCGCCGAGCGCCGCGCGTCCGACAGGGCGAGCGACGCCGTGACGACGGCCTCCTGCAGCTCGGCGACCTCAGCCCCGAGGCGTTCGACACGGTCGTCGGCCGTGACGAGCTCGTCGAGGCGCGCGGCGGCGCGCTGCGACCAGTCGAGCACCTCGTCGACGGTCTCGCCGTACTTGCGGGTGAGCACCCCCAACGCCGCCCTGCGCTCCTGGACGAAGCCGAGACGCTCAGGGTCGAGCTCGATGTCGTCGAGGTATGCCGTGAGGTCGGCGGACAGGTCGGTGACCAGGGTGCCCAGCTCGTGCAGGCGGGTGTCGAACCCGGACAGTGCGTCGTCGTGGGTGGTGGCCGGCGCGAGGGCTCCCCTGGCCGACCCGATGAGGTCACGCACGTTGGGAGCCGGCTCGGCGGCATACTCGTCGCCGCTGAGGTCGGCCAGCGCCTGTGCAGCGGCGAGACGGAGGGTGTCGGCGTGCGCGAGGCGCGCGTCCTCGGCGCGCAACGCGAGGTCCTCGCCGGGCTGGGGGTCGACCGACTCGATCTCCTCGAGCGAGGCCGTGAGGGAGTCGATCTCGCGGGCTCGGTCACGTGCCTCGGCGACGAGACGGTCGTGCTCGCGGGCGGCGTCGCGCCACCGGTCGTAGAGCTCGGCCACCCGGTCGCGCAGGGCGACGACCTCGGAGCCGCCGAAGTCGTCGAGGACCTCGCGGTGGGCATCGCCCTGCTTGAGCCGCCACTGGTCGGCCTGCCCGTGGACCGCGACGAGCAGCTGCCCGAGGTCGGCCAGGACCGAGACGGGCGCCGTGCGGCCACCGACGTGCGCGCGCGAGCGGCCGGCCGCGGCGATGGTGCGCGCGATGACGAGCTCGCCCTCGTCGTGGTCGGCGCCGGCCTCGTCGGCGCGGGCCAGCGCCGGGTGGTCGACCGGCAGCTGGACGACGCCTTCGACGAGGGCCGAGTCGGACCCGGTGCGCACGAGCCCGGAGTCGGCGCGCTCGCCGAGCAGCAGCCCGAGCCCCGAGACGACCATGGTCTTGCCGGCGCCGGTCTCGCCGGTGAGCACGTTGAGCCCGGGGCTCAGCTCGAGGACGGCGTCGTCGATGACGCCGACGCCACGGATCCTCATCTGGCTGAACACGGGACCACCTTAGGGCCGGGCACCCTCACCGCCGTCGACGCCGTCCACCGTGAGTGCCATGTCGCCGTTGCCACGCCAGCCCTCGACCGAGAGGTTGAACTTCGCGACGAGCCGGTCGGTGAAGGGTGCGCTCGTGAGCCGGGCCAGCCGGATCGGCCGGATGCCACGCCGCACCTCGATGCGTGCGCCCGGTGGCAGGTCGACGTGTCGGCGCCCGTCGCACCACATGACGCCGGCGCCCTCGGTCGCCGCCTTGATCTCGACGGCGAGGTGGGTGTCCGGACCGAGCACGAGCGGCCGGGCGAACAGGGCGTGCGCTGCACTCGGCACGAGCAGCATCGCCTGGACCTGCGGCCACACGACCGGTCCGCCGGCGGAGAAGGCGTATGCCGTCGAGCCCGTCGGCGTCGACACGATCACCCCGTCGCAGCCCCAGCTCGAGAGCGGTCGACCGTCGACCTCGACCGTCACCTCGAGCATCCGCTCGCGGGCCGCCTTCTCGACGCTCACCTCGTTGAGCGCCCAGCTGCTGGCGATGAGCTCTCCGTGCAGCTTGGCGTCGACGTGGAGCGTCATGCGCTCCTCGACGGCGTAGTCGTTGTTGGCGATGTGCTCGACGGTCGCGTCGAGACGGTCGCGCTCGGCCTCGGCGAGGAAGCCGACGTGTCCGAGGTTGACGCCGAGCAGCGGCACGTCGACGCTCCGGGCGAACTCTGCGCCGCGAAGGATGGTGCCGTCGCCACCGAGCACGACGACGAGGTCGCACCCCTCGGCGACCTGCTCCTCGGCGGGGGCGATGTGGACGCGGGCGGTGTCCTTGAGGTCGAGTGCCTTCGCCTCGTCGGCCTGCAGCGACACCTCGATGCCGAGGTGGGTGAGCCGACGCACCACCCCCTTGGCGACCGCGAGAGCCTCGGGACGGCGCGGGTGTGCCACGAGCAGGATCCGGCGCGTCACGGGTCTCCCTCCAGGTCGATGGCCTCCAGCATGTCATCCGTCGAGGTCGGGGACGCGTCGGGGACCGGCCTGGGCGCCAGCCAGAAGAGGAACTCGCGGTTGCCGTCTCCCCCGGTGATCGGGCTCGCCGTGGCGCCGTGCAGGTGCAGCCCCTCCCCGGTCGCGACCTCGGCGACGTCGCGCAGCACCCTGCGGTGCTCGTGCCGTGACGTGACGACCCCGGTGCGGCTGAGCCGCTCACGGCCCACCTCGAACTGCGGCTTGACGAGCACGACGAGGTCGCCGTCGTCGGTGACGAGGGGTCGCATGGCCGGCAGCGCTATGGCCAGCGAGATGAAGCTGAGGTCCGAGGCGACCAGGTCGAACTGCCCGCCGAGGGCCTCGGCATCGACGTCGCGGATGTTCGTGCCCGGCAGGTCGCGGACCCGCTCGTCGGACGCCACCGACGAGACCAGCTGCCCGTGGCCGACGTCGAGGGCCGTCACGTGGGCCGCGCCGTGCTCCAGCAGCACCTGCGTGAACCCACCGGTGCTCGCGCCGACGTCGAGGCACCGGCGCCCGGCAACCTCGATGGGCCACCGCTGCACGGCGTGCAGCAGCTTGAGCGCGGCGCGCCCGACCCACCGGTCCGGCTCGCGCGTCAGCTCGACGGCGGACGCGTCGTCCACGTGCTGGGCCGGCTTCGCGGCAGGTCGGCCGTCGACGAGGACGACGCCGGCCGCGACGAGCTCACGGGCCTGGGTGCGTGACCGGGCGAGGCCTCGGGCCACGAGCTCGACGTCGAGTCGACGCGCCGTCACGCCCCACCGAGTCCGCCGAGGCGGCTCTGAAGGCTGCGGTGCGCGTGTTCCCCCGACTCGATGCGCTCGGCGAACGACCCCGCTTGCGACCGAGCGAGCTGCATCATCGCCTCGTCGACGGCCTCGTCGCCGGTGACGGGCGGGACCGGGTGGTCGACGTCCTCGTGCTCCTCGCGGCGGGCGTCAGTGTCGCCAAACATGGGTTCCTCCGTGCGGTACGTGCCGAGTCCTGCGTCCGCTCACGCTACCCCGTCGCTGGCAACGACCGGACGAGCAGGCACGCGCGTCCTCGAGTCACGATGTCCTCCCGTCACGACGGCTCAGAGGAGGCGGTTCAGTACGACCTCAGCGGCGCGGGAGAGCTCGTCCGGCGACCGTCCGGCCTCACGCTCCCCCAGCAGGGCTGCGACTCCCGCCCGGACGGCCTCGACCGGGCTCGCCCCGCCGGCGTCGAGACGCAGCTCACCGTCGGCGAACCGCGCGCGCGCCGAACCGCAGTGCCAGCTTCCGTGCTTCTCCACCGGTGCCGCGTACGGCCGGAACAGGTCGGTCAACGAGCCGATCACGTAGGTCGGCGTGGCCTGCGTCTGCATGAGGTCGGAGGGCAGGTCGACGCCCGTGAGCACCCAGGCGGAGTCGAGACCAGCCGCGGCGGCGCCGTCGATGTCCGTCGCCAGCCGGTCGCCGATCGCGAGGGTGCGCGACGCATCGGTGCCGAGGTGGTCGAGGGCGAGCCGGTAGAGCGGCGGGTGGGGTTTGCCCACGACGTCGGGGCGACGTCCGAGCGCCGTGACGAGCAGGTCGACGTAGGCGCCGTTGCCCGGTGCCTGCCCCCACGGAAGCGGCAGGGTCGCGTCGTCGTTCGTGGCGACCCAGGGCAGACCGGTGCCGAGCAGCCGCGCCGCGGTCTCGAAGTCCCTCACCGTCAGGTCGCGCCCGAGGCCCTGAAGCACGGCCGCCACACGGTTGGGCCCGGCGTCGTCGCCGCGGTCCCGCGGCCGCACGGGTTCGAGGCCGGCCCGGGTGAGGGCCTCCGCGACGCCCTCACCGCCGAGGGCGAGCACCCGCGTCCCTGCGGGAAGGCTCCGCGCGAGCTGTGCTGCTCCGGCCTCGGCGCTGGTGACCACGTCGTCCGGCGTCGCGGGCGCGCCCAGACCGGCGAGGTGCTCGGCGACCTCGGCCACCACCCGAGACGCATTGTTCGTCGCATAGATGACCTGGACGCCCCGAGTCCGCAAGTCCCGCAGCGCCTTTGGGGCGTCTGGCACCGGGTCGTCACCACGGTAGACGACGCCGTCCAGGTCGCAGACCACGCCGTCGTATGCCGCGATGAGTGCGGCGTCCTTCACGTCCTCAGCCATCCGCCGGCAGCCACGCTCAGGACTCGTCGCCCTCGTCGTGGCCCTCGTCGTGGCCCTCGTCGCCGAGCAGGTCGGTGACGTCGACGCCGTCGAGCTCCTCCAGGCGCTCAGCGGCGTCGGTGGTCAGCTCGTGGTCGGCCTCGGCGGCACGGGCGAACCAGTCGCGAGCCGCCTCGGCGTCACCCGCAGCCAGCTTCGCGTCGGCGTAGGCGTAGAAGAGCCGGGCAGCCGACGGTCGGTTGGGGTTGATCCGCTTGACCAGGTCGCTGAGCCCTGCGGCCGCAGCATCCAGCTGGCCGAGGTCGCGGCGGATGCCCGAGACGACGATCGCCAGCTCCACCCTGTCGTCGATGGCGAGGTTGTTCGCCTCCTCGGTCTGGGCGAGCTCGAGCGCCTTGGTGTGGCGGCCCAGCGCCCGCTCGCAGTCGACCATGAGCGGCAGCAGGTGGCTCGACCCGGAGAGGCGGCGAACGGTGCGGAACTCCCCCAGCGCCCGCGCCCAGTCGCCGAGGCGGTAGGCGACGAGTCCGAGGGCCTCTCGCGCCGCCGGCACACGGCCGGCGCGGCGTACCGCGGTCTCGGCGTGCGCCAGGGCGGCCTCGGGCTCGACGTCGAGCAGCTCGGCCACCATGACGAGGTGCTGGGCCACACCCTCGGCGTTCTCCTTGGACAGCGTGCGCAGCTGGTTCTTGACGCCGCGGTCCACCTCATGGCCGGTCACGCCCTCCCGGATGGCCGGTTCCGGCTTGCGGGGGCTCTTCGGCGTCAGGCGGGGACCACCACGGCGCTCCTCTTCGTGCGGTCGCCCGGCGCCGCCACGGGGCCGGTCGTCCCGACGCGGACGGTCGTCGTAGCGGCGAGGCCCACGGTCATCACGGCCACCGCCGGAGCGGCGGTCGTCCGAGCGGTAGCCACCACGGTCGTCGCGGCCGCCGCCGGAGCGGCGGTCGTCGGAGCGGTAGCCACCACGGTCGTCGCGGCCGCCGCCGGAGCGGCGGTCGTCGGAGCGGTAGCCACCACGGTCGTCCCGGCCGCCACCGGAACGGCGGTCATCCGACCGGTAGCCACCGCGGTCGTCGCG
The DNA here is from genome assembly GCF_054456855.1 of Terrabacter sp. AAH1. Lineage (NCBI taxonomy): Bacteria > Bacillati > Actinomycetota > Actinomycetes > Micrococcales > Intrasporangiaceae > Terrabacter > Terrabacter sp. AAH1. The sequence continues at coordinate 546 of NZ_JBTJJV010000004.1, read as the reverse complement.
ACGCTGCCCACCGGACCGGGGAGCACCGGAGCCACGGCCGGCGCCATGGCCCCGCGCCGGGCCTCGCTGACCGCCGTCGCGGTCGCGGCGCTCGTTACGGCTGTCGTTGCCGTCCTGGTCACTCATGTTCAGCATCCTTCCGCGCCGACCTCGGTCGGCGCCACCTCTACGTTCATCGGGCACAAAGAAAGAGCGCCCCAGTCGGATCAATGAAGTTCCGTCTGGGGCGCTCTGACAAAGTGTGTCCGGCTGCGTCCTACTCTCCCACACCGTCACCAGTGCAGTACCATCGGCGCTGAAGGGCTTAGCTTCCGGGTTCGGAATGGAGCCGGGCGTTTCCCCTTCGCTATGACAGCCGAAACTCTATGGAGATATCAAAATCGTGGACGCGATGGTTCACCACACTCGTTGGTGGTGGTTCGCAGGTTCCCGTTTGTATCTCGGGAACTGCACAGTGGACGCGTAGCATCTTTGTGAGTCAAGTTATCGGCTTATTAGTACCGGTCAGCTCCACACATTGCTGTGCTTCCACATCCGGCCTATCAA